>CADBKQ010000008.1 GCA_902795275.1 uncultured Eubacteriales bacterium | reverse complement strand
CATTGGTTTCCTGAATCGGATGCTGTTTGGAAAGGAGGGTGAAGAGATGATGGCAATGCTGTGGGCGCAGCAGATCATGCTGGGCAAGAAAACCTTTGCTCAGGTGCCGCGGCTGCTGAAAGACAAGGTCAGGGAAATCCTGATCGACAGCGGCATGGAAGAGCTGGTGACCGAGTGATGGGAAACGAAAATCACTGCGTAATTTGCTGGGCAGTCATACCCGAAGGACGCCAATACTGCCCGTCCTGCTGGGAAAGGGTGATGAAAGACGTACAGTGCGAAGGACGCGAAGACGCTGGCAACGCGCCTCAAAGCGGAGGGCAGAAGCAGGGCCGGAATCGTCCGGGAATTGTCCGGCTGCTGCATCGGCTGGCCTTACGTATTCGCCGCCGCGGGCGAGGATTGCACGCCTGAATGGCGCAGGAACCGCGCAAGGCACAGCAACGAAAAGTACGCAAAGGCAATCGTGGATAATTGCCCGGTGCTGAGCGGGAAACAAGCCACGTGCGCCGGGTGCAAATGGGCGGGCGTCCTCTGCTTCGATTGCCGGGGCTTCACCCGCTGGCTGCTGGAGCAAGTGGGCGTGCCGCTTTTTGGCGAAACCGTCACCACCCAATGGGAAACGGCATCCAACTGGGCGGCGAAGGGCAATATCGACACCCTGCCCCATGGCTTGGTATGCAACGTGTTCAGGCCGGGACACACCGGCATGTACCTGGGGAACGGCAGTGTCCGGCATTGCGGAGGACGCAAAGGCCAAGTCGTGGAAGAAGCCCTCCCGGGCAATCCCAAATGGGAGCGATGGGGCATCCCCGCCGGGCTGTACACCAACGATGAACTGAGAAAGGCGGGCGTGATCGTGAGCGAAGAAAAGAATATCCCGACGCTCCGTAAGGGAGCGAGGGGGGATAACGTGGAAGAGCTGCAGGCCCTGTTCAACGCGAAGTATGGATTTTCTTTGGACGTGGACGGCGTATTTGGGGACAAGACAGTGCAGGCTGTGAAAGCGTTTCAGACAGCCCATGGTCTGAAAGCGGATGGCATTGTAGGCCCGAAAACCTGGGAAGCGCTGGGGGTTGCCTCCCCCCTGTCATCCCGAGCGGAGCGCAGCGAAGTCGAGGGACCTCCCTCTGTGGATGAAGCAAGCGAAGAACCTCCCTCTGCCGACTGCGTCCCCGTTCCCCGCCTGAAACTGCTGGAGATGCAGGCCGCGCTGGCCGACGCGCTGAACATCATCACCAACGCATTGGAGGAATCAACATGAAAAAAATCGTGGAAGTGCTTGCCGTCGTCGGCGGGGCCATTGCCGGGTACTTCATCGCCATGCCGCCCATCGTGTGGATTCTGGTGGCGGTCATGACGCTGGACTATGTGACCGGCCTGATCTGCGGCTTGATGGGCGTGTCGCCCAAAACCGAGAACGGCGGCCTGTCATCCGGCGCGGCCTTCAAGGGTCTGATGAAAAAGGTGCTCATTCTCTGCGTCGTGGGCCTGGCCGCGCTGATCGACCACGCCGTCACCCAGGGCACCGGCATGGAAATCGCCGCTGTCACCGGGGCGACCTGCTTCTGGTTCGTAGCGTCGGAGGGCTTGTCTGTCCTCGAGAATGCCGCTGCCATGGGCGTACCCATCCCCAAGGTGCTGCTGCGGGCGCTGGAAATCATGAGACAGCAGGGCAACGGCGGGGAGGAACACAAGCCGCCTGACGCATCGGGAGGAAAAAACTATTCCAATGACGATCAATAAGAACAACCCCCGGCGACAACGCCGGGGGCTTTTCCTTACACCGCTATGGTGTAGATCACCACCCGAAAGTTCGGATGTGTGACGAATGGCGGAGAGAGTGGGATTCGAACCCACGGTTCCGTTAGGAACACGACTTTTCGAGAGTCGCACCTTCGACCACTCGGACATCTCTCCGTGTATTTATCTTCACATCAGCCCTCAAAAACATCTCGGAAAAAGGAGAGAACTGATGGAGAGAACTAAGGGATATTTACTTTTCAATGATAGCCGAAAAACCCCGTAAAATCAAGGTTTTTCAGAGGTGAGCTTCCAAAAAGGGCATTCGTTTTCGAGTCAGGGCCGTTATGACCACTTCGATACACCTCCAGGTGTATTTCCCCAAATCGGTCTCCCGGAATTTGGCGTTCAAGAATCCTTGAAAACGTAAAATAGTATATCGAATCAACAGGGAATTGTCAAGTGCATTATCGCGGCGCGAAGCAAGGGGCACCCGCGGCACCCGCGTTCATCAGCGAATCACGACGCATTGTTCATCCGGCAGGCCATAGGCGGCAAAATAAACGTTCTCCAGGGGAATCCATTTGCTGAAAAACATCCGGAGGGAGCCGGGCGGCTCGCGACGCCGCAATCGCTCCAGGCGTTCGGGCTCCGGCGTATCCATGAACAGGCGCAGGTCGGCGTATTTGCGCAGGCCCGGCAGGTTGCAGTAGCTGCCTTCCAGAATCAGGATCCGGTCTGAGGCGAGGTTTTCCGGGGGCAGAAAACAGTCATGACGGCAGTCGTAGCGCTGATAAGCGGGGGAAAGCCCCGCTTTCCACTGGGAGATGACCTGGCTGAGCCGTTCCCAATCGCAGTTTCCGCCCGGAACCGCCAGGCGCGCAGGCGTCTTTTGCGCGTGAGGCACAACAAAATCATCCGTATGGAGAACAAAAGCGCCGAGCGCCTTGGCGAGGGCTTCCGCGGCGGTGGTCTTGCCCGAGGCGCAGGGGCCGTCCAGCGTGATCAGGATGCGTTGGCCCGGCGACGGTTTCAGGCCAAAGAGTGCCTCCATGACCTCCTCTGGCTGCGTCTCTCCACGCAGCGCCAACTCCGCCAGCTTTTCCCGTATGCGCAAAGGCTGTGTCATGGCCTGTCCTCCTTGAGCGATTGATTCAGCGACAGCCCCGTCCGCTCCATCGCCGTTACCAGGATGGGAATCAGGATCAATTGCAGGATGATGCCAGGAATGGCGTTTGTCACCGCACCGGCCAGGAACAGGGACAGCGTGAACGCATTGCCCGTCAGCCCGGCCAAAAGGGCTTGCACGCCGCCCCATACCAGGCGGCCCGCAATCATGGAGAGGATCAGGGTAACATAAACCGCCCAGAGCTTCCGGGGCAGCATACGATACAGGAAGCCCGCCGTGCCGCCGTAGAACGCCAGCTCAAACGCCATAGTGACGGCAGTGGGAAACAGCACGGGCATCCCGAACACCACGCCCCGCAAAAGCGGCGCAAGAAAACCGACCGCCATGCCCCAGGGCCAGCCGCATAGAAAGCCACACAGCAGGGCCGGGATGTGCATGGGGGAGAGGGCCTTCCCGATTTCGGGGATTTGGCCCGTGACGAATGGCAGCGCCATGGCAATCGCCAGGAACAGGGCGGCATAGGTCAGCTTGCGGATTCGCAGGGAGTTTGCCTTTTGTCTATTTATCATTTTTCTTGTCCTTCTGTTCACCGCTGACCAGGGCGCGAATGTGTTCCAGCGCGTCATCCAGGATGGCGGCGGAGCCCTTTGCCACGCCCGCCACATAGGTGTTGCACAGGTTCATGGGAATCAGCACCCGATAAGCCGCGCTGGAAGCCACGGCATTTGCCATGGCGGGAGAGATTTCGCCCATCATGGCGTCGGCGGTGGCGATGCCGAAAGGCCCGACAATAATATCCGCTGTGCGGCAGGCCACGATCACCGCGTTTTCGCCGGTGGCCAGATGGTCCGCGCAGCCGGAATTCATCATGTTTTCAGTGGCGATGCTGTTGGTGCCGATGGCTAATAGGGTTGCCTGGGGGCAGACCTTGCGGATGCCCTCTGCCAGCTTGCGGCCCAGCCTGCCGCCCTGTCCGTCAATGACAACGATTTTCATTGCTTTCCTCCCGCATCCAAGCGTGTGTGTCCGTTTCGGCTGTTATCCGATGGGACGCAGTAAGTAATTCTTCGGAAAGAAGCAAAATCCTTCCTGCTCGGGGCGGCATCATTTGTTTTCATGTGGGCTCGCCGGTCGGTTGAATTGTAAATTATTTCAGAATCATTACGCGATTGTTTCATCTTTGGTTGCAATCCGCGTAGGTTTTTGATATACTACGGGTTGGGACATGCGTCCCGAAGCATACAAGATGATTGATTTTTCCGTTTTTATCCTTTGAAGGGAGACGTATTGCGATGCAGTCCACTTCCGTTCCCGCCCAGACAAGGCCGCTGGTGTACGCTTTGCAGCAGAACATCCGCCGGGTGATCGTGGGCAAAGACGAAGCCATCGAGCTGATGCTGATTGCCCTTATCTGCCGGGGCCACGTGCTGATCGAGGATGTGCCCGGCGTGGGAAAAACCACCATGGCGGCAGCACTGGCCAAATCCCTCCAGTGCAGCTTCAAGCGCATCCAGTTTACCCCTGACGTGACGCCCTCCGACGTGACGGGCTTTACCATGGTCAATATCCAGACCGGGGAAATGGAATTCAAGCCCGGGGCCGTCATGAGCCAGATCGTGCTGGCGGATGAAATCAACCGCACATCGCCCAAGACCCAGTCCTCGTTATTGGAGGTCATGGAGGAGGGACAGGTGACGGTGGACGGCGTGACCCATACCCTGCCCCGGCCCTTTATGGTGATGGCCACCCAGAACCCGGTGGATTTCGTGGGCACCTATCCGCTGCCGGAAGCCCAGATGGACCGGTTCTTTCTGCGCATCACCGTGGGCTATCCTTCCGTCGAGGAAGAAATGGACATGCTGGAGCGCTATTCCGGTCAGACGACGCCCCTGCAAACCCTGTCGCCCGTGTGCGGCGCGGAGGAAATCATCGCCATGCAGGAGCAGCTTGGCAGCGTGTATGCCAGCAAGGAAGCCAGGAGCTATGTGGCCAACATCGTCGCCATGACCCGCAGCCATCCCGCGCTGCAATTGGGCGCGTCGCCCCGGGGCTCCATCGCGCTGCTGCGGGCGGCCCAGGCCTGCGCGCTGCTGTCCGGGCGGGACTATGTGCTGCCCGACGACATCCGCCATATGGTGCTGCCGGTTTTATCCCACCGGCTGATTCTCACCCCGGAGGCCCGGATGAAAGGGGTATCGGTTCCCCAACTGCTCCAGCAGCTGATTGAATCTGTGCCGGTGCCCGCGGGACGCGCATGACGGGCCGGGGATGGGCGGCGCTGGCGGTTCTGGCCACTGCCGCCGTGAGCGCTCTGTCGCTGGGAAACGCGCTGTATCTGTATATCGCGTTGCTGCTGGCGCTGATTTTTGCTTACGCGCTGATTACCTGCCTCTGGGCGCGGCTGACGGCCCAGTGCGGCCAGCAGCTCACCAGCGCCACCGTGTCGCGCGGGGAGAGGGCGTCCCTTGCCGTTTACGCGAGGCATCGGTGTCCGCTGCCGGTCAGCGTGATGCGGGGCGTGTTTGTATACAACGGGCAGGAGCAGGAATGCGTTTTCTCTGGCCGCCGGATCCGCACGCAGGAGCGCAGGCTGCCGCTGGACGCGCGGCATGTGGGGATTTATTGGGCGGGCCTGAAAGCTCTGTCCGTGTCGGACATCTTCGGCCTGTTCCGCTTCCGCGTGCCGCTGAAAAGCAATGCCTCTTTTCTGACCGTGCTGCCGCGGCCCTTTGATATTGAGAAGCCCGGGATGAACCTGGGCGATGACGGCAGCGCCGCCCTGGCCCGCACCCAGGAGGACTATAACGCCCCGGAGGACGTGCGCGCCTATCAGCAGGGCGACGCCATGAAGCGCATCCACTGGAAATTATCCTCCCGGAAGCGGGAACTGCTGGTGCGCCGGTTTGAGACGCCCGCCCCGCCGGACACGCTGATCCTGCTGGACTGCGATGATCCCGTGGGCGGGGAGAACGTGAACGAGGGCCGGGAAAACCTGCGCGACGCCCTGTGCGAAACGGCGGTGGCCGTGGCCCGGATGCAGATGGAGGACGGCAGCCCCGTGCGCCTGCCCATGTACGGAAAGCGGGCCAACGAGTTTTCTTCCGACCATGCGGAGGGCCTGGCACTTTTGCAGGAAATGCTGGCCGCCCAGCCCTTTGGCGGCGGCGAGGATTTTGCCCGGGTGCTGAACCTGGAGCTTCGCCGTATGCGGCGCACCGGTGCGGCGGTGATCATCACCACCCGGCTGGACGCCCAGGTGGTGGAGGGCGTGATTCACATCCGCCGCATGGGCCCCAGCGTCCGGCTGTATCTGGTCACTTATGCCCCCGAAGCGCCGGAATACCAGCCCTGCGTGGCCCGCTTGCAGCATCATTTGGTGGAGGTATGCTATGTCACGCCTGCCTGAAAAAAACTGGAAAGAGGCGCTGATGGGCTATCTGGCCTCCCTGCTGCTGAGCCTGGGCATGAGCCTGACCCTGCTTCGGGCCTTCGCGCCGCGGCAGGCGCTGTGGCCCGCGTTTCCGCTGTGCGCCGGATTGACCCTTGTTTTTTACGTCCTGTTCCAGATCCGGTTTCAAAGCAAAAAATGGATCGTCGCCGGCGCTGCCGCCGTTCTCGCCCTGTGGGGCGCGCTCGGAGGCGGGCCGGGGTTTGAACTGGTTCAGATGGCGAAGGCGGCGTTCCTGACCTTCCAGGGCGTTACCGACGCGCTGACGCCTTACGCCGCGGCTGCCCGCTGGACGCTGTGCCTGCTGTTTTCCCTGCTTGGTACGGCCCTGTACTGGGATCACACGCTGGGCCTGGCCGTGTTCACGGTGGTCAGCATGGTAGGCATTTCCTTTGCCTTCGGCGCGCAGGAAGCGCTGCTGCTGTGTGCTGTGCCAGCGGCGGCGGGCATTGTGCTGATGATGGCGCGGGAGAACGCCAAGCGCCTGTCCGCCCTGCCGGTTGCCGCGGGCCTGGCGGCGCTGGCTTTCCTGCTGCTGCCCGCCCAGCCCCGCGCTGTATCGCCCTTTCAGGAAGCAGCCCAGAGCATCCGGCAGTTTGTGGAAGACTATCTGATGTTCAACGAGTATCGCTCGGCCTTCACCCTGGTGTCTGAGGGCTTCCAGCCGCTGGATGAACGGCTGGGCGGCCCGGCCACCCCGGAAGACCATACCGTGATGGAAGTGAATACCGACCGCAAAGTGCTCCTGCGGGGCAAGACCTATGACCAATATACCGGCCTCAACTGGTATGACACCCTTTCCACCCGGCGCTATCTCGCCGTGTCTCCCCGGTTTGCCGCCCTGCGGGAAGAACTGTTCGACCTGAACCGCCCGCTGGCCGGTAACGGCGAAACGCCGCTGCTTTCCATGCGCGTGCGGATGCTGAATCGGGGCACCACCACGCTGTTCGTCCCCGGACGCGCCCGCAGCCTGCAATTGGAAGGGGAGCGGATGGTGCTGTACTACAACACCGCCGGGGAGTATTTCCTGACCCGGGAGGTGGAGGCGGGGGACAGCTACACCCTGACCTACCTGCCCTATGAAGCCGGGAAAAACGGCGTTTCCGCGCTGGTGAACGAAAACGCCGCCGCGGATGACCCGTACTATCAGGAGGCGGCGAAGCATTACCTGCAAATTCCCGATCACATTCAAAAGGAAATTTATGATATTGCCCGCCGCGCCACCGACGGCCTGGAAACGCCCTATGAAAAAGCGATGGCCCTGCAGAATTATCTTCGGCGGAATTACCGATACAATCTGGATGTTCAGGAACCGCCGGACGGCGTCGACTTCATCGCCTGGTTCCTGATCGGGGAGAAGCAGGGATACTGCACCTATTTCGCCTCCGCCATGACCATGCTCTGCCGCATCGCGGGCCTGCCCGCCCGGTATGTGACGGGCTACGTGGCGCTGCCGAACGACAGCGGTGTGACCGTGGTGACGGGCCAGCACGCCCACGCCTGGACGGAAGTGTACCTGAACGGCTTTGGCTGGCTGGCCTTCGACCCAACGCCGCGCACCGATTACGGAGACGGGGAGCAGCCGGAGGACGACCGGAGCGATGGCGGGAACGGCACGAACCCCGCGCCGACGCCCACGCCCGAACCCACGGAGCTGCCCACAGTAGCTCCCGCGGCCACGCCCACCCCCGAGCCTTCACCCGAACCGACGGACATGCCGCAGGATGAAGACGGCGCGCCGACGCCGACGCCCACGCCGGTTCCTGATAGCCCGCCGCCCCGGGAGGCGAACCCGCCGGCGCAGAACAGCGGACAGAACAACAGCTTCCCCTGGTGGATTCTGCTGCTGATCCTGGCCGCGATCGGGCTGATCGCCCTGCGCGTGTACCGGACAGAGCCCCTTCGCCAGGCGGGAAAACACCCGGAGAAAGCGGTGATGATTCTGCTTCACGCCGTGCTTCCGCTGCTGGCGCTGCGCGGCCTGCGGCGAACGAAGAATGAAACCCTGCACGCCTTCGCTTACCGGGCGGACAGCGTGCTTAAAAAAGAAAAGCTGCCCTCCGTCCTGCCGCTGGTGGACGCTTACGCTTCCCAGCTCTACGGCAGGCATCGGCCCAACGGCCGGGATTATACGGGCATTTACCGGGCTTTGCGAAACGCCGCTTCTCCCCTGACGCGGGCGAGGCTGGCGGCCAAACGAATCTTTGCGAGGATGCCGAAATAAACAAAAAGGCCATAGCGGGCAAGTCCGCTATGGCTTTTCGCTTGCGTCAATCTTCTTTTCGGGATGCCTGCTTTCCTGTTCCGCCCGGATCACATGCACCTTGGCCCATTCGATGCGCCGGTCCTCGATGGTTTCCACCTGAATTTCGAGGGTGTCCGCCTCGCCCTCCTCGGGCGCTTCGCCGTCCTCGGTGGCATAAAGGGTGAGGCTGGGCGTAGAGCCGTCCTCGGGAATGGAGCGGAAGCGGCTGAAGATCAGGCCGCCCAGGGTGTCGTAATCCTCGTCCTGGGGCAGTGTCACGTCCAGGGCTTCGGCCACGGCCTCCAGATCGGCAGAGCCGCTGACGCGCCAGGTGTCGTCGCCCAGGGGCTGAATCTCCGTTTCGGCGGCGGGGTCAAACTCGTCGTAGATCTTGCCCACGATTTCTTCCAGCAGGTCTTCCATGGTCACGATGCCGCTCATGCCGCCGTACTCGTCCACCACGATGGCGATGTGGGTCTTGACGTGCTGCATGTTCCGCAGCAGCACCTCGGCGGGCACGGTCTCCGGCACGAAATAGGCGTCCCGCAGCAGGGATTTCAGGGACTTGGGCCTGGCCTCGCTCATGTTGAGCAGGTATTCACGGGTGGACAGCACGCCGATGATGTCGTCAATATCGTCGTTGTACACCGGGAAGCGGGACAGGCCGCTTTCCTTGATGGTGTCCAGAATGGTGTCCTGGTCGTCGCCGATCCAGATGGAGGTTACGTCGGTGCGGTGGGTCATGCAGTCGGCGGCGGTGAGGTCGCCGAACTCGAACACGTTCTTGATCATGTCCCGCTCGTTGCGCTCGATCACGCCGGACTCCTCGCCGATGTCCACCATGGCCCGGATTTCCTCTTCCGTCACTTCCTCGTCCTTCGCGTGGGGGTCGATGCCGAACAGACGCACGATGCCACGGGCGGCCCACTGCTCCAGCAGGGTGAAGGGCGTCATGGCCCGGGTGACGAAGGAAATCACCGGCTGCAAGGCAAGCACCAGGGTATCCGCCCGGTGTTTGCCGATCTTGCTCGGCGTCAGCTTGCACAGGGTCACGATCACCAGGGCGGCGATCAGGCAGAACACCGCCGCCGCGCCCGCGAAGGGCAGGCCCATATATTCAAACAGCTGCACGCCCCACACCCCGAAAAACAGCAGAAACAGCGTGCGCAAGCCCCGCAGGGCAATCACGGGTTCGGGCTTTTCCAGATATGGCAGCAGCTTCTTCGCCCGTCCGTCGCCCTCCTGGGCGGCGGCGCGCAGCTTGCTTTCGTTGGCGTGGGTCAGCGCCGCCTGGCACAGGGCCAGCAGCGCGCAGAGCAGCATCAATCCAATTTCAATCAGCCATCGGCCTATCGGGTCTTCCAAAGAGCGTCCCTCCAAATAAAAATCTATGGCCCTTTCGGGTCAATCCGTCCGATATTATAGCATGAATACAGCGCAAATGCAAATCCATCCGATGTAAAATGGCTTCCAGATTCAAGCAAAGCGGTTGCGAAAAGGCGAAGAATGGAGTAAAATGGACGTACGAATAAACCGTGAGGGAGGCTACCGTATGAAACGACTGATGATAGCGCTGCTGATTCTTCTGCTGTCCGTTGGCGGGGCGCTGGCGGAGACCCGCGAAAGCACGATCTATCTGGAAGGCGAGCCGGAACCGGTGACGGAAACGCTGTACGAAACGCCCTGGGGCTTTTCTTTCTGGTACGACGCGGAGATGTTCACCGTGGACGACAGCCAGTCGGAAAGCGGACAAAGCCTGATGATCTGTCCCACAGAAAGCGATTTGCCCATTTATCTGGAGCTCATGACGCCCAAAGCAGTGGGCGTTCCGGCGGAACGGTTTCTGGAAGTGAACGGCATGGATGAGTCGAACGAGGACGTGTATCCCTGCGAAGGCGGCGGAGTCCTGAAAGGCTTTGTGGAGTACGCGGCCTTCAATGAAGAAATCCTGCAGGGCTTTTACGTGGCGCAGGCCGGGGACGAATGGGCTGCGGCCTATATCAACTGCCCGGTGGAAGCCTGGGAGGGCTATGGCCACCGCCTGGACAGGATTCTGCAAACGATTGCCTTCGGCCCCCTGCCCGCCGTGCGCGTGGAAGAGGTCGAGGAAGACGAGGATATTCCTTCCATCCTCATCGGCGACGAGGATTATTTGACCTGCGTGGTGTTTACCGCCCGGCGGCCCGTGAAGGATTTTCAGGTGCTTGAGCTGGAAATGTCGGAAGAAAGCGATGAGATAGACTTTGCCGCGACAACAGTTTATACCCAGGAGGAACTGACCCCCGGCGCACCGCTGCGCGTGTCCCTCACCTTCTGGGGCGATATTCCCAACAACGGCATTGCCTTTACCGACGAGGACGGCGAAACCAACCGCTATGCCCTGGACATGAGCGGGGAAAGCGGCGCGCTGTACTTGTGGGAATTTTAAGTAATAGAGTGAGAAGGTATAATAAGAGTGGAGAGTGGAGTGATAGAATGATTTCAATTTATATCAGGCATCTCAGCAAACATAGAGCATTCACTATATAAAACTCCACACTCATTATCACTCCTCACTAACGAAAGGTGTCGGCTGCCGGATTCGCGCGGCCGTCATTTTTTATGGAAAGGGCTTGAAGGACGGGGCTTTTTTGGATATAATATATTCTGTACTGATATGGTTTTACGGCGGGCCGGTTTCCCGGCGCGCTGTCAACGGAATGAAACGCAAAGGAGTTTGAGCTATGGACAAGAAAATGACGGCGCTGATCATCATGGACGGTTTCGGCATCAATCCCAGCCACGAAGGCAACGCGATTTATATGGCGGGCACCCCTGAACTGGATAAATTAAAGGCGCGCTATCCCCACACCCAGCTGGGTGCCAGCGGCATGGACGTGGGCCTGCCGGACGGCCAGATGGGCAACAGCGAAGTGGGCCATCTGAACATGGGCGCGGGCCGCATCGTGTATCAGGAACTGACCCGCATCACCAAGGACATTCAGGACGGCGTGTTCTTTGAGAAGGAGCCCCTCACTTGGGCCATGGACACCGTGAAGCAGAACGGCGGCACCCTGCACATGATGGGCCTGCTCTCCGACGGCGGCGTGCACAGCCACATCACCCACCTCTACGCCCTGCTGGAAATGGCGAAGCGCCGGGGCCTGAGCAAGGTCTTTGTCCACTGTTACCTGGACGGCCGCGACGTGCCGCCCACCTCGGCCATTGACTATATGCGCCAGTTAGTCGCCAAGATGAAGGAAATCGGCGTGGGCCAGGTGGCGTCCATCCAGGGCCGCTTCTGGGGCATGGACCGCGACAACATCTGGGACCGCGTGGAAAAGGGCTACGACGCCATCGTGATGGGCGAGGGCATCCGGGAGACCGACCCCGTGGACGCCATCCAGCACAGCTACGATAACGGCAAGACTGACGAATTCATGATCCCCACCGTGATCGAAAAGGACGGCAAGCCCCTCACCACCGTGGAACCCGGCGACAGTATGATCTTCTTCAACTTCCGCCCCGACCGCGCAAGGCAAATGACCCGCGCCTTCATCATGCCGGACTTCAAGGGCTTCGAGCGCAAGAAGGGCTTCATCCCCGTGCAGTATGTTTCCATGACCCAGTACGACGAAACCTTCACCGGCCTCAAGGTGGTCAATCCACCGGAAAGCCTGGAGAACACCCTGGGCGAATACCTGTCCAAGCTGGGCAAGACCCAGGCCCATATCGCCGAAACCCAGAAGTACGCCCACGTGACCTTCTTCTTCAACGGCGGCGTGGAAGCCCCCAACCCCGGGGAAGAACGTTTCCTGATTGATTCCCCCAAGGTGGCGACCTTCGACATGAAGCCCGAGATGAGCGCCCCCGAAGTGACCCGTAAGGCCCTCGATCTGATCGACAGCGGCAAGTACGACGTGATGATCCTGAACTACGCCAACTGCGACATGGTTGGCCACACCGGCGTTATCCCCGCCGCCATCGAAGCCGTGCGCGAAGTGGACAAGGACGTGGGCATGCTGGTGAGTGAAATCATTAAGAAGGGCGGCCGGGCCTTCGTCACCGCCGACCACGGCAACGCCGACCAGATGATCGACCCCGTTACGAAGGAACCCTTCACCGCCCACTCCACCAATCCCGTGCCCTTCATCGCCTGCGACGAAGCGCTGGTGGGAAAGACCCTGCGTTCCGGCGGACGCCTGGCCGACATCGCGCCCACCATGCTCACCAGCATGGGCATCGACGTGCCCGAGGAAATGACCGGAAAGAGCCTGATTGAATGATTTACAGCTACTGCAAACGCTGCAACTTAGAAAGCCCCGGCGACATCTGCACCGGCTGCGGCAAGCGCGCCGCCGTGTCCTCCCAGATGGATCAGTGGAGCATCGCTTCCAAGCCCGTGCTGGACGGGCGCATCTGGCGCTCCGCGCTGATTGCGCTGCTGTCCGCCGCGCTGCTGCTGATGGCGGCGGTGTTCGGCATGGAGGCGGCGGTCAATGGGGGAGAGGCTGCGGGCGTGCTGTTCCGAGGCTCCACGCCCCGGATGATTCTGGCGCTGGTGCCTGTGGGGCTGGCAGTCACCTTCCTGTTCCTGCTCGCGCAGGGGCAGGAGGTGAACGTGTTCAAGCTGGACGCCCAGGGCGCGCACCTGCGCACCTGGCACGGCCCGCAGAGATGGAAAAGCTGGGCCCGGCTGCAAAGCGCCGACCCGAAGAAGAACGTGCCTCAGCAGGACGGCTCCGTGGTGCATCTCAGCCAGGAGAGGCACCTGCTGTGGAAGGACGTGGCTTCGGTGCAGTACCGCCCCGCCCGGGCAATCATCGCCATTTACCACACCCCGCACATCGCGCCCCTGGTGCTGCGCCTCCCGCCGGAGGAGTACGAGCTGGCGAAGGCGTATGTGGGGAAGTACTGCAAGGGGAAATAATGATGTATCTGTTCAGCCGCCCAGGGGAAGAGAGCGTTCAGATTGATGCGTGATTTCCCGGATTATCCGGGTAAATAGGCAATAGGGAATACAAAGCCCGCGCTGTGCATTGCAGCGCGGGTTTTGTGTAAGAAAGGAGGATTATTTCTTCTTCTGGGCCGTCTTAGGCTGGGGCTTGGGATGAAAGGTTTCCTGATAGTTGTGGATCAAGTCGTGCTGGCCCTTTTTTTTCAGGCTGCGGAAGCACAGCCGCCGCACGATGTCGTAGATCACCGCGAACAGCGGTACGCCCACGATCATGCCCGTCAGGCCCCACAGACCGCCGAAGAGCAGGATGGCGAACGTGACCCAGAAACCGGAGAGGCCGGTGGTGTTGCCCAGCACCTTGGGGCCGATGATGTTGCCGTCCAGCTGCTGCAAAACCAGGATGAAGATGATGAACATCAGGCAGTGGACGGGATTGCTCAGCAGCAGGAACAGGGCGCAGGGAATGGCGCCGATGAAGGGGCCGAAGAAGGGAATGATATTGGTGACGCCGATGATCACGCTGATCAGCACGGGGGAGGAGAAGCCCATGATCATGCAGCCCGCGAAGCACAGCAGGCCCACGATCAGGCTGTCCAGCAGCTTGCCGGTGAAAAAGCCGTTGAACATCCGGCTGACATAATGCATTTCTCCCGCGATGCGTTCGGCCCACACGTCGTTGAAAATGCTGCGCACCAGCAGCCTCGCCTGGGCGAAAAACTGATCCCGCGTCGCCAGCAGGTACACGGAAATCACCAGGCCCAGCAGGATGTTTTTGATGAACACCAGCAGGCTGGTCACATAGGTAGCCGTGCCGGACAGCACCGTCTGGGCCAGGGGCAGCAGGTCCTTGTTCCGCCAGATTTCGATTTCATTGAGCATCTGCTTGGAAAAGCCTTCCCACTGTTCCCGCAGGTCGGGCTGATCCACCAGCAGCTGGTCGATCTGGGTGTTGAGAGCGCGAAGCTGCCCCGGCAGGGCGTTCACCACACCGACTAAACTGCGCACCACCTGGGGCACCACGATCAGCACCAGGATGCTCACCACGGCGATGGCGAACACCATGGAAATCAGGATGGAGAGGTATTTGCACCGTTTCTGCTTATCAGCGCCCATCCAGGTTTCCAGCGTGATTTCCAGTTCCCGGCACATGGGCGTGAGCAGGAAAGCCACCACTGCGCCGTACACGAAGGGCCGGAGGATGCCCATGATTTTTTGAAACATCGCCTGCACTTCGTTAAATCGGTAAAACGCAAACAGGCAGATACAGGAACCCAGGGCGATCGAAATGCCGGTGACGGCGATTTTGATGTATTTTTTGTTCTCTTCCAGCTTCATGGTATTCCTCCGTTCGCCCGGTATGCCGTGCAGTTGGAAACAGTGAGAAGTTAGGAGTTATTTTAATGAGGAGTGATAGTGTGTTAATTCTTCCGAAGAGAAGCCAGATCTGCATTGCTCGTCTATATAACTCCTCACTCCTCACTCCTAACTGAATACTTACATCTTATAGCTGCTGCTGGTATGATGGGTGCCGGAACTGCCGGAGAAGCTGCCGTGGCTGCCGCCGCCCCCGCCGCGGTTGTTATCGGTCTGGATACGCCGCCGGGTGGTGGTGGTGTAGAGGTAAATATCCTGCTGGCGGGAGAGGCGGAAGGAGCCGTCGCGGATGTAGGAGGAAGCCCCGGCCTTGCGCCGGACGGTCTTCATCTGGCTCTTGTAGGAGAATGCCACAATCGCGCCGATCAGCAGGCCGCTGCCTAAAAAGATGGGCAGCATCCTGTTCGCCCGGTTATTGGGTTTTTGATACTCCAACCGTTTTTCCACTTCCAGCACATATTGAGCAATCGCGCCGCCGTAGTTCTTTTGCCGCATGTAGGGACGGATCTGGTTGGCAATTTCGTCGTCGGCGTCGGGGTCGAAAATCCGTTCGCCCGAGCCGGTCTTGACGAAGAACACGGTGTTCTCGTTCCGGTCGCCTTCGCGGACGTAAAAGAAGCATACGCCGTCGTGGTTCTTTCCTTCGCCATAACCGTTATGGTCATAGTAGTCGGCGGCGTAGTAATCGCCCTGGCGGTCGCCGATGGAATCCATGGTCAGGATGAGCACATCAAACTTGTAATTCTCCCGGATGCCGGCAATATACTCTTCTAATCTCAGCTCTTCTTCGGCGGTCAGCACGTCGGCTTCGTCCACCACGCGCCTGTTTTCCGCCAGCGCGGGGGAAACGAGCAGCAAAAGCAGCAGGAAAACCGCAAGCATCTTTTTCATCTTACAGCACCCCCATCGTGAATAGCAGGTAAGCCACGCCGTAAGCTGCCGCGCCCAGCCCGATGCCGATGCCCAGCAGGTACTTCCAGAACTTGCCCATATCGGTGGGCAGGTCGCCCACGAACTGGCCGGTCTGGCCGTTCATGGCGAAGGTGTAGGTCTTGCCCTGCCAGCGGGTGTTGAGCAGCCACACGGGCATGAGCACCTGCCGCACCTGGCCGTGGTTGAGCTGCACCTGGGTGTTTGCGGGTACGACGCTGGTATAGCCCATCACCGTGTTCCGCAGGGTGGACAGCACGCTCTGCCGGATGCGCTCGTTGGCGCGGGGCTGGCAGTCGGCGGCTTCCACGTCGTGGCGCTGGGCCTGGTAGCCGGTGAGGTACGCCGTGTTGAAGCCGTCGGACTTGTCGCTGTCGTAGGGCTCGATGGATTCCATCAGCGTGTCGTCCATCTTGGTGGAGGCGTCCACCGGCACCTGCTTGAAGCTCATGCCGCCGCCGCGCCGCACCAGGAAATGGGCGGTGTTGATGATCTCATACTGGCCCTGGCGGTGGGCGGTGACGCGGGTGCAGTTGAAGGTGCAGTCGCCCTCCGCGTCCGCCTGGAACAGCCAGAAAGGCTCGTAGACCCCGGTGATTTTTTCGATCTGGTTTTCATCGATAAAGGTTTTGGGCAGCAGCTTTTTGCCCTTGCAGTGATTGCGCAGGGCGTCCATGGCTTCCTTCTTGCTCTTCTGGAAGGGGATCACCGCGTCGGGCCGGTATACGCCGGACAGCACGCCGGGCAGGATGGAAGGGCTGCCGCAGTAAACGCATTCGGTGGCGGCGGTGGTTTCATCCGCCACGATCTCCGAGCCGCAATTCTGGCAGCGGTAGGTTCTCAGATGGCTGGCTTCCGCTTCATCAAAATCAGAATGGCTGGCGAAAAACCACTGCATCTGTTCGTCAGTGGTGTTCTGCACGTCGATCTCGGCGGCCTGCTGGATGGCTTCCAGGGGGAAGGAATTGCCGCAGCTGGCGCAGTCCAGCTGCTGGCTCTGGCTGCCGAAGGTCAGCGCCGCGCCGCAGCAGGGGCACTTGTAATGGGCGGCGGCTTGGGTCATGGCAGGTTCTCCTTTCAATATTGTAAGAGATTAGGGATTAGGGATTAGGGATTAGGGATTAGGGATTAGGGATTAGGAGTAAGGAAACAGACAGAAAACAGGTGTCAGGTTTTACCAGGCATTTGGTTTCAGGTAAAAAAACGAATCCCTAATCCCTATTCCCTAATCCCTGAAACTACTCTTTCCCCTCGTACTGCCGACAGAGCGTATACTTGGAAACGGCGGTCTGAACCGCCTCGGGGCAGGCCCAGGAGAGCACGTCCCGGAGATAGGGAGGCAGCACGCGGTTGTATTTCACTTCCAATACGGTTTCATCGTGGGGCAGCACCGGCACGGTCGGCACCTCGGGGTTAAACAGGTCGATGCTGTTCAGGCCGCTGCGCACCCGCATATCAAAGGTGATGCGCACTTCCTCGGCGGTGTGGACGTAGGCTTCCCGCTCGTAGTCCACGATCACCACGGGATGCAAAAGCCTTGTGCGCATTTCCCGGTACACATCCCGCAGCAGGCCGCTTTGGGTGTATTCCAGGCCGGTGGGGTCGGCGGCGATCAGCTGCTCCGCCAGGTCGCGGCTGATTTTCGCGGAACGCTTGGAAATCAGGTTGCCCACCTTGGTTTTGCATTCCATGAAAATGTTCTTGTCCGTCAGGTTATAGATCCGGATGCGGTACTTGTCGCGGTCCTTGACCCCGGCGATTTTGTCGTACAGCGCGTCGTCGAACACGGTGTCAAAATACAGGGAGCGGATGTGATAGTTTCCTCCGTTCCGTGCGGCGTTGGGGTCCAGGCTCAGCACGTGGCCGACGGTGTGCCGCAGCACTTCCAATTGGGTGCGCGTGATGAGAAACTTTAATTCATGGCGAAGGGGAAGGGCCATAGGTTACGCCCCCGCTTCAGTCTGGCAGGCCACCAGGGTGGCATCGTACACCTTCGGAATGTCCAGCATTTCGGACACGATGTTGCTCTGCCGGTCGAGCCGCACTTCCACGGTCATCTCGGCGCCCTGGCGGGAGATGGTCTTGGAGCGCAGGCGATAGTTCCTCACGCGCTGCCTGAGGCGGCTGTCAATGTCCGGCTGGGCGCTTTCGTCATAGTGCAGCACCAGCAGGTAGCAGTTGGGATTGCGCAGGCGGAAGAAGGAGATGGCCAGCAGGATGCCGCCGATGCCCAGCAGCGCCACGATGGCGATGACGTAAGCGTTGGAGCCCACCAGAATGCCCATGGTGATGGCCCAGAACATGTAGGCGGTATCCAGTGGGTCTTTCACGGCTGTACGGAAACGCACGATGGACAGGGCGCCCACCATGCCCATGGACAGCGCTACGTTGCTGCCGATGGCCATGACCACAGGGGTGGTGACCAGGCAGAGCAGGATCAGCGTGAGCGTAAAGGAGGGGGAGTAGAGCACCCCGCGGTAGGTGGCTTTGTATACGGCGGCGATGATCAGCCCCGCGGCCAGCGCCACCAGCAACGCGATGACCACGTTGAAGGGGGTGAAGTTGGACAGCTGATCGGCAAACCAATCCGCAAAGGTGGAGCCGTGGGCGATGTCGCTGAAGGTCAGGTTTCCGTTCATGTGGGTTCATCCTCCTGTTTTCTCTGTGTGTATAGTAACACTTTTTTTGTGGGTTCGTCAATCGTTTTATTCAGGTAGAAAGCAGAAAGCAGAAAGCAGAAAGTAGGAAGTAGGAGGTAGGAAGCAGGAGATTTAGATTGTTGAATGATAGCACGAAACACAAGTGTGCGAAAGAGAGCAATCATGATAAACTTCCTATCTCCTACCTTCTACCTCCTACTTTATTTCTGGTCCGGGTCGGCGGGACGGGGGCCGAAGTATTGCAGCATCTGATCGTTGGTGAGCTTGAACTGCTCCTGCACCATGCCCCAGAGGCGGTAGGGGCGGTACACCATGACCGTGTTGCGCATGCGGTCCACGCGCTGCCGCCAGTAGCGGATGGAGCCGGAGGCGGTGGTGGGGGAGTCGATGTTCATGATCTTGGTGTCTGGGTCGCCGGCCCACTTCTGGTAATGCTTGTTCAGCTCCGGCTCGATCATGGCGGTCATCTCGTCCAGCTCTTTCTGCATCACTTCGGTGGTCAGGGTCTGGAAGATAAAGCCCAGCCGGTACAGGAACTTGTCCCGCAGCTCGTCGGATTCAATGATTTTTAAGAAAATGGTGTTGTTGATGTTCTGCTGGCCCATGCCCTTCTCTTTCAGGTAAGAGCGCGGGCTGTTGAAGCTGGAATCGAACAGGCCGTAGTCCGTATCGAACAGCAGGCACTTCCACTTTGCGCCTTCCGTGGGCAGCTTGTAGAACATGATGTTACCGGGGTCGGAGTCGCCGAAGAACATCTTGACGGCAAACCAGTCGATATAGCTGTCCACGTCCACATTGTCCTTGAGGTATTGCAGGTGGGCGGGGTTGGTGTTGGGGCTCATGGTTTTGAGCTCCTTGATCATGGCCAGATATTCCTTGTTGCTGCCCTGCACAACGCTGTTGTTGCCTTTGAGGATCGTGATGTTTTCCAGAATATCCTTGTCCTTTTCCAAATCCAGCCCCTCAAACTGGCCAATGGAGAAGCGGTCCTTGCGCTCGCGCAGGTTGTAATGGCCCCAGTATTCCCCGTTCAGGTACACGATGACCGGCTTCCAGGCCAGGGTGGGCATGTTGGGGTGGATGTATTTGTCCACCAGCCGGGTCTGCACGCCGTCGGCCACCCGGGTCCACACCGCGTCGTTGCCGGAGTTGCGCAGGGTGAGGGATTTATAGAAGGTGTAATCCCGTTCCTCGAACAGGGGATAGTTGAAGTATTTGTCTCCCAGCGCGGCCTGGGCCCGGAGCTTGAAGGATTTCTGCGGCATATCCAGGGAGTAAGCGCCCAGCAGATCCATCTTGATGCCCTGGGACAGGATCACTTTGCCGGTTTCGTGGTCGAAGTATTCAAAGTATCCCTGCCTGTCATCCTTGCCGTAGGTGCGGTAAACCGGCGTCAGGAAGGGCAGGATGCGTTCGCCCTTTTCATTGTATTTGCGCACTTCCGCATCCTCGGGATTCTTGCGGTTGCGGGAGGAATGGTCGTTCTCCCGGCTGAGCAGGCCGGTGGCGGGATCCCAAAGCTCCTGCGGGTCGCATACCAGGGAGATCACGTCCAGGGTGTGGTACAGCTCCATGAAGTAGCTGGCCGTGGCGGTCTCGGAGGGCTGGCGGCCTTCCTGGAAGCAGCGGGCGCGGATGACCTTCGTGCCGATGATTTCGATGGGCTCGGTATAGACCTGGCTGTTTTCCAGGGTGGGAATGGAGCCGTCGGTGGTATAGCGGATGGTCACGGCGGGGTCGGCGGAAAGGGCGACTTTCAGCTCGCCGAAATACAGCCCGCTGGGATGGTCAAACACCGGCCTGGCCGCGAACCCGGAAAAGCCCAGGCCGTTCTGCGCGCCGGGGGTCGGCGTGTCATAATAAAAAAAGCCGTTGCTTCCCAGCGTCCTGCCATAGGAAATATCCGTGGGAATCTCCGGCAGGTACAGCCTGTCCAGCACCCGGCCGTCCGCGTCGGACAGGGTCATCATTTCGCCGCCCGTGCGGGACAGCTTGAAGGAGGTTTTGAGGCGATTGCCCTGGCTGGCATTGGTGCCGTCAAGCATGATCACCTTATACTCCCCTGGGAAAATGGACGTCCCCTGGGGGAACGTCCATTTCCGGGGCCAGTTGATATTGTCGCTCAGCCCCCAGCCGCTCATGTCCCAAGTCTGGCTGGAGGAATTATACAGCTCCACAAAGTCGCTGGAACCGGCGTCGGCAAAGGGTTTGACCAGATTCGCCGAGGAGACCACCTCAGAAACATACACGCCCGTGGGATTCACGGCGCGAAGAAACTGATCGGCTTTTTCAGCGCCCTGCTGGTTGTTCGGCGCGCCGGGGGTCGCCAGGGTGAACACCTTCCAATTGCCGTTCTCATCGCGGCCATAGCTCATGTCCTTGCCAACGTTGGTCACCACCACGCGGTCCACCAGTTCGCCCAGCAGGGTGGAAAGCACGATGGTGTCTTTCTCGTTGTTGATTTTGAAATTGGTATGGGGATACCCGGTGGTTTGTTCCACCTTGTTTTTCCCGGAACAGAACACCATGTAATACCCGCCCGGCTTGATTTCCGCTCCCTTGGGGAAGGGCCACTTCACAGGCTTGGTCTCATCGTCGGACAGGGCGTAGTTGCTCAGCTTGATGGTTGTATTGCCCGCGTTGTACAGCTCCAGCCAATCGCTCGTTTCCCCGTCCTCGTCCAGCATCAGGCTGCTGCGGGGCGTGGGCGCCACTTCATTGATACGGAGCGCGCCCGGCTGAATGCTGAAGGCGGCCAGATAACTTTCGTAGCCTTCCTGAGTGTTGGGATAGCCGGGGGAGTAAGCGCCGGTCTTTTCCCAGCTGCCGTCATCCTCGCGGCAATAGCTTTCGTCCGCGTTCAGGGTGGGCACCTTCACGCTGTCGATGGCGATGCCGTTGGCGTCAAAAAGGTACACGGAATCGCCCAGGGAGCTGAGCTTGAACTTGGCGTGGAATTCGCCGTGGGGCGCGTCCTTGTTGGTGCTGTCGCAGAACACGACCACCCGGCCATGGGCGTTCAGCGTCACGTCCGGGAACAAAAATTTGATGCGGTCGGCCCGGTCGGACAGGCCCACGCCTTTCATGTTGATCGGCGTGTCCAGGGTGTTTTCAATCTCCACCCAGTCGCCGAACCTGCCTGTCTCGTCGGGAAAGGCAGAGGCGTTGTCGCTCATTACCTCGCTGATGCGCAGGCCCGCGTGGGTGCTCACCGTGCCGTCGGCGGTGGTGTTCATGGCTTTGGGAATGGGATTCTTTGGCATGACCAGCACAAAGAAAATGAGCACGGCTGCCAGCGCAAACAGCAGCAGGCCGCGATGATCCTTCCGGTTGGCCCTGCGCCGGCTGGCTTTCCGCCGGGATTTTGCCATAGCGTCGTTTCCTCCTTGACTGTGCGGGAACCGGCGATCACGCTTCGCCGGTTTTCGCTGTGTATGATTATATCACATAATTCTGCAATAGAAAAGATGTATTTTTTGCTGCCTTCCGCCATTGTTTCCGAACCTGTCGGAAAAATTCATTTTTGTGCTTGACAAATCGGAAATGTCTGGTATAATAGCTTTGTTTCAAGCAGAAGCCGCCCGCTTCTCTCCGACGCGAACCTGGTTTTGCGCGGGTCATGGCAGCCTTATTCAGTAAGCGTATGCATGGTCGGGTGGCTTCACCCGGCCATTTTTCTATGGCTCAATTCATTTGGGAGGTGTATCGACCATAGCCGCAGAATTGCTCATCAACGAAGAAATCCGGGACCGTGAAGTGCGCGTCATCGGCGCGGACGGAGCGCAGCTGGGCATCATGCCCACCCGCAAGGCGCTGGAACTGGCTGAGGAAGCCGAGCTTGACCTGGTGAAAATCGTGCCGACCGCGCAGCCCCCCGTCTGCAAGCTGATGGACTACGACAAGCACCGCTACGAAACCGCCAAGCGCGAACGCGAGATGCGCAAGAACCAGAAGGAACGCATCGTGTCCCTCAAAGAGGTTCAGCTGTCTGTCACCATCGAGGAAAACGACGTGGCCGTGAAGGCCAAGAACGCCGTCAAATTCCTGGAAGGCGGCGACAAGGTGAAGGTGAGCATCCGTTTCCGTGGCCGCCAGATTGCCCACAGCGACATCGGCTTGAAGGTGATGCAGGAGTTTGCGGAGCGCGTGAAGGACATTTGCACCGTCGAACGCCGTCCCATGATTGAAGGGCGCAACATGATCATGATCCTGGCGCCCAAAGCGGAAAAAGCCAGCAAGGCCGACAAGGCAGCGAAAGCCGCCAAGGAACAGGCCCAGCAGGCATAACAAACACTTTCCGGAAGGAGGAACTTTCTCATGCCCAAGCAAAAGACCCACCGCGGCGCAGCCAAGCGTTTTAGCCTGACCAAGACCGGCAAGGTGAAGCACAAGAAAATGAACGCCAACCATATCCTGAACAAAAAGACCACCAAGCGCATCCGTCACCTGCGCATGGGCGGCAGCCTGCAGAACAACGCCGAAGCCGCCACCATCCGCAAGCTGATCCCCTACAAGTAATCCATCGCCTTAAGGAGGAACATAAACAATGGCACGTATTAAGAGGGCTGTCAACGCCCATAAAAAACGCCGCAAGGTGCTCAAGCTGGCGAAGGGTTACTGGGGAAGCAAATCCAAGCAGTACCGCACTGCCAGCGAACAGGTGCGCCGCTCCCTGCGCTATGCCTATGAAGGCCGCAAAATGCGCAAGCGCGACTTCCGCCGCCTGTGGATCATCCGCATCAACGCCGCTGCCCGGCTGGGCGGCATGAGCTATTCCACCTTCATCAACGGCCTGAAGAAAAAGAACATCGAAGTCAACCGCAAGATGCTGGCTGACCTGGCCGTGAACGACGCTGCCGCGTTCGCTCAGCTGGTGGAAATCGCCAAGCAGGCGTAAGATTCGTCAAGAAAAGCGCTCCTGAAAAGGGCGCTTTTTTATTAGGGATTAGGGATTAGTGATTAGGGATTAGGCATAAGGAATATGGGAACCGCCAAAAGCCTTTTCCTCACAGAGGAAGATTTTTGGTTTGATTTGTTCATACTTTTATTATTCAATGATTCGCTCTGAAAACAAGCCCCGGCTGAATTGACAAAAGCGCACACGTGTTCTATAATAAACCGGTATCAGAGAAAGGGGAACCTTATGCGCATTTTAGGAATCGACCCGGGCCTGGCCACCATGGGCTGGGGCGTGCTGGACGCTGTGGGCAGCAAGAGCCAGTTGGTCAAGGCCGGGGCGGTGATCACCCCGCCGGACATGCCCATCCAGCGGCGGCTGCATTCCATTTTTCTGGGCGTGAAAGAACTGATCGTCACCTACCAGCCCGAGGAAATCGTGTTCGAGGAACTGTTTTTCGCCAAGAACATCACCACCGCCATGAACGTGTCCGCCGCCCGGGGCGTGGCCCTGTGCGCCTGTGCGGACAGCGGACTGCCTATGTACGAATACACGCCCATGCAGATCAAGCAGGCTGTGACGGGCTACGGCAAGGCGGACAAGATGCAGGTGCAGCAGATGGTGAAAATGATGCTGAACCTGCCTGCCATCATCCGCCCGGACGACGCCGCCGACGCCGTCGCCGCCGCGCTCACCCACGCCGCGTCGGGACGGATGAAGGAACAGTTTTTGATGAAATGAGGGATTAGGGAATAGGGATTAGGGATTAGTAGGTTGATAAGCGCTTTGAACTTGATTCGTATAAATCCAAGCCTAAATATATTTATATAGTCTGCCGCTCCACACGTATCACTAATCCCTATTCCCTAATCCCTATTCCCTTAAAAAGGAGTAACACATGTACGCATACCTGAACGGCAAAGTGGCCGAGAAAGGCCCCAACAGCCTGGTGATCGACGTGAACGGGGTGGGATACCTGCTGAGCGTCAGTATGAACACCTTGCAGGAAACGCCGCCCATCGGGGAGAATATGAAGGTATATACCCTGCTGTCCGTCCGGGAGGACGCCATGGAGCTGTTCGGCTTCGCGTCCCAGGAGGAAAAGAAAATGTTCTCCCGGCTGCTGGCGGTCAGCGGCATCGGGCCGAAGGTGGCGCTGAGCATTTTGGGGGCCATGCCGCTTCGTGACCTGACCCTCGCCATCGTGACCGGGGACATCACCTCCCTGTCCCGCGCGCCGGGCGTGGGCAAGAAAACCGCCCAGCGCATCGCCCTGGAGCTGAAAGAGAAAGTGGACGAGAGCGACCTGAACTATACCGTCAACGCGCCCGCGGGCAGCTTTACTCCCATCCAGGAGGACGCGGCCCAGGAAGCCCTGGCCGCCCTGCAAGCCCTGGGCTACACCGCCGCCGAAGCCGCCAAGGCCGTTTCCCAGGTGCGCGGCCAGAGCGATTCCGCCAACGAAATTGTGCGCCTGGCGCTGAGGAATATGGCGGGGTTTTAAATTTTTTAGTTCTAAGTTCTTAGTTCTATGTTCTAAGCCTTTTTTCGCATTTGGGTTGAGCTATAATGCGTATGGACAAATCCAGCTTAGAACTTAGAACTTGGAACTTAGAACTGAAACCACATACCCAACATGTTTAAAGGAGAGAAATTGTGCCAAACGATGATCGCCTGGTGATGACCGGGATGCGGAAAGAGGACGAGGATCTGGACGTGTCCCTGCGTCCCCACAGCCTGCGGGAATATATCGGCCAGGAAAAGGTGAAGAACAGCCTGCAAATCTACATCAGCGCCGCGCTCAAGCGCCATGACGCGCTGGATCACGTCCTGCTGTACGGCCCGCCCGGCCTGGGGAAAACCACCCTGGCCTGCATTGTTGCGTCCGAGATGGGCCAGAACATCCGCGTCACCTCCGGCCCCGCCATCGAGCGGCCCGGTGACCTGGCTTCCATCCTCACCAATCTGAACCAGGGGGACGTTCTGTTTATCGACGAAATCCACCGCCTCAGCCGCGCCGTGGAGGAAGTGCTCTACCCCGCCATGGAGGACTATGCCCTGGACATCATGATCGGCAAGGGCCCCACCGCAAGGAGCATGCGCCTCGACCTGCCAAAGTTTACGCTGGTGGGCGCCACCACCCGGGCGGGCATGCTGAGCGCTCCCCTCCGCGCCCGATTCGGCATTGTGTTCCGGTTGGAAATGTATACGCCGGAAGAGCTTTCTAAAATCGTGGCCCGCAGCGCCACCATCTTAGGCATGCCCTATGACGAGGGCGGCATCATGGAAATCGCCCGCCGCAGCCGGGGCACGCCCCGCATCGCCAACCGGTTCCTGAAGCGCGTGCGGGACTACGCCCAGGTGCGGGCCGACGGCCATATCACCGCCGAGGTCGCCCGGGACAGCCTGAACATGCAGGACGTGGACGCCCTGGGGCTGGACCGCGTTGACCGGGCGGTGCTGACCGCCATGGTGGAAAAGTTCGGCGGCGGGCCTGTGGGCCTGGACACGCTGGCCGCCGTGACGGGCGAGGACGCCGTGACCATTGAGGACGTGTACGAGCCTTATCTTATGCAGCTGGGCTTCATCATGCGCACGCCCCGGGGCCGCGTCTGCACGCCGCTGGCCTATGAACACCTGGGCAAAACCCCGCCCGCCAACCTGGACGAAAAGGTGCTGGACGTGGAACAGACCAGTCTGCTGGACTGAGATCATAAAAGAGTACAGAGTTCAGAGTTCAGATTGATCTTGTCGATCTATTTGGGTTCCGCAGCATGTTCACTATCTCATCTGTACTCTGAACTCTGTACTCTGCACTCTCCATATGATGCTTTTTTCTAAAGAAGGAGGTAAGCCCACTGTGCGTTACATCCTGTTAAGCGCCGACAGCCAGCCGACCCTTTATGAAGCCCCGGAAGCCGTTGCTTTGCGGCTCCGGTATTTTGCCGATCAGTTTCTGGAAGAAATCAATCGCCTGGATTCTTCCTTCTGGCGGCATCTCACCGACCCCAACGGAGAGAAATACGACTGCTTGGCGTATACCGTGGACGACTTCGTGGCTTGGCTGAACAAGCAGCCCGAAACCCAATACCGCCCCGTGAAAAAGG
The DNA here is from genome assembly GCA_902795275.1 of uncultured Eubacteriales bacterium. Classification (GTDB taxonomy): domain Bacteria; phylum Bacillota; class Clostridia; order Christensenellales; family Aristaeellaceae; genus RUG563. The sequence continues at coordinate 57,224 of CADBKQ010000008.1, read as the reverse complement.
CCGAACACCTGCACATGGAGGAACGGGAAATCATCATGGAAACCGCGCGAAAGGAACAGAACCTGCCATGCGAACACCAGCGGTACCCGTGGTTTAACTTTTAAAGCAGGAGAAAAAGCATGATTCGTCTGGCAGACAAGGGCGACCTGGACGCCATCGAAGCGGTGTATGTGAAAGCCCGGGCCTTTATGCGGGCCTCCGGGAACATGCGGCAGTGGATCAACGGCTATCCCCAGCGGGAATTATTGGAAGCGGACATTCAAAAAGGGCAGCTGTTCGTCATCACGGAAGATGATACGATCCGCGCCGTGTTCGCTTTTATCCTGGGCGACGACCCGACCTACGCCTATATTGAAGACGGCCAATGGCCCAACAGCAAACCTTATGGCACCATCCACCGCATCGGCACCGATGGAACGATCCACGGCGCGGTGAAAGCGGCCCGGGACTATGCCTTGCAATTCACCGACGAAGTACGGGCCGACACCCACGAGGACAACAAACCCATGCAGCACACCCTGGCAAAGAACGGCTTTGTCCGCTGCGGCGTCATCTATTTGGAGGATGGCGCGCCGCGCATCGCTTATCAATATTCAAAGGACTGACAGCATTTGAAAACCTCTGATTTTTACTATGACCTGCCCGAACGCCTCATCGCCCAGACCCCCATGGAACCCCGGGACGCTGCACAGATGATGGTGATTCACCGGGACACGGGCCTGCGGGAGGACAGGATTTTCCGCGACCTGCCGGAGTATCTGCGCCCCGGCGACGTGATGGTGATCAACCAGACCAAGGTGATCCCCGCCCGGCTGCTGGGCGAAAAGGAAGATACCAAAGTTCCTGTTGAGATTTTATTGCTCAAGCGCGTGGACAAGGACCACTGGGAAACCCTGGTGCGCCCCGGACGGCGCTTGAAAAAAGGCGTGACCGTGTCCTTTGGCGGCGGCATCCTGCGAGCTCGGATCGGGGATACTACCGACGCGGGCGGGCGGGTCGTGGAGTTTTTATATGAGGGCGTGTTTGAGGAGCTATTGGATCGACTGGGTGAAATGCCCCTACCGCCCTACATCCACGAAAAGCTGCAAGACCCTTCCCAATACCAGACGATCTACGCCAAGCAGGAGGGCAGCGCCGCCGCCCCCACCGCCGGGCTGCACTTCACCCCGGAAGTGATGGAGCGTGTACGGGAAAAGGGGATTGAGATCGTACCGGTGCTGCTGCATGTGGGCCTGGGCACCTTCCGACCCGTGAAAGCCGAGGACGTGAGCGAGCACAAGATGCACTCCGAATATTACGAAGTGACGCCAGAAGCCGCCGAGAAGATCAACGCCGCCCGGAAAAACGGAGGCAGGATCGTCTGCATCGGCACAACTTCCGTGCGCACCCTGGAAACCGTGGCGGACGATAACGGCGTGGTGCATCCCGGCATGGGAAACACCAGCATTTTTATCACGCCCGGCGTGAAGCTCAAAGCCACCGACGTGCTGCTCACCAACTTCCACCTGCCGGAATCCACCCTGCTGATGCTGGTTTCTGCCCTCATGGGCCGGGAAGAAGCGCTGGACGCTTACAGGGAGGCCGTGGAAAAGGAATACCGGTTCTTTTCCTTTGGGGACTGTATGCTGATTCTGTAATATCTGGAGGAAAGCCTGATGAAAATCACCATTCAAACCGGCTACCACGCCGACCTGGCCGACCTGGCCGAAGGGCTGAACGACCTGATGGCCGACCTGGAGGACATCCGGGACGAAGTGCAGGACAAGCTGGAGGAGCGGGACAGCGAAGAAATGCGGGCGGACATCGGAAGGATGGATGAAGCGCTGAAGCTGCTCGTCCAAGCCGCTGACCTGCTGGACGGAGACGAGGAGTAAGATGCGCGTCGTTGTGATCGGCGGCATGAACCTGGATCTGCTGGGCGTGCCGTCCCAGCCGCTTCTTTCCCGGGATTCCACGCCGGGAACGATCACGTTCCGGCCCGGCGGAGTCGGGCGGAATATCGCGGCCCGGCTGAAAGAATCAGGCGCGGATGTTTCCCTCATCACGGCCTTGGGCAATGATGACCGGGCGGCGATGCTTTCCCGCCTCTGCCAGTCGTCCGGAATTGACCTGTCCCTTTCCGTGCCGACGGACCGTCCCGCCCCCTGCTATCTGTGCATTCACGATGACCATGGTGATATGGCCCTGGCGGTGAACGACATGTCGGCCATGGAACGGCTGACGCCGGAGACGATCCACCCGCGCATGGAGGAGGTCAACCGGACTGACGCCTGCGTGCTGGACGCCAATCTGTCCGCGGAAGCGCTGGCTTTTATCGCGGAGAACGCGACGGTGCCGCTCATTCTCGACCCCGTCAGCTGCGCGAAAGCGCCGCGGGTGAAGCCCGTCCTTTCCTATCTGACAGCCATCAAGCCCAACCGCTTGGAGGCGGAAGCGCTCACCGGCGAAAGGAATGTGGAGAAGGCGGCGGAAGCGATGCTGCAAGCGGGCGTCAAAAACGTGTTCATTTCCCTGGGCGCGGAGGGAATTTACTTCGCGGACCCGACGGCGCGCGGCTACATCCCCGCCATTCCGCTGCCCCGCCTGCCCGCTACCGGCGCCGGGGACGCGCTCTGCGCGGGCATCACGATGGCGATACTGCTAAAGAAGCCGGTTCACGAAGCTGCCAAAATGGGCTGTGAAGCGGCTCATCGGGCGTTACTGAGCAGAAACATGATGTAACTTGCGCGTATTTTGTATTTTTTGCTGGAAATTCATAAAAATTTGTAAAATATGCTTGCGTTTATGATAAAAAGGGGATATAATGGACGGCGGTTGGCTGAATCGGGTCTGTGGTTGAAAGCCGATGCCAGTCGCAGGCAAAGCGGTCCACGTAAGCCAGAAAAAATTCCGGTGAGCATGGTGCGGTCTAGAAGTAAGCCCGGCCGCGCGTTCGCGCGCGAGAGGATGGCGTGAGGGCGTAGAACACGCAGAGCTATATCCCAGCCGGCGAGTGTGGGGTCAAAAACCAGGTCAGCCGCAGCTAACCAAAATCTATCTATCTAATCAGGGGGTCACAAAAACAATGTACGAGGACAAAACGCTGGTGTGCCGTGATTGCGGCAAGGAATTCGTATTCACTGCCGGTGAACAGGAATTCTACGCTGAAAAGGGCTTCCAGAACGAGCCCACCCGCTGCCGCGAATGCCGTCAGGCCCACAAGGCAGCCCGCAACAACGGCGCTCCCCGCGAGATGCACGACGCCATCTGCGCCAACTGCGGCAAGGCGACTCAGGTTCCTTTCCTGCCCAGGGAAGACCGGCCCGTGTACTGCAGCGAATGCTTCGCCGCCATGCAGCGCCGCTAAACAGCGCCAGGCAAAAAGACGCCCCCCCAAACGGGGCTCTTTTTTTGTGTATTTTAATACCATAGCGGGCAGCCTTGTCCGCTATGGTATGATTTCGTTATTCCGCCGCAAGCCACACGCGCATTTCGCCTTTGCCGCGGTTGTTCCAGGCGAAGTAGGGCACAAGGGTGATTTCCGTGTCCTCCGTTTCGGCAGGCGTCCAGGGCGCGTAAAGCGGCGCGTTTTCGCCGGGCTCCAGGATTCGCCGGGCGGGAAGCGTGATGGCGGGCAGGGTCAGGCCGTCGATCACCATGGTCTTTTCCCGTGCCTCGGCCACCTGGTCGGGCAGGGCGCGGAGCAGATGCAGATGCTTCCCGTTATCCGCTTCCTCGGCGCAGAACACCATTGGGCCGCGGGTAAAGCATACCTGATGCATGGCCTCCTTGACCAGCGGATTGGCCTTCACGGCCCTGACTGGCATGGTGAAATGGATGGTGATCTGGTCGCCCTGCTTCCAGATGCCTTTGGCGTACAGATAGCCGTTTTCGCTCCAGCTCTTCACCCCGGCGGGAATCTTCACATGGGCGTTGCCCGCCCAGGCGGGGTCGCGGAAGGCGAAGATGCCCTGGGCTTCGCCGTCAGTGACGGACAGGTGCACATCGCCGTTTTTGAGCAGGTCGGCTTCCATGCGGAGCGTGACGCTGGAGCCGCCCAGGTTCACGATCATATCGCTGCCGATGTAGAGGTGGAAGAACAGGGTGTCCTGGGTCTGGGTGACGATATACTGGCCCAGGGAGGACACGATGCGGGCGATGTTGGGCGGGCAGCAGGCGCAGCCGAACCACTTCTGGCGCACGGGCTTTACGTGGGCCAGACGCCGGTCGGTCTCGCAGGCGTCGGGATCGACCTCCAGGGGATTGACATAAAAGAAGCTCTGGCCGTCCAGCGCCATGCCGGACAGGACGGTGTTGTACAGCGCCTGTTCCATCACGTCGGCGTAATTGCTCAGGGGCTTTAATTGCAGCATCCGGCGGGCGAAGAAAGCCAGGCCGATGGCCGCGCAGGTTTCGGAATAGGCGGTGTCGGCGGGCAGGTCATAGGGCCGGGAGAAGGCTTCGCCCACGTGGGTGCCGCCCACGCCGCCGGTGATATACAGCTTCTGGCTGACCACCGACTGCCACAGCCGTTCGCAGGCCGCCAGCATTTCCGGGTCGTCGGCGAGCCGCGCCTCATCCGCCATGCCGCAGCACAGGTACATCTGCCGCACCGCGTGGCCCACGGCTTCCCTCATCTCCCGCACGGGCATGTGCGCCTGGTGGTACTGGTAGCGTTCGGAGGAAACGGGCAGCTCCGGCAAGCCCTTTTCCGCCCGGCGGCGGTTTTCTTCCAGGGCGAAGGTGTTGGGCTCGGCGCCGCGCACATCCAGGAAGAATTGGGCCAGGTCGCGCCACTGGGGCTCTCCAGTTTCCTCATACAGCCGCATCAGCGCCATTTCGGCGATTTCGTGGCCGGGGCAGCCGCGTTCTTTGTCCGGGCCGAACTTGTTGGCGATACACTCCGCGAAACGCCGGGCGGCGTTCAGCAGGTCGTCCTTGCCCGTGGCCTGGTGCCACGCCACCGCCGCCTCCGTCAGGTGGCCGAAGCAGTACAGCTCGTGGTTGTCCCGCAGGTTGGTGAAGGCCCGGTCCCGGTCGGTGAGGGTGTAGAAGGTGTCCAGGTATCCGTCCTCCTCCTGGGCGGCGCAGATCATGTCCACTGCTTCCTGGGCCTGGGCCTGCAAGGCGGCGTCGGGCTTTGTCATCAGCTGGTAAGCCACCGCCTCCAGCCACTTGTAGCCGTCGCTGTCCTGGAACACGAAGCCGTAGAAAGCGTCTTCCTGCGGCTTCTTGCCGTCTTCGGGCAGGGTTTCGATCTTGTCGGAATGGTGGGCGGGGACGAACAGCTTGCCCGCTTTTTTGGCCGCTACCGCCCGGGCGGCGGCGCGCATGTTATGCGCCCACCAGCTGGGGGCGGCGTCGGGAATCTGATCGTGCAGCGCTTTCCACTGATAGGGAATCACCGCCTGGCGAATCAGCCCGATTTCCCGCGCCCAGAAGGGATCGGTCACGCGGATATTGTTCAGGGAAAGCGGCTGGGATGCTTCGGAACGCATATCTGTTTCCTCCATCAAGTCATTTGTATACGGAAGGCAACGGGCAGATCGCTGTGGATGCGGGGGAGAGGCGCAGCCCTTCATCGTCGCGGCGCAACTTTACGGTATCATCATATCCCAGCGTTTCCACTTTGTCAATGCCGCCGAGAAAAGCGCGCAGGGAACGGCAAGATCATCCACGAAGAAAGACGCCATCAAGCCCGCGCGTTAATGCCGCTATTCAGTAAGCGCGAAGTATTCGTCAAAGACCGCCCGATGAAGCGCGTCAAACAGATCGGCCCGTTTCATTCCAACATTCTGTCCGTTGACCCGGCAAACCCGGACACAGGGCGCGGTTGAACTGGAGGTCAGGATCTCGTCCGCCTGCATCATCTCGTCCACGGTGAAAGGAATTTCCCGAACCGGAATGCCCAGCTGTCCGCAGGCGGATATGAGATGCGCCCGGGCGATGCCCGGTAAAATCAATTCATCCGTGGGCGCGGTATAAAACACCCCGTCCCGCATGATATGCACATTGCTGTGCGAGCACTCCGTCACCCGGTTTCCCTGCCTGTAAAACACGCATTCATAGCAGCCCGCGCGTTTCGCTTTTTCATTCGCCATCACGGAAGGAATCAGATTCAGCGTTTTGATATTGCAATGCAAAAAGCGGGTGTCCTCATCTGTTATCACGGAGACCGGGCCCAGTTGCGAGTTCACCGTTTTCGGCCGCAGCGTCACCCACAGGTTGGCGGGACCTTCCGGGAAAGCGTGGCTCCGCGGGCCGCTGCCGCGCGTTACCTGCCAATACACCAGTAAATCGCCCGTATCCATTTTACGCACCAGATCGTTCAGCAGGCTTTTCAATTCCTGCTTGTCCATGGGCACGGTCATTTCCAGCATGGCGGCGCTTCGGAACAGGCGATCCACATGTTCGTCCAAGGCAAAGATATGATAATTGCGGCACATGCCCGCTTCATAGACGCCGTCTCCGAACCAGCAGGCCCGGTCGTTCATGGGGACGGTCATCTCGCTCAGTTCCCCGATTTTTCCGTTATAATACCCCAATTCCGTCATTTGATAAAACCCCCATCTCTTTCAGGATGTACTGACAAATTGTTTTCAAACGCTGCTGTCAATGCGAAGGCGACAGCACATGCGGCTGCCCGTTGGAATTACCATATTGTATCATAACCGGCATGCGGCTGTCCATCAATAAATCTCCATAGGAGAATGAAAACATCCCCGCGCATTCCTGTGGAACCGCGCGGGGCGTTTTTGGCAAATTGGATTATTTCTTCAAATCTCCATAAAGGTCTTCCTGATACACGCCCTGCTGATAGAGCTTTATAAAGCTCTCCGTCACGGCGGCCTTGTCCTCCTTATACGTCACGCCGAACCACTGGTCGTGGGTGGGGAGAACGGAAACTTCTACGCCCTGATGCAGCAGCCCGTCCACGATGATGGGCAGCAGGTATTCGTCCTTGAGCGGGTTTTGCATCTTGGAAAGAAAGGCCGGGAAGCCCTCTTTCAGCACGTCCATGAAGGAGAGGGGCAGGCACCAGAAATTCATCGACACCAGGGAATCCATGGGAATCTCCTTCCCGTTGGCCGCCGCGCCGGTTTCTGTTTTCACGATCTCGCGGGTTTCCGTGATGCCGGTCAGCCTGCCGTTTTCCACGGCGCAGATGCCCCGGGTCACGCCGCCGTTGTCGGACAGGGTGTTTTTCAGCACGTATCCCACCAGCCCGTAAGCGCCGTTTTTCAGGAAGGCCGCGGCTTTCTTGAAGCCTTCAATGCCGTAATAATCGTCGGCGTTGATGACGGCAAAGGGGCCGTCGATCAGCCCGTCGCAGGCCAGCACGGCGTGGCCGGTGCCCCAGGGCTTGGTGCGGCCTTCGGGCAGCGGGATGGGAATGTCGGTGATTTCCTGGAAGGCATAGCCGATTTCCACGCCCAGCGGCGCGGCGACGGCTTCGATGCGTTTCCCGATGCGCTCCCGGAAATCGGCCTCAATATCGTGCCGGATGATGAAAATGATTTTGTCAAATCCCGCCGCAATGGCATCGTGGATGGAATAGTCAATGATGATATGGCCGTATTGGTCGATGGGCTCCAGCTGCTTGATGCCGCCGCCAAAGCGCGAACCGATGCCCGCGGCAAGGATGGCGAGAGTGGTTTTCATGCTCAGGATTCCTTTCTTGCTATGCTTATCTTAATCCGTTGTAAAAGGCCAGAAAGCCGTCGATGTCTTCCTGGGTCGGATGGCCCTTGCTGGTGCCGCCCACCAGCTTGAAGGGGCCGTAGGTGTTGTATCCCTGGCAGATGTAGTTTCCCAGCAGGATGGCCCGCTTCTTTTCGCAGGCGTGGGTGATGCCGGTAAAGTGGTTTTTCAGCTTCATAGCCGCGGTGGCGACGAAAAACACGGGCTTGCGCTCCGGCAGGTATTGCGCCGCGAAGTTCATCACCTGCCTGGCGAACGCCCCGGCATAAATGCCCGAGGCGAAACCTACGCGGTCAAAGGCGGAAAGGTCGGTCGTGGAGGGGTTTGCCGCGTCGATCAAAACAACATCCTTCGGCAGGGCATCCAGCAACTTTTTTGTGTTGCCATGGTGGGTGGAATAATACACAATGGCCGTACTCATGGTTCTCACCATCTCCGTTTCCGGTTTTGAAATCTCAGTATACCAGAAAATCAATCCTTGTTCAACCGGAAAAATCACATAATTCGCGTTTCCGTACATTTTAATAAAACTGAAACATATGCGTCACAAGCAAAAAAGGGAGCCGATGCAAGCATCGGCTCCCCCCGTTCATCAAAGATGAATCACGGAAATGCCGCCAGATTACTGAGCAGCCTTCCAGGCGTCGTACTGAGCCTGCACTTCGGCGAGGATGTCGCCCATGCCGGCGTCAGCCAGAGCAGCCTTCAGCGCTTCCAGGCCCTGAGGACCATCGGGATCGACCTGGCCGCACATCATGGGATTGGCATATTCAGAGATGACAGCGTCAACAGCCGCGATCTGGTCAGCCACGTTGTCCTTCACGAAACGGAAGCCCAGGGAAGCGGTGGCGACGGCGTCGTCAGCGTAGGACTGGAGCATTTCGTTCTTGGCAGGATCTTCGCTGGTGAGCACGTACTGCAGCTTGGTGTTGCCAACGGTCCAGGCACCGCCATGCACGCCGTACCAGTTCTGGTCGGTCAGTTCAACCTGCTGGTCGTTGACCTTGGTGTAGTTCTGGCCTTCAGCGCCGAACAGCATCAGGTTGACCAGGGTGGCGTCAGAGTGCATGAGGTTGAGGTACTGCATGGCCTTTTCGGGGGCCTTGGAGGTGACGGGGATACCGAACATGGAGCCACCGGCGTGAGTGGTCACGACGTACTTGGGCTGCATGGTGATTTCCACGCACTCGAATTCAGCGGTGGCATTGGCGGCATACATTTCAGCAGCCTTGATGCCGTTGCCCTTGAGGGGCTGGGAGAAGACCAGGAAGTCGCCGCGGCCGAAGGTGCCGTTGTAGTCGAAGCTGGTCAGAGCGGCGTCGGGGCTGATGTAGCCCTTCTGGCCCCAGTCATACATCAGGCGGATATGTTCTTCCTGTTCGGGGGTTTCAAAGATGCTGTACACGGTCTCGTCGAATTCGCCGTTGTCCTGCTTGGCCATCTTCATAGCAACAGAGTTGCTGCCCATGCCGGCCCAGTCAGGGCACCAGGGTTCGTCGGCCCAGCGGCCAGCCTGACCGTCCATCAGGTAGGGATACTTGTCGGGATGGAGTTCCTTGTACTTGGCCAGCCAGGGCTCCAGATCCGCGGTGGTTTTGATGGAGGGATCATCGGCAACCACGTCCCAGCCGATTTCGGCGGCGGCGGTCTTGTTCACGATGAAGCCTTCGGGCACACACAGTTCCTTGTTGGTGGGGATGCCGTAGAGCACGCCGTTCACCTTGACGCCATCCAGGAAGGTCTGGGGCAGGGTGTCCTTGATGCCCTGGCCATACTGATCCAGCAGGTCATCCAGGGGCAGCAGCAGGCCGCCGGCCACTTCGATGCCGTAGCCTTCCCAGTCAGCGGTGAAGATCAGGTCCATCTTCTCGCCGGACTGCAGGGCGTTGATGGCCTTGTCGTTCCAATCGCCCCAGCCGATGATGTGATAGGATACCTTGGCGCCGATGAGGGGCTCGATGTAAGCGTTCACAGCCGCTTCAACACCGGCGCGGACGGCTTCGTTATCGCCGTTGCCAACCCAATAGATATCCAGGGTGTAGGGATCTTCCGCCATCGCGACGGACGCCAGCGACAGTACCATGACCAGCGCCAGCAGCAGGGATACCAGTTTACGCATTTGTTTTTCCTCCTTGTAAAATTTATTTCCAGGGCTGCGTGGGCCCTTGAAATCTTTTTTATCCCTTCACAGCGCCGACGGTCAGGCCCTTGACGAAGTAACGCTGGAAGAAAGGATAGGCCATGATAATGGGGCCCACCGTGACCACCGCCATGGCCATACGGAAGGTTTCGGCGGGCAGGTTGGCCACGTTCACGCCGCCCATGCGCGACGCGTTCTCCTTCAGGAAACGCAGGTTGTTCATGGTCTGGTAAATGGTATACTGCAAATTATAGAACTGCGCCTTGTCGTTCAGCAGCAGGCAATTGCGGAAGTCGTTCCAGATGCCGATGGCGCTGAACAGGGCGACGGTGGCGAAGCCGGGGATGGCCAGGGGACACACGATCTGGAGCAAGGTGCGCCATTCGCCGCTGCCGTCGATGCGGGCGGATTCGATGATGGCTTCCGGCACAGAGGACTGGTAGAACGTGCGCATGATAATGACCCAGTAAGCGGAGAAGCTCATGGGCAGGAACAGCGCCCACACCGTGTCTTTCAGGCCCAGCACGCTGCGGCACATGTTGTAGTAGCTCACCATGCCGCCGCCAAACAGCATCGTAAAGAAGCTGAAGAAGGTGAAGAACTTTTTGTACTTAAAGTCCGGGCGGCTCAGGGCGTAGGCGTACAGGCCCACCGTGACCACGGACAGCAGCGTGCCGGCCAGGGTGGCGATGAGGGTGTTCTTATACGCGGTCAGGATCACGGAACCGTCGCGGAACAGGTAGGTATAGGCGTTCACGGAGAATTCCAGCGGCCACAGCCGATAGCCGTAGGTGGTCAGGGCCACTTCGCTGGTGATGGAGGAAACGATGATGATCCACAACGGGAACAGCGTCAGCACGCAGCCGATGATCAGCACAATGTTGAAAAACAGGTTGGTGCCTTTGGAAATCTGGTTGCGGGCAGCGCTGTGCTTGGACGCTTCTTTTTCCGCCTTTTTCAGTTTCTTGTAATCCACAGTCGTCATTTCAATGCCCTCCCTTCATCAGAACAGCGCCATGTCGGGCTGGTGCCTGCGCACGATTCCGTTGGTGATCAGAATCAGGAAGAAGCCCACAACGGACTGGAAAAACGCGCCCGCGCCGGCATAGCCGAAGGAGTTGCGCAGGTTGCCTTTTTTCAGCATGTCGTACACGTACACGTCGATGGTGGAGGTCACCTGGCGCAGCGTGCCGGAGCCGTTGGGCAGGGAGTAGAACATGTCGAAGTCGCCGTTGAAGATACGGCCGACGGCCAGAATCTGCAGCATCACGATGACGGGCATCAGCTGGGGCAGGGTGATGTAGCGGAACTGCTGCCACTTGGTCGCGCCGTCGATGGCGCCGGCTTCGTAGAGCTGGTCGTCAAAGCCGGTCAGCGTGGCCAGATAAATGATGGAGCCCTGGCCGGTGTATTTCCAGATGTTCGCGATCAGGAAGATCCAGGGCCAGTATTGCTTCTGGGAATAGAACTTGATCGTCTGGCCGCCCATGGAGGTGATGAGCTGGTTGAAGAAGCCGGAGGGGGAGATCATGGCGTACAAGGCGTACATGACCACGATCCAGCTGACGAAGTAGGGCATGAACATGATGGTGTGGTACACCTTGGCGGTTTTGCGGTTGCGCATTTCGTTGATGACGACCGCCAGCCCCACCTGCAAAATCACGCCGACCACCATGAACAGCAGGTTGTAGCCCACCGTGTTGCGGATCAGCATGGGCGCGTCCTTGAGCAGGTAGGTAAAGTTGTTCAGCCCGTTCCAGTTGGAATGGAAAAGGCTGTACAGGAAGGTGTTCTGAAGCAGCGCGCCGTCCGGCGGCACCTGCATCTGATAGAATTTAAACGCCAGAATCACGCCGGGCATGGGCAGATAGGCGAAAGCGATCAGGAAAAGGGTGCCCGGAATGACCATCAGGAGATACGCCCATTGCCGCTTCGTTTCGCTCACTGAACCTCTTTTTCGTTTTATTGGTTTTGTCATTTCGTCCATACTCATAAGCGCTCCGCCTTTCTTCATGTAACGGTCACGGACGCCGCTTTTTCCGCGCGCGAAAAGACCTGCGCGCAAGGCGCGTGATCGGGCATCCGTTTTTTACGTGAGTATTTTATCATAAATTGTTAGAAAATGCAAGGCTTTTTTTGTGTAATATTGAATATATCCAGAATTCAAAAAATCTCTTGCTTTTCCATTCTGTTTCCAATATAATGAAAATGAAGACGCTGGCGGCAGAGCAGGGTTTCCAGCATACGCCAAGCCGGAAGATTCGCGCGGGACAGAAAGCACGGAGGGAACGGGACGCATGTGGAATTATAATTACGTTCTTCCCAGTCTCCTGGTATTGGTCATCATCCTGTTTTATTATTTCAGCAGGCCGCGGCTGCCTCTGCGGCTGAACAAAACGTTTTTAGGCATTCTGCTGCTGGATATATTTACCATCATCACGGACTATCTTTCCAGCAGGGCGTGTGAGCGCTACGCCGAATTATCCGTCGCCACGGTCAATGTGCTGAACATGGCGTTTTTCATCTGCTTCCTGACGCGGATCTACTGGTTTTACCTGTTTTCGGTGGACGCCCTGAAAATCTATTACGCAAAGCCCCGGTGGAAGGGCGTCGTGTCCGGCGTGCCGATCCTCTTTGCCGAGGCGGTTGCCCTGTCCAGCTTCTTTACCGGCGCGGTGTTCACGGTGGACGCGGCGGGCTATCACCGGGGGCCCTGGTATTTCCTGCTGCCGGTGTGTTCCTTCCTCTATATATTCCAGGCGTTCGTGCTCATCATCCGCAACAGGAAGCGGCTTTCTCCCTTTGAAATCGGCAGCCTGATGGGGTACAACACCATCCTGGCCATCGGCAACCTGGTGCGCATCCTGATGCCGAAGTACCTGATCATGAACACCTTCTGCCTGCTGGCGATCCTGGTGATTTACCTGTCGTTCGAGAATCCCGACCTGTACACCTCCGACCGGGGAACCGCGTTCAACATGCGCGCGTTTCAGGACATGCTGAACGAAATGGGGCAGAAGAAGCCTTACCGCATCCTGGGCATGGTGCTGCGGGATTACAACGACGAGCGCGGTATTTACGGCGGCGCGCAGATGGATCAGGGAATCGCGCTCATCAGCCAGTACCTGTATAAACAGTATCCCGAATGCCTGGTGTTTTACCTGCGCAGCGGATGCTTCACGCTGCTGGGGCCGGAAAACCTGGACTGCGGCAGGATCCGCGGCGAGATCGAGGAGCGCTTCGAGAAGCCCTGGAATGCCAGCGACGCCGACCTGTACCTGACGCCCGCTTTCGTGGAGGTGGGCGCGGAGGTCAGCAAGGAATCCGTTGACCGCGTCGTCAACACCCTGCTTATCGCCCTGGACAGCGCCGGAAAGGCCGACGAGGGCCACGCGGGCCAGGAGCGCAGCGACATCATCCAGGCCATCGACCAGCAGATGGAAACCAAGCGTTCGCTGGAACATGCGCTGGAAATGGACGAGGTGGAGGTGTTCCTCCAGCCGCTGTACGACGTGAAGAACAAAAGGATCATCGCCGCCGAAGCCCTGGCCCGCATCCGGGACATGAACGGCAAGCTGATCCCGCCCAACCTGTTTATTCCCATCGCCGAAAAGAACGGCCATATCAACCTGCTGGGCGAGCAGGTGTTCCGCAAAACCTGCCGCTTCATCCGCGACCATGTGATCGAAGACCTGGGCCTGGCCTGGGTGAACGTGAACCTGTCGCCCATCCAGTGCATGCGCAGCGACCTGCCCCAGCGCTTTTCCGCCATTCTCAGGGAATACGGCGTGCCCGCCGACATGATCCACCTGGAAATCACCGAGGCGTCCATCATCGACTATTCCCTGCTGCAAAAGCAGGTGATGAGCCTGCGGAAGGAAGGATTCCAGTTCGCTCTGGACGATTACGGCAGCGGATACTCCAACCTGACGCGGGTGAAGCATTATCCCTTCATCAACGTGAAGCTGGACATGGAGGTGGTGTGGGATTACTTCCGCGAGCGGGACACCCTGCTGCCCACCCTGGTGCAGGCCTTCCGGCAGATGGATGTGACCATCACCGCCGAGGGCATCGAAACCGCGGAAATGGCCGAGGCCCTCGCCGCCCTCGGCTGCGACTACCTGCAGGGGTATTATTATTCGCGGCCCATTCCCATGGACGATTTTGTGGCGAAGTATGGGAAAAAAGCGGTCAGCTGACCGCAACTGATCAACCATTGCTGTCAATGTCTTTCAAATAACAAAGGAGGAATGTCTTATGCAGTACGGTTTTTTTGACAACGCCAAGCGGGAATACGTGATTACTGACCCGCGCACGCCCATGCCCTGGGCCAACTACCTGGGCAGCCCGGAATACGGCGCCATCGTGACCCAGAACGCGGGCGGCTACAGCTTCGTCAAGTCCGGCGCGGCGGGGCGCATCCTGCGCTATATGTTCAACCAGTTCGACGAGCCGGGCCGCTACATCTACCTGCGCGACCAGGCCACCGGCGATTTCTGGTCCGCCTCCTGGCGGCCCGTGGAAAAGGACCTGAAAGAATTTGACACCGTCACCCGCCACGGCACCAGCTACACCGAGATCGAAAGCGAATACAACGGCATCGCGTCCAAGGCGCTGTACTACGTGCCCCTGGACGCCACGCACGAGGTCTGGCGGCTGACCGTCACCAATACCGGCGACGCGCCCCGGAAGATCGCCGTGTTCGGCTACTGCGAATTTACCACTGAGAGCTTCTACACCCAGGACCTGGTGAACATGCAGTACACCCAGTTCATTACCGTCACCGAGTTCCACAAGGATCATATCCTGGAGCGCATCAACCAGTTCTGCCATGTGAACCCCGACGGCAGCAACGGCAGCGAGCGCTTCTTCGGCCTGGCGGGGACTCCCGTGGAAAGCTACACCGGACGGCGGGAACGCTTCCTGGGCACGCATCGATTCAACTGCCCCCAGGGCGTTATGGACGGCAAACTGGACGACAGCCTGAACTTTAACGGCAACCCCTGCGGCGCGCTGCAAACCACGCTGGAGCTCCAGCCCGGCGAGAGCCGCACCGTGGCCTTCCTCCTGGGCCAGAAAACCGAAACGGAAGCCGAAGCGCTGGTACGCCGCTACAAGGACACTGCCTACACCGTGGACGCCGAGCTGCGCACCCTGATCGATTACTGGCACGGCAAGCTGCGGAACCTCACCATCCACACCCCCGACGACAACCTGAACACCATGGTGAACACCTGGAACGCCTTCCAGTGCTTCACCACCTTCGTGTGGAGCCGCGCCGCCAGCCTGATTTACTGCGGCGAGCGCAACGGCTACGGCTACCGCGACACCGTGCAGGACATCCAGGGCATCATCCACCTGGACCCCGAAATGGCGAAGGACCGCATCCGCTTCATGCTCTCCGCCCAGGTGCATCACGGCGCGGGCCTGCCCCTGGTGAAATACACCCACAACCCCGGCCATGAGGACACCCCCGAGCAGGAAAGCTACGTCAAGTCCACCGGCCATCCCGCTTACCGCGCCGACGACGCCATGTGGCTGTTCCCCACGGTGTACAAGTACATCGCCGAGACCGGGGACAAGGACTTCCTGAACGAAGTGATCCCCTTCGCGGACTATGACGAAGGCACCGTGATCGAGCACTTGAAGCGCGCCATCGACTTTACGATGAAGCATCTGGGCGCGCACGGCATGCCCGC
Organism: uncultured Eubacteriales bacterium; assembly: GCA_902795275.1. GTDB lineage: Bacteria > Bacillota > Clostridia > Christensenellales > Aristaeellaceae > RUG563. Next base: position 41,705 of record CADBKQ010000008.1, on the reverse strand, counting down.
CGGCCTGCACGCCGACTGGAACGACTGCCTGAAATTGGGCGCTCAGGGCGAAAGCAGCTTCGTGGCCTTCCAGTTCTATATGGCCCTGCGGCAATTGGACGAGCTGCTGCCCGACACTGCCGAGCACAAGGAATACAAAGCCTGGCTGAAAGCGACCCGGGAGAAACAGCTGAAACTGATCAACGAATACTTCTGGGAGGACGACCGCTTCCGCCGGGGCTACACCCAGGACGGCGCGGTGATCGGCTCCAAGCATGACCCCGAGGCCGCCATGTGGCTGAACCCGCAAAGCTGGTGCGTGATCTCCGAAGCCGCCACCCGCGACCAGGCGGAAAAGAGCCTGGAAACCGTGTACGATCAGCTCAACACCCCCAACGGCGTGGAACTGATGACCCCCTGCTACCGCAAGCACGCCTTCGACGGCGCGGCCATGCTGCTCTTCAACCCCACCACCAAGGAAAACGGCGGCATCTTCTGCCAGGCCCAGGGCTGGGTCATCCTGGCGGAAGCCCTGCTGGGCCACGGCGACCGGGCCTTCCAGTACTTCAAGGAATCCTGCCCCGCCGCCTACAACGACCGGGCCGAGATCCGCGAAGTGGAACCCTACGTCCACTCCCAGTTCATCGAAGGCCACGAAACGCCCCAGCCGGGCCGCGCCCATGTGCACTGGCTCACCGGCACCGCCTCCACCGTCATGGTGGGTACGGTGGAAGGCATTCTGGGCCTGCGTCCCACTCCGGACGGGCTGCGCATTTCTCCCGCCATTCCCGCCGTCTGGGACGGCTTTACCATGGAAAAAACCTTCCGCGGCAAGCGCCTCCATATCAAAGTGGACAATGCGGCGCATCACCAGGGCGGCGATTGCAAGACCCTGCTGAACGGCAAGGAAATCCCCGGCGGCCTGCTCACCGACGACATGCTTAAGGACGGCGACCATATCACTGTGGTGATGTAATGGTATAAGAAAAAACGCAAAAGCGCAACCAAGATGCTTTCGCATACGAAACGAACATGTCATCCTGAGCGCATCCGGACGCGAAGGAACTCCTTGCTGGCGAAACTCATATCAGGGAGATCCTTCGCTTCGCTCAGGATGACAAAACTGGCCCCTCATATTTGCTGTTTTAATTTGCGAATAGATGATATAACAAAGGCTTCCCCTGTGCGGGGAAGTCTTTGTTACTTTTGCAGATAAGCGTCGATCTTTTCAAATACCGGGTCGAGCAGCTTCATCAGTGGCTTTTCCAGCAGATATTTTCGCAGCATGTCAATGACCGCACAGGCAAGGTAGATAGTGACCGGCGCAAGCAAGGCCGTTTTCCAGAAGCCATCGCCCTGGCAAGCCTGCCAAACCTGGGCCCACCGGTTCCAGATCATGCTGCGGAAATACATGTGGTCGTGAATCAGGTACACCCCGAAGGACGCGCCGGACAGCAGCGTCAGCAGCCGATAGGGCTTCACCCGGATGCCGGTGAAGAACAGGAACAGGGCGATTGAGCAAATTAACTGCGGCACGGTGTTCTTGTCCGCGAAGAAGTTCTGCCTGCTGCCCACCCGCTGGAACAGGTCGGGATTGTACCGCCCCCACAGGCACAGCCCGGCAATCACCGTCACCATGCCCAGGAACACTGCGCCATGCACCAGCCAGCAGCGGGTAAAGCGGTTTGGGTACTTGCGGAAGTACGCGCCCAGCACGTACAGGAAAAAGAACCAGGTGAGCTGATGAAAGAATTGGCTGGACGGGTTCTGGAAGGTTACTGTGGGAATGACCGACAGGTACACCGCCGACACAATCAGTATCCACAGATGCGCATTCCTGTTCAGGTTCTTCACCGCGGGCTGCAAGACCGGCAGCACCGCGTTCAGTCCCAGGTACATCACCACGAACCAGTAGGGGCTGCGGGTGACGATCAGGGCGGAATCCTTGATGTTTTCCCCGGTGATGCCCTCATTCCAGCCGGTGTATTTCATCACCAGCGTCAGGCCCACGGAGTAAAACGCCGTTTGCAGGACGGTGGAAAAGAACCGCTTCGACTTGAAAGGGGCCAGGAAATAGCCCGTGATCATCACGAAGCAGTTAACGCCCGTCATCCCGCCCGCGAACAGGAAGGTGGCGATCACCCGGTTTTCCGTGACCGGCGACTGCATGGCCACGCCGTGCCAGGCCAGATGATGGCCCAGGATGATGAGCATGCACACGATGCGCAGCAATTCAATATTGCCCTCCCGGCGCTTGTCCGGGAGGGTCGTTTCATTTCTCTGTGTCATCCGATTTTCTCTTTGAAGCCCATGTACTTGCGCAGCACTTCGGGGATGCGGATGCTGCCGTCGGCCTGCAGGTTGTTTTCCAGGAAAGCAATCAGCATGCGGGGCGGGGCCACCACGGTGTTGTTCAGGGTGTGGGGCAGGTACTTCTTGCCGTCCGCGCCCTTCACGCGAATTTGCAGGCGGCGGGCCTGGGCGTCGCCCAGGTTGGAGCAGCTGCCTACTTCAAAGTATTTCTGCTGCCGGGGGCTCCAGGCTTCCACGTCGCAGGATTTCACTTTCAGGTCGGCCAGGTCGCCGGAGCAGCATTCCAGGGTGCGCACGGGAATGTCCATGCTGCGGAAGAAATCCACGGTATTCTGCCAGAGCTTGTTGTACCAGTCCATGCTTTCCTCGGGCTTGCAGACCACGATCATTTCCTGCTTCTCAAACTGGTGGATGCGGTACACGCCGCGCTCCTCGATGCCGTGGGCGCCCACTTCCTTACGGAAGCAGGGGCTGTAGCTGGTCAGGGTCTGGGGCAATTCGCTTTCGTCCAGGATCTGGTCGATGAACTTGCCGATCATGCTGTGCTCGCTGGTGCCGATCAGGTACAGGTCCTCGCCCTCGATCTTGTACATCATGTTTTCCATTTCGGTGAAGCTCATCACCCCGTTCACCACGGCGCTGCGGATCATGAAGGGCGGCACGTAGTAGGTGAAGCCCCGGTCGATCATGAAGTCCCGGGCGTAGGAAAGGATAGCGCTGTGCAGCCGGGCGATGTCGCCTTTTAAGTAGTAGAAACCGTTGCCCGAGGTGCGGCGGGCGGAATCCAGGTCAATGCCGTTCAGCCGCTCCATGATGTCCACGTGATAAGGGATTTCCCAGGCGGGCACCACGGGCTCGCCGAAGCGCTCGTTTTCCACGTTCTGGCTGTCGTCCTTGCCGATAGGAACGGAGGCGTCGATGATGTTGGGAATCACCATCATGCGCTTCTTGATTTCCTCGGCGTATTCAGTTTCTTTAATTTCCAGGGCGGCCATCTCGTCCTGCATGTCCTTGACCTGCTGCTTGGCGGCCTCGGCCTCGTCCTTCTTGCCCTGGCCCATCAGCGCGCCGATCTGCTTGCTGATCTTGTTCCGCTGGGAACGCAGATAATCCGCCCGCTGAATGGCTTCACGGTTTTTCTTGTCCAGCTCCAGCACTTCGTCCACCAGGGGCAGCTTCTGATCCTGGAACTTCTTCTTGATGTTTTCCTTCACCAGGTCGGGGTTGTTGCGAATGAGGTTAATGTCGATCATGTTTTTCTTCCTTTCCGAAACAAATAAAAAATCTTCCTGTCCCATCGTCTGGGACGGAAGTTTTCCGCGGTGCCACCCAGCTTGCGCGAACTGTATGACCGCGCCGCTTGACCGCGCTGTATGGGGCGCTCCCCGGCGATTCGTCATCGCCCGCTCCGGGGTGGATCGCAATTCCTTCCAACTGCCTTGCACCACCCGGCAGCTCTCTGCGTGGAAGCGTCCTTGCCATTCCCCATCATCGCGCTGGTAGTTATCATAACACGAAACCATCACAAATGCAAGAAAAATTTCTTCCTTTTGTCCGCTCGCCTGCCCGCGGTGGAAAGCGGTCAGAAAAAGCCTTGAAACGCTGTCGCTTCAAGGCTTATTCTTTGGGATGATTCTCCGGGGCGTCACGTATTGCCGGTCTCCTTCCGGAAATGCAGGAGCCTGATTTCATCGTTGTAGCCGATCTTTCGGTAAAATGGATTCCCTCCGCCGGTCATGATTTCCGCGCCCCGGGGCCGCAGGCGGCGGACGTGTTCGGACAGCGCGGCGGCGGCCAGGCCCCTGTGCTGGTACGCGGGCACGGTGCAAAGCGGCTCCAGGTAGGCCAGATGGTTCTTTTCCACCCACCACATCCCGGCAAAGCACACATTGTCTCCGGCCTCGTTGGCGATAACCACCGTGTCCTCGTATGTGGCGTGGGGCGGCGGGGATATGGCGCTGCACAGCACGCTGTAATACAGTTCATGGGGCGTCCAGCCGCCGGTATCCCTGGGCGTTTCCCAATCCACGAAAGGCCCAAGCTCCTCGCTGTTGAAGGCCTCCCACATGCACTTGGCTTCCTTCAGCCGGTCGCCTTCCTGGGGCGTCACGAAATGGAACCCGGCGGGCAGGGGATAGTTCAGCTTCCCCGTGCGGAAGTCAAACAAATGCTCGGTTTCTTCTTCCTCTGCGCGGTATCCCCGCTTCTCCGCCGCTTGGATCAGCGCGGTCTGGCCCTTCGTCAAAACGAATTCACGCGGTTCGTCGAAGGCCGGGAAAGCGGTGTCGGCATAGGCGATCATTTCGTCGGCCAGCGCTTCATAGCTGGGGCGCAGTACAAAGTAAATTGCGCTCGGCGGGTTCTCATAGAATACAAAGGCCACGGGTGTATCCCCGTCCAGCCAGAAGCGGTTCAGCGCCAGATACCGCTTATTCAGCCAGGACGAATTGACGGCGTATTCAAAGAACGGCGCGGCGGGTCCGTTGCGCTCGTCGGGGCAGTACACGTCTGTCATCAGGTTCCAGGCCAGGTCAATGTCCGTCAGGATCTGAAACTGCTTGGTGCGGATGCCGCTCATGGTTTTTCCCTCTTTCGCGTGGTGATTCTGTATATGGATTCGCCGTCCAAGCCTAAATTCCTGTTCTTTTGCCGCTTATACTGACAAACTACTTTACAAAAATCTTCTTTCTGATTATAATGTAACAATCCGCAATGATTGAAGGAGGCGTTCAGAATGCCTGTCAAGCCCTACGTACCCGCTGAGATCGAACCCAAGTGGCAAAAATACTGGGACGACCACCAGGCCTTTGCCGCGTCGGAGGATCACACCAAGCCCAAGTTTTATTCTTTGATCGAATTCCCTTATCCCTCCGGCCACGGCCTGCACGTGGGCCATCCCCGCTCCAACACGGCCATGGACATTATTTCCCGCATGCGCCGGATGCAGGGTTATAACGTGCTGTTCCCCATCGGCTGGGACGCTTTCGGCCTGCCCACGGAGAACTATGCCATCAAGAACAACATCCACCCCGCCATCGTGACCAAGGAGAACATCGACCATTTCCGGGAACAGCTCAAGAAACTGGGCTTCTCCTTTGACTACAGCCGAGAAGTGGACACCACTGACCCCAACTATTACAAGTGGACCCAGTGGATTTTCCTCAAGCTCTTTGAGCACGGAATGGTGTTCCGGGACAAGACCCTGGTGAACTACTGCCCCTCCTGCAAGGTCGTCCTCTCCAACGAGGACAGCCAGGGCGGCAAGTGCGACATCTGCCACGGCGATGTGATCCAGCTGCCCAAGGACGTGTGGTATCTGCGCATCACCAAGTACGCCGACAAGCTGCTGGAAGGCCTGGAAACTGTTGACTATCCCGAAAACATCAAGATGCAGCAGGTGAACTGGATCGGCAAATCCACCGGCGCGTTCGTGAAGTTCCCGCTCTATAAGACCGACGAAACCGTGGAAATCTACACCACCCGGCCCGACACCTTGTTCGGCGTGACCTTCATGGTTATGGCGCCCGAGCATCCGCTCATCGACAAGTACGCTTCCCAGATTTCCAACATGGCGGATATCGAGGCGTACCGCGATGTGTGTGCCAAGAAAACCGAGTTTGAGCGCACCCAGCTGACCAAGGAAAAGACCGGCCTCAAGATCGAAGGCCTGTCCGCCGTGAACCCGCTGACGGGCAAGGTGGTGCCCATCTTCATTTCCGACTATGTCATGATGGGCTATGGCACCGGGGCCATCATGGCCGTGCCTGCCCACGATCAGCGCGACTGGGAATTCGCCCATAAGTTTGGCATCGACATCGTGCAGGTCATCAAGGGCGGCGACATTGAGCAGGAAGCCTACACCGGCGACGGCGAGATGATCAATTCCGACTTCCTCAATGGCTACACCAACAAGAAGGACTCCATCGCCCGCGTCCTGGAAGAGATCGAAAAGAAGGGCATCGGCCGGGCGGGCGTCCAGTACAAGATGAAGGACTGGGCCTTCAACCGCCAGCGCTACTGGGGCGAGCCCATTCCGCTGATTCACTGCCCCAAGTGCGGCGTGGTGGCCGTGCCTTATGAAGAACTGCCCCTCCGCCTGCCGGAGATCGACGACTTCCGGCCTGGCACCGACGGCAAATCCCCCCTGGCCCGGATTGACAGCTTCGTGAACTGTACCTGCCCCAAGTGCGGCGGCGCGGCCCAGCGCGAAACCGACACCATGCCCCAGTGGGCGGGCAGCAGCTGGTACTTCCTGCGCTACTGCGACCCGCATAACGACCAGGCCTTCGCCAGCCAGGAAGAACTGAAATACTGGCTGCCCGTGGACTGGTACAACGGCGGCATGGAGCATGTGACCCGCCACCTGCTTTACTCCCGGTTCTGGCACCGCTTCCTCTATGACATCGGCGAAGTGCCCACCCCCGAACCCTACGCCAAGCGCACCGCCCAGGGCATGATCTTAGGCTCCGACGGTGAAAAGATGAGCAAGAGCCGCGGCAACGTGGTGAACCCCGACGAGATCGTGGCGGAGATCGGCGCGGACGCCTTCCGCATGTACGAAATGTTCATGGGCGCGTTTGACCAGGCCATTCCGTGGAGCACCAACGGCGCGCGCGGCTGCCGCAAGTTCCTGGACCGCGTGTGGCGTTTGCAGGACATCCTGACCGACAGCGAGAATTACAGCGACGACCTGAAAGTCTCCATGCACCAGACCATCAAGAAGGTCAGCGAGGACTTTGAAAAGATGAAGTTCAACACCGCCATCGCCCAGATGATGACGCTGGTGAACGAAATGGTGCAGAAGGGCAGCGTGACCAAGGGCGAATACAAGACCCTGCTGCTGCTGCTCTCTCCCGTGGCTCCCCACATCTGCGAGGAAATCTGGCAGGCCCAGGGCTACGGCGCGCCCGTTTACACCCAGCCCTGGCCCAGCTTCGACGAAAAGCATCTGGTGCGGGACGAAGTGGAAATCGCCGTGCAGATCAACGGCAAGGTGAAGGGCAAGCTGATGGTGCCCGTCACCCTCACCAAAGAAGAAGCCCAGGCAGAACTGCCGAACAAGGACGAAGTAAAGAAGCTCATCGGCGACAAGCAGATCGTCAAGTGCATCTATGTGCCGGGCCGCCTGCTGAACCTGGTGGTAAAGTAATCCCAAACTGATTCCTCATAAAAAACGATCCTCCGCTGTCACCGGCGGAGGATTGCTTTGCTTATGTCAGAGAGAAACGTTCCCACAGCGTGTCTTTCCCCAGGCGGACAGCGTGGGTGTAGCCCAGGGAGCGAAGCAGCGCTTCCGATTCGGCAAAGCCCGTTGTGAGGAAGCGCACGTCGTGGCAGTCGGAATTCACGATCACTTCGCCGCCCCATTCCTTCCAGGCTTTCAGCAGGAAGGGCGCGGGGTAGGGGGTGGACAGATAGCCCCGGGCCATGGCCCCGGTGTTCACCTCCAGCAGCGCGCCGGTACCCGCCAGGGCACGAAGAGCGTCTAAAGCCATGTTCCGATAAGCGGGGCTTTCTTCGTCGTAAAGACGCAGAACAGCGTTGTTTTTCCGCAGCAGGTCAAAGTGCCCGATGATGGGCGCACGGGACGCAAGCACGTAATCCCGCAGGGCGGAGAAATACTGCCGGGCCATTTCCAGCCCGTCGCCGCCGCAGCATGCGTCCACATACTGTTTCAGCTGTTCCGGCCCGGCGTCCACCGGGGCGTGATGGCCGTCCGGCATGGTAAAATAATGAAAGGACGCAATAAAATAATCATAATCCTCCGTGGAGCAGCAGGACAGCATATCCCGTTCCACACCCAGATAAACGGTCATCCGGCCTGCGTATTCCTGTTTCAGGCCGCGAATCTCGGCCTTGTAATCCGCTTCCCGGGCTGGGTCGATGCAGTAGCCGGGGTCGAAGGTCTGCGGCGCGTGGGAGGAAAAGCCCAGCGACAGGAAACCCAGGTCAAACGCCCGCTTCGCCATCTCGGCGGCGGGCGTTTTGCCGTCGCAGTAGGGGGTGTGCACGTGGGCGCAGGATAAGATGGGCATGGGTTTACGCCTCCAGAATTTCTCTTGCTTTCGCCTCGCACAGCCGGTTGCAGGCGAGGATGCCGCAGGCGTCGTCGTAGTAAGGCCGCTCGTGGCCCAGGGACACGAACACGCTGCCCGCTTCCTCCACGATCAGCGACCCCGCCGCCACGTCCCAGGGCCGCAGGCGAAGCTCAAAGAAAATGTCCGCCCGGCCGCAGGCGATGTCGCACAGGTCAATCGCCGCCGAACCGCTGCGCCGCAAATCGCCCGCTTGCAGAAGAAACTGCCGGGCCGCGCCGATGGAACGGTTCACCAGGTCGGCGTCGTAGGGCGACGTGCCGAAGCACACCATGGCGTTTTCAAAGGGTGTCTGGGAGGCATGGATGGCGCGCCCGTTCAGCTGCGCGCCCTTGCCGGCTTCGGCGGAAAACATCTCGTCGGCGTAGGGATTATAAATCACGCCCAGCACGGGCCGCTTCTTTTCCAGCAGCCCAATGGAAACCGCCGACAGATTCCGGCAGCGCATGAAATTCAGCGTGCCGTCGATGGGGTCCACAACGAAGGTGGGCGCGTCGGTCAGCGGCGCGTTCTCCTGCTCCTCCGCGAAAAACCGGGAGCCCGGAAGCAGGGAGAGAAGCTCCTTTTTCAGGAACGCCTGCACTGCCACGTCCGCATCGGTGACGAAATTGAAATGGCCTTCCTTCTGATGAATGGCGGCGTCCCGGTATTTCAGCATCATCCGCCCCGCTTCCCGGGCGAGATTCGTGATCTGCGTCAGCATAAAGCATGTGCTTCCTTCATTTTTTTCATTTTACTGACTTGAAAAAGCCGATCAAGAAAAAGAAACGGGGGAGAGGGCGGCCGTTTGATCCGGCGTCCTCGTCTCCCGTTTGATGCCGCGGCATTACTGCCCGGCGGCGATTCGCATCTCCTCGGACTGAATGGCCCGCTGGTTGACCTCTTCCGGCGTGTGGTAAGTGGGCACCACGTCCATCAGCGCTTTCTTCACGGTACGGTTGCTCTGGGTTTCCAGCGCTTCCCTGAGAATATCCAGCTTCTTCTGGATCTCTGCCTGGCTCAAGGGACGGTCGCGCTCCACAAAAATTTTGTTGTTGCTGGTTTTGCCCAGTTCTTCGGACTTTATCAGCAGTTCTTCATACAGCTTTTCGCCGGGCCGCAGGCCGGTTTCCACGATGTCGATATCCTTGTAGGGCTCCAGGCCGCTGAGCCGGATCATGTTCTCGGCCAGTTCCAGGATCTTGACCGGCTTGCCCATATCCAGCACGTAGAGTTCGCCGTTTTTCGCCATAGCGCCGCTGGTCATCACCAGCTGGCTGGCTTCGGGAATGGTCATAAAATAGCGCACGATGCGCTTGTCGGTCAAGGTGATGGGCCCGCCGTTGGCGATCTGCCGCTTGAACAGGGGAATCACGGAGCCGTTGCTGCCCAGCACGTTGCCAAAGCGCGTGGCGGAGAAAGAGGTCGTCGAGCCGCTTCTGCTCTGCACGATCATTTCGCACATCCGCTTGGTGGCGCCCATCACGTTGGTGGGGTTCACCGCCTTGTCCGTGCTGATCATGATGAAGCGCTTTACGTGAAATTCTTCACAGGTCTCCACCACGTTCAGCGTGCCGAACACGTTGTTTGTCACCGCTTCGCATACGTTACGCTCCATGAGGGGCACGTGCTTGTGGGCTGCGGCGTGCAGCACAATATCCGGCGTATGGTCGGCGAAGATTTTTTCGATTTTCTTCTTATCGCAGACATTGGCGATTTCGATGCGCAGGTTCAGCTGATCCCCATACCGGCTTTTCAGTTCCTGCTGGATTTCGTAAGCGCCATTTTCATACACGTCCAGAATCACCAGACGGGAAGGCTGGCATTTGGCAATCTGCCGGGCCAATTCAGAGCCGATGGAACCGCCGCCGCCGGTAATCAGCACGTTTTTGCCGCGGTACCAGTTCATGGTTTCATCATCCAGAAACTTGGAAGCGCTTCTGAACAGCAGGTCCTCAATGTTGAAATCCTGGATGTGCCTGCGGCCGTTATCGTCGGTGTTCATCATGGGGAAGTCATAGGTTTTCAGCTTATAACCGTAGGACTTGTAAAGCTCATACAATTCATTTCGCCGTTCGCTGCTCACGTTGGGCAGCGCGAAAACCACTTCCTGAACGGCCAGCTTCGCCAGGTTTCCCTGCAGACTGTCGCCGTCCATCAGCACAGGGATGTGATACAGCTCCCGCCCGACCTTTCCTTTGTCGATGTCCACGAAGCACACGGGTTCATATGTGGCGTTGGGATTCTGCTGCAATTCGTCGGCCAGCATCGCGCCTACGCTGCCCGCGCCGATGATGGCGATCTTGATCCGGTTTTTTTCCGGTTCCTTTTCCGCGGCGAAAGAGGTGCCAGTGAGCATCTTCAGGAAGAACAGAAAGAATTTTTCCATGAAATGCTTGCTTGATCTGTTCTGATATACCCATTGATACAGAAGCCGCAGGGCAATACAGAAAAGAAGATTGACCGTGAACAGAGCGATGATGCGTACAATCGTTGTGGGGAAGGAGAAGAAGGTTCGTATGATAAGGACTGAAGCACAGGCGAGACCATCTGAAACCAACATGCTCAGATACGTGCTCGGCCCGGCATAACGCCAAATCTGCTGGTATACCTTAAAAATAAAGCGCATCAAAAATAGACAGGCAAAGCTGGTCAGGCCAAAGACTTTGGCATTTTCCAGCGTGAGCCGATCAAACGAGCCGCCGATATACACAACCAGAATCATGATGGCGCAGAAGATGTAAATCAATAAATCGTATGTAACCAGTTCCCAGCGTATCTTGCGTTTCATATGGATTTTGTCCCCTTGATTGATTGTATTTGAGAGATACCGAACCCCTGCATTTTACGGAGGCTTGATTCCCTTTCTGTGATCGTCCGATCACGAATCAGGCGTTTTCCACCTTGCTGATCAGCTCATACGCAACCCAGGTGTAGCAGTCCATTCCGCCGAAGCTGTAATCCACCCGGGCCCGCTGCTTTCTGTAATCAATTTTCGTGATTTTGCCTTTGCAATTGTTGAACAGCGGATCATCCAGCCTGACTTCATTTCCGATTTTGAAAACCGGAACCTGGCCGACGATCCCGTTTTTTCCGTACAGATTCATCGCAAAATCAAAATCAGTGCCTGTTAGGGAATAATCGGTTTCCCGGTTGCCGATTCTGCGGATCAGCCCGTCGATTCCGTAACACAGCGATGCGTCCTTGAGTTCTTCTTCGGAATAAGCGAAGATGTATCCCGGCAGAAGATCGCACATGCCGTCAATGTTTTTCCCCTGTACCCTGTGCCGCCTGATGATCTGTGGGGAAAAAGCCCGCATCACTCCTCGCTGCTCCAGGGAGAAAGCGACATATTTGCATTTTTGTGTTTCGCAAAAAAAGCAATATGCGTACATTGGATTCCTCCCTTTGCTGAAGGATGCCGCCGCGCTATAATAAGCGCAAACAGTGAAAATGCCATCAGTGGGCATTCTACACGATCAGTATTCTATCACATGTAAAGCGTTTTGTCCATTTCCTGATTGTTTTTTAAATATTTCAGATTGTTAAACAAGCGCTGATGAGTAAAAAACAGACAAATGATTTGCCATAAAAAGCCAAGACACGCGAAAATGTTTGTTTCCCGATCGCGCCCATGGAACTATTCGGAAGGCGGGGTAAAATGAATGTCCTGTGCCAGTGTGCTTTCGGCGAACACCCGGCGGGCCGCTTCCGAATAATGCTCCGCATCGGATGATTTTTTGAGGGCGCGCCGAAGGGGCGCGGGGCAGTTAAGCGCCTGCATCAGGTAATACATCACGCCGTGCATCCGCCCGACGACCGCGTGCTCCGGCCACCATTTGAGATACTCCCGGTACAGCCGGTCATGAAACAGGCCCAGGGAATCCACGGTCAGGCCGTCGCCGCCCCGGACATCCTGGGCCAGCGCGGGGTTCACCGCCAGCCCCCGGCCCAGCATGAGGCTGAAACGCTTCATTTCCAGGCACTCCGAAGCGCGGAACAGATCGCCGTTGTACACCACCGGGAAGGGCGCTTTCACCGCCGCTTCCAGGAAGAACTCCCGGTGAGGCGCGCCGCCGTAAAACTCCCGACAGGTGCGGGGATGCAATATCCATTCGTGAACGGGATAGCGCAGAAAGAGGTTCAGCAGCCCGGGCCATTCGTCGGGAGAATCATAGCCGCAGCGGGTTTTCAGGGACACGGGCAGGGGAGACTGGGCGAAGATTTCATCCAGAAAGCAGGCCAGGGCGTCCGGATCTTTCAGCATGCCCGCGCCTTTTCCCTTCGCCGTCACCGTGCCGGAGGGACAGCCTAAGTTCAGGTTCACTTCTGCATAGCCCGCGTCCCGCAGCAGCTTCGCCATTTCCAGGAACAGTCCGGCGTCCTTGCACAGAATCTGCGGTACGGCGGGCACCCCGGCGTTTTCGCTGGGGGCCATGTCCGCCTGCTGGCGGCTGGTGAAGGACAGGGAGGAAGAGGGGCTGATAAAAGGCATAAAGTACTTGTCGATCCCGCCGAAGGTGGCATGGTGCACCCGGCGGTAAATGGCGTCCGTCAGGCCCTCCAAAGGGGCGAAGTAGATCTGCATCAGTATTTCATCACCAATTTGATCGCTCTGACCCCGATCTGATAGAAGGGGCCTTCCAGCGTCTTCTTGGCCTCCTGGAGCATTTTGCGGATGGGAATCTGCTGGGGGCAGTGGGCTTCGCACTTGCCGCACTGGACGCACATGCCCGCGCCGGTGGAGTTTTTGCGCAGGCCGGTGCACATGAAGTATTCCCGCATCCCGGCGAATTTGTTTTCGGTGTACACCCGGTTGTAGGCGGCGAAGATGCCGGGAATATCCACGTGCTGAGGGCAGGGCATGCAGTAGCGGCAGCCGGTGCAGCCCACCTTCATTTTTGCGTTGATGGCCTCGGACACCTGTTTCAGCAGCGCGTGGTCGCTCTCGGTCAGTTCCCCGGCCCGGCTCTCATCGGCGGCCCGGAGGTTCTCATCCAGCATGTCCATCGAGTTCATACCGGAGAGCACGCAGGTGACCTCAGCCTGGTTCCACAGCCAGCGGAAGGCCCATTCCGCAGGGCTGCGCTTGACGGGGTAATTCTCAAAAGCCCTGACAGCGTCCGGCGGCAGGTTCCTTGCCAGCTTGCCGCCCCGCAGAGGCTCCATGATGACGACCGGCAGGCCCTTTGCCGCCGCGTATTTCAGGCCCGTCACGCCCGCCTGGGAATGCTCGTCCATGTAGTTGTACTGAATCTGGCAGAATTCCCAGTCGTAGGCGTCCGCCAGCTGGCAGAACATGTCCGAATTGCCGTGGTAGGAAAAGCCCACCTGCCGGATGGCCCCGGAGCGCTTCTTCTCCTCGATCCAGTCCTGCACGCCCAGGGCTTTGAGCCGCTCCCAGGTTTTCACGTCGGTGAGCATGTGCATCAGGTAATAATCCACATGGTCGGTCTGCAGGCGCTTCAATTGCTCCCGGAAATACTTTTCCATGCTGTCGGGGCTTTTTACCAGGTAATGGGGCAGCTTGGTGGCGATGTTGATTTTGTCCCGGGCGTTGTTCCTGCGCAGAATTTCGCCCAGCGCCGCCTCCGAACCGTTGTACACGTAGGCGGTGTCAAAATAGTTCACCCCGCCCGCGATGGCCGCCATGATTTCCTTTTCCGCCTTGTCCAGGTCGATGCGGCCCGCCTTCGTGGTAAAGCGCATACAGCCGTAGCCCAGAACCGAGAGGGGGTTTCCGTATTTGTCCTTCCGATACTGCATAGCGGTTTCTCCTTATACGCAGGCCCAGACGACTTCCTGGGCCTCAAATCGCTGGGGCGGTTCCAGCTTTTCAAGCATTTCCGCAATCACGCGCTCCGGCACCGCGTCCCTTCGTCCCGCGTTGCGGCGCAGGTTTTCCTCCCAGCCCGTTTCTAAATATACGATCTTCACCCGCGCGCCGTAGCTTTCAAACAGGCTGATCAGTTCCTTCCGCTTTTCCGTCAGGCAGGTGGCGTTCCAGATGAAGGGCTGCTTCTTCCGCAGGTATTCCCGTGCCTGCTCCTTGGCCGCCTGAATGAGATGGCCGTCGCTTCCGCCGGGCTTTACCCTGAGCTTCAACCGCAGGTCGTCCAGACACACGGTGGGAAGATCGGGATGGTTTTTCCGAAGCCAGGTGTCTTTCCCCGTTCCCGGCAGGCCGCACATGAGGATCACTTCGCCCCAGGTATCATCATACAATTCCTGCCCCGGCCAGACCTTTCCGCCGCTGAACAGCGCGCGCTGGGTATGGCTGGAGACGAAGGGGAAAGGCTGGTCATAGCATCCGGCTTCCCGCGCGGCCTCCCGGGTCAATTGAACGTCGTCCCGCTTTTCGTCCTTGTCGGCGGCGATGCGGCCCATCGCGTCCGCTTCGGACAGCAGGCACAGGGTATGCCAGGAAAAGCCGGGAGCCAGCTCCCCATTGGCGGCGAGCTTGAGCGCCTGCGTGCTTGCGTCCTTTTTTTCAAACAGGTGCAGCGGCTGGGTGTGGTAACGGATGAGCAGGCAAACGGTTTCCCGGAACCGCTGCTTTTCCGGCGCGCCACTCAGGCCGAATTCCGTCCACAGCATTTTCCGGGCCAGCTGCGCGCCCACCGGCCCGTGACGGGGCGAACGAAGAATGCCTTCCTCCAGCCGGGTGCAGGAGATTTTGCCGATGTCGTGCAGCAATGCGGCCAGCGCCAGCGCGTTCCGGGCGTCCGCCGGCAAGGCGCGGAAGCCGGGCAAATCCGCCAGCGCTTCGCAGACCATCTTCGTGTGGGTCCACACGTCGTCCTCCCCGTGCCAGGGCAGATGCTGGTGGGTGCGGGCCATGCCGTCAAAATACGTTTTCAGGCAGGGAAAACGGCTGAGCGCATCCCAATCATACCGGTAATCGGGCGGCGCAGGCAGCGCGGAGAGCAGAGCGTTCAGATCCTCCATGGTTTTTATCCTTTCAGGAAAGGCTGAAACAGTTCTTCCACGGGCCGGGTCAGGCCGTTGGGAATGATGGGCCGCTCCAGCCAATGGGTCGGGGACGCTTCCACGGTCTGGGTAAAGGTGGGCCGGACGAACTTGAGGCGCATCGCCACCTCGCCGCCTTCTTCCACCTTGAGGTACAGCCCTTCCATGGTGCGGCTGCTGTCGGTTTCCCGGAGGACGCGACCTGCGTCCTGGCCTTCCTTTTCCGCGGCCAGGCGCAGGTTTTCCAGATGGCGCGGGGTGATGTAATTGGAATCGCCGAGGTACTTCGTTACGTCCTCCTGCTTCTGGAAATGCCCTTCCGCCAGCACAGCCGCGGAGCACACCGGCAGGCTTTTTGTCATCGCCCTGCGGGAGGACGTGTCCAGAAAGCGGCCCGTTTCCTTGTCCAGAATATCAAATTCCATAAAGAAGTGGGGGAGGGCGTCGTAATAGATCGTGTGCTTGGCGTACAGCCATTCGCCGTAGAGGACGTACCGGGCGCCGAGCACGCTAAACAGCGCGTCCCTCTGGATGGCGCCCCATTGCTTGAACAGGTTGTAATGCCGTTCCCGGTAGCCGCCGGTGAGAAAATGCCCCCGGCTCTGGAGGCGCAGTTCTCCTTCCGGAGAAAAGGACACGGCGCTGTTGGCTCCGTCGATCTTTTCTTCGATCACGAGATGCCGCCCGGCAATTTCGGAAAAGGGAATCTGGGACAGGTCTTCGTCTCCGGGCTGCAATTTGGAGCCTTCCAGATGGGGCGTGCGGGGATACTTGATAATCCTGTAACTCATGTGTCTTCTCCGTTTTTTCGGGCGATCAGGAACAGATGCCCCGGTACGCCGTCAAAGCGCAGGAAACCGCACCCGGCGTTTTGGAACAGGCCGGTCAAAATGTCTTTGGTCAGCAAATGAATGTGTTCCGGGTTATCGTCCGGCTTGCTGGGTACCGTGACCGCCACGAACCGCCGGGCCAGGCGCACAGCGTTCTTCACGGCGGCCTGCACGTCGGGAATGTGCTCCAGCACTTCCAGCAGCGTCACCACGTCAAACGAAGCGTCCGGCGCGTCCCAGGCGCAGATGTCCTGCCGAAGCGGATGCAGATTGTCCACCCCGCCGTCGTGGATGGCCCGCAGCATGTCCACCCGCCTGTCCAGCAGGTCGAGGCTGGTGACGGGTACCCAGGGAAACTCCCGCAGGAAAGGAAACAGAAACACGCCCCGGCCGCTGCCCACGTCCAGCAGGCTTTCCGGATGGACACCGCGAAGAAAGCCCATGGTCATTCTGACCCGGGGCAGTTCCTCAAAGAGCTTGAAATAATGCAGCTTCAGCCCCGCTTCTTTGGCCCGCGCCAGCAGCGCGGCGCAGTCCTCTTCGGTCAAATCGCCCAAGGGCTTTGAAAACAATGGGCCGCTTCCCGGCAGCGCGCCGCGGACATAAGCGGCCATCATGGGCAGGTCGATTCGCTCTGATAATTCGTTCATTTTTCTTTTCTTACAAGGCCGTCTGCGTTCGGAAACAGACGGGATAGCGGCTTTTCAAGGAGTGGAAGGACCGGTCGGCGGCTTCGTCCGTTTCAAAAGCGCCGAATACCACGGAGCCGGAGCCGGTCATCTGAGCAAACGCCGCGCCGTTTTCATACAGCGCTTCCTTCGCTTCCGCGATTTGAGACCGCAGGGGGATGGACGCGCTTTCCAGTACATTTCCCGCGCATGCTTTCAGCGCCCGCAAATCACTCGCCGCCAGCGCCAGCGTGGCTTTTTCGGTATCGGGCGGAACGATGGCGGATTGATGGTAAGCGGAAAACACTTCTTTGGTGGATAGCGCTTTGCAGGGCTGCACCAGCACCAGTGGAAACACGTGGCTTTGGATGGGGGAGAGGATTTCGCCGATGCCCTGGGCGCGCCGGGGCGCGTCATGCAGGCAGAAAGGCACGTCGGCCCCCAAGCACACGCCGATCACGCACAGCTTTTCCAAATCAAAGCCCAATTGCCAGAAATCGTTCAGCCCTTTCAGCGCCGCCGCGCAGTCCGCGCTGCCGCCGCCCAGCCCCGCGCCCATGGGGATGCGCTTGGTCAATCGGATGGAAGCCCCGACGGTGACGCCCGCTGCTTCCCGCAGGGCTTTCGCCGCCCGCAGAATCAGGTTATCTTCTGCCGCGGATAATCCGTCCATGCCCTCAATCTGCAGGGAAAGCCCCTCCGCGGGCTCGATGAGGAGGGTGTCGCAGAGGGTAAGGGGCTGCATCAGCATGTCCAGCAGATGGTAGCCGTCCGCCCGCCTGCCCACCACGTCCAGCGTCCAGTTAATCTTCGCCCGCGCCTGTATTTCCATAGCTTCCTCCCGGATTGGTGCCTTTTTCCAGGGTGATTTCAAATTCCGCGCCGCCCTCGCCGGAGACCAGGCGAATCTGCTGATTGTGCCGTTCCATGATGCGCTTGCAGATGGCCAGGCCCAGGCCGGTGCCTTTGCCGACGGTGTGCGCTTTATCCACTTTGTAGAAGCGGTCGAAGATATAAGGCGCGTCCGCCGCGGGAATGCCCACGCCGTTGTCCTTGATGCGCATGACAACGCGGTCGGCTTCTTCCCTGGTGGTCAGCGTGACGGTGCCCTGGCTGGGCGTGTATTTCACCGCGTTGTCCAGCAGGTTGATCACCACCTGCTGAATCTGGTCAGCGTCGGCGCGAACGAAGCAGGAGTCATCCGCGAAGTTCACTTCAATTTCCAGGCCCTTGTCGTCGATCTGCGTCATGCGGGAAATGAGCACCCGGCGGATCATTTCGTTCAGGTCGAAATGGCTGTAGGCCAGGCTCTTTTCCTCGTTTTCCATCCGGGACAGGTTCAGCAGGTTGTTGATCAGCTTCGCCAGGCGCTGGGTTTCGTCCACCACCACCTGCAAATACTGCTTGTGCATTTCTGGCGGAATCGTGTCGTCCAGCATGCCCTGAGCGAAGCCCTTGATGGAGGTGATGGGGGAGCGCAGCTCGTGGGACACGTTGGCGACAAAATCGCGCCTGGACTGTTCCAGTGTGGAAAGCTGTGCGGCCATCTGGTTGAAGGAACGGGACAGCTCCTCGATTTCCTTGCCGCCCTCTTCGGGGGCCCGGGCTTCAAAATCTCCCCGGGCCATCTGGCCCGCCGCCTTTGCCATGACGGTGAGGGGGCGGGTGATTTGCTGGGCGACGAAAAACACCACCGCCGCCGCGAACATAAACACGCCGATAGCGGCCAGCGCAGTCTGCCACACCATGTCCTTGTATGCCGCATGTACGGTCTGGGCAGCGGTCTGGATTAAAATATAGCCCATCACCGTGCGCTGGGTGTTCAGCGAATTATACTGCACCCACGGCACCATGACCGTGAAAAAAGGGCCTTCGGCGCTTTGGGTCTGAAACACCATTTCCTGCCCGCTCAAGGCCATATCCATGTACTCGCTCAGTTCTTCGGCGGAGGGCACAGCCTTTTGCGTATCTTCCTTCAGGTGGTCCTGTAAATAGTAAATATAATATTTTCCGGTGCGGTCCACCACCATCGTGTATGCGCCGTACTCGTCATAGATGCGCCTGGATTTCCAGTTGATGTATTCCTCCACGGCGCTGACCTGCCTGTTTGCCTTGGACATGGAATCCATGGACAGCCTGCCGGCCAGATACCCGATATCTCTCGCCTGGGTTTTCAGGGCGTCCATACGGGTGTTGATGCTGTGGCTTTTCAGGTTGGCGTAGGCCAGGCCGGAGAGCACCGCCACGCATACCAGCACCACGCTCAGCGACACGATCAGCAGGCGGGAAAACATGCTGAGGCTGCGCATAGGATTATTTCACCTCGAATTTGTAGCCCACGCCCCACACGGTGCGGATCTGCCAGCCCAGGGCTTCGCTGTCTTGGAGCTTCTCCCGCAGGCGCTTGATGTGCACGTCCACGGTGCGGCTGTCGCCAAAGAAATCAAAGCCCCATACCTGCTCCAAAAGCTGCTCCCGGGTGAACACCCGGTTCTGGTGGGACGCCAGGAAATAGAGCACTTCCAATTCTTTGGGCGGCATATCCAGCAGCTTGCCCTGGTAATAGACTTCGTATTTTTCCAGGCTGATAGACAGGCCGGGGAAGGAAAGAATGTCCTTTTCCGTTTCGCTGGGGCCTGCCCGGCGCAGCACGGCCTTTACCCGGGCCACCAGTTCCTTGCCCTCAAAAGGCTTGGTGATGTAGTCGTCCGCGCCAAGCTCCAGGCCCAGCACCTTGTCGAAGGTTTCGTCCTTGGCGGAGAGCATGATGATGGGAATGCTGCTGGTCTGCCGGATAGCGCGGCACACCTGCCAGCCGTCCATGCCGGGCAGCATGATGTCCAGCAGCATCAGGCTGGGCGGGTTCTTCTGGAACGCGGCCACGGCGTCGTCGCCCCGGGTCTCCACGCTGACCTCATAGCCTTCCTTTTCCAGATACAGCTTCACCAATTGGGCGATGTTCGGATCGTCGTCCACAACCAGGATGGTTTGCTTGTCCTTCATGTAAAATGCCCCCTTGATTTCTCAGTCGCTCAAGAGTTCTAAGTTCTAAGTTCAAAGTTCCAAGTTCTAAGCTAAATCTGTCTGTATACATTCTGGTTCATGTCAAATGCGACAAAAAGCTTAGAACTTAGAACTTGGAACTAATCGTTATTTCAGTTCCACCACAGTGACGCCTTCTTCGCCTTCGCCGTACTTGCCCCGGCGGAAGGATTTCACGTGGGGATAGGTTTTCAGGTGCTTCTGGATGCCCTCCCGCAGGATGCCGGTGCCCTTGCCGTGCACGATGGTCACTTCATGCAGCCCGGCCAGCACGGCTTCGTCCAGATACTGCTCCACCTCTTCCAGGGCTTCGTCCAGGGCCATGCCCCGCACGTCGCAGGACAGCGGCACGGTGCGCATCCCCGTCTGCACGGACACGGAGGACATCTTCTTCTTGGGCTTTTCCTCCTTGACCAGCCGGAGCTGGCTGATGTGGGCTTTCAGCTTCATGATGCCCGCCTGCAATTGCACTTCGCCCTTGGCGTCGGGCAGGGCCAGCACGGTGCCCTTGGTGTTCAGGTGGGTGATTTCCACGATGTCGCCCACCTTGAGCGTTTTCGGCGGCTCGGCGAAATTGCCGGTGGGAACCTTCAAGCCTTCGGAAAGACTGTCGATGCCGTCCTCCAATTTCTTCCGCAGGGCGTTTACTTCGTGGTCGGGGGCGGAGCCTGCCTTCTTCATCTTCTTTAGATCGTACAGGATGGATTCAGAATCCCGCCGGGCTTTTTCCACGATGCGGCGGGCTTCTTCTTTCGCTTTCCGGGTGGAAGCGTCGCGCTTTTCTTCCATGTCCCGGTACAGCTTTTCGGCCTCGTTGCGCAGGCGAACGGTTTCCGCCCGGGCCTCCTCGGCCAGCTGCCGTTCTTTTTCCGCGATCTGGCGGTGGTATTCCGCGTTGGCGATCACGTCCTCGAAGCGGATGGTATCGTGGGAGAGCAGGTCTTTCGCTTCCTCGATCAGATATTCCGGCAGGCCCAGGCGGCGGCTGATTTCAAAGGCGTTGGACTTGCCCGGCACGCCGATGGACAGCCGGTAGGTGGGCCGCAGGGTGGCTACGTCGAATTCCACGCTGGCGTTTTCCACGCCTTTGGTGGACAGGGCGTAGGCTTTCAGCTCGCTGTAATGGGTGGTGGCGGCGGTGCGGGTCTTGATTTTGAGCAGGGCGTTCAGGATCACCTGGGCCAGGGCCGCGCCCTCGGTGGGGTCGGTGCCCGCGCCCAGTTCGTCAAACAGCACCAGGTCCCGCGGCGTCACCTTGTTCATGATGGACACGATGTTGGTCATGTGGGAGGAGAAGGTGGACAGGCTTTGTTCGATGGACTGTTCGTCGCCGATGTCCGCGTATACCTCCTCAAAGGTGGATAATTCCGTTCCCATCGCGCCGGGAATGTGCAGGCCGCTCTGGGCCATGAGGGTCATGAGGCCCAGGGTTTTGAGGGTGACGGTCTTGCCGCCGGTGTTGGGGCCGGTAATAATGAGAGAGGTAAACTCCTGCCCCAGCCACAGGGAGCAGGGCACCACGGTGTCCCGTGGAATCAGCGGGTGCCGCACCCGCACCAGGTTGATCACGCCGTCCTCATTCATCTTGGGACGTACGCAGTCCATTTCCCGGCTCATCATGCCCTTGGCGAACACGAAATCCAGGTGGGACAGGATGGCAAGGTTCTGGGAAATCAGGTCGCCGCTGTCGGCCACCTGCTGGGAGAAGGCGGCCAGGATGCGTTCGATCTCGTCCCGTTCCTTCATGTTCCATTCTTTCAGTTCGTTGCCCATCTCCACCACGGCCATGGGCTCAATGAACAGGGTGGCCCCGGTGGCGGACTGGTCGTGCACCAGCCCCGGGACGTTGCCCCGGGCTTCGGCCTTGACGGGCAGCACATAGCGCCCGTTGCGCACGGTGACGATGGATTCCATCAGGTACTTGGCGTAGCCCGCTCCGTGGGCCATGGCGTTCAGCTTTTCCCGGATGCGGTCGTTCACCTGGCGGATGTGCCGCCGGATGTCCAGCAGGGCGGGGGAGGCGTGGTCGGAAATTTCCTCCTCGCTGAGGATGGCTTCGGTGATGTCTGTTTCCAGCTGGCGCAGGGGCTGCAAGCGGGAGGCGGTGGCGGTGATGATGGGTGTGTTTTCCTTGTCCGTCACCAGGGCAGACCGCGCGGCCCGGGCGGCGCGCAGGGTTTCCGCCACCAGCAACAGCACCCGGGGATTCAGCGTGGAGCCCTTCTGGGCCAGCGACAAGTATTCCGACACGTCGGCAAAAGCAATCAGCGGATTGCCGCCCACATAGGCCAGGGTTGCCACCGCTTCTTCCGTTTCGTCCAAAGCCCGGTTGATGTCCTTGAAATCGTCTAAGGGCTTGAGCTCCCGGCACATCTTTTTCCCGGAGTCCGACAGGGCGTAGCCTGCCAGCATCTCCCGAATCTTTACAAATTCCAGCACCCGCAAGGCGCGGTCGTTCATGGTTCATTCCTCCACACTGATTAAATGACTCCGTCCAAAAACCGTCCCGCTGTGCCTTGAATGTTCAAGGGCGCGGGCGGCTCGTTCCGCAGCAGCGCGGCGTAGTGGGCGGTGATTTGCAATCGCTGCTCCTTGGTTTCGTCGGTAAAGGTCAGCAGCCAGGAAAGCGGCGGCAGGCCGTTCAGCAGTCCGGACAGGTGCAGGGGCTTGTCCGCCATCAGCTCGACCTGGCAGCCCTCCGGCAGCCGCAGGGGAAACAGCGGATAGTCCGCCTTCATCCGGTCGGTCAGGCTGGTACCCATGGCGCCCTTGCCCTGCCTGCATAACTCGCACTGCTCCCGATTTTTGGACAATCCCAGCGCCGTGCGCATGGGGCAGTGGTTCAGCAGCATCAGCCGCGTCCTGCCATAGACCGGCAGAATCAGTTCGCAAATATCCGTCGGCAAGTCCTGAATATCCCGCTTGGATAATTCCCGGCTCAGGGTCGCGCTTGCGCAGCCCAGATGAGACAGCAATTTCAGCGCTTCGCCGTTCATTGCCGGGATGCCCTCGCCCGCCATGCTCCCGGTGCTGAACGCTTTTCCCTGCCCCGGACTGGACAGGCAGACGGGAATATTCCTTTCTTCCGTCAGCGCTTTCAGGGATTGCAGGGTGCTTTCCGAAAGCTGGCTGGGCAGGCACAGGCGGGTTTTCTCCGGCCATTTTTTCAGCAGCGGAGGCAAATACTCCTCCCGGAAATCCTGGGGCTGGAATAATACTTCATCCGCGCCCGCTTGGAGCAGTTCAGGAATTTCATCGAAAGCTTGTGTTTTGACGATGAGCCTCGGCGCGGGGATGGCGCGTTCCGGTGCGTCGAACCGCGCTTTCGGAGACGCGGGCCGGGGCTGGGCGGCGATGCGGGCCTGGGCCAGCTTGTCCAACGCTTCCCGCCGCAGGGCGTTCAGGGCCGACGCGGGGACGAAAGCGCCTGCGGTTTTCACCGTCAGCTTGTCAAGCACAAAGGGCGTGCCGCCGGTTTTCTCCAAAGACCGCCGGGCACTGGCTTCGTCCAGAGCTTTGTTCTGGGCGGGCTGGACGGTATCGCCGGATACGCTGACGATGCTTTCCCCGTCCGTCACTTGCAGGGAGATCGGCTTGCCGGGATAGGCGGTCAGCACAGCGTCAAAGGAAATGGGGTTCGCCTTGTTTTCTGCGTCCCCCTCGTAGGTCTGCCGCGCGGCGGTAAGCTGGCTTTCATCCTCCGTGCGGCGGACTTCCTCGCCGATGCCCACCTTGTCCCGCAGGCGCAGAACGGCAATGCTTCCGGCGGGAACCTCCGGCCCGGAATAGCGAATTTCCTGGGTTCCGATTTCCAGCCCGTCCCCGTTGTGCATGGGACGAATCAGCGGAACGTCGCAGAGCAGCGCCCCGCCTTTTTTGTATACTTGTTTTACCTTGCCCATGGTCACGCCGATGGGCGCTACCCTCGTCGGGTCGATGATGGCGGCGTCCCGGTCTTTGCCGGGATAGCCCTCCGTGAACCCGCCCCGGGAAAAAATCTGGGTCAGGCTTTCTTTTTCTTCTTTCTCAGCGGGAGCGAAGCGCCCTTCCAGCGCCGCATCCAGGGCGTCCCGGTAAGCCCTTGTGACCACCGCCACATACTCCGGGCGTTTCAGCCGGCCTTCGATTTTGAAGGAATACACGCCCGCTTCCGCCATGGCCTGCAATTCGTCCCGGGCGCACAGATCCCGGGGGGAGAGCCAGGAACCGTTCCTTCCCTGATAGGTATAGGGCAGGCGGCAGGGCTGGGCGCACCGGCCCCGGTTCCCGCTGCGGCCCCCGATCATGGAGGAAAACAGGCATTCCCCGGAGCAGGACACGCACAGCGCCCCGTGGCAGAACGCTTCGATTTCCAGGCCCACGGCGGCGGCTTTTCGGATTTCAGCTAAATCGCATTCCCGGGCCATGACCGCCCGCTTCGCGCCCAGGTCTTTCAGCAGCCGGACGCCGGATGCGTTATGCAGGGCCATTTGCGTGCTGGCATGCACGGGCAGCTCGGGAAATTCCTCCCGGCAGATTTTGAGCACGCCCAGGTCCTGCACCAGCACCGCGTCAGCCCCTAAAATCGACAACAAGGAAAGGGTGCGCCGAACGCCGTCCAGTTCCCTTTCCTTGACAAGGATATTCACCGTCACATATATGTTTTTCCGCCGGAGATGGCAATAATCCAGCGCCGCTTTCAGCGCTTCGTCGTCGAATCCGGCGCTGGCCCGGGCCCCGAAGGACGCCGCTCCCAGATACACCGCGTCGGCCCCATTGGCGACGGCGGCTTTCAGCGCGTCCATGCTGCCGGCGGGGGCAAGCAGTTCAAGTCGATTGATCGGCATGGTTCGTTTCCTGCTTTTGTTTCAGAGCCTGCCGCGCTTCCAGCAGCTCCCGGCGCAGACGGGTGTTGTCGTCCTGGGCGGTGATGAGCTCATCCGCGAGGGACAGGGCGCAGATGACCGTGGCCGTCTCCCGGCTCAGAAAGCCGGAGGACGCGGTTTCTGCGATCTTTCTGTCCACATAGTTCCCCATCCGCCGCACATGCTCCGGCGCGTCGGCGCTTGAAATGGTGTAGTCCTTCCCGGCGACGCGCAGGGTGTAGGTGCGTTCACGCTGCGGCGTCATAGCTGGTTAAAGGGGAAGTATTTTCCCTGGGTATCCACGCGGATGGAGGCGATCACCTGGGGCTCCAGCGGCTTATCCCTGCCGTCGCGCTTGACGTTCACGATCTGGTCGGCGTATTCCATGCCCTCCAGCACCTTGCCGAAAGCGGCGTAGGCCCCGTCCAGGTGGGGCGAATTGCTGGTCATGATGAAGAACTGGCTGCCCGCGGAATCGGGGTCCATGGCCCGGGCCATGCTCAGCACGCCGTAGGTGTGCTTCAGGGGATTGTTCACGCCGTTCTGGGCAAACTCGCCCTTGATGGAATAGCCGGGGCCGCCGGTGCCGGTGCCTTTGGGACAGCCGCCCTGAATCATGAAGCCGGGAATCACCCGATGAAAAATCAGGCCGTCATAAAAGCCGCTGTTGGCCAGGGAAGTAAAATTGCCCACGGAGTGGGGGGCGTATTCGGGGTATAATTCCCCCTTCATTTCGCCGCCGTTTTCCAGCTTGATCACAAACGTGGGATGAAAGACTTCACTCATCGCTGCATTCCTCCAAATATTGTTTGCCGGTCCGAACGACCGCATTGTCACGCTTTGAATAATATTACCGCTTTTTGGCTGTTTTGTCAAATCCGGGAGATCAGCCCATCGCTTCGTGGGCCTCTTTTTTATGCTCGTACATTTTTTTGTCCGCTTCGTCCAGCAGCTTTTTCACGGTGGTCTTGCCGATTTCATCGGTATACGCGCAGCCCAGGGAGATGCTCACGTTGTACTGCTTTTCGGTTTCCCGGAACTTTTGGATCATCTGGTCGATCTTTTCCGGCTCGCAGTTCTTGACCACGGCGGCAAATTCGTCCCCGCCGAAGCGGAAGCAGTCTTCGCCAAAGCAGGAGGAGATGCACTCCGCCGCTGTGCGGATCAGCTTGTCGCCCATCAGATGGCCCTGGGTATCGTTGGTCTGCTTTAAGTAGTTGATGTCAAACAGCAGCACCGCCACGGAGTAGCCGCTTTCGCCCGATTCCAGCATGTACTGCTCGAAGCGGTAGCGGTTGGGCAGGTTGGTGAGCGCGTCGGTTTCGGCGGCGGAGCGCAGGATGCTGTCCAGCGCGTCCCGGCGCTTCACCAGGCTGTTGTAAGCAATCGCCAGCAGGCGCACCTCCCGCAGGCCCTTTCGTTCGTCCAGCGTCTGGTTGGCGCTGATGAGCTTCACGAAATCCGCCAGGGGGTAGATCATTTGCGTGTACAGGACGATGAAGGTGCCGATCAGAATCAGCATGATCGTCACGGTCGCGATCCACAGGATGGTGCGCAGCTGCTGGACGGTGCGGGCGGTTTGGGCAGCCTTCACGGAAGAATTCGCCCGGATCAGTTCTACGCACCCGGTTACGTTCGTCGACACGGACTGCTTGTTCAGCGAGTATACCGAGCCCATCACGAACATTTTCGCCGCCGCCATTTTTTCTTCGTCGGCCATGGCCTGCTGTTCTTCCGTCAGCGCGGGCAGCGGGATGCTGTTCAGAAAATCCACATCGGGCAGCGGATGCACGGCGTTCACCAGGGCCATGGCGTGCAGCTGCGCGTCCATGAGCTTTGTGGCGCTGTCTGCCGCGGTGGACAGCAGGCTCAGGGCTTCCTGGGTCACGTCGTAGGTCTGGAACCGCTCCATCACCTGATTGCCCCGGCGGGGGAGCTTCAGCTCGTTGGAATAAGCCGCCAGGGGATATACATTGACTTCCCCTGTTTCGGTGATCGGCATCAGCACGAAGTTGATCGACGTTTCCGACATCAGGCTGGAGCCGGCCAGCAGCCCCGTGGCGTCGTTCATGTAATCGGCGGAATCCTGCATGATTTTTGAAAGCTGGCTGCTGGAGGTGTTAATCATCATGATGGTCACGATAATCAGAATATGCAGAAGGGAAAGCACAATGATGATCGGCGGCACCACGGTATGCACCGATACGCTGCCCGCCGCTTGATCCTTTTTTATATCCTTCAATCAATCCACATCCTTCCTTGTCCCTTGCTTAACCCCTCCGGGAGAAATCTCTCCCGCAATAAACCGGGATCATGGCGCGTGGGTCTGAGGGGGGCTGGCTTGCGCGGCAGGGAAAGACAACCCACCAGATATAGTATAGCACAAAAAATCCGATTTGAAAATATGTTTATGATAAACAAAATAGCCGCTCGCGAAAAATGCGGGCGGCAGATCGTTTTCCGATGCTGAGTTATTTTTCGTCGTCCTCGTCCGGGGTTTCGGGGAAGAGGGGCTGGTGGCAGTTGGGGCAGAGGTAATCCTCGTCAAAGTCGAAGGAGTCCACCTCGAAGGTCATTTCCTCGCCGCAGTGGGGGCAGGTGTATTCCACCAGATTGTCGTCTTCGTCTTCGCCGTCCTCAGCGTCCTCGTCTTCATTCTCGTCGCCGAGAACTACGTCTTCCAGGTCGCCCAGGTCGTTGTCGATGGCTTCCACATAGGAGCTCAGGTCATCCTGATCCTCCCGGAGGGACGCCAGCTCCTTGCTCATGTCGTCAAGCAGTTCGAGAATCTTTTCGATCAGCTTGCCTTCATTCTTTTCCGTATCCAGCTTCAGGCCTTCCGCCAGGCCCTTGAGGTAGGATACCCGGTCGCTGAGATTGCTCATGAGAACCTCCTTCAGTCCATGCGGATTGTGTTTGATGGCGTGTTTGAGAATCCCTTTTATGGGTTTCTCGGAAAGGGGTCTGGGGGAAACCCCTCTTTCAGCCAGGCGGCTTTAGACGCATGGCGCGCTATCCACCAAGATCCTGAAAGGCCACAGCACGGGCAAGCGAAGCGCAGGCCGTGCGAAGCAGCATCAAAGAGAGGTTTCCCCCAGAAAAAATCGTTCTTACGCGCGGGACAGGTATTCGCCGGTGCGGGTGTCGATCTTGATCACGTCGCCGATGTTGATGAACAGGGGCACCTGAATCTCATAGCCGGTCTCGGTGGTGGCGGGCTTGAAGTTGTTGGTGGCGGTGTCGCCCTTGAAGCCGGGTTCGGTCTTGGTGATTTCCAGCTCAACAAAGTTGGGGGCTTCCACGGAGAAGGCCTGGCCCTTGAAGTAGCGGATGGTCACGGTCATGTTTTCCTTGACGAACTTGATGGCGTCTTCCACGGCGTCCTTGCCCAGGGGCATCTGCTCGAAGGTTTCGGGGTCCATGAAGTAGTACAGGTCGCCGTCATTGTACAGGTACTGCATTTCCTTGGTTTCGATGATGGCCCGGGGCATTTTGTCGGTGGGGTTGAAGGTGCGTTCCACCACGGCGCCGGTCATGACGTTCTTGATCTTGGTGCGCACGAAGGCAGCGCCCTTGCCGGGCTTCACGTGCTGGAAATCCACGATGTTCCACACGCCGCCGTCCCATTCGATGGTGATGCCCTTTTTGAAATCGCCAGCAGTAATCATTGTAATTCCTCCATTTTCTTGTTGGTCTATCTGCATAAGGGGCCGATCACAGGATCAGCAGCGCCTTTTGTGCATGGACTAAGGTGCGTCCGCCGTCTTCGGTGACCACACAGGTGTTTTCGATCCGCACGCCGCCCAGGCCGGGAACATAGATGCCGGGCTCCACGGTAATGGTGACGCCGGGCTCCAGGATGTCATGGCACAGCTGGGAGAGCCGGGGCTCTTCGTGAATGTCAATGCCCACGCTGTGGCCCAGGCCGTGGCCGAAGCGGCCCGCATAGCCCGCGGTGTCGATGATGCGGCGGGCTTCGGCGTCAATGTCGAAGCAGCATTTACCGGGAGCCAGCATGGCTTCGCAGGTTTCCTGCGCCAGCAGCACGGCGCCGTAAATCGTTTGCATTTCATCGCTGGGCCGGCCCAGGGCGATGGTGCGAGTCATGTCCGCACAGTAGCCGCCCTTCTTCGCACCGAAGTCCAGGGTGATCATCTCGCCCTTTTCCAGCTTCTTGTCGCTGGGGATGGCGTGGGGCAGGGAACCGTTCACGCCGGAGGCCACGATGGTGTTGAAGGCCAGGCCGTCCGCGCCCAGCTCCAGCATGGTGTAGTCCAGCAAAAGCTGCAATTGCTTTTCCGTCATGCCGGGCTTGATCTTGTCCAGCACGATATCGAGCGCCTTGCAGGAAATATCGCAGGCTTCCTCAATGAGGGCCAGTTCCTTTTCGTCCTTGATGCGGCGGACTTTTTCGGGCGCGCCGTTCAGGGGAGAAAACTCCACGCCGGAAATGTCCTGCCTGATTTTTTCAAAGGCGCGGACGGTCACTTCGTCGTCCTCGTAGCGGACGGCTTTCACGCCGTGCTCGGCGAACAGCTTCGCGGCCAGCTTCGCGTGGCTCACGCCCTTTTCCACCATCAGCACCCGGAAGCCGGGGGCCTGGCGCTCCGCCTGCTCGGTGTAGCGGAAGTCCGTCACGATGGCCTGGAAACCGCGGCCCACAGCCAGCAGGCCTTCGCCGGTGTAGCCGCTGAGATAAAAGATGTTGGAAGGCTTGTGGATCAGTACGCCCTCATCGGGGCCTAACCCGGCAGCCTGGAACATTTTCTCCAATCGGTTCATGCTGCAATCTACCTCCGGAACGGCATATACAACGATGCCGCATTGTATTTTAACATAATCGGCTCTTTCGCGCTACCCCTTCCGGCCAAAAAAATGAAAAAACTTTTCCCGTTCTGTCAGTCGTTTTCAAATTCAGCCGCGTGTTTTTTGAAAAAATCATAGTAAACCCGGGGGTTTTTCAATTGCGTCCAGCTGTCGGCGACCCTGGAATGATCGTCCAGATTGATGATTTTCGCGCCCGGAAGCGCCAGGAGGAAGGGAGAGTGGGTGCTGATCACCAATTGATTTCCGCAGTAGCGAACGGACTCCGCCAGAAAATCCGCCAGCAGCATCTGGTTTTCCGGGCTCAGGCTGTTTTCCGGCTCGTCCAGCAGGCAGAGGGTGTCCAGCTCCATCTTGCCCTGGAAATACATGAGCGCGCTTTCCCCGTTGGAGCGCTCCCGGACGCTCTGGCCGGACTCGCCCTCGATAAAGCGGCTCATGGTTTTGCTGCGTGCCTGGTTGATGCGGTGCAGGTGTTCCAGATCGTCCAGGGAACTGATTTTAAACCGCTCCTGTTTGAGCGCGTAATAATCG
Organism: uncultured Eubacteriales bacterium; assembly: GCA_902795275.1. GTDB lineage: Bacteria > Bacillota > Clostridia > Christensenellales > Aristaeellaceae > RUG563. The sequence goes on along the minus strand of CADBKQ010000008.1, from coordinate 11,628 downwards.
TCCCTGAGCGTTTCGCGTTTGCGGTCGATTCCTTCGTTGACGGCGCGGATGTCCAGCATCATGTCAAACACGTCGTCGCTGGTGATGATCCGGCTGTCCTTGGGAATGGCTTCCTCCTGCGTCACCCGGCAGGCGTCCACGAAGTCCTCGAAAAAGCGGGAACGGTTGTAGGCGCTGCTGCGGTTCAGCCGGAGCTTTTCGGCGATCACGTTCAGCGCGGTGCTTTTGCCGCTGCCGTTGCCACCGTACAGGATGGTGACGGGGCGGAAAATGATCTCGTTCAGGCCCACCTTCGGCAGCACGCCGTAGGGATATACCGACTGATCGTAGGTCGTTTTCAACTCCCGCATGAAATCAAATTCCGCTTCGGCCCCCGGAAAATAGAATGCGCTCAGAAACAAAGAAATCCTTCTTTCTTCAGGCGATTCCCGACTTGCTCATCAGTTCTCCCGCGGTGGCGATCTGCTCGCCGATGAGCTCCACCACGTCCATGCCGGACAGCTCGCCGCCGTCCTCCTTGGTTTCCCAGCCGCCCACGATCACGTTACTGAGGGCAGCTTCCAGGCAGGCTGCTTCTTTGCTCAGATGCAGGGAGCACCGCAGCAGCTTCGCCACCGCCAGGGCCGCGGCAAAGGGGCTGATATCGCTATGGTCACGCGGCAGCACCGGGGCGTACACGCCGATGGATTCGTCGAACGAAAAGTCGTGGATCACGTTGGGATGTGTGCTCAGGGCGGTTCCGGCGGACAGCATGATGCTTCCCGCGTAAGGCGGACACAGCAGCATGCCCATTCGTTCGGGCGAGGAGATCATGCCCCGGATGGCCTCCGGCGCGGTCAGGGCGTCGGCGGACAAATGGGGGAACGCGGTTTCCTGCACGCGGACGGCGGCAGTCCATTCCGCCTGGCTCTTGCCTGTCGGCGCGCAGTGGCACAGGCGCACGTCCATTTCCTGGGCCAGGCTGAACGCGGACTGAATCGCCTGCCGCAGCGTGTCCTCGTCCATGGAGAACACCGAGCCCACGTAAAGATTCACCGGCTTCTCGTGTCGCCCGCACAGCACCTCCGGCACGCAGAAGGAGCGCACCAGCATGGGCAGGTTCAGCGCGTCGTACAGGTCCTGCACGCCCTCCGCTCCCGCGTCGCACACGAACACCGCCTGGCATTCCTGGCAGGCGGCGATGGCCTTGTCCGTCAGGGCTTCGCCGGCGGCGGCCTTTGACCTTTCGCCGATCCTTTCCTGCCGCATGGAAAACGTGTGGTCGAACGCGGCGGACAGGTCGATCAGGATTTTTTCGGCGTAAGCGGCGTTGATTTCATCCCGGTCGGAGGAGGTAAGCAGCATGATCTTTGCGCGCACAGTGCATCATCCTTTGTTGAGAGGTTATTTCTGGGGGAAACCATTCTTTGGAGGCCAAAGAATGGTTTCCCCCAGACCCCCTTCCAAGAAAGCCATAGGGAAAGCAACACTCTTTGTCCCTAGAATCATCTGTCTTTGTGTAGCTTCTGTTCTATAAAATCACATCGTCCAAATCTCCACCGCCGTGTCCCCGTCGATTTCGGGCACCTTGACGGCGATGAGCTCGGTGTGGGAGGTGGGCACGTTCTTGCCCACGAAGTCTGCCCGGATGGGCAGCTCCCGGTGGCCGCGATCTACTAAAATCGCCAGCTGAATCTGCGCGGGGCGGCCCATGGTGAACAGGGCGTCGATGGCGGCGCGGGCCGTGCGGCCCGTGAACAGCACGTCGTCCACCAGCACGATGCGCTTTCCCGTGACAGAGAAGTTCACCTGCGTCCGGTTCAGGCGGGGCATGCCGGTGTCGGAAGCGGGGGAGAGGTCGTCCCGGTACAGGGTGATGTCCAGCACACCCACAGGCACTTCCCGGCCCTCGATGGCCGCGATTTTTTCCGCGATCACCCGGGCCAGCGGTTCCCCCCGGCGGCGGATGCCCACCAGGCACACGTTTTCACAGCCGCCGTTGCGCTCCAATATTTCATGGGCGATGCGGGTCAGCGCCCGGTTCATGGCGGTTCCGTCCATCAGGCGGGCTTTCAGTTGGGGCATGGCTTCACTCCCATTCCAGCGGATAAGTGGTGATGGCGTATTCCAGGTTCTTCACGTTTTCTCTCTTGGTCAGGGTATTGATCACCGTTTTGATGTTCTCGGTTTCGGTGTAGGGGGTGATGGCGAAATCGTTATAGTCCCGGCGGGAGGAGATGCGGCAGGGGATGATGCGGAAGGGATTGTCCACGATCTCCCCGTCCCGGATGCGGAACCTGCATTGGAAGATGAACGTGCACATGTCGCTGGGTTTATTGTTGCCCGCGAAGGAGCAGTTGGCCAGGGAATACACGATATAGCGCCCGTTGTACTTTTCGATGGGATTGATGCGGTGGCTGTGGTGGCCCAGCACCAGGTCGGCGCCCGCGTCGATGGCGGCGCGGCCCAGCGTCACCTGGCGGTAGGGGCTTTCGTTGCGGGGAGAGTAATCCAGTTCCTTGCCCCAGTGGAAGCTGACGATGACGATCTTGCAGCTCTGCTTGGCCCGGGCGATGTCGCTGGCCACCTGGGCCTGCAGGGCGTCCGCCTGCATTTCGTCGCTGCGCAGGGGCGGCACGATCTGGTAGGCCAGCATGCCGATGCGCACGCCCTGAATATCGACCTTCGCCATATGGCTTTTGTTCACCCACACCACGCCCGCGTTTTCCATGGCGGCGATGGTGCTGTTGATGCCGTCCTCGCCAAAGTCGTTGATATGGTTGTTTTCCATGGTCACGACTTCCACGCTGTTGTCCCGCAGCACGTTTGCGTATTCCGGCGAGGCCAGGAACAGGAAATCGTTGTTTTTCTTGCTGGAGGGAATGGAATAGGTGTCCGCCAGCACGCCTTCAAAATTGGCGATGGTCAGGTCATCTTCCGCGAAAATCTGCTTCACATTGCGGAAAATGAAATTGGGGTCGCCCTTCTGCTTTTTCAGTTCCTTTTCAAAGATGGACGTACCCTTGTGCTGAACGTTCCGCCCGATGGTCACGTCGCCCACGGCGGTCAGCGTGATTTCGATGCTGCCGTCCTGCTGGTAAACGGGCTCGGGCGAGGGCGAAGGCTCCGGCGTGGGCAGGGGCGTGGAGCCCGGGGCGGGCGCGGGCGTGGGTGGATTGAGAATAGCATCCATGGAAATATCTTCCTCATCATCCAAATCCTCGGCCACGACCGCCAGCTGGCCGATAGCCAGCAGCATCATGAAAAGCAGCAGAAAAGAGATAGCTTTCCGCATGACGTCCTCCTGAGATCAAAACGTTATTTATCGGGACGATGGAACAAATCACAGGCTCTGGATAAACTGTTCCATCCGCTTGAACGCTTCCAGCATCCGGTTCATGTCGGTGGCGTAGCAGCAGCGGATATGGCCCGCGCCGCTCTTGCCGAAGGCGTCGCCCGGCACGCAGACCACCCGATGCTCTTTCAGCAGCCGGGTGCAGAATTCCTCGCTGGTCAGGCCGGTGCTCCGGATGGAGGGGAAGCAGTAGAACGCGCCCCGGGGTTCAAAGCAGGAAAGGCCCATTTTCCGGAACGCGTCCAGCATCACCCGGCGGCGGCGGTCGTAGCTGCGCCGCATGGTGACCACGTCCTCATAGCCGTTTTCCCGGTTCTTTTTCAGGGCCTGCAAGCCCGCCACCTGCCCCTGGCGCGGGGCGCACATGATGGCGTACTGGTGGATTTTGTTCATCTCATACAGGATCTCTTTCGGCGCGCAGGCGTAGCCCAGCCGCCAGCCGGTCATGGCGAAGGCTTTCGAGAAGCCGTTGATCAGCACCGTGCGCTCCTTCATGCCGGGCAGGGCGGAGAAAGCGATTTTCTGTTCGTCCTCGTCGTCGGTGTAAGTCAGCTCGGCGTAAATCTCATCGCTGATCACCAGCAGGTCGTGCTTTTCTGCCGCCTGGGCGATGGCCTGCATCTGGGCCTTGTTCATCACCGCGCCCGTCGGGTTATTGGGATAGGGGAAAATGATGGCGCGGGTTTTGGGCGTGACTGCCTGTTCGATCTCTTCCGGGGTGATGCGGAACTCGTCTTCCGCTTTCGTCGGCACCGCCACCGGCACGCCGCCCGCAAAGGTGACGCAGGGGGCGTAGCTGACGTATCCGGGGTCGGGCACGATCACTTCGTCCCCGGGCCGCAGGCAGGCGCGCAGAGCCAGGTCAATGGCCTCGCTGGCCCCTACCGTCACCATGATTTCCTGCTCCGGGTCATAGGATACCTGGAAGCGGTCGGAAAGATACCGGGCGATTTCCTGGCGCAGGGACAATAAGCCCCGGTTGGGGGTGTACTGGGTTTCGCCGTCCAGGATGCTGTCGATGGCGGCGGAACGGATGTGGTAAGGCGTCACGAAATCCGGCTCGCCCACGCCCAGGGAAATGGCGTCCTTCATGGTGCCGGCAATATCAAAGAAACGCCGGATGCCGCTGGGCGGCACCTGGGCCACGGCGGGATTGACAAAACGATTGCTCACGGGGAAACCACCATCCGTTTGTCCGTGGTTTCGCCCACGAAGATCACGCCGTCCTGCTTGTAGCGTTTGAGGACGAAGCTGGTGGAGGTGCCGGTGACGGATTCCAGTGGGCTGAGCTTTTCGGACACGAACAGGGCCAACTCCTTCAGCGTGCGGGCTTCCACCAGCACCATCAGGTCATAGCTGCCGCTCATAAGGAACACGCTCTTGACTTCATCAAATCGGTAAATGCGGCCCGCGATGGAATCAAAGCCCATGTCCCGCTGGGGCGTGACCTTCACTTCGATCAGGGCTTCGACCCGTTCTTTGTCCGTGCGGTCCCAGTTGATGATGGGGGAATACTGCAAAATGACCCGGTCGCGTTCCAGCTCTTCCACCGCTTCCGCTACTTGGGTCAGATCGCTGCCCGTCATCACCGCGATGCGCTCCAGCGGCGTGCGGCAATCCTCGGATAAGATTTCCAGAATCTGAGATTTTAAAGACTGCATAAGACTCTCCTTCTTAAAATCGATCATTCTCGCGCAACTGATTAACATAATCCTGGGCGTCACCCTCAATCATTTTTTCTCCGCGATACATATATTTTCGGAGATTCCTGGTTTTTTCCTTTAATGACGCAGGAGAGACGCCAACTTGTTCATTTGGGTTTTCATTGATGTTTTTTTCTATTTGAGTTTCTTTATCATTCCGATTCATTTCCGGCATTGCATAAACCTCGCAACACTGACTTACATCAATTCATCCGCCAGTTTGATAAACTCCTCGATTTCCTCCACGTACACGTTCAGGGACGCCCGCCAGAAGTCCGCGCTGCGCACGTTGATGCCCACGCTGGCCGCCACGTCAGCCACCATGCCGGAGCCGCAGGAACGCAGCAGCTTGCAGTACTTGGGCACGAAGGAAGCGCCCTCCTGCTTATACTGGGCGAACACGCCCGCGCCGAACAGCTGGCCGAAGGCGTAGGGGAAGTTGTAGAAGGCCAGGCCGGGATAGTAGTAGTGGCACTTGCAGGCCCACATGTAGGGGTGGCGCACGTCAGGGTCCAGGCCGTCGCCGTAGCTCTTGTCCTGGGCGTCCAGCATGATTTCCTTGAGCTCGTTCACGGAAAGCGTATGATCCTTCCGGCGCTCGATCACTTCGGTTTCAAACAGATACCGGCTCAGGATGTCCACGATCACCTGGGTGGTCTCCATCAGGCTGCCTTCCAGCAGGGAGAAGCGTTCCTCCTTGCCTGCCTGGGCCATGGCGGCGTTAGCCAGCAGGGTTTCGTTGAAGATGGAGGCGGTCTCCGCCAGGGGCATGGGCGCGCCGATCATGCAGAAGTGCAGGCCCGCCATGCAGCGGTTGTGCCAGGCGTGGCCCAGTTCATGGGCCAGGGTGCTCACGTCGGAGAAGGAGCCGGTGAAGTTGGTCAGCACCCGGCTCTGGTCGAGGGCGTGCAGCTCCGCGCAGAACGCGCCGCCGCCTTTTCCGTCGCGGGGATACACGTCGATCCAGCGGTTTTCAAAGGCGTGGTCGATGAAGGCGGCCATGTCGGGGGTGAACTTGCCCATTTCAGTGAGCAGCTTTTCCCGGGCTTCCTCGATGGTGTAGGTCTTGGGGGTAAAGCCCTTGGGCGCGATGGGCGCGAAGAGATCATAGAAGGGCAGGCCGTTCTTGTGACCCAGGATCTCGCCCTTCTTGCGCAGGTACTTGCGGAAGGCGGGCAGGGCTTCCCGCATGGCGGTCAGCATGGCGTCCAGGGTTTCCCGATCCATGTTGGAGTTGAACAGGGTCTGATCCAGGACGGAATCAAAATGCTCCGCCTCGATCATGGTCAGCGCTTCGCCCTTGACGCCGTTCAGGCAGGCGGCCATGGGGATTTCCATCTTGGCGTAGGAGGCGATTTCGGCCTCATAGGCGTCCTTGCGCACCTGGGGGTCGGGGTCGTAGGCCTTGCCCCGGACGGCGGCCAGGGGCAGGGATTCGCCCCGGTAGTCCACCATATGGGTGGCGTCCAGTTTATCCCGCAGGGTGGAAAATGCGCTGCCGCCGGACAGGGACATTTTGAGCAGCCATTCCTCGATGGCGGGGTCGGGCAGGTGAGCGGCGCTTTCCTTGCTGCGGCGCAGGTAGAAGTCCACCTTTTGCAGCTTTTCGCTCCCGGCGATCAGCTTTTCCAGATCGTCCACGCCGCCGATGTAGCGCACCAGCTGGGATTCCAGCAGAGAAAGCTGCACGGAGAACATTTCCAGTTTGTCCATCAGCACCTGGGCCTGCTCGTTCTGGGCGTCGGTGGCCAGGGTCAGGCTGGCGAATTCGCCCAGGACGGACATGAGCCGGGAGATTTCTTCGCTGTTCTCCACGCACGCTTCCAGCATGGTCTTTTCGTCCACATCCGTGCGGGCCATCTGCCGCTTCGCTTCTTCGCAGAGCGCTTTTAATTGGTTGAAATCCCGATCAATTTTCGGGTCGTCAAAATCTTTATACAGTACCGTCAGGTCCCATGTCCAGTCCATGGTGCGCCTCCTTATTGTTCGTCCTCGATTTCGATCAGCCGGTTTTCCCGAACCGCTTTCAGGCAGGTTTCCCTGCTCTCCTCAAAATGATGGTGGAACAGGGCTTTCAGGCTTTCCAGATCCCGCTTTTCCAGCAGGTCCACCATTTCGTGATGCTCCTGGTGGGCGTTGTTGCGCCGCACGACGGAGGCGATGGTGGTGGCCTGGAAGCGCTTGATGTATTCTTCCTGGCTGTCGATCACGCGCAGGATGCGGATTTTTGTGGAAATATGCTCCATGGTGCCGTGGAACAGCCGGTTGCTGATGGCGAGGGCGTCGGCGTCGGCGCGCTCGTATTCCTCGTCCATCTGTTTCAGGATGTCCCGCAGTTCCCGGATTTTTTCATCCGTCACGTTTTCCACGATGGAGGGCAGAATCAGCATCATCATGGCGTTGCGGATGGTGAAGATTTCGTCGATATCTTCCATCGTAAAGGCCCGCACCACCACGCCGCGATGCAGCACGTATTCCACCAGCCCGTCCCGCTCCAGACGGCGCAGGGCTTCCCGCAGGGGCGTGCGGCTGATATGCAGCTGTTCGGCATAAATGGTTTCCACGATGCGGGAACCGGCGGGAATCTGGCCGGTGATAATAGCGTGCTTCAGCTGCTCATAAGCAATATCCCGGATGGGTCGGCTTTCCAGGCTGGTGTCAAAAGACTGAAAAGACACAGGAATTCCTCCTCGACGCTTGGATTGTATACAAGAAATATAATACAATTTTTATACAATCATGTCAAGGCTTACGGGGGACTTTCCGCTAAATTTCCATATTTATGCACACAATTGCAGGAAAAACAGGGAAAACGAAAGAAATATTTCACAGCGGATCAACACGGAGGAAGAAGGCGTGGCATGAAGGCGAAAGCGCTGATCGAAAAACTGAAAAACGGTCTGGCGGAGCTGTTCTTTCCCCGGGCGGCCTGCTGCCTGTGCTGCGGCGACCCCAGGCGGGCGGACGTTTCGGACTGCCTTTGCGCCGCCTGCCGGGAAAAGCTCAAGCTGCTGCGCGTGCCGCCCGAAGCGTGCGAGCACTGCCTGTCGCCGGTGAAACGGGGGAAACCCTGCGCTTTCTGCCGCTCGCCGCTGATGAAGCCGATCCGCAAGGTCTACGCTCCCTATCGCTATGGGGCGGAGGCGCGGAAGCTGATTCACCAGATGAAGTTCAATTCCTGCGGGGAAGCCGTGCCGCTGCTGGCCTGGGCCATGGCCGATGCGCTGCCGGACCGGGACTTTGACTGCCTTACGCCCGTGCCGCTGCATGCGCGCCGCCTGCGGGTGCGGGGATACAATCAATCGCTGCTGCTGTGCCGGGAGCTTTCCGCGCGAACGGGCATCCCGGTGGTGGAGCTGCTGAAAAGAGATAAGTATCACAGGCCGCAAAGCCTGACGCCCCAGTCGCTTCGGCAAAGAAACGTGGCGGGCGCGTTTTCCTGCGTCAAGAATGCGGAGGGGCTGCGCGTGCTGCTGGTGGACGACGTGCGCACCACAGGAAGCACGGCTTTCTCCTGCGCCAAAACCCTGATGGACGCCGGGGCGGAGAGCGTTTCCCTCTGCGTCGCGGCGGTAGTATATAGGGGGAGGGGGAATAGGCATTAAGCATTAGGCAATAGGGAATAGGGATTAGGGAATAGGGAATAGGGATTAGGGAATAGGGATTAGGGAATAGGGATTAGGGATTAGGGATTCGTCACCCGGCTGTCATCCCGAGCGAAATGGAGCGCCAGCGAAATGAAGTCGAGGGACCTAAAAGAAACAGTTTTTTTCCAGCAATATATTGGCTGGCTTACAGGTCCCCTTCGACTTCGCTCAGGGCAGGCTCTCCACTCCGCTTCACTGCGGTCAGGATGACATCTGAGGGACTCACCCTTAATCCCTGCTCCCTAATCCCTAATCCCTCTTTAAACACCCGCATCATTTCATTGGTCAGGCTGTAATCATTGGGCTGGAGCACGATGTCCTCCCGCCGCACCCATTCGGCGTATTTGAGCTCGGATGCGTCCATGCGGATGGTATCATCCCCGTCCACCTGGCAGTAAAAACCCGCCAGGATGTCCGCCGCCACGCCCCAAGGCTGGGACTTGTAATACCGGATGTTCTTCACCCGCAGCCCTACTTCCTCCATCACTTCCCGCTCCACGGTCTGCTCCAGCGTTTCCCCGAATTCCGTGAACCCGGCGACGAGCGCGTTGTGGGCGAAGCCGGTTCTGTATTTCGTCAGCAGCAGTTTGTCGCCGTTGGTCACGCCGATGATCACGGCGGGGTTGATGCGGGGATAGATTTTGTTGCCACAGGCGGGGCAGTACATGGCGCGCTCCGCCGTATCGTGCTCCGTCCTTCCGCCGCAGCAGCCGCAGTACCGGCTGGCACCGTACCATTTCCACAGGTGATAGGCGCTATACGCGGCGAAGATTTCCGTGTTTTTCGCCAGCGGCAGTCTGCGGATGGCCCGCATGTCCTTGAAGACATATCCGTCCGGGACGGGCGCGTCGTCGGGAACCAGAAAGAACTCCCGGTCGTCGACGCGGAACAGATAAACCGCGTCCGTATCCGCCGGAAACTCGGCATAACACGGGAATACAAGCGCCTGCCGGGTTTTATCGTAAGAAACCAGCAGGGCATTTTCCCGGAAACACATGACCGTGCTTTGCCGCGACGGCTCCCCGTGCTCGAATCGGTTGATCAACCTGGATGGGGCAATATCCTGAATCATGGCGTTTTCTCCTGCGTTCCGTTTTGCAGCCCTTTGGTATGCGGGCCGCTTCGTCATCATAATGCATTTCCGGCGTTTTATCAAGGACGGGGATGCGCGGATTCCTGTCTTTCCGCTGTTTTTTGCGCAGGCCCGCCGTCATCATGGCAAAACGCGGAGGATGAAAAAATGGGTGGACTTTGCCCGCGGGCTATGGTATGATACGGACAGGGCAAGAAGCCCCTGTTTGCGTTGCTTTCGCGGGATTCGCGGAGCGCACAGAAAACCGAAGCAATGCCGCAAAGCGTTGCAAGAGAGGAACAAAAGCAAGCATGATACGGAAAAACCAAGCGTTTTTCAACAGGCTGAACCAGCTGCTGGACATTTTGCTGGTGATCGTCTGCTATGCCTTTTCGTCCTGGTTCTGGCTGGTGCTTCGGAACAAGGACTTTGTGAATATGGCCACGATCAGCGGCAGAACGCTGCTGACCTCTTTTGCTTATTCCCTGGCGCTTTCCCTGTTTTTTATGTCGGTCGGGTTTTACGGCGGCACGCGCACGCGGAGGCTGGGATGGAAGCTGAAGATCATCCTGATCGGAACGACGGCTTCCCTCCTCGTCAGCTCCTTCCTGCTGTATCTGCTGCGCTTGCAGGATTTTTCCCGCGGTGTGCTGTTTGTTTTTTACGGCACGACCGTCGCCTCCCTGAGTCTGAAATACTATGCCATGCGCCTCGTGATGCGGCGGCTGCGGGCGAAGGGCTACAACATCAAGCAGGAAATCGTAATCGGTACGGGCGCGCTGGCGAGGCAATATGTGGAGGACGTGCTGAACGAGCAGTCCCTCGGTATCCACGTCCTGGGCTATGTGGGCGATGCGCGCAAAGGGGCGAAGCAAATCCTGGGCGGCTTTGACGATCTGGACCGGGTGCTGGCCAATCCGGAGATCGACGATGTGGTGATCGCCCTGGAGCCGGAGGAATACTCCCGCATCCGCGACCTGATCGGCGCGTGCGAGAAGAACGGCGTAAAATACTATGTGATTCCCTTCTATAATGATGTGATCCCGGCGAACCCGGTGATTGAAAACGTGGGCCGCAGCAAGCTGATCAACATGCGGGCCAACCGGCTGGAAAGCGTAGGCTGGGCGACGCTGAAACGCGCCTTTGATTTCACTGCCAGCGGCATCGGATTGCTGGTCTTGTCGCCGCTGTTTGTCCTGATCGCTTTGGGCGTGAAGCTGTCCAGCCCCGGGCCCGTGCTCTTCAAGCAGGTGCGCGTGGGCTATAAGCGACAGGAATTCAACATGCTGAAATTCCGCAGCATGAAAATGAACGATCAGGAGACCACCGCCTGGAGCACGAACGAGGACGACCGGCGCACGCGCTTTGGCAGCATGCTGCGCAAGACGAGCCTGGATGAGCTGCCCCAGCTCTGGAACGTGTTCAAGGGAGACATGAGCCTGGTGGGTCCCCGGCCCGAGCTGCCTTACTTTGTGGAGAAATTCAAGGAGACCATTCCGTTTTATATGGTGAAACACCAGGTCAAGCCCGGCATCACCGGCTGGGCGCAGATCAACGGCCTGCGGGGAGATACCGATATTGAAACCCGCGTGCAGTACGACCTGTGGTATATCGAAAACTGGAACGTGGGGCTGGACCTGCGCATCATGTTCAAAACGGTGTTCGGCGGCATGCTGAACAGCGAAACCCTCCGCGCGAAAAAGAAGCATCCCGGCGGATAACCTCAAAAAAACAATATATATGCAAAAATCCGGCATGTAAAGAATTGACACGGCCAGCATCGGCTCTGTATAATAATGCAGCGTTATCAAAACATCTGAAAGGAAGGAATGAGAACCTGATGAATACGGAGTTGATTATTTTCTTTATCTA
>CADBKQ010000007.1 GCA_902795275.1 uncultured Eubacteriales bacterium | reverse complement strand
GCCTCGTTTCATTCAGACCCTTTTTCATCCACTCTTTGGCAGTTTGGATTCTGCAAATTGCGTTCCCGCTTGATTGTCAATGCTTCTTTTTTCTTCCTGATTTTCTCCGCAGTGATTGAGACCAGCTGTCATTTGCTTATGGGAAAGTTGAGTAATCAATGTTTGTAAAGAAAAAAATTGAACTACCGGTTCATTGCAAAACAGCGCCGCGTATGCTATAATGCCTTACGGTTGGTTCTCCAACCGGGCAAAAGAGATTTTTGAAGAATGGTGGGCCCCAGTATAACTGCGCCCATCCAGCCTTCAGGAATCTCTTTTTTCGTACCTTGACAACTGAACACTTATCAGCCCCGTCAAAGCAGCATTCAGTCTGTACCGGAGAGAGACCAGAAGCAAACAAAACAAAGGAGGCAGACAAAATGAGCTATCATTCTGATCCCACTGCGAATCGTGCCCTTGGAGCGATATCCAAGGAATGGAACCAGATGGTTCGGCTGGCGGAAAGAATCAAGAAGAATCCGAACACTGAATGGGCAGAACAGCAAAGGAGACGGTTTACTGGCATCTACAAGCGTTTGCTTGATGATGAGAATTCACAGCGGGTAAAATCGTAATCCGCACAATCTCAGCGGAATAAAGGAGGCGTTTTGATTTGATGTTCCATCAATCTTTTCCAGTCATTGATCCTATTGCTACCGGGCGCAACATTCTCAACCTACGAAAAGAAAAGGGGATTTCTGTCAAACAACTCCAATCATGGTTCAACTTTGAGGAACCACGGGCCATCTACAAATGGCAGTCTGGTCAATCACTTCCTTCCCTTGAGCATTTCTATGCGCTAAGCGTTCTGTTTGATGTTCCAATGGAGAAAATTATCATCCGGGGCCACAAAAAGTCTTCCGATTCGATTGAGCCGTAGGGAGAAACCTGTGGTTCTGTTTTATTGCACAGTCTCCTATGATTCATCATGGTAATAAAACGCTCTCTCATCATCCAGCCGCAGCAGCATTGGACTTCCGCCGTCTGCCGCGCCGGTATCAATGTCGATCCAGGTGGGCGTTTTCAGCATTCTGCCAGCGTATTCCTGACCATAATAAACCGTCGGTGTATGGCCAAACACAGTGATTGTGTTCTGGAAGAAGCTCTCGTCCAACCTCGGACGATACCACAGCAGGTCATCAGGTGCGTATTCCGACAAGCGTTTTCCCTGGCGGAAGTTGCCCAACCCTGCATGAGTGAGCAGGTAACGGCGCTCGGGCAAATCAATCACTTCGTATAATGGGGCTTCTTCCAGGTACGAAAGAATCTCCGCGGCAACGATCGCATCCTCATGAAAGAGGGCCCGTAATGAGCGCAGCGTCGGTTCTGCCCCATTCATCATCCAGTTGGAGAGAAGGGCCATTTTCTCCTGATTGAATTGTGCAAGGCTGTCATCGCTGATTTCATCAAACAGAAAGCGGCAGGACAACAGCATCGCTTCATGATTGCCCAGGATTAGACGAACATTGGCTTGTTGCAGCATCCATCGCAGCATGGCGATGCCGCCGTCACCGTTGCGATCAATCACATCCCCGAGAATGATCAGATCGTCGGTGTCTGAAAAACGAGCCTGGTCAAGCAGTCGGAGGAAATCCGGCAGCGGGAAACCATGAATATCGGAGGTTACGTATATCACGGTCGCTTATCCCTCCCTGTGATAATGCTCAGATAGCTTTGAATATCGAAAGGCATCAGCGGTTCACCCTTCCTTAGATACAGCGGGTGATGGGGATGACCTTTCCTGAAAATCGCGCCGCAATGATACCAAGCGGCATTGCGGGCAAGGGATATATCAACCATGTCCCGCAGGCAATCAGAAAGATAAGACCTGGTTTCGATGATGTTCCCCCAGGCTGCCCAAATAGAGGGTTTATCATAAAGGGACAGAGCGCACATGAATGCCCGCAGGTTTTCTTGGTGCAGTTTCCCATTGCATTTCCTGTCCATATCTTTGGGCGAGGTGGCGCGCTGGGCGTACACGTTGCACATGACAAACGAATCGTAACCGTTTTGTAGCGCGATCCGCTGTACGCTTTGCATTGTAGGATCAAGCCGATCCGGGGCAGCGGTGGACGGATTGACACCGATGCAGATCAGTGGCCTGGATCCGCGTGTACCAAGGATGTACCTGTACTCCGTATATATGTTCGGAACAAACAGCCACTTGCTCACATCGTATTCCGCAGATGGGAGCATGGCCGCTTCAAGGACTGTTTCAAATGAAATGTTTTCAATGAAATGGGTGTCTGTCTTCGGTACATGTGGCATTGACTTTTCCTCTGGTTTTTCGTTTCGTAAACCTATAGTTCAAAGCGTAGAAGTCAAGGCACTTTCAATCGGAAAGACATGCCCTGTTCCTCCGATCCATTTCCCGTTCCACAGCGTTCAGGGTTTTGAAGAAACGCTCCGTGGCCACCGCCGCGCCGAGTAGCAAAACGCCAAAGGTGTTCCAGCAGAACATATGCCGCCAGGAGGTGTGTGGCCCCTCAATCCCCAGTTCTATTGCTTTCGCCTTCAATTCTTCCGCGATCCGCGCCATCCAGATCAGCGGATAGATGAACAGCGTCGGGATGCCGAGCAGATAGGCTTTCCAGTAGGGCGTCAGCTTGTGGCCAAGGATGTATTCAAGTTCTTCTTGCAAACCGCCCAGCGGCATATAGAGCAGAAAGAACAGCCCCGCCGTGAAAAAGTCGATGAAGCCCAGCAGAAAACCGGGCCGGTTCGTGTGTTTGAAGGTCATCGCTTGATCCTCATTTCCGGCATGTGCGCATACAAGATCCTTTTCGGATGGCAGTTCATGATCCGCTCCCAGTCTGTCCGCAATGCTTTGTTTGATTCATAGCCGTCAAGGAACTCCCTCGGCTGCAGGTCGCCGACGATGCAGTCGCCGTTGTCAAGGATAAGAGAAACACTGTCTGCGCTGTGGCTGGGTGTGGAGATGATTTCACCGGCGATGCCAAGCGTCATCAAATACGCTCTGCTTTCCTCAAAGCTGATCCTCTCCGCCTTGCTTTCATCAACCGGAATGTACCGCAGCCCGTCACGTGCAAAAATATGATCCGGGTCATGAACGGATCCCTTCTGCGATTCCGGCAGGATCAGACTTGCGCCGTGCTGCTGAAGCTCTCCGATCAGGCCGCAATGATCCGGGTGATAATGTGTCGCCAACACATGGGTGATACGCTCAAGGCGGAGACCGTTGGCTTTCAGTGCCTTATAGAACGCTGTCAGTGTTCCGGCGTAGCCCGTATCCACCAGCAGTCCGCCAGGAATAAAGAAGCTGTTGGTATTTCCGTATTTCAGCTTTATGGTTTCCACACGAAAAAACTCCTCCCCGGATGCCAGCGTTTTCATCATGCAGGGCAGTTCCATAATCCTGTCCATGGATGCTATTCCGTCCTGAATCCTCGCTCCTCTATCACAGGAACGATCTCCACATCCATGCTGGTGATCTCCACATACCGCCCAGCGGCGATGGCGGCCATCACAGCGTCTATCGCCTCCGGCTCTCCTTGAACCTCCATCACCACTGAACCGTCCCACGCATTCCGACACCAACCGGTGCAGTTGTGGAGGGAAGCGGCGTGGCGAGCCCGCCAGCGGAAACCGACACCCTGGACGGTGCCTGTAAAAATGATGTGCTTGCGGATCATTGGATGTTCAACTAGCGCAACACTGATCATGTCAATCTGTCCCCTTTCACCATCTGCGCTTATATCATATCAGGAAAACGAGGTCTGGACAAGACAGAAAGATATTTCCAACCGTGCTTTTTTTCCTGCGCTGGAATTGTTTTTGATTTTGTAGTATAATCATTCACTGAAAATACATGCAGATTTACGGAAGCATATGGAGGATTCATGACATGATTCGAGCCATCTTAACCATGGATGACATTCCATCAAACAACACCCCCGCAATCGTCGATTATCTGAACGAAAAGGGAATCCAAGCGATCATGTTTGCTGTGGGCCGGAAACTGGAACAGCATCCGGAACAGGCAAAATACGCCTTGCAGCACGGGATGATTATGGGAAACCACAGCTATTCTCATCCCGCGTTTTCAACTCTGTCCATGGAAGAAAGCGCAAAAGAAATCGAAACCTGCGAAGAATTGCTCGATCAGCTTTATCAGTCCGCCGGGGTAAAGCGTGATTACAGGCCGTTCCGTTTTCCTTTGGGCGATAAGGGCGGAAAAAACAAAGCGGCGCTTCAACGGTATCTTGCCGAAAAGAAATTCAGCAAAGTAAAGGATGCGCAGATTTCCTTTGCCTGGTGGAAAGAAAACGGGCTGGATCGGGATATCGACACATTTTGGACGTTTGATTTCGCGGAATACAGGATTCGGCCCAACAGTGGATTCACGAAAGAAGATGTGTGGAAAAGAATCCATGATCGAAACCCCATTTCCGGCGGGGCTTTGCTTTCGGAAAACAGCAGTCATATTCTGCTCATGCACGCGCATGACGAAACGGAAGAGATGGTGCCGGGGTATTGCTGCCTGTTTATCGATCATCTGCTTGCGTGTGGGGTGACATTCGATCAGCCTGAATTGATCGCGTTTCCATCGGAAAACAAGCTCCGGACATGACCGCGGAGAGAATCGCGGCGTCTATATCCAATATTGCGCAGAAGAACGGTCAGGAAGCCAGTACGCTTTGACCAAGAATAAATGAAGAATAAACTTCCTATATTCTCATGATTTTCTCATCTTTTTCCCCCTGCTGTTTTCATTTTCCTGAGTTATTCTATCATCGTTCCAAGGGAACAGAAAACAAAGAAAACGGCGGCGACGCCAAGGAGGAAATACAGATGGATCATTATGAAATGGTAGAAAACCTGCGGACCAAGGCCAACGTCACCTACGAAGAAGCGAAAGCCGCTCTGGAAGCCAGCGATTGGGATATGCTGGACGCGCTGGTGCTGCTGGAAGGTGAAGGCAAGGTGAGCGACAAAGCATCCGGCGCCGCCTACACCACCCAGGAACAGCCCAAGGAGGAAGCTGAAAAGAAGACGAACAAGGGTCTGGGCAGCCTGTGGGCGTGGGTGAAGAAGATGTTCAGCCTGGGCAATAACAACCAGTTTGTCATCAACCGCAAGGGAAGCGAACTGGTGTCCATGCCCATTACCGTGATGGCCATTTTAATGCTTGTGGTCTGGCCCTTCTCCCTGGTGGTGCTGTTCCTGGGCCTGTTCCTGGGCACCCGGTATTCCTTCCGCGGCCCGGACATCAACACCAACGTGAACCAGGTCATGGACAAGGCGCAGAATAAAGCCGCTTCCGCCATCGAATTTCATGTGGGGAACAACGAGGCCCAGGTGGAATAACATAGCCATCTATCCGCGCAATGCTGATTTTTGAACAAAACGACGATCTCAGGAGGGACTTATCATGAAGCAGCTGTATAAGAGCACCACGAACAAAAAAGTCGCCGGTGTGTGCGGCGGCATTGGAGAGTATTTTGACATCGACCCGACCCTTGTTCGCCTGGGTTTTGTGGCCCTGTCCTTCCTGGCAGGCGGCGGACTGGCTGTATATATCATTGCCGCGATCATTATGCCGGATCGTCCCGCGGCGTGATCTGAGCGCATTCTTCCAATAAAACGGTAATCAAACACTGATTTGCTGAATATAGAACTTTTCAAAATATGCTTGACAAGTGACCGTTCGTTCGCTATAATATTTGGCGACCGAACGGTCGCTTATTATTTTGCATGGAGGCGTCCTATGGCAAAGGACACGAAGGAAAGGATTCTGACGGCGGCGCTTGACATGTTCTCCCAGAATGGATACGCGGGCACAAACATCCGTGAGCTGGCAGCTTCGGTAGGGCTTGTTAAATCGTCCACATATAAGCATTTTGAGAGCAAGGAAGAGATATGGAACGCCTTGTTGGACGAAATGATCGCTTATTACGGTGAACGTTTCGGTTCCACGGAGCATCTGCCCCCTGTGCCGGATTCCCTGGAAGAGCTGGTTCAGATGACGATGCGGCTTGTTGATTTCACCGTTCACGATGAAAAGGTCATCAAGACCAGGAAGCTGCTGACCATCGAGCAGTTTCGGGATGACCGCGCAAGAGCGCTGGCGACAAAGCATTTTCTGACGGGCCTCACGGAGATGTTTACGCGCATATTCTCCGGAATGATGGACAAGGGCCTGCTGCGCCGTGATGATCCCGCGATGGTCGCTTTCGCCTATACCGCTCCGATCTCCGCGCTCATCCACCTGTGCGACCGGGAACCGGAGAAAACCGGCGAAGCGATAGCGCAGGCAGAAGCGTTCAGTCGGCATTTTATCAAAGTATACGGGGTACATGGACATGTCGGATAAAACGGAGAAGGACAATCTGGCTTTGATCGGTTTCTGGGACAAAGCCTTTTCTCTGTCGGAAGCGCAAAAGGCTGAGGCGCGGAAGCAGGCAGCGGGAGAATTATCAGTAACAGAAAATCAAAAGAGGATGTGAGATCAATGAAGATTCTTGTGTTAAACGGAAGCCCCAAGAAAAAGAGCGATACTTTCCGACTGACGGAAGCCTTTCTGAAGGGCATGAACGCTGACGGCAGTCATACGGTAATCACTGTCAACGTCATTGACCAGCAAATTGGCCCCTGCCGGGGCTGCTTCGGTTGCTGGGCACGTGGAGACGGCCACTGCGTCATTGACGATGACCAGAACGCGATTCTGGATCTGTACCGCGACGCTGATGTGATTATCTGGAGCTTTCCGCTGTACTGCTACGGCATGCCCTCCCACCTGAAAGCCGTGCTGGATCGAACGATCCCGCTGGTAAAGATGAAGATGGTGCAGGAAGCGGACGGGACAGTGCGCCACGAATCATTGGTGGATTTTTCACGTATCCATACGGTGGTGATCTGCGGCTGCGGTTTTCCCCACTGGGAAGGCAACTTTGACGGGCTGAAGCAGATGTGCAAAACCTGCTTCGGCAATCCCGATATGATTTGCGTGCCGGAGACGCCCCTGCTGAATGTGCCGGAGGCCGCTGTTGTGGCAGACCCTCTGTTGGAACGTTTTGAGAAAGCCGGAAAGGAATACAGCGCCACGCTGTCCCTTTCTGGCGATACGGTTGCCGAGCTGGAAAAGCCTATGATATCTGCGGAGGAATACATCCGGCAAGTGAATTCATAGGAACTCCAATATGTGAAAGAAACACAGTTCTGGACAGAGAAGTCTATGGGTGGAGTCCGATAAAAGACGAGGAAAAGAAAGTGACACAGAATAAAGGAAAGGGTGATCCGTGGACGAAGGTTTGCTCAAGCAAAAACTGGACAACTGCTTCCCTTGATTTTCTCGGCGGAAGAAACGGCATAACCGATGAATTTGATTATCGTTGTCGCAGTTTCTTCCTACTTCAAGCCCACGGTGTTTGACCGGGTGGATTTTATTGAAGACGTTCTCTTGCCCTGGTTCAGATAAGTGAAAAGGAGAAAAGCAATACTTGGAAGTCGATATTGAAATCAAACTGGCGGACAGAAGTAATTTCACCGAGTTCTCTATGGATTCGTTTGATCGGTTTCAGGAGGTCAAGAACGTTTACCGCATTGAAAACGGCAAACTTGTTCTGAAGAATCATCCTTTTACCGAAACATGGTCTCCTGAACGGAAGCGGGAAAAAGCATCAGAGATTCTTTCGGGACAGTACGTCACTTATTGTGCGTTTGACGGCAATACGGTTGTCGGCGAAATCATGCTGATACCGGAACTGAACGAAGGCCGTATGATCATCGACAGCTTTCACGTATCCCGTGATTACAGACGGCACGGAATCGGTCGGCAGATGATTGAAACTGTCACTGACTATGCAAAAAGCCGTGGAGCGGAGGCATTGTATGCTTCCTGCTGTTCTGCTGAAGAAACCATTGTGTTTTACATGGCGATGGGCTTCAGACCGAGTGCACATCCGATACCATCTTGTGTTAGAGATGAGCCCTTTGATATCCAGATGGAATTTCCAATCATACCGGGATATTCCGAAGAATATCGGAGATTATTGCATACAAGCAAGGGGGAGCGGATATGAGTTTGCAGTTTGTAAAAGCCAAAACTTCAGATGCACTGACATTCCTGTGCTGTGGATTCTTGAGAACAATGGCGGCGCGAAGGGACTCTACTGGGGCTTCTGGCAAAGCGGAACCGATCTCCTGATTTACGCGGGTTTTATCCTGCTGGCCGAAGCGCTGTGGCACTTGGTCGATTACGGCCTCAACGCAAAGACCGCAGCGCAGATCAATGAAAGAATCCGGAAGAACCGACTGGAAAAGAGAACCGGAAAGGAATCATGAAAACAAGCCTGACGATATTCTTTGATGATCCCTTCTGGGTCGGTGTCTTTGAGCGTGTGGATAATGGAAAATTGTCCGTCTGCAAAGTGACTTTCGGCGCAGAGCCGAAAGATTATGAGGTCTTGGATTTCGTCCTGCATCATTACGATGGACTGGTTTTCAGCCCCGCCGTAGAAACGGAAACAAGGCAAAAGGCGGACAATCCAAAGCGGCGGCTCAGGAACGCCAGAAAGCAAACGGAACACAGCGGGATCGGTACGAAATCCCAGCAGGCGCTCCAACTGCAGCGGGAGGAAATGAAGACGGAACGCCGCCAGCTCAGCCGGGAACAAAAGGATGCGGAAGCCCAGCGCCGGTTTGAAATGAAGCAGGCAAAGAAAAAGGAAAAGAGGTGCGGACACTGATGCAAGAAAACACAGCGCGGCAATCCAAACGAAAAGCAGCGGCAGGGTTTTGTATGCTTGCCGCCATGATTTTCCTGCTGGCCGGATGCGGTACAGGCAGTGTTTTTAACGGATCCAGGGTATCCGATACATCCAGCTTTCGGATGGAGTACAGCATGCTGAATCGGGAGGAATCGGCTGACCTGAACTTGTCAGAGGGCGACCGTCTGCAGGTTGATCTGTCGCATACAGAAGGAACTGTGAATGTGACTGTGGGCCTGGAAGGAAAAGAGCCAATCTACCGGGGAAACAGACAGCAGAACGCCGATTTTATTCTGGAAATCGACGAACTGGGCAGCTATCACATTTCCGTATCCGGTCATCAGGCGAAAGGATATGTTTCCTTCGCCCGGATTCCCGGAGAGCAGGAATGAATCAGGAAAAGAAGGAGGGAATAAACATGGATCTTGCCGGAGCATATCAGGAAATCGATAAAAGGCTTTCCCGGATCGATTTCTCGCTTCTCTTTCGCGGGTTTCACCGTTTTCCGTTTGCACTGTACGACGAGACGCGGGCTTATTTCGACGGCGCGATGATAGACAAACCCGCCGAGTTTCTCGGCAACACATCCGTCGCTTTACGCTGTTTCTCTATTTTATAGGCGCTTGCATTTTGTTTATCAAGCAAATCGCTTGTCTGATATAGACTTCTTTTGAAATTTGTTTTGCGGGAATCAAGCGAACAGGGTATTCGCTGCTGCCTGCCGAGAGAATTTGTGCTAAACACTTGAAAAAAGTAATCAATCATCGGATAATTGTGTATCAGATAATTGTCAATAGAAGAAGGCAATTGAACAGTCTTGACAGAAAGCAGATCATTTAATAGGATACTGATATTAGGTTCAACTAACGCTTACCGCAACGCATGAAGTCATCGCCCACCGGATGCGCACCGTCAGCGGCGCGGACAAGATCGTGGTGCTGTCCAAAGAAACGATTGCCGAAGAGGGCAGCTCTTCGTTTTCTCCCTTCATACGGGTGTCGTGATCATTATGCCAGGAAAAGCAACGTATTGGAAGCATGAAAAATGCGGGTTTCCCCTTGCCGCCTTTTTATTTTTCAGATATAATACTGCTATCATTATCGTGAACTGTGAGGGAGATAAGGAATGTCGCAATTATGGTATCGGCAGCCCGCCGCTGATTGGAATGAAGCGCTCCCCCTTGGAAATGGACGGATGGGGGCAATGCTTTTCGGTGGAACAGTAATAGAACGCATTGCTTTGAATGAAGACAGTCTATGGTACGGCGGATTCCGTGATCGGGTAAACCCGAACGCAAAAGCAGCGCTTCCCCGCATTCGGCAGCTGTTACGGGAAGATCGGATACAGGAAGCCACGCTTCTGGCAGAGGAATCGCTGACGGGCGTACCAGATGGGGAGAGACACTACGAACCGTTATGCGATCTGATTCTCCAGCAGATGGGGGACGATCCGCCCATTGGCTTACATGGTTTCCGTTCGATGGCAAAGCGCGATATGACCAAATTGGAAAAGCCCGTGGAGCGTTATCGCAGGGAATTAGACATAGATCAGGGAGTTGCAGCAGTACACTACGAAATGAAAGGCAAGCGCTTTTCCCGTGAATGTTTTGTATCTTATCCCCACCAAATTCTCGCCCTTCGTCACAGAGGGCTTCCTTGCCGTGTGCTGCTGCGGCGCGGGGCTTATCTGAACGAGATCAAGGCATTGGATGATCATACGATGGCCATCACCGGCCGGACGGGTGATGGCGGTGTTTCCTGGGCAGCCGTATGCCGCTGCTCCGATGGACAAACCATCGGAAGCCTGATCCGCTGTCCGGAAGCATGTGATCTGTTTCTCGCGGCCTCAACGACGTTTTATGATCGTGATCCGTTAACCGCCTGCGTGGAAAGACTGAATGAAGCGGAAGCGCTGGGGTATGAAACGCTTCGGGCTGCGCATGTTAATGATGTAACCTCTCATATGAACACCTGCGCTCTGACTCTGGAATCCGATGAAACGCTGAATGACCTGCCAACAGATGAACGGCTGGCGCGATACAGACAGGGACAGCAGGACAATGGCCTGGAAGCATTATATTTCGCTTATGGGCGCTACCTGCTGTTCTCCTGCTCCCGTCCCGGCAGCCTGCCGGCCAATTTGCAGGGCGTGTGGAATGAAGATTTCCATCCGCCTTGGGACAGCAAGTATACCATCAACATCAATACAGAAATGAACTACTGGCCCGCTGAGGTCTGCGGCCTGAGTGAATGCCATCTGCCACTCTTCGATCATCTCCACAGAATGAGGCCCCGGGGCGAAGCGGTAGCATGGGAAATGTATGGAATAAAAAAGGGCTGGGTAGCCCATCATAACACCGACCTGTGGGGAGACTGCGCGCCGCAGGATACCTACCCGCCCGCTACGTATTGGCCTATGGGCGCGGCATGGCTGTGCCTCCACATAGCGGAACACTGGAGATTCACGGGCGATCATGCTTTCCTGGAGGAATACTTTCCCTTGCTTGAAGGCGCCGCAGAATTTCTGGCGGAATATCTGAAGGAGGAAAACGGTGAAATACTGATCAGCCCCTCCTGCTCACCGGAAAATATATACATCACTCCCTCCGGTACCAGCGGCTCACTTACGGACCGGGCTGCTATGGATCAGCAGATCCTGTGGTCCTTGCTGTCGGCGCTGGAGGAATGCGGAACGGTTCTGGGAAAGGACGTTTTACGCTGGACAAAGCTGAAAGCAAAGCTTCATCCAGTTCAAGTGGAGAATGGGATGATAAAAGAGTGGCTAAGGGAATGCCGGGACGGGTGCCCTGGACATCGCCATATGAGCCACCTGTTCGCGTTGTTTCCGGGAGAGATGATAACCGGCAAGCAAGCGGTGCAATTCTCCGCCGCCCGCGCTACCATCGAAAGCAGATTAAGAAACGGCGGTGGTCATACGGGATGGAGCCGGGCGTGGATCATCTGTCTGTGGGCAAGATTGCTGGACGGAGAAAAAGCGGGAGAGAACATCCGCCTGCTGTTGGAAAAGTCGACGCTTCCTAATCTTTTCGACAATCACCCGCCCTTCCAAATCGATGGGAATTTCGGCGCTGTTGCTGGTATGGCTGAAATGCTGCTGCAAAGCCATGAAGGTTTTCTTCGTATTCTGCCAGCTCTGCCCCCTCATTGGAAACGTGGAAGCATACGAGGCTTGAGAGGGCGAGGAGGGTATACCGCGGATATAACATGGGATGAGCTTGGATGGACGGTCAGGATTGTTCCGGACAGGGACGGAATCCTGCGCCTGAGCGATGGCAGAGAAATAATGTGTGAAGCAGGAAAAGCTGTTGTCTTGGCAAATAATCACTGAGAAATAAGCGCTTTACCGGCGATACGACGCCTGCGCCGAAGGGTGTGAATCCGTTTCACGCCTTTCGTAACAAAAATGTAATAATTTCAACAACCCACGGCCCTGCCTGAAAGAAAAACGGATAGATGGCTTAACGGCTCATACCAACCATCCTATTTCAACCGGAAAGATCGAGGGCTTTAACAACAAGATCAAGGTCGCCAAACGGCTGGCTTATGGCTACCGGGATAACCATTTCTTCTTCTCCCTCGTTAGATTCTTATCAATCCATCTCCCTGACTTTCCGTGAAGAACCTTTCATACTGTCCGGGAGCATGGTAAGGCAATCCTCATATGCTGCTATTTCAGCAGCATAGAGCCGCACATTCACCGTCGCGCGTTATTTCCGGGAAGGTCACGCAGCGCCTCATTTTCTTCCTTTATCATTCTGACTTTTTGGGCGCTTATGGCTTTAGAAAACCATGTTAAATAAATATCCATATATATAACACAAACGTAACAAAATTGTCACACATAATCGGCATGAGTATATTATACTGTTAGGCGGGATGATAATCCTGTCATCCATTCAAATGCGGAAAACAAGGAGGAAGACACATCATGAAGAAGATCGTTTCCCTGATCCTGGCGCTGGCGCTGGTGCTGGGCTGCACGGCCGCTCTGGCTGAAAACAAGAAGCTGGATACCCTCACCTTCCAGTTCGTTCCTTCCAAGGACGCGGACGTGATCATCACCGGCACCAAGAACCTGCCCGAGCTGGTTCAGGCTGAAATGGCCAAGCTGGGCTATGACATCGGCAAAGTGGAAATCTCCGTCGGCACCAGCTATGAAGCCACCGGCGAAGCCATGAGCGCCGGCACCATCGACGTGGGCTGGCTGCCCGGCGGCACCTATGCCATCTACAGCCAGAACCAGGAAGTGGCCGTCATCCTGACCGCCACCCGCGCGGGCCTGAGCAACGACAGCGAAAACCCCGCCGACTGGAACGGCGTCGCCAACAAGACCCTGCCCACCGATAAGCAGGTGACCTTCTACCGCTCCCTGATCTACGCTGCTCCCACCGAGAAGGGCAAGGCTCTGGCCGCCAAGGTCAACGCCGGTGAAAAGCTGACCTGGGACGAACTGAACGACTGCACCTGGGCCGTGGGCAACACCTCTTCCTCCGCCGGCTACATCTATCCCACCATGTGGCTGATGAACAACTACGACGGCAAAAAGATTTCCGACCTGTCCAGCGTGGTGAACCTGGGCTATGCCGACGCTTTCGCCCAGGCTGCCGCCGAGCAGGTGGACATCATCTGCTGCTACGCTGACGGCCGCCGCGACTATGAAGCGCCCTGGAACCTGCCCACCGACCAGAAAGACGAAACCGGCAAGCAGGGCATGGGCCGTGAAGGCGCCATCTGGGACGAACTGAACGTCATCGGCGTCACCCCCGGCATCTATAACGACACCGTGGCCATCACCACCGCCAAGCCCGAAATCAACAATCCCGAATTCATCAACGCGCTGCAGACCGCGCTGATCAACATCATCAACACCGAAGAGGGCCAGGCCATCTTCTCCGTGTACAGCCACACCGGCTACGCCATCGCGCAGGACAGCGATTATGACGCCGCCCGCCAGGCTCTGTCTGTTGTGAAGTAATTTCCCAAAACATTCTCACTGCCCGGCAGCATCGCGCTGCCGGGATTTCTTTCGCGGTTTTTCCACAAAATATCTTGTATTGCGCCTCGCTCCATGATATGATGATAGCGGCATAGCAGCCCCGAAAGGGACCGGACGGAAGGAGACGTTCGTTTTGATTGAGTTCAAGCATGTTGACAAAGTATATCCCAATGGCGTCAAGGGCCTGCAGGACATTAACCTGACCATCGACCAGGGGGAGTTCGTGGCCATCATCGGCCTGAGCGGCGCGGGAAAATCCACCCTGATCCGCACGATCAACCGCATGATCGACATCACCGGCGGCCAGCTGATCGTGGACGGCACCGACGTGATGACGCTGAAAGGCCGCGCCATGCGCCGCTACCGCCGCAAGATCGGTATGATTTTCCAATCCTATAACCTGGTCACCCGCGCCACGACCATCAAAAACGTGCTGACCAGCATGGTGCCGGATATGAACTTCTTCCGGGTGCTCTTCGGGCTGTTCAGCAAGGAGCAGAAAATGCACGCCCTGGAAGCGCTGGATAAGGTGGGCATCCTGGACAAGGCCTACACCCGCTGCGACCAGCTTTCCGGCGGACAGCAGCAGCGCGTCTCCCTGGCCCGCACCCTGAACCAGAACCCCACCATCATCCTGGCGGACGAGCCGGTGGCCGCGCTGGACCCCATCACCGCCAAGCAGGTGATGAGCGACTTTAAGCGCATTAACGAGGATATGAACATCACCGTGCTCATCAATATCCACCACGTGGACCTGGCGCTCAAATACTGCACCCGGGTGATCGGCATCCGCGCGGGCAAAATCGTGTACGACGGCCCCACGGACACCGTGACCCAGGAAATCCTGGACGAAATCTACAACGGCGCCGCCATTCCCACGGCGGAAAAGTGAGGCGGTCGCGATGAAGAAAAAAGCAACGGAAGCGGCCTATAAGACGCCGCTGCTGGATCGGATCATCAAGCCCCGCACCATCACGCTTCCCAACGGGCATACCGTGCAAAAGCCCGTATCCCGCGCGCCGTTCATCACGGTGATCGTGCTGGCGGTGATCTTTATTTCCGCGAAGGTGACGGGCTTTGACTTTGGCATCATCATCAACCGCGGCTATCAGCTGGGCTATATCCTGGGCCGCATTTTCCATCCCAACTGGAGCTACTTTGGCGGCGACGCGGCCAATACCGCGAAGCTGTTCAACGCCCTGTTCGATACCATCAAAATGTCCATCATGGGCTCCGTGATCGGCGCGACGCTGGCGCTGCCCATCGCGGTGCTGTCCTCCACCAACATCAACAAAAACGGCTTCGTGGTCTGGTTCCTCAGGATTCTGCTGATGATCATCCGCACCCTGCCCACCCTGATCATCGCCAAGTTCGCCGCGCTGATTTTCGGCCTGGGTACCTTTGCCGGCACCATGGCCATCATCGTGTTCACCTTCGGCGTGGTGGCCAAGATGATGTATGAATCCATCGAGACCATCGACATGGGCGCTTTCGAGGCCACGGAGAGCTTCGGCGCGAATAAGTTCCAGTCCTTCTGGAGCGCCTGCATTCCCCAGATTCTGCCCACGTACCTGTCCTACTGCCTGTACAGCCTGGAAATGAATATCCGCGCCGCGGCCATTCTGGGCTACGTGGGTGCGGGCGGCCTGGGCATCCTGATCAATGAGTTTATCGGCTGGCGTGATTACGAAAGCCTGGGCGCGGTGCTGCTGGCGCTGTTCGTGGTGGTCTTCATCATCGAAAACACCAGCCAGTACCTGCGCAAGAAGCTGAGCTGAGGAGGGGGAGCGTCATGACGGATACGAAAAAAACGGTGACCAATGATCGTCCCCTCACCATTGAGGAGGCTTACGCTTCCCGGCCCAGGCTGTGGTGGGTGTATACTTTGATCGTGCTGATCGTGGCGGCGCTGCTCGGCTGGAGCGGCACGTCCATCACCTATAAGGGCCTGGCGACGAAGGGCATGACCATCGCCCAGGGCGTGGGCAACGGCCTCATTCATCCCGACACCGGGCTGCTCTTCAATCTGACCCCCGAAGGCGTGCCGTACCAGCTGCTGCAAACGGTGGCCATCGCCGTGCTGGGCACCATCATCGGCGGCATCCTGGCGATCCCCTTCAGCTTCCTTGCCTGCGATAAGATTGTACCCAAATGGATGGCGGTCATTTTCCGCGCCGTCATCCTGGGCATCCGCACCATTCCCAGCCTGGTCTGGGCGCTGGTGTGGATTCGCGTGACCGGCCCCAACGCCTTCTGCGGCGTGGTGACGGAATCCGTCTGCTCCATCGGCATGATCTGCAAAATGTACATCAACGCCATTGAGGATATTGACACCAAGATCCTGGAAAGCCTGGACGCCTCCGGCTGCAACGGCTTTGAGAAGATTCGCTACGGTATTCTGCCCCAGATCATTCCCAATTTCATCTCCACCGTGATTTACCGCTTCGACATCAACGTGAAGGACGCCACCACCCTGGGCATCGTCGGCGCGGGCGGCATCGGCGCAGCGCTCATCCAGTGCATGAATTCCAGCCGCTGGAGCATGGTGGGCGCGTATCTGTGCGGCATGGTGGCGCTGATGATCGTGATCGAAATCTTTTCCACCAAAGTGCGCTCCAAACTGGCCCGAGGATAAGCTATGACAAATCAGCTGACGATCTATTATACCTCCGATACCCACGGATACCTGTATCCCACGCATTTCAGAGACCAGCAGCCCCATCCCATGGGGCTGTTTTCCATGCGCTTTCCCAAGGATGAAAACACGCTGGTGATCGACGGCGGCGACACCATCCAGGGGTCGCCCCTGACCTATTACTGCCATGTCAAAGGCGTCGATTCTCCCGTGGCGCAGGCGCTGAATGAACGGGGATACGACTACATCACCCTGGGCAACCATGATTTCAATTACGGCCCCGAAAACCTGAGCCGGTATCTGAAAGCGCTCCGTGCCCGCTGCCTGTGCGCCAACGTACACGACGCGGAAGGCCGCCTGCCCCTGCTGCCCGGCGCGGTGCATGCGCTGGGAAACGGCCTGCGGGTGGGCCTGGTGGGGATTGTGACGGACTGGGTGAACCGCTGGGAGAAGAAGGAAAACCTAAAAGGATTGACCGTATCCGACCCGCTGGCGGCGGCGCGGGAAGCCATCGCCGCCCTGCCGCCCCACGACGTGCTGATCGGCATTTACCATGGCGGCATCGAAAAGGATTTGGCCACGGGCCGCAGCCTGTCCGACACCGATGAAAACATCGCCTGCCGCTTATGCGAGGAATTGCCTTTCGACCTGCTGCTGACCGGACACCAGCACATCGCCCTGGCGGAAGGAAGGTGGCACGGCACCCATATCGTGCAGACGCCCTGCAACGCGGAGCAGTATGTGAAAATCACGCTGAATGAAAACGGACAATTTCATTCCGAATTGTGCGCCGTGCCGGATCACGCGGAACTGAACGGGGACGAGCAAAAGCTGCTGGAGGAGTTGAACGCCTGGCTGGATCATCCGGTGGGGCACTTGTCCCGTCCTATCTGGCCGGAGGATCACCTGACCATGGCTTTGAACGGCACTTCCATCGCCGATTTTTTCAACATGGTGCAGCTGGAAGCCAGCGGCGCTGACGTGAGCTGCGCCGCCCTCGCCAACAGCGTGCGGGGTTTTGACAGCAGCGTGACCGTGCGGGACGTGGTGGCCAGCTATGTGTACAGCAACACGCTCAAGGTGCTGGAAGTGACGGGGGAGACCCTGCGCCGGGCGCTGGAGCAGTGCGCCAGTTATTTTCTTGTGGACGAAGAAAAGCGCGTCCGGATCAGCCCCCGTTTTCTGGAGCCGAAGGAAGCGCATTACAACTATGATTATTTTTCCGGGATCACCTACGCTTTCGATCTGAACCGTCCGGTGGGCAGCCGCGTGGTGATGCTGGAGAGGAACGGGCGGCCCGTTCGGGACGAAGACAAAATGACCCTGTGCATGTGCGATTACCGGGCGACCGGAGCCGGGGACTTTGAATTTTACCGTTCCTGCCCCTGTGTGCGGGACATCCAGACCGACGTGAGCGAACTGATTTTAGATTATTTTTCCTCTCACGGCACGGTCTCGCTTCCGGAGCGCCATCCGTTCCGCGTCATTCGGCCTGATTGCGATTGATGAAGCCCACGGCAAGCTGCTTCGTGTGAGGAAGAGAGGGAACAAGCTGTCATGGCAAATGCTGTCCGGGGCCATTATCCGGTGCTGCTTGTCGTCCTGCCCGTCGTCTTTATGCTGGCCGGATTGCTCTTTGCCGTATTGGTGGACCCGTATATCCGGCGGAAGCACCGCCAAATCATGCTGATCATTATCGCGCTGCTTGCCACCCTGATCGCGCAGAATGTGATCGACTATCTGTTTGAGCTGGACGGAACGCACCGGCTGGGAAGAACGATCCTGGGTATTTTTGGCTATTCCGTTCGTCCGGTCATCTTGATCATGTTTTTATATATCGTTGCGGAGAAGCGGAGGTTCGGCCTGTTCTGGGCGCTGGCGGGCGTCAACGGGCTGATTCATCTGACGGCGCTTTTTTCGGGCATCTGTTTTTCGATCAATGATCAGAGCCGGTTTTCCCGCGGGCCGCTGGGCTACAGCTGCCATGTGGTGAGCGGCGTACTGCTTCTGTTCCTTGTGTTTTTTTCCATTCAGGAATACAAACGCGAACGGAAATCAGAGACCTGGATTCCCATCATCAACGCGCTGGTGATCATCGCCGCTGTGGTGGCGGATTCTACAGTTTCCGGCAATATGCAGCCGCTTACGTTTCTGACCATCGCTGCTGTGACGTGCAGCCTGTTCTATTTCATCTGGCTGCATCTGCAATTTGTCCGCGAGCACGAACGCGACCTGATGGCGGCGCAGCGCATCCAGATCATGATGACGCAGATTCAGCCCCACTTCCTGTATAATACCCTGTCCACGATTGAGGCGCTTTGCGCTGAGGACCCGGGAAAAGCGGCCGAAACAACGAGAAAGTTTGCCCTGTATCTTCGGCAGAACATCGAATCCCTGAACCTGACCGGGAAGATTCCCTTTGAGAAGGAAATGGAGCACACGCTGATTTACGCGGATATTGAGATGACCCGCTTTCCAAACATCCGCCTGACGCAGGATATACAGGATCGGGCTTTCACCCTGCCCGCGCTGACGGTGCAGCCGCTGGTGGAAAACGCCATCCGGCATGGCGTCCGCATCCGGAAAAAGGGCGTGGTGGAAATCGCCACGCGCCGGACGAGGGAAGGCCATGAAATCGTCATCCGGGACAACGGCAAAGGCTTTGACCCGGAGAGCGCCAAGAGCAGCTCGGGAACGCATATCGGCATTGCCAATGTCCGGGAGCGCATTGAGCAGATGTGCGGTGGGACCCTGACAATCGAAAGCCGTATCGGGGAGGGAACCACAGTGACAATCCACATCCCCGCGCAGGAGAATAACGAATGAAACGGAGGCCGACATGAAAGCGATCTGTGTGGACGACGAGGTGCTTCTGGCCCGGCGCGCGGCGGCGCTTTGCTCAAAGCTCCCGGAAATCGACGGGGCGGAGCCGTTTACGCGGGCAGCCGACGCCCTCTCCTGGCTCTCTGAGCATGAGGCGGAGCTGGCGCTGCTGGATATTGACATGCCGGATATCAGCGGGATTGAGCTTGCGGAGAAAATCAAACAAGAGTACCCGAAGATAAAAATCATCTTTCTGACGGCGTATCCGCAGTTTGCGGTGGACGCTTTCCGGCTCCATGCGTCCGGCTACCTGCTCAAGCCCATTGATCCCGAAGCGCTGGCGAGCGAGGTCGCCTACGCCCTCTCCGACCGAACCGCGGAGAAGCAGCCGTCCGTGAAGGTAAAGACCTTCGGGGGATTTGACGTTTTCGCCAAAGGAAACATGGTCAGCTTCCATCTGGCAAAAAGCAAAGAGCTTCTGGCGCTTCTGGTGGACCGGAAGGGACTCAGCCTGTCCCGGGCGGAAGCGTTCTCCATCCTCTGGGAGGACCGGCTGTATGACCGGCCGATGCAAAAGCAGTTCGATGTGATCATCCGCTCCATGCGCGATACGCTCCGGGAGTACGGGATCGACGCGATTTTTGAAATGAAGAACGGCCGTCTGCGCATCCGACCGGAGATGATCGAGTGCGATATGTACCGTTTTTTCGAGGGAGACGCGGATGCTTTCAACGCGTACCGCGGCGAGTATATGAACGCTTATCCCTGGGCGGTCCTGTCGGAAAGCGATCTTTCCCGGCGGAGAATGTATATGACTGGACATTGACTGGACAAAGGCTGTTATACTTGGGTTGACACTTCAAATAGGAAAGCGCCGGCGTGCGGGGGATGGTCCTGCTTGGCGCCCTGAACGCGGCTGATATTGCGAAGTAAAAGGAGGAAAAAACAATGAAAAAAATGCTTTCCCTGGTGTTGGCTTTGGCCATCATGATTTCCGTGTGCGGAGCGTTGACGGCTGCGCAGGCGGAAGGCGTGCTCTATGTGAATACTTCAAACGGCAAGTCGCTGAATCTTCGTGAAGCGCCCAGCACGGATGCCAGAGTATTGGCGCAGATTCCCTTCGGCGATGAATTCTGGACCTTTGAATTCGTTGGCAACGGCTGGGTATACGGCCATTGGGGCGGCCAGTTCGGCTATGTCATGATCCGGTATCTGAGCGATTACAAGCCGAGCCATAAGCCTGTTTCTCCCACCGCGAAGCCCACGCCCAAGGAAGACAGCGACGCCGTGAAGCTCGCCAAGGAAACCAAGAGCGAGCACGACATCGAACCCATCTATATCGCCGTGCGCGCCGCCCGCGCTTCCAGCTGGGTCAATTTCCGCACAGGCCCCTCCGCTACCACCAAGCGCATCACTTCTTTCCCGGATGGCAAAGAACTGATCGCCAACGGCGAAACGACGAACTGGTATCGCGCTACCGACCCCGAAACGGGCAAGACGGGCTACATCCACAAGAACTATTCCACCAAGCTGAACAGGCGGGTGACCGTCACTTCCAACGCCGCCAATGACGAACAGAAGCTGGGCAGCCTGAACATTAACGGCGCTTTCGATCTGACCTGCAAGCTGCCTGCGGACTATGACCTGCAGGTGGTCAATATCCGCGGCGACAAAATCGTGGCCTCCGTTCTGTCCAAGAACATCGCCAAGCCCCAGATGTATCTGTCCATCGCCTACGACGAAATGTACAGCAACGTGGAAACGCTGAACGATCTGAGCGCCGAAGAACTGGCTGCCCTGGAAGCTACCTTCAGCAATATGAACCAGGTGGATATTTCCTACAAAACCACCGGCCATGGCACCAAGCTCCTCGTTGCGCGGGAAACCGGCGCGGATACCGACTTTGTGGATATCCTGGCGATCTACAAGGGATACTTCATCGAATTCAACATGACGCCCAATCCCAGCGCGGCAAGCCAGACGCTGACCGACGCGCAGGTTGAAATGTGCATCGATTTCCTGACGGACATCAACTTCTTTCCCGCCAAGTAATTGACAGGTCGATGCCCCGCTTCCGCAGCAGCTTTATAGAATTCGCTGTGTAACGCGGAAGGAAGCCCTTTTTGAAAAGATTTCAGGATCTTCCAAAAAGGGCTTTTTTTCTGTTAAGGCGGAAAATGTAGAAAGATCAATGGACAACCGCAGGGTAAAATGGTATACTATACCTGATTCGGACATAAAACATCCGGGATCAAAAACATGACAGGATGAGCATCAACAGAATTGTTTACGGGGATGTGGGAAGATGTCGTATTCCGGAACTGCGCTGCTGGCATTTCTGGTTCACATTATTATCAACTATCGTGTGATCACAAACACCCATTACATGCACGATCAACCGGCAGCCAAAGCGTACCGCGAGCTGATCGTGAGCATGATGGCATTTTATACGTTTGACGCCCTGTGGGGCATTTTGTACGATGCCAAAATTCTGCCCTTGGTGTTCTTTGACACCACCCTTTATTTTGTCGCCATGGCCGCCACCGTTTTCTTTTGGACCCGTTTTGTGATCCGTTATCTGAATGAGAAAAACCGTTTTATATCCTTTATCTCCGCCATGGGCTGGGTGTTGACGCTTTTCTTCGCTGCCGTGCTGATCCTGAATCTTTTCGTTCCCGTGATGTTCTGGTTTGATGAGGAAGGCGCATACCGGGCGGGAAACCTGAGATACCTGGCGCTGAGCATTCAGGTGATTCTGTTTTTATCCACTTCCGTTTATGTGCTCAAGACGATCAACAAGAGAGCGGAATCAAGAGCAAAGCTGCATTACGCGGCAATCGGCGCGTTCGGGATCGTCATGTCCGTCATGGTGGTGCTGCAGGTTCTCTTCCCGCTGCTGCCGCTGTACACGGCGGGCTGCCTGCTGGGAAGCTGCATGCTCCATACGTTCATCATCTTTGTGATGATGGACGACCAGCGGCTGGAATTGGAGGAAACCCTTCGCAGGGAAAAGCAGCAGGCACAGGAGCTTGGTTCGGCAAGGCAGATGGCTTACACGGATTCTCTCACGGGCGTGAAGAGCACCCATGCTTACATCGAAGTGGTAAAGCAGGTGGATGAGCGCATCGCCAAGGGAGAGATTCAGGAGTTCGGCGTCATCGTTTTTGACCTGAACGGCCTGAAAAAAGTAAACGATACCCAGGGGCATGAAGCGGGAGACCTTTACATTCAGGAAGCCTCCCGGATGATCTGCGAGAATTATAAGCACAGCCCTGTATTCCGCGTCGGCGGGGATGAGTTTGTGGCGTTTCTGGAGAGGGAAGACTATCACAACAGAGAGAGCCTGCTTGCCGCTTTTGTAACGAAGGCCGAAGACAATCTCCGGAAAGGAAAGGTTGTTGTAGCGAGTGGCATGGCAGAATTCCGCCCCGGCCAGGACAACAGCTATCGCCGTGTGTTTGAGCGGGCGGATCATCGGATGTATGAACGGAAAGCGGTATTAAAGTCCATGGAAAACAAAAGCGGCATCGCCCGTTGATTGAAAGCGCCGAAGGAGATCGTATGGAGCGGGGAACAAACAGAAGCCGGTTCTTTCAGAATAAGGAATGCGAATACTTTCCGTGCCACAAGGGAATCCCCGAGGAGGATTTCAACTGCCTGTTCTGCTATTGCCCGCTGTATGCCCTGGGGAAGAAATGCGGCGGGAAATGGGAATACATGGAGAACGGAACAAAAAGCTGCATGAACTGCGCTTTTCCGCACCGCAGAGAGAACTATGACCGCGTGATCGCCCGGTTTTCCGACATCCAGGAAGCTGTGCGCCGGATGGACGATGCGGGAGAATAAACACCGGGGACGTGCGGGCCTTCCTGCCGCCTCCGTCCATGCATCAAAAACCTTCCTGAACGGTGTAGCAGTAGATGCCCGATGCGGGAGCGCCCGTGGCTTCCTCCGTCAGCATATCCAGCGCTTGGGGAATATCCACATCCGCCATGAGCGAAGGGCTGGCGATTTTGGCGATGGCCAGCATGGCTGCCGCCTGCAAATGCGGCGCGGCCAGCAGTTCTTCCGAAAGAAGCAGCACGCGGCCGTTTTTCACCGCGTCGATTGCCCGCCATCCCTCCCGGGAAAGCAGATCCTGATACACTTTTTTTGCTTGGGCCGTGGTGGTCACGCCGATGCCAAGCACGCTGCCGTCCACCGCCTTGACGATGACCCCCGGATTTTTCCGCCCGATCCAGCCGTCGTCCACCCGCAGGTTTTCCGCCAGCAGGCGGGCGGAAACGTCGTAGGCCCCGGCGTCCAGAATCAGGCTGTGTTCCAATGAAGTTTTGAAAACGGTCACGCGGTCTTCCGCAGTTTCCCAGTATACATTTTGCCGCTGGCACTCGAACAGGCCGCCCATGCGGTCCTGAAGCAGCACCGTAAAATATGTCAGGGCGGAGTCCGCTTTTTTCGCGTCCTCGGAAACGCCCATCTGTTCTGCCTGGTCAGCCGCCGCCGTTTGGGTGGCGGTGTCCGCGGCGTCGCCGTTGAGCTTCGATACCGCCGCTTCTGCGTTTTCTCCCGAAGCGGAAGCGCCCTTTCCTTCGCCCGCGCCGTGAACTGTCCGCTCTGCGCCGGACACGATCTCGGCAGGGGCGTTTTCGTCGTATTCCTTTCGGGCGGCTTCGGGATTCTCCTTCGTCTGTCCGCCCAGCGCTTCCTCCGCTGGGCCTGCTTCCTCTGCGCCGTCATCCGGCAAAGCGCCGGGCAGCGGCGCCGGTTCAGAGGCGGCTGTTTCCTCCCGCGCGTTCTGCCGGGCGCCGCCTGTGGTTCGCGTCCTGCATCCGGAAAGCACTAAACACAGGCACAGCAGCAAAATGATCTTGAGGGCTTTCATTCGCATAAACACATCCAATACCTGATGCGGAGGTGCTGCTTCCAGTCCGCCGCGCTCCAGAGGGCGGCTTCCGTTTCTTTCAGCAATTCCAGGGCTCGCTGCCGCTTTTCCTCAGGAAGCGCGTGATGGCTGTAAAACGCTTCCTCATAATCCTCGGCGCACTTCGCAAAGCGCGCGCGGTATCCTTCCGGCAAGTCCTCCGGCAGCTTGTCCGCCCAGTCCCGGTACAGCAGATTCCCCGCGTCGCGGCCCGTTTCCCGCAGCCAGAGGAGCACGTACGAAAAGATGGCGCGGACGGCCTCGCTCACATCCCGGGAGGCAAACGCCCT
Source organism: uncultured Eubacteriales bacterium (assembly GCA_902795275.1). GTDB lineage: Bacteria > Bacillota > Clostridia > Christensenellales > Aristaeellaceae > RUG563. The sequence continues at coordinate 61,033 of CADBKQ010000007.1, read as the reverse complement.
GCGCGCTTCCTCCGCTTTCTTTTTTCGGGCGTTCAGGAGCAGAAACGGCGTGAACGGCAGCACGATCAGCGCGACGAGCAGCAGGAACAGAAGAATCATTTTCAGCCAGTTGATGAAACGGGGCATGGAAATCTGTTCTTCTTCCACCGTGACCAGCCTGTATTCCCGATCGTTCTGCGCTTCGCTGTCCCCGGTTTGCAGCGAGAGGGGGTGAATGTGGCGGGTCTCCGTGTCTCCTTCCGGCAGTTCGGACATGCCCCCTGTGATCTGCTGCGCCACCCGGCTCAGTTCATCCCGGACGGTTTCGGACACCGCTTCCGTCGCCGCGTCCACATCAGGCAGCAGGAGCGTCCCTGCCAGGAATACGGCAAGAAGAATGGCGATGCAGGACAGCAGATTCCTGCGCTTGATGGGCCGCTTCATCATCCGCAGGCCCAGCAGCCCGTAAAGAATGACATTGGCCCAGGCCGGAAAGGACAAGCCGAAATACACCTGAAAAAACGTGCAGCCCGCCATGACGGCCAGCGCGGACAGCCTGCCGCGAAGCAGGAGCGCAAGCAGGGCCGCGGCTGAACACCCAGCTAAAATCGCGGCAAGGAGAACGCTCTGGTTTTCCGGTACCGGAAAATAATCATACGCATAGGCGTTGACCTGTTCGCTGGCGGCGAAGACGCGGTTGCAAAGGGCCTGCGCACCCCGCCTTGCCTCCGGGAGCAGAAGAAGCAGGGCCAGACAAAACGCTGTCACGCAGATCAGCAGCCATGGAAAGCGGGCTTTCTTTTTTTGCGCGCTGACCGGCTGGGACACACATCGTTCTTCTTGAACGCTTTCCGGCTCCTTGATCGTTTCCCGGACGAGCAACTCATCCTTTTTGGCAGACAGCTTCCAGTGAATCCGCCGGATGGGGTCGCCCGGCTGATAGGGCCGCACGTCGCCGGGGTCGTCCGCTTCCCGCGCCGCAAAGGATCGGACCGTCAGCGGCGCAGGGGCTTCCTCCGGTTTCTTCCGTTCATCCGCTGTGAAAAACGCTTTTCGCGGGTGCGGAAGCAGGGGAAACAAAAGGGAGCAGAGCAGAACCGTTCGCGTCCCGGTGTTGTTCTCAAAGAAATAGAGGCAGGCGGCAAGCCCCAGCCAGACCGCATAACCGATCCACCGCTTCCTCATGGCTTTTTCATCCCCGTGAACAGGCCGCGCCGGTCGGGGTTCTCCACCTTTTTCAGCAGTTCGTCCAGCACTTGCGCAACTGTGGTTTCCCGGACGTTTTCTTTCAGCAGCAAGCGGTGGCGGCACACGTCCGTCAGCACGTCCTGCACGTCCCCGCCGGTCACATAATCCCGGCCTTCCAGATAGGCTTTGGCCTTGGCCGTGCGGCAAAGGAACAGCGCGCCGCGGGGACTGACGCCCACCTCCACCGCCGGGTGTTCCCGGGAAGCGAAGGTCAGCCGGGTGATGTAATCCAGAACAGCGTCCCGTACGGTGACGGCCCGGACTTCCCGCTGCATGGCAAGCAGCTCGTCCCTGCCCGTCACGCGGGCAACGGTCTCCAGCGGGTCGGCGGTCTGACGCCCCCGCAGCATCGTCATCTGGGCTTCATAATCCGGATAGCCCAGGGACAGCTTGACCAGAAAACGGTCCAATTGGGCGTAGGGCAAAAGCTGGGTGCCTGCCGTGCCGACGCTGTTTTCCGTGGCAATCACAAGAAACGGCGTTTGCAGCGGGTAGGTTTTTCCGTCCACGGTGATCTGCCGCTCCTCCATGGCTTCCAGCAGGGCAGACTGGGTTTTGCTGGAAGCCCGGTTGATTTCGTCGCCCAGGATCAGGTTCGCGCTGTTCAGCGCTCCGGGACGGTACAGCCATTCCCCGCTGGCTTTCTCATACATGGAAAAGCCCACCAGATCGGAGGGCAGCACGTCCGGGGTGAACTGCACCCGCTGGAAAGCCAGCCCGATCGCCCGGCTGATGGCCACCGCCAGCGTCGTTTTGCCCACGCCGGGCACGTCGTCCAGCAGCACATGGCCCTCCGCCAGCATCACCGTCAGAATCCTTTCGATCACGGGACGCTTGCCGACAATGGCCTTTTCCACTTCCCGGACAACACATTCAAGCTGCGGACGCATGAAAAAACCTCCCTAAAAACATAAACCGTCCGGGGGGACAGCTGCCACTGACCCGCCCGGATGATAGAATTGTTACTGAATGACGATCCGTCCCTGGGGCTCCGCGTAGGCGTCGCCGATCACGCTGTTCAGTTCTTCCGCAAGGTACAGCCAGATCACGTCCCGCACCACGGCGGTGGTGATGGCGCTCTTCTCGTTTGCTTCCGCAGCCGCTTTAAAAATATAGGAAGAATCCATGCCGTTGAAGTTGGCGTTGCTGGTCATCACGGCGTAGGTGGCTTCGGCGTCGAAGGGCTGTCCGTTCACTTCCTCGATTGTCACCCGGCCCAGGGACGCGGCCTTGAACCACTTGTCGTTGTACGCTTCGCCCGCATCGTATGCCTTTCCGGTGTCCACGGTGTATTTCAGGCCGGACACCTGCATGAAGGAAGCGCAGGCCGCAGCGGTTTCTTCCGTATAAGGCAGCGCCTGGGAAGCGGCCTCGAGGACTTCCAGCAGCTGGCAGCCGGTCATGTAGACCACCGCCACTTTGTTGGGATAGGGCAGCACTTCCGCCAGCTGTTCCGCGCCGAACTTGCCTTCCGCGATGTCGGCGCGCAGGTTGCCGCCGTTCCACAGCGCCACGATATGGTCGGCGTCCACGGCGATTTCCGTGTTCCCGGCGGTCACGTCGTCTTCCTCAAAGTATTCGTTGATTTTGCCGGATACGGCGAACCAGCGCAGGGCGTCCGTCCACAGGTCGCCCAGGTTGGTTTCGCCCTTGCGGGCGGCGTCGTCCGCACCCAGCACAGCAAAATTGGCATACGCTTCCAGGGTGTCATCCAGCTCGATCACGTTGCCGTGGGCGTCGGTAAAGGTGACGGCGGACGCGCTCGCGGACAGGCCGCAAAGCAGGCACAGCGCCAGCGTCAGGCTCAGCAGTTTTTTCCAAGCATTCATTTGAGTTACCTCCTCATTGCGCTTTCAGATCAAAGTCCGGAAAGAAAAAAGGCGCGACAGCCCTCTTCGGAGGGTCATCGGCACCTTTGCGATACCGGAAATTGACAGCGATTGAAATCAGGCGGCCCGCTTGTGAGAGCCTTTGCCAGCTTGTGCTGACGGGAATGATTGTATCATACGGCTCTGCCTTTGTCAATTCCTGCGGCCAGCGTTTGCGATAAGCGTTCACGGACTGCGCAGACCGTTTCTTCCAGGGTCAGGCCTTCTTCCGGCACCGTCACATCCGCGTACTGGCTGTACAGCTTTTCCCGTTCCGCATACAGCTCCTCGATGCTCTTTCCGTTCCGGAGAATCACGCCCCGGGCTTTCGCGTCGTGAAGCCGCTTTTTCAATTCGGGCAGGGAGATCCGCAGATAGACCGTGATTCCGTTCTCCTTCAGGTGTTCCATCGCGGGCCTGCTGTAAACCACGCTGCCGCCTGTGGCAATCACCGTCTCCTCCGCGCGGATGGCGGAGCAGACAGCTTCCTCGATTTGCAGAAAGCCTTCCACGCCCTTTGCTTCGATGACCGCGCTTAACCGCATGCCGGTTTCGCGCTGGATGAGCAGATCTGTATCCAGAAAGTCCATGCCCAGCAATTTTGCGAGAATCACGCCGACCGTGCTTTTTCCCGACGTGGGCATTCCGATCAAAACGATGTTCTTCATCCGTCTTCCGTCCCCAAAAGCCTACAGCCCCAGACCCTTGCTGAGCGTGACGACGAAATCCTGCGCGTTGGTAATGATGCCGCGGGCGGACAGGCTGCCCCTGTCGCTGAGCTTATTGACCGTGAACTCCGCAATATCCACACAGTAAAAATACACCTGCCGAACCGTGCCGTCCGCCGTGACCCGGTAGGAGGGCGTCATGTTGCCCACCGCAATGGAATGCAGCATGGTGGCCAGGCACAGGACGGTGGTCGCGCCGCGCACCTGGCTTCGCATCGCGTCCTGCGCCCGGTACACGTCGCCGATGACGGGAGGCAGGGGACCGTCGTCCCGGATGGAGCCCGCCAGCACGTAAGGGACCTTGTATTTTTCACAGCTGTAAATGATGCCGTTGTCGATCTTTTCCGCTTCCAGGAATTGCGGGATACCGCCGTGCAGCTTCACCTGGTTGATGGTGGTCAGATGGTTGTAGTGGCCGTTGGGCTGGCTGCGCTGGAAATAAATGTCCTGACCCAGAGCGGTTTTCATATAGGCGGCTTCCAGATCGTGGGTGGCCAATGCGTTTCCGGCCAGCACCGCATGGACATATCCCGCGGCGATCAGCTTGGAAAAAGCGTTCCTGGCGTCGTAGTCGAACGCTAACGCAGGGCCCAGCACCCATACGATTTTTCCCTGCTCCCGGTCATGGCGGAGCACGTTGTACAGTTCGTCGTAATCCCTGGAAAAGGCTGTCTCCCGGGAACGGTTCTGCCGGAAAGAGAAGGCGTCGGAGGACGCCTCCCTTTCTTCCCGGAAGCCGTCGGGATGCACATAGATGCCTTCTTCGCAGTTTTCCGTGCGGCCGACGACGACCAGGTCATCCTTTTTCAGCAGGCGGAACTCCCGCACCCGGATCTCTCCGTCCTCGAACACAGGCACGCAGTCCATCCGGCTTTCCTTCGCCAGAAGCCATTGCCCGTTGATTTTGAAATACTCCGGGAAAATGCTCATGGCGTGGAAATCCCTGGGAGCGGTCTGGTCCCGGGGCGCTTTGCACAGCTTCGCGTCGGGCGCTTCCCGGAATCGTTCCTGTGAGAAATCCGGCGCGGTGTATGCTCTCAGTTTCCAAGACATTGGTTTCCAACTCCTCAGTAGTGTGTGAACGGTCAATCCTTCGCCGGAGCGAGGACGATGGCGGTTCTGGCGGGCAGGTAGAGGCTCAGATGGCCGCCCTCGTTCGGCATGCGCATATGGGCGATGCGGCCGTAGCCGTTATAACAGAAGTCGTCGCTGGAGAACAGCACGTCGTAGGGCTTGTCCGTCCCCACGGGGATGCCGTAATCCACGTAACTTTCGGTGGGGGAGAAGTTGAACGCGAACAGCAGCCCGCCGCGCTCGAAGGCAATCACGTGGTCGGAATTGTGAATCCACTTGAGGTAGGGGTACTCCTGATCGAGGATGTGGTACTCGGTGGCGGCGCGGATCATGTCTTTATCAAAGGCGTAAAGATCCTGGTATTTCAGGTTGTCGTTGTTCAGCAGGCTCCACTGGCGGCGGCAGTAATGGAAGCTGTTGCCGTTGCCGGGGCGGGGGAAGTCGATCCACTCGGGGTGGCCGAACTCGTTGCCCATGAAGGTGAGATACCCGGTGCCGCCGGCGGCGAGGGTCAGCAGCCGCGTGATCTTATGCAGCGCGATGGCCCGGTCGATCACGCCGGAGTGGCAGTCCTTGTTCATGTCAGTGTACATGGCGGCATCGGCGTAGCGGAAGATCATCGTCTTGTCGCCCACCATCGCCTGGTCGTGGCTTTCCACATAGGCGATGGTGCCCGCGTTGCGGAAGGTCAGCTCCCGCCACATGTCCTCCATCCACCAGTCCTCGTCCTTCTTCTTGCTGAGCTTGATCCACATGTCGGGCAGGCCCATGCCCAGCCGGAAGTCAAACCCGATGCCGCCGTCCCGGACCGGCTCGCACATGCCGGGCATGCCGCTCATGTCCTCAGCCACGGTGAGGGCGCGGGGGTTCACCTGGCGGATCAGCTCGTTGGCCAATTGCAGGTAGGTGACCGCTTCCACGTCGGTGTTCATGGTGAAGTACATGGAAAGGCTGTTGAAGTTGGTGCCCAGGGCGTGGTCGTGGTAGAGCATGGAGGTGACGCCGTCAAAGCGGAAGCCGTCGAAGTGGTATTCCTCCATCCAGAACTTGAGGTTGCTCAGCAGGAAGTGGATCACCTCCGGCTTGTCGTAGTTGAAGCACTTGGTGCCCCAGGCGGGATGGTCGCCCTTGCCGCCTTCGTGGAAGAACTGGTAGCTGGTTCCGTCAAACAGGTTGATGCCCTCCAGGGTGTTTGCCACCGCGTGGGAATGCACCACGTCCAGCAGCACCCGGATGCCCATTTCGTGGGCCTTGTTCACCAAGTGCTTTAAATCGTCCGGCGTGCCGAAGCGGCTGGAGGCGGCGAAGAAATTGCTCACCTGGTAGCCGAAGGAGCCGTAGAAGGGATGCTCCATGATGGCCATGAGCTGGATGGTGTTGTAGCCCGCGTCCTTTACGTGGGGCAGCACCAGGTCGGCGAAGTCCCGGTAGGTGGCGACGCGGTAATCCTCCGTGCACATGCCCACGTGGGCCTCGTAGATCAGGGGCTTTTCGTCGCAATGGAACTCCCCGTCCGTCCAGGGGTAGGGTTCCAGGTCGTCCCACACCTCGCAGCACCAGCTGCCGTTCTGCCAGTCCTGCACCGCGCGGCGGGTGTAGAGGGGCAGATGCTGGGTCAGGTGGTCGCCGTTGCGCACGATGGTGATCACCTTGCTGCCCTTATGCAGCGTGTCGCCGGGGAGGAACAGCTCCCAGTTGCCGTTGTCCTTCTTTTCCAGGGGCGTTTTCGTCCAGGCCCAGTCGTTGAATTCGCCCGCCAGATAGAGCTGGTCGGCGGCGGGGGCCCACTCCCGGTACACCCAGCCGTCGGGCGTCTTGTGGAAGCCGTAATACTTATGGGCGTTGGCGAAGTCCCTGAGGGAAGCCTTGCCCTGCAAGAGCTGGTACAGCTTGTTCTTATACCGCTCCATGCGCAGGTTGATGTCGCCCTCGAAGGGGACGAGCTCGGGATGCGTTTCCAAAATATGATACATGGGTTCAACCGCCTTTCCGTTTTTATTTTGCGAGGTTCAGCAGGTTCATCATTCTACCTATATTATAACAAGAATCTCCTTTTCTGGCAAGAAAAGAAATACGGGAAAAATCGCGGGGCGGGAATCACAAGAGATGACCTGTGTAACTGATGGGGCCGGACACTAAGACAGCAATAAATGCTCAAATGGTGTTCTGTGAACGATCAAATGATGTGATTTTGATAAAAGAAATTCCCTTTCCGGTAAGACAGGCCGGTCACAGGAAGAAAGGAAGAAGGAGGAGAACAGCGCGAAAAAAAGCGGAAAGATGGGAAGAAACGGCGATTTATATCCCATAAATTACAAAATTTGTCTCTTATCAGGCAGAGGATGGAAAAAACAAAGCGGCTCAAAATTGAGGATGCGCATACCAGATTATACATGGACGAATCAGAAAAAGATGTCACGAAATGGTCTATTATCTGCTGTATTTGACATGCGGAATAACCGTTTTTCATCAATTTGACCGCAAAATATGAAACAATTTATCGCAATAAATGAGCAATAAATACCTGATTTTCAATTGCGCAAATCGCATGATTTGAGCAAAATAACAGTAACGGGCGAAGTTCATGCCCAAATTGTAAGGAGGAAAGAAAGATGAAAAAGTTCCTGGCTGCCCTGTTGGCTCTGGTACTGGTTCTTTCCATGCTGCCCATGGCGCTGGCGGAAGAACCCATCACCCTGACCGTCTTCATCGGCGATCCCGGCGATCAGCCCACCGAAGACAACAAGATCTACAAACTGATCGAAGAAAAATTCGGCGTGAAATTCGAGTTTGAGTACCTCGCCGGCAACCTGGACGAAACCCTGGGCCTGAAGATTTTCGGCCAGGATTATCCGGATCTGTTCTGCGGCGGCAACAGCTCTGACCTGATCATCGACGGCGGCGCCCTGATCAACCTGCTGGACTATGTTTCCCCCGAAAAGACTCCCCGCCTCTGGGCCCACTTCGAGTCCCAGAAAGCCCGCCTGATCGATAAGGATGAGAATGGCAACGACGTGCTCTACATCATCCCCAACTACGGTCTGGGCGACGGTCCCCAGATCGCGCTGAGCGTCGGCGGCCCCGCTTTCTTCATCCAGAAGCAGGTACTGGCCTGGGCCGGCTATCCCCAGATCCACACCCTGAACGAATACTTCGACGTGATCGAAAAGTTCCTGGCCGCCAACCCCACCAATGCGGACGGCACCCCCTACATCGGCTTTGACATCCTGTGCGAAGACTGGCGTCACTTCTGCCTGATCAACCCCGTGCAGCACCTGATGGGCCGCCCCAACGACGGTGAAGTGTATATCTGCGTCACCGACCAGAACTACGAAGTGACCGGCAACGATCCCTCCGTGCCTTACAAGACCGAAACCTTCATCGACAAGCCCTATGCCAAGGCTTACTATCAGAAGCTGAATGAAGAATTCCACAAGGGCCTCATCAGCCGCGACACCTTCCCCATGACCTATGACCAGTACATCGCGCAGCTGTCCCAGGGCATCGTTCTGGGCATGTTCGACCAGGCTTGGGACTTCGGCAGCGCTTCTTCCGCCCTGTTGGACGCCAAGATGTTTGAAAACACCTATGTGGCGCTGGGCCTGGTGTATGACCCCGAATATGTGGGCGGCGCTCAAATCGAAGAGCATTACCTGAACGGCACCCTGCCCAATGTGCGCCGCGGCTTCGGCATCTCCGTGAACTGCCAGTGCCCGGAACGCATCGTTGCGATGTGGGAAGAAATGATGTCCGACGAATGGCAGCTGATCTTCAACTGGGGCATTGAAGGCGAAGACTACTACATCGAAAACGGCCGTCTGATGATGACCCAGGAACAGTATAACAACACCCAGGACGCCACCTGGAAGCTGGCCAACAAGGCCGAGGGCCTGACCATCAACAGCCCCAAGAAGCAGGGCTGGATCCTGAACGACATCCAGGTGGGCGACAAGGTCGTTAAAGCCGGCAACTGCTGGGAACCCGGCAACCAGAACGAAATCGTCTTCAGCATGATGAACGATTACGACAAGGAATTCCTCAGCAACTACGGCTATTCCAAGTGGGCCGATTTCGTGAACCCGCCCATCGAGCTGGCTCCCTACGGCGAAGCCTGGCAGATCAACTACAACCCCGTGGACACCGAACACACCGACTTCCTTAAGATTCAGGATCAGCGCCTGCCTGAACTGATCATGTGCGATCCTGCCGAATTCGACGCCAAGTGGGATGCTTTCGTTGAAGAAATCACTCCCAGCGCCACCGCTTTCGGCGAATACATGCAGCAGGCTGTGCTGGAAGAAGTAGCCAAGGTGCTCGGCGAATAATCGCCTGAAGCGCAGCCGGGGGGAGAGACCTGATCTCTCCCCCTGGTTTTTTCAGAAAGGGGCTGTCAGCCATGACCGACATCTCTAAGAAAAACCAGGGCGCGCCGGCGCCGGGGCATAAGCACGGCTTTTTCAGCACGCTGGGCAAGCAATGGCAGCTTGCGCTGATGTCCGTGCCAATGCTGCTGTATGTGCTTTTGTTCAACTACGCGCCCATGTGGGGCTGGGTAAATGCTTTCCTCGATTACACAAACAAGAGAAACATCGCCAAGGGGATCACCCCCTACATCGGGCTGGAGAACTTCAAATGGCTGTTCGGTCGGGCCGATTTTTGGCAGAGCATGCGCAACACCCTGGCCATGAGCGTCATCAACCTGGTGTTCGGCACGGTAAGCGCCATCCTGCTGGCCGTGCTGCTCAACGAAGTGCGCAACCGTGCCTTTAAGCGCACGGTGCAGACCGTTACTTACCTGCCCCACTTCCTGTCCATGGTGATCGTGGTCAGCATGGCGCAGAACATCTTCGTCAGCAACGGCCCCGTGAACGCGCTGCTGATAAACACAGGCATCATCAAGGAGCCGGTTTTCTGGCTGGGCGAAGGCAAGTATTTCTGGTGGCTGGTCGGCGTGATCAACGTATGGAAGGAAGTCGGCTGGGGCACCATCATTTACATTTCCGCCATGACCGCTATCGACCCCTGCCTGTACGAGGCCGCCTCCATCGACGGCGCGGGGCGCTTCCAGCGCATCCTGCACGTCACGCTTCCCGGCATCAAATCCACCTTCGTGATCCTGCTCATCATGAACATCGGCCATCTGCTGGAAGCGGGCTTTGAAATCCAGTACCTGCTGGGCAGCGGCCTGACCCGGGACTACTCCACCACCATCGACATCTTCGTGCTGGAGTACGGCACCGAAAAACTCAATATCGGCGTGGCTACCGCCGCCGGTATGTTCAAGAGCGTCATCGCCATCATTCTCCTTGTCGGGGCCAACTTTGTGGCCAATCGGCTGGGCGAAGACACGTTGATTTAAAGGAGGGGATGAGCATGTCCGCGATAGAATTGAAACAAAAACCCAGAAAAAGAAAGCGCCAGGATATCGCGTTCCCCATCGTGAACACCATCGTGCTGTGCCTGCTGATGTTCGTCACGCTCTATCCTGTTATCAATACGGTGGCCTATTCCTTCAACGAAGGCACCGATGCCGTGCGCGGCGGAATCGGCCTGTGGCCCCGGGTGTTCAGCCTCAAGAGCTATCAAGCCATCATGGCGGATAACTCCGTTTATCAGGCTGCGTGGATCTCTGCCTCCAAAACGGTGATCATTACGGTGCTGAACCTGTTCTGGACGGGGATGCTGTCCTTCGCCCTGTCCCGGAGGGAATACGTGCTGCGCAAGTTCATCACCACCGTGATGGTGCTCACCATGTATATCAACGCCGGCCTGATCCCCAACTACCTGCTGATTTCCAAAACGCTGGGACTGGCCAAGAGCTACTGGGTATATATCATTCCCACCATGTTCTCCTGCTTCAACATGATCGTGATCCGCACGTATATTGCCGGGCTGCCGGACGCGCTGGTGGAATCCGCCCGCATCGACGGCGCGGGAGATATCCGCGTCTACTGGCAGATCATCTTCCCGCTGTGTACGCCCGTGCTGGCGACGGTGGCCCTGTTTGTGGCCGTGGGAAGCTGGAACAGCTGGTTCGACACCCATCTGTACTGTGCCGGGCAGAAGTACCTGCATTCCTTGCAGTACCTGCTGAAAATGAAGCTGGCTACCACCCAGGCCAGCGCCAACGCCGCAAAGACCAGCGCCGACGCCCTGAAATCCAACACCCTCACCACGCCGGTCACCATCCGCTGTGCCATCACGGTCATTTCCACCGTACCGATACTGGTGGTGTATCCCTTCCTGCAAAAGTACTTCGTCACCGGCATGGCGCTGGGCAGCGTGAAGGGCTGATCAGGATGGATTCTCATCGAAAGGAGGAGGATGCCGCGTGGCTGAATCTCCGCGGCGAAACGAGGAGGAGCGCAGCCGTTTTCCCGATGGATTTCGCATTTTACAGGGACGTCAGGAGTATATCACCTATATGGAGCATTCCTCCATCCGCATCTGGGCGTCCGACGTGGCGACGCACTATGATTATCACTGCCACTCCGCCGTTGAGGTGATTCTGCCGGATCGGGGCGAGTCTGTCTACCAGACGCAGGAGGAAGTGTACCGGGTAAAGCCGGGCGAAGTGCTGATCCTGCCTTCCGGCTGCATGCACTCCCTGACCGAATCGCCCGAAACCAAGCGTTATCTGCTGCTGTTCGAGCCGAATCCGCTGATGAATCTGCGGGATATTTCCAGTATCAGCGCCATGATGCAGCAGCCGATTTATCTGACCGCCGACAGCGAACTGGCGGACGGAGCCAAGCAGATCCTGTATCAGGTGGTGACCTGCTATTTCCAGAAGGAGCCGCTCTGGAACACGTTCTGTTATTCTTACCTGCTTCAGCTGTACGCCCTGCTGGGACGCCATTATCTGGAAATCGCCGGGCCGCAGCACCCTTCCCGGCACAGCATCGACCCGGCGATCATGAACAGCGCTATTACATTCATCAACGAGCATTACATGGATGAAATGTCCCTGGAGGACGCGGCGCTGTTTGCAGGCTTTTCCAAGTACTATTTCTCCCGCATGTTCAAGCAGTTTTCCGGGATTTCCTTTTCGGAATATCTGACCAGAAAACGCCTGAACGTGGCGACTGACCTGCTGGTGCGAACCGATCAATCCATCCGCGAAATTGCCTTAGCTTCGGGATTTGGCAGCATGGCGACCTTCAACCGCATTTTTCGCGCGCAGAAGAACTGCACCCCTTCCCAGTATCGGGCGATTTACAGCATGGCTCTCTCGCCGCCGATCGATAAACCGATCTTCTGATTCCCTTTCCCTTGCCGGAAGCGCTTTCGCTTTCGGCTTTTTGTTATCTTATTTATATAGCAGAAATAACTACAGCGCGTACTGTTCGATTGCTTTCGCGAAGCCGCAGTCATTGTTGGTATCCGTGATGAACCGCGCCGCTGCTTTGGCTTCCGGGCTGCCGTTGCCCATCGCGACGCCATAGCCCGCCGCGCACAGCATGGGAATGTCGTTCCCTTCATCGCCGAGGGCCATCACCTGCTCCATGGGGATCCCCAGGGAATCCGCCAGCGCCCGCACGCCAACGCCTTTGTCAATGCCGCAGGGCATCACCTCGATGTTGACGGCGGAGGACTGCGTCATGTCGATGCCGGGAATGGGGCGAAGGGCCTCACGAACCAGATCCAGCGATACATTGTTGCAGACAAAAATTTTGTGGGCCATTCCACGGCTCGCCAGCATCGCCGCTTCTTCCGGGCCGTGGTAATAGGTGATGCCCAGAGCGCGGATGCGGTCGCCGAAGGAAAGCTCCGAATGGTGCTTCCGCGTTACCCGGCTGGTGCAGACCGCCTGCCGGGCAAACAGGAAATAATCCGAGCCCAGGCGGTTCAGCTGCTCCAGCGCAAAAAGGGCGGCGTCCGGCGCGATATAGGTTTCCGACAGCCGATTCAGGTTTTCGTCGATCACATCCGCACCGTTCGTGCCGATAATGGGGCAGCGGAGATGGTAATCCTGCAAAAGCACATACACGTTTTCGGGAAAGCGCCCGGAGGAGATGGCGACGGTGATGCCTTTTTCCTGGGCGGCGTGAATGGCCCGCAGGTTTCTTTCCGGGATTTGCAAAGCGCTGTTCAGCAGCGTGCCGTCGATGTCGGTGGCGATCAGCCGGATGGGAGATGGGGTCATGCAGCATAGACTCCTTTGATCATCATTCGTCTCCGAATCCACGGAGCGCAAACTCATTATAGCGCAGTTTTCCATTTCCTGCAATTCTTTTCACTCTTTTGGGCGAATAATTGCACAATTTGTCAGAATCCATGTTTGACGGACAGGACAATATATGCTATAATAACGTGTTGAATCAATTATGTTATTCCTGTAGGGAGGGAATTTACCATGTCCGGACATTCCAAATGGCACAATATTCAGGCGAAAAAAGGCAAGACCGACGCGGCCCGCGGCAAGATTTTTACCAAGATCGGCCGTGAAATCGCCATCGCCGTGCGCGAAGGCGGCTCCAACCCCGAATCCAACAGCAAGCTGAAGGATATTATCGCCAAGGCCAAGGCCAACAACATGCCCAACGACAACATCCAGCGCAGCATCAAGAAGGCTGCGGGCGAAGGCACCGGCGCGACCTACGAAGAAATCACCTACGAAGGCTATGCGCCCGGCGGCGTGGCGATCATTGCCCGGTGCGTCACCGACAACCGCAACCGCACCTCCTCTGACGTGCGCCATATCTTCGACAAGCACGGCGGTTCCCTGGGCACGCCCGGCAGCGTTAGCTATATGTTCGACAACAAGGGCCTGATCGTCATCGAAAAAGAACCCGGCATGGACGAGGACGAAATGATGATGACCGCCCTGGACGCCGGCGCCGAGGACATGAAGACCCAGGAGGACGCTTTTGAAATCTACACCGCGCCCAACGATTTCTCCGCCGTCCGCGAAGCGCTGGAAAAGGCCGGGTATGCTTTCCTGTCCGCCGACACCCAGATGATCCCCCAGAACACCGTGGCGCTGCCCGACGACGAAGCCATCGCCAAGGTACAGAAGCTGCTGGATATGCTGGACGATAACGACGACGTGACCGAAGTGTATCACAACGCCGAGCTGCCCGAAGAAGAGGAAGAAGACTGAGATTTTAGTTCTAAGTTTTCAGTTCTAAGTTCTAAGCATGAAGTTCGTGTAAAACACAGTGAAAGACTATCTCAGCTTAGAACTTAAACCTTAGAACTTAGAACTTCGTAAGGAGAAACATGCGCGAATCATTCCTGCGAATCGCCGCATTGCTTTGCATGTGCGTTTTCCTGCTGGGAAACGCGCATGTTTCTTTTGCGGACGACCTGACCTATACCGAGGCGTACTTCACCCAGCAGGAAGGCTATTCCGGCATCATTGAGGTGCCGGGGAAAGGCCCCATGCGGTATTACGCCCAGAACGACCCGCTGTGGGAAGACATGGCCTATGAGCGAAGCGAAACCCAGTCCCGCCGCCCGTTCGGGGACGGCGGCTGCGGCCCGACAGCCGGGGCCATGGCGATTGCCAACCTGGTGCCGGAGGAAGGCCTGAGCAAGATCGCACAGTTTGCTAAAAAAGAATACGCCATCTGCCCCTGCTCCATCACCAAGGAAAAGTGCATCCACACCTACCATGCCCGGTATGTGCTGACCTCCCAGCGCGATTTTGTCCGCTTCCTGCCGCTGGTGATGGGCGACTTCGCCATGGGAAACAACGTCTTCGGGGTCACGGGCCGGGGAGCTGACAAGGGCACCAATGCCGGCTTTCTCTATCAGGTGGCCCAGGCGTATGGACTGAACGTGACCGCCACGACGGACAAGAACGCCGTGTTCCAGGCGCTAAAACAGGGCTGCACCGTGGTGGGCCACGCCGCCCGGGGCGGAGCGTTCACCAACACCGGCCATTATGTGCTGATTGCCCACGCGGACGATGAAAAGGTCTATGTCCTGGATCCCCTGGCCCGGGAAAAGTATAAGACCAATCAAAGCAAAATCCTGGAGATCATTCAGCCTGGCCTGGTGGCCATCAAACACGCTGACTATGCCGCCACCGGCATCGGCTCCTATATGGTTTTCAGCCGGTAAAAAAACTGTTACGATTCAGGTGTTTCTGGGGCCCCCCTCCGAGAACGACAAATATACTTTTTTCCTGCAAACAATTATGACCGGAATGGGATTATAATTGCTTTCTTGGAAAGGGGTCTGGGGGAAACCATTCTTTGGCATCCAAAGAATGGTTTCCCCCAGAAAACTCTAAAGCTCCATCCGGAATCATTGTCCTCCGGACGGAGCTTTTTTTGCGCTTCTTTTTTCTTGTTGGGAATCACCCGGCTGATGGGCTTGAAGGCCCATTCCACGCGCTTTTCCCGGTTCAGCGCCTTTTTCGCTTTCTTGGAGAGCTTGTCTTTGGATACGAACTTCTTCACGCGCATTTCCTCCTCCTTCTCCACTTCGCTGTCACTATTCGACAGGAAGCATAAAAAATCCTGCGTTGCGGGAACGCAGGAAATTTTCATCCTGAAACGACACGTCACTGCATGGCTTCCTGGAAGGCGTCAAAGAATTCGGGGCAGGCCCAGGTGCCGCAGGCGATGACGCGCTCGCCGTTGACGGCCATTTGCAGCACCAGCCCGGATTTCAGCTGAATCAGCAGGGATTGGTTGGATTCGCTGCCGCCCGGCCGCAGGAAGGACGCGCTGCTGAGCAGGATGTTCACCAGGCGCTGGGCGGTGGCGGGGTCGTTGATCGCGCCGACGCCGGAAAGCTCCAGCGCCACGGCGGAGGAGGCTTTCAGCGTATCGCTCAGTTTTTCTCCGCCGACCAGAGCGCTGTCGCCGAAGGAAACGCGCTGGAACACGCGCATCTGCCCGTTCACGTTGGCGGCGGCCATGGCTCCCTTCATGCCGCTGACGGCATAGACCGTTTCGCCCGCCTGCACCGCGTTGGAGCAAATGCCGCTTTTACCGGCCAGAGCAGGCTCGCTGGTGAAGGTGGCCACAGTGCCCAGGCTGCCGCCCAGCAGGGAAGAGGAGATGGAAGTCGGGTTGGTCAGCAGCCGGTAATACCGCCCGTCCACGCAGATCAGCGGGAAATTGCCGCCGCTCATGGGCGCCCAGATGCTGCGGTACGAGGGATTCCGGGAGGACTTGATGGAAATGCTTCCCGGCGGCACATCCAGCGCCATCTTGTCGCCCACCGTCACCGACCCCGCGGGGTGGGACTCAATCAGCGGCGTCTGAATGTCCGAGCCGTTATTTCCGCGAAGACGCGGCAGCGCAAACGCCAGCCCGCCCACCAGCACAACCAGCGCACAGAACGCGGGCACCAGGCGCTTTGCCTGGAAGACCGGCTTCCGGGCGCTGCCCTCCGCCGCCCGCAGGATCTTCCGTTTCAGCTGCTCATCCGCTTGAAGACCGCTGGACGCCGCAATCTCCGGCAAGGCCCGCAGCCTTTCCTCCACGTTCTTCATCGCGAACCACTCTCCTTTAACAGATCTTCCAGTTTTTTACGGCCCCGGCTGAGCCGGCTGGAAATGGTGCCTTCCGGCACGTTCAGCATGCCTGCCATTTCCGCGATGCCGTAGCCCTGGTAATAATGAAGCAAAATCACGTCCCTGAAATCCGCGGGCAGCTTCCGGATGGCGGCAAGCAGTTCCTGCCGTTCCAGCCGTTCGTCCATCTGGTCGGGCGCGGGCGTCAGTTCCAGCGCCGGGCTGCCCAGCACCACCCGCTTCACCCAGGCGGCGCGCCAAAGATCCCGGCATCGGTTCAGCGCCACTTTCAGAAGCCAGGCTTTTTCCTTCCCCGGTTCCAAGTCGGGAGCATGGGTCAGCAGCCGCACAAACACGTCCTGGGTCACGTCCTCGGCCTGCTGCCGGTCGCCCAGGTAAAAGTAACTGACCCGCAGCACGTCGTCGGCGTATCGGGTGTAGAGCGCCTCGAACTGCCCGTCGTCCATGCGGCCCGTTTGTGCCCGCTCATTCATATAACGGCATACCTTTCCCATTTCTTGCACGTACAGCAAATATTTTTCAGAAAAAAGGCTCGGCAACAGAGACTTTCTTCCCATGACATTATACCCCATTCTTCCCCGTCCGGTCAAGGGCGAGATGAGGATGGTAATGCGCAGCCCGGAGATTCTTCGCGTCCGGATACGCTCAGAATGACAGCGTTAGTTGGTTCCTTGAAAAAGACTGGCACGAAACCCGTTGCTTTTTTTCACGCAACGATCAGTGTCATTCTGAGCGCATCCGGACGCGAAGAATCTCCCTTCCGACGATTGCACTGCCAGACAAATAAGAATATGTGATCATATGGATAAAATCAAACCACATTGCACAGACAGCGGAAATACAGCCCAGTGCCTTGACAAACGGCGGAAAAAGGATACAATATATTGTAATCGCTATGACGGAGTTACGCTTTTCCGGAACGCATGGCAGAGAGTTGGCGGCGGGTGCAAGCCAATCTTGCGCGGAAGGGCGGCCTCGCTCCCGAGCTGAACGCCTGAACGGTTTTCCAGTAAGGCGTTCCGGGTCGTTCCGTTACCAGGACGAGGGGCTTGAAAGAGCCTGCTGAGAGGCCGGATTCAAATGAAGCGGCAACAAGGGTGGTACCGCGGTAAAGAATTGCTTTATCGTCCCTGAAGCGCCTGGGCGCTTTGGGGACTTTTTCAGTTTTCAGAGTACAGAGTGCAGAGTGCAGATTCGTTTGCTGTAACAAAGTGTGCCTCGTACTTTCCGAAATCATACTATTATCTGCACTCTGTACTCTGCACTCTGTACTCTCATCTCAACGCTGATTATCACACAAGGGAGGAACCGAACGTATGCGCTCCATCACCTTCTCCGATCAGACCATGCTCACTTCTGCGGCGAAAGCGGCGGGATTCCGGCAGAAATTAGAGGCCGCCCGCAAGCTGGATCACCTGGGCGTGTCCGCCGTGGAAATGCCGAAATTATCCGAACAGGAAGCCGACGTGCTGCTGATGCGCTCTTTATGCTCCACGATAAAGCGGGGATTTTTGGCGCTTCATACGGGGATCACAGTCGATGAAGTCAACCGCGCGTGGGACGCGGTGAAGGGCGCGGAACAGCCCCGGCTGATTCTCTCCATGCCGCTGACCAGCGCGCAACTGGAATACATCTGCCACTTGAAGCCGCCCAAGGCCATTGAGCGGATTTCCGAATTGGTGAAGGCTGCGCGGGCGCTGACGGACGAGGTGGAATTTGTCTGCGGCGACGTGACGCGGGCCGAGCTTTCCTATGTGAAGGAAGCGCTGAAAACCGCCGTGGAAGCGGGCGCGGCGCGGATCACCTTAGAGGACGCCGCCGGATTATCGCTGCCGGAGGAAATCGCCGCGCTGGTGAAGGAAGCCCGGGCTATCATCGGAGAGGACATGCCCCTCTCCGTCCGCTGCGGCAACGAACTGGGCCTGGCCATCGCCTGCGCCGTGGCCGCATTGCAGGCGGGCGCGGACGAAATCAAGACCGCTTATAACGACGAAAACAGCCTGAGCGCCGCCGCCATGGCGAAGCTGCTGCGTTCCCGGGGCGCTGACCTGCAATTGGAAAGCACCCTGAACGTAACAAGAGTTGACCGCACCGCGGGCGAACTGGACGGCCTGCTGACCGCCGCGCCCAAAACCGTGGCGACTGCCGGCGAACCCAAGGAAGGCGACATTCCCGCCGGGGAAACCCTGGCTCAGGCCATCGCATCCCTGGGTTACGAACTGGACGAAGCGGACATGGCCCACGTGCAGGAAGCCGCTGAGCGCGAAGGCAAGGGCCGCGCCCTGAACCTGGCCGAGCTGGAGGCCATCGTGCTGACCGTGGCCCAGCAGGTGCCGCCCACCTACCGGGTGAAGAGCTACCTGGTCAACAGCGGCAACACCATCACTCCCTCCGCCCACGTGGCGCTGGACAAGAACGGCGAAACCCTCACCGGCCTGTGCGCCGGGGACGGCCCCATCGACGCCGCGTTCCTGGCCATCGAGCAGATCATCGGGCGGCACTTTGAAATGGACGATTTCCAGATCGCCGCCGTCACCCAGAACCGCGAGGCTATGGGCGACGCGCTGGTGAAGCTGCGGCATGGCGGCAAGGTGTACGCCGGCAAGGGCATTTCCACCGACATCATCGGCGCGGCCATCCGGGCTTACCTGAACGCTCTGAACAAAATCGCCTATGAGGAGAAAACCGTATGAAGTTGAGCTTTTCCACGGGCGGCTGGCCCTTCTCCCTGGATGAATGCGCGTCCCTTGCCAAGGAAATGCGCTACGACGGGCTGGAAATATCTTCCGACAGCCTGGCGCGATTTGAACATTCCGGCGCGCCCCTGTCTCCCGGACGGCTGCATGACACCGTGCGCAGGCTGAACGAAGCAGCCCTGTCCATCGCAGCGCTGAAAGCGTCGGAGAACTGGGAAGCCGAGGAAGCCATGGCGCTGATTGCCCTGGCCCACGATTTGCGGTCGCCTTTCGTGGTGCTGCCCATGGCCGAAACCGGCGAAGCGGCGGAAGAAAAAATCGCTCCCGTGCTGCCAGTGGCGGAAAAGGCGGGGGTGTCCCTGCTGATTCCCAGCGCCGGGCCGTATGCCGACACGGGATTATTGAAAGCGTTCCTGGATAATTTCGCTTCCGACTTCTTGGGCGCTGCCTGGCGGGTGCCCGCGGCGGCGGCGGTGAAAAGCCCGGAGGAGATCGTCACCGATTTGGGCGCGTACATCCGCCACGTGTACCTGTGCGACGGGGAAATCGAAAACGGAAAAATGAAGGAAAAGCTGCTGGGGGAGGGCAATCTGCCCCTCAAGGACGTGTTCGCCGCCCTGCGCTCCATCAGCTTTGAGGGATTCTTCTCCTTCGACTGGACGCCGGGCGAGGGCGCTTTGGGCGACGCGGACGTGGTGCTGTCCCATTACGCGGCCCTGGCCCGGAACCTGGGCAAAGACCCCCGGCGGCAGCGCCACATCCTGTACGACAACAAGCGCAAGACCGGCAAGTACGTCTGGAAAAAGGACATTCTGATCGAAGAAACCTTCCCCTCCCTGTTGGACCGGATGGTGGAGGAATTTCCCGACCAGTACGCTTTCCGCTACACCACCCTGGACTACACCCGCACCTACGCGCAGTTCCGGGACGACGTGGACAATTGCGCCCGGGCGCTGATGGCGATGGGCGTGCGGCGCGGCGCGAAGGTGGCGGTCTGGGCCACCAACGTGCCCCAGTGGTACATCACCTTCTGGGCAACGACGAAAATCGGCGCGGTGCTGGTGACGGTGAACACCGCCTATAAAATCCACGAAGCGGAATATCTGCTGCGGCAGAGCGACACCCATACCCTGGTGCTGGTGGAGGGCTGGCGGGATTCCGACTACGCGGGCATCATCAAGGAGCTGTGCCCCGAGCTGACCACGTCCGTCCCCGGTGAGCCGCTGCACATCAAGCGCCTGCCCTTCCTGCGGAATATCGTTACCGTGGGCTACTCCATGCGGGGCTGCCTCACCTGGGAAGAATTCCTGACCCACGCCCGCAAGACGCCCAAGGAAGCGCTGCTGCGCCGGGCCGCCGAGGTGAAGCCCGACGACGTGTGCAACATGCAGTACACCTCCGGCACCACCGGCTTCCCCAAGGGCGTGATGCTCACCCACCGTAACATCGTCAACGACGGCAAGTGCATCGGCGACCGGATGGATTTGTCCACCGCCGACCGGATGATGATTCAGGTGCCCATGTTCCACTGCTTCGGCATGGTGCTGGCTATGACCGCCTCCATGACCCACGGAACCAGCCTGTTCCCGCTGCCGTATTTCTCGCCGAAGCCCGCCCTGGCCTGCATCCACCAGGAGAAGATCACCGCCTTCCATGGGGTGCCTACCATGTTCATCGCCCTGCTGGAACACCCGGACTTCCCCAAGACCGACTTTTCCCACATGCGCACCGGCATCATGGCGGGTTCGCCCTGCCCGATTGCCGTGATGCGGGACGTGGTGGAAAAAATGCACATGACGGAAATCACCATCGTCTACGGCCAGACCGAGGCCAGCCCCGGCTGCACCATGTCCTCCACCGACGACCCGCTGGAGGTTCGCGTCACCACCGTGGGCCGGGCCATGCCGGAGATCGAGTGCAAGATCGTGGACCCCGAAACCGGGGAAGAACTGCCCGACAACGTGACCGGCGAGTTCGTAGCCCGGGGCTACAACATCATGAAGGGCTACTACAAAATGCCCCGCGCCACCCAGGAGGCCATCGATAAGGACGGCTGGCTGCATACCGGCGACCTGGCCTGCCGCACCCCGGAGGGCAACTACCGCATCACCGGGCGCTTGAAAGACATGATCATCCGCGGCGGCGAAAATATTTACCCCAAGGAGATCGAGGAATTCATCTACACCCATCCCAAGGTCTCCGACGTGCAGGTGATCGGCGTACCCGACGAGCAGTACGGCGAAGAAATTATGGCGGTGGTCATCCTGAAAGAAGGACAATCCATGACCGCCGACGAATTAAAGGGATTTGTGCGCGACCATATGGCCCGCCACAAAACGCCTCGCTACGTCCAGTTCGTGCAGGAATTCCCCACCAACGCCGCGGGCAAGATCCTTAAATACAAAATGCGCCAGGACGCGGTGGAGCTGCTGAAACTGCAAAAGGCTAACAGCATCGAGACGGCATAACGCCGATGAAGAATTCGTAGAAAAATTGCAATGAACATCCTCATCAAAAAGATGGAATCCGACGCGGAAATCAAAGGCAAGGCGTATGTGCATTGGAAAGCCTGGCAGGAAGCGTATCCGGGGATGGTGGCCCAGTCCTATCTGGACAGGCTGACGCTGGAAAAATGTGAATCCATCGCTTACCAGTGGCCCGACAATATCCTGGTGGCCAAGGACGGAGAGCGCGTCGTGGGGTTCGTAGGCTACGGCAAGTACCGAAACGATGAGCTTCCAAACACGGGAGAGGTGTATGCGATCTACGTCCTGTCCCAATATTACGGCCAGGGCGTCGGGGAACAGCTGATGCGGGAAGCGCTGAACCAGCTGAGCCAATATCACAGGGTCGCGGTCTGGGTGCTGAAAGAAAACCAGCGGGCCATCCGTTTTTACCAGCGCTTTGGCTACCGCTTCGACGGAAAAGAGGAAAGCGTCCTGCTGGATACGCCGGTCACAGAAATAAGAATGATTCTGGAAAAGTAACAGGAACCATGGATGATATCTCACATAGAAAGGAAGTCCTCAAGCATGGAAATCAAAATGAATCTGACCAAGACCCCCAAGGCGAAGCCGGACTGGAACAAGCTGGGCTTTGGCAAAATCTTCACGGATCACATGTTCGTGATGGACTGGAACAGCGAAAAGGGCTGGTATGACGCCCGCATCGAGCCCTTCGGCAACCTCTCCCTGCATCCCGCCGCCACGGTGTTCCACTACGGCGCGGAAATCTTTGAGGGCCTGAAGGCCTACCGCCGCCCGGACGGCGAAGTGCAGCTGTTCCGCCCCTGGGAAAACATCAAGCGCCTGAACAATTCCGCCGAGCGCCTGAGCCTGCCCCAGGTGGACGAGGCATTCACCCTGGACGCCCTCAAAAAGTTTGTGGCCCTGGAAAAGGACTGGGTGCCCTCCCTGCCCGGCACCAGCCTGTACCTGCGCCCCTTCCTGTTCGGCAATGACGAAACCCTGGGCGTGCACACCATCCACAACGCCAAGTTCCTCATCATCGCGTCCCCCGTCGGCGCGTACTACGCCGAAGGGCTGAACCCCGTCAAGATCATGATCGAAACCGAGGACGTGCGCGCTGTGCGCGGCGGCACGGGCTACACCAAGTGCGGCGGCAACTACGCGGCCTCCATGCGCGCCGGCGACAAGGCCGCCGCCGAGGGCTATTCTCAGGTGCTGTGGCTGGACGGCGTGGAACGCAAGTACATTGAGGAAGTGGGCGCGATGAACGTCATGTTCCTCATCAACGATACCGTGGTGACCCCCAAGCTGACCGGCTCCATCCTGCCCGGCATCACCCGCAAGAGCTGCATCGAGCTGCTGAAGGAAATGGGCTGGAAGGTGGAAGAACGCCTCCTGTCCGTGGACGAGCTGGAAGACGCCATGAAGACCGGCGCCCTCAAGGAAGCCTGGGGCTGCGGCACCGCGGCGGTCATTTCGCCCATCGGCGAGCTGCGCATCAACGGCACTTCCTTCCAGGTGGCGGACGGCGGTATCGGCAAGCTGAGCCAAAAGCTGTACGACACCCTCACCGATATCCAGTGGGGCAAAGCGCCCGACGCCCACCAGTGGACCTGCAAGGTGTAAGATCATTCAAATCATCAATGAAGCCGCCGCGCCTCATCGCGCAGCGGCTTTTATGATTCTTAGTTCTAAGCTTTAAGTTCTAAGTTCTAAGCTGAATGTGCATCTATACAATGACATTCGCGATAGATGTGACAAAAGGCTTAGAACTTAGAACTAAGAACTTAGAACTATTCAACGGCAACAGAATAGTTACGATTCCTTTTTGCTTCTGCAATCTCTTAGACGGCACGGCGTTCTGTTATTCCGTTTCTGCCTGATCGTCCTTTTTCCATTCCAGCAGCTGATCCAGCGCAAGGGGCTTCGCGTAATAATATCCCTGGAAGCTCTCTACATGATAGTTCTTGAGAATATCCCGCATGCCGCCCGTTTCGATGCCTTCGACGCAGACCTTGGCGCGGAAAAGAGAGGCAAGATCGGCAATCTTCCGCACGATTTTTTTTTCGATGTCGTTCTTTTCGATCATCTGCACAAAGCTGCGGTCAATCTTGATGATGTCAACCGGGATTTCCTTGAGGATGCCCACGGAGGAGAAGCCGGTTCCGAAATCGTCCAGCGCAATCAGAATGCCGCTGGCTTTCAGGCGGACCACCACGTTTTTCAGCAGGTCCAGATCCAGCAGCCTGCACCGCTCCGTCACCTCCAGGCAGAGATGCTCCGGCGGGTACCCGAGGTCGTTCAGAATGTCCAGCACCATATCCGCAAAATCCGGCTTCTCCAGCTGCGAATAGGACAGGTTGACATTGATGATGAATTCGGGATGCTGATTCAGAATCTGCTTTGCCGCAAGAATGGATTCCCGCAGAATCCACGCGCCCAGCTCGGGGAACAGGGGGTCGGATTCCAGAATCGGGATAAACTGATCCGGGGGAACCGTGCCGAACCGGTCATCCTTCCAGCGCAGCAGGGCTTCCGATCCAACCAGCCGTTCCGTTTTGGCGTCTACGATGGGCTGGAAAAGCAGATAGAAGCCTTCGTAGCCATGCATGATGGAGGCCCGGATGGCGTGCAGCTTTTCCAGCCGCTGATGGTTCTGCTCGTTCAGGGCATTGCGGAACTCAACCATATCGCCCTTCCGCAGCGCCTTGGAGTCCTCATAGGCGAAGTTCAGGCAGGCGTAAACCGTCTGGGAATCGACGTCAAAGCTCTCCACCCTCAGCGCGCCGCAGTTCAGGTCGAGCAGAACCTTCGTGCCATCCACCTGGAAATCTTCATGCAGGAACGTGCGGAAACAGTGATAAAGCTCCCGCAGGTCCCCGATGGAGAGCGTGTTACTGATCACCGCGAACTTCGTTCCGTCAATCCTGTAGGTATGGCCCGCGTTGCCGACCGTTTCCAAGATGCTTCTGGCGTAAAGCTGCAGCGTGCGGTTTCCGAAATGGTAGCCGTACATTTCGTTGATTTCGGAGAACCGGCTGATGCTGAACAGCGCCACGCTGATCCTCGCTTTCCGGTTGATGCAGCTGTCTAAATCCTCAAAGAAGGCATACTGGTTCTTCAGGCCCGTCAGCGTATCCGTATGACTCTGGATGCCGTGATTGCGAATGTTGCCGACAAAGTAATCCGGTTCGCCGGAAGGATCGCGGATCACAACGCCGCGGCAGGTGCAGGCGTCATACTCCCCTGTGACGCGCCTGGCCCGGTACTGCATGTCATGCCCTGCGGCGTTCCCGGCGAAAATCTCGTCGATGCCCTTGCGATAGGATGCCCGGTCGTCCGGATGAATCTGATTTTCCCAGATGTCTCCCGCGCCGTACATATACTCGGAGGGCAGGCCGTAGGCGTCCACCGCGTTTTTGGACCAACGGGAAAAGTCGTATTTCATATCGCAGAGGTAGACGTAGGTTCCTTCCGAAACCAGCTCGAAGGACTTGAACAGCCTGTCCAGCATGACGCGCCTGTCCTCGGGGATGATTTTGATATTCGCTTTTTCCTTGAGGGAGTGGCTTTCCTGAATCAGCTTCTGTTCTTTCAGACGGGTCTTGTCCGCGTACATCTGGCTGTCGGCGCGGTTGAATATATCCTCAACCGTATGATCCTTTACCGGTTGGCATTCCGCCAGGCCGGAAGCCACCACGGGCCCTTCGCCCAGGCGGATGTTTTCTTCCACCTGCCTTCTCAGGCCGGAAACCAGCATTTCCCGGTTCGTAAAATCCTGGCCCCGGAGCACCACGGCGAATTCGTCTCCGCCGATACGGAAGACGGGGCTGTGGTGGAAAACATGGCAGATCAGCAGGCAGCAGGTTTTGATGTATTCGTCCCCGGCCTTGTGGCCCTCCGTATCGTTGACCGCTTTCAGGCCGTTGATATCGCACACCACAATGCCGAAGGGCTCGGTTCCTTCTTCGATGAGCCGCTGCAGCTCCTTCTCCATTTCGTGATAAGCCGTCTTGTTCTTCGTGTGCGTCAGTTCGTCCCGCCGGGCCATTTCGTTCGCCATGGAAAGCGCCGCTAAATGCTCCTGTTCCTTCCGGACGTCCTCTTCCCGGTTTTCAACGCAGATGATAAAGTGATGATGATCGGAGGAATAGGTGACCGACATGCGGGTGTACTGCGTTGTTTCGGCGTCTATGACCATGCGGTAATCCTCGGTCAGCTGCCGCCTGCTGTCCAGCTGGGAGATGAGATGGTCCCGGTCCAGGAAGAGCCGGATTCTTTCCCGGTCCTCGGAATAAATCAGCCGGTCGATGTTCTTCCGGGCAGTCGCAAAGAAATCCTTTCCCTCTTCCTGAACCTTCAGTTCGCCGGATCTTTTCTTGGTGGACAATTCCGCGTAATGCGAGGTTTCGCAGTCGATATAGTAAATCAGGTCATAGTGCGCCGCCAGCCGCTCGGCGATCTGCGTATAGGTGACGCTCTTTTTCTGGTCGGCTTTCAGGGCCAGTTCCGCCTGCACCTCCGCGTCGATATTCTTGATGCAGACGATGATATGCTTTTCGTCCCTGGACATGATCTCTGTATGCCGGATGTGCCTGACCTTTCCGTCGACCACCAGCCGCCAGGCCATGGAAAAAGAGCTCCTGTGTTTCAGGTTGTCCAGCATCACGTCTTTATAATGCAGGCTGAGCGCTTTCTCCTGGTCTTCGGGGTGGACATATTTGCGGATGCTTCTTCTGCTTTCGGCGAAGAAGTCATTCCCGGTTGCCGGCACATTCAGCCGCTTATACGCATCGGTGGAGGAGATTTCAAGATAGGTGCTGGTGGCGATATCGATGCAATACAGGGTATCATACTGTTCGGCAAGGCTCGCGGTAATCTGGTCGTAGATTTCCTTCTGCCGGGCGATTTCCCGGTTCTGTTCCTTCTGCCGGTACTGCGCGTCCACGTCGTTGAGGCCCACGATCAGGCGGGGGCCTTCCTTTTCCTCCACCATGGCGGCCTTCATCTGAACATAAAGCGGCTTGCCGTCCATCATCAGGCGGTAATCCATGGTAAAGATGCCGCTGCGTTCAATTTCCGCCATCAGGTTTTCTTTGGTGAAAGCCGCGAGGAAACGCTTCAAATCTTCCGGATGGTTATAGGTGCGGGCCACGTTCCGAACCTTGCCGAAGAAATCCTCCCCGTCCTTCGCCTGTGCGAAGCTCTCCACATAGTTGTCGGTGGCGCTGAACTCGCGGTAGCGGTTCGTCGCCGGGTCCACCACGTAGACGACGATAAAATTGCCGGTGAGCGCGTGGAGGCGGGCATAGATGATGCGCTCCTCCTGTATCCGCTCCTGGGCCTGGCGCTGCCGCATCAGCTCGTCAATATCCGATACCGCGATCACAAGAAAGCGCCTGTCGTCCATCATCCGGGAAACCCGCATCCGCGCATAGTAGGGCTTTCCTGCTTTGATTCTGCGGTAGGTCATTTCAAACACGCTGTTTTCTTCCAGCTCGGTTTCCAGGAAATCCCGATCCATGGCCCGCACAAAGGCCGCCTGGTCTTCCGGATGCACATACAGCTTCGCGTCCCGTTCGCAGCCCTCAAAGAAATCGGCCCCCCGCCGGGCTTCCGTGAGCACGCCCAGTTCGTCGTCGGTATGGTATTCGATGAATTCATCAGTATCCAGATTGACATAGTACAAATCCATGTATCCCCGGGCCAGCGCATGGGCGATGTGGGAATAGACGATCCCTGCGCTTTGCTCCTCCGGCGCGATGGCTTCTTCAGCGCTGAACCAGAACTGCGCAAGCCGAACCCCGTCACCCGAAAGCACAGGCTCTCCCGTGACGCGGACGGTAAAATACCCATCCTTTTTCCGCGCCCGGCAGACCGTTTCCAACGTTCCGCCCGCTTCGGCAAAACGAGCCGCGGCGCTGCCGACACGGGCCGCGTCGTCGGGATGGACGTTTTTCAGCAGATCAGCAGCCAGGTCGTCATACGCCCGGGCGCGGTCAGCATAACCGAACAGCCTGCAAAAACCGTCCGAAAGGACGATAGGAACAAATCGCCCTTCGGTCAGCCGGCAGAGGGCAAACGGCTGGCTGAGGCTTTCCAGAAGCGTATGGGATTCGATGCTCAATTGGTATCGTTCCATCATGTTCATCCTTATCTGTATCAAATGAATGGCAAAAAAGCGCTCGTATTTCCAAGCAATAGGCTTTTCCATTCTTATTATACAGGAAAACATGTCTGTCGGCAATGGAAGATTTCAGCCCAAATACAGAAAATGCAAAAAAAGGCGGGCATTTACAGATGAAGGGGAAGCGGCAGAGGAAGAAATACCGGATGCTCCTTTAAGTGTTCGTTGGGCTGGTGGAGGGCAAGCATGGTCTGGTTTTCCTTTGTTTTGAACAGCATGCCATGCCCGCCGTTTTTCATGAACAGCGGCTTTCGCTGTGAGAAATGGCTGTCGATCCTTCCGGTATCCGAGACCGCGACGGCCTGGGTGTAGCCCTCCGCCGAGAAGGAGGACCACAGGCACAGCAGCTTCCCGTCGTCCGTCCGCCAGAAGAACGGCCCGTCCGTCACGAACCCCGTTTTGCCGGAGGAATGGCGCATTTCGACAGCCCACTCCGCTTCGGAGGCCCGGAACAGAAGTCGGGGTTCGCCCGCCGCTATCCGTAAATCTTCGCTGAGCCGCATGGCCCAGATTTCCCCGTCGCCCGCCTGAAGCCATTCATGGCAGAACGCCATCCAGGGTTTTCCCTCCTCATCGGCGTAATACGTTCCGTCCAGGCATTCCCATTCCGCGGGCGTCACAGGGCCGTCGGACCAGGGAAGGAAGGGGCCGAGAGGCGAATCGGCGCGCAGGATGGCCGTTCCCCGGCGGCGGGTTTCGCTTTTGAAGCTGGCAAACATATAGTATTTGCCTTCCCGGATGTGTACCTCCGGCGCCCAGTAGTTCCGATCCGCCCAGAAGGAGCCGTCGTTTTCAAAGCAGGGGAAAGGCCCGTCCCATTGGGATAAATCTCTGCCGGTGTACACGTCAAACCCCGTCGCTTTTCCCCAGCAGGTTGCGCCGCGCGTGCCGTACAAATAGTAAGTTCCACCGTCCAGCAGTACGAAGGGGTCGCGAATGTTGATTTCATGGGTGGCAGGCATGGTTCATGATCTCCTTTCACGCGGTCGGATTCGATTGAAACGTGCTGTGGGCGAGGCGGTCCCGGTATTCCTGGGGCGTGGAGCCCGTCATTTTCCGGTAAAAGCGGGTGAAATTGGCGGGGGAAGAAAAGCCCACCGCCTCGCTGATGTCGCCGATGCGGGTTCCGCTGTTTTGCAGCAGCTCGTTCGCTTTCCGGATGCGTTCGGCGCTGATATACTCGGACAGCGTTTCGCCCGTGACCTGGTGGAACAGGCGGGACAGATAGGCGGGGTTGAAGTATGCGTTCGCCGCGATGCTGGTCAGGCTCAGATCGTCCGGCCGGTTCAGATGGCAGGCGATATAATCCTTGATGCGGGTCACGATGGCCTGGCTGCGGTTCCCCTGGTCGGCGTCGCCGCAGCGGAAGATGGCCTGGGCCAGTTCCGTAAAGGCGTCTGCCGACTGGTTCCAAGAGGTGAAGCCAGCGGCGGAGGTGAAGCCCAGCAGCCCGCCGGGAAACTGAACGCTGTCGTGCAGCTTGCGGCGGTTGATGTGGGAGAGGAACAGGCGGCTCATGGTCAGATAGATTTCCAGGGCGAAGGGGTCGTCCATGCGGGTGCGCTTCCGCAGGCTGTCCATGGCTTCGGAAAAGGCGCTCATGAATTCCTTGCGGTTCATATGATCCAGGGCTTCCTGTAGCCGGGTCAGCAGGGAATCCGGCAAGGGCGGGGCCGCATCCCGGGAATGGGAGGGCTGGAGGGCGATCATCCCCGGCAGGCCCACGCCCCGGCAGATGCGGCGGCGCAGGGCCAGGTAAGCGTCGGACAGCTGATTTGCGGGCACGGCGGTGGGATGCAGGGCAAAGGCCAGGGTCAGGTTCGTTTCCGCGTGAATGTCCGCCTGAATCAAGTCCAGGTTTTCCCGCACATAGGGCATGCACCGCGTCATGGGCAGGGATTCGTCCGGCTGCAAAAGCCAGAGCAAATCGTCCTCGTGGTTCCAGAAAGCGATCTGGATGGGGTAAGGGGCCAGGTGCAGCCGCAGGGCCCGGTCGGCGGCCAGCAGCTTTCCGTGATACTCCTCCAGCGGCAGATCCGCCGTTCCACTTTCAATGTAGGCGTACAGGGGCAGAACAGGCTTTTGCAGGCTGATTTCCAGGCCGTCAGCGGACACCTTCCGGCTGCTTCCCTGGATGAGCGCGGACAGGGCGTCCCGCTGAAACAGCCGGCGGGTGACGGCCTGCTGGGCCAGCAGCTGGTGCTTGGTTTCCAGGTTTTTCTGGGCCTGATCCAGCGCTTCAATGGTTCCACGCAGGGTGGAAACGATTTTGCCGAACCCTTCCGTTTTCAGCAGGAAGGTCACCGCGTCGCCCTGCACCGCCCGGTAAATGCTGTCAAATTCGCTGTGGCCCGACAGGAAAATCACCCGGCATTCCGGCCATTCCCGGTTGATGTGCTCCAGCAGCTGCAGCCCGTCCATGCCCGGCATTTTCACGTCGGACACAACAATGTCCATGCGGGTTTCAGCCAGAATGCGAAGCGCTTCCTCGCCGCTGTAGGCTTTGTACAGGTCGATGTCAAGCCCGCTATCCTCCAGCACGGAAACAATGCCCCGCACAATAATGGGCTCGTCGTCAACGATCAGCACTCTGCGCATCGCGCATTTCACCTCCGTCCATGGGAAGGCGCATTTCCACCCGCAAGCCGCCCAGAGGACTTACGGAAAACGCAAGGCCGTAAGGCGCTCCGAACCGAAGCAGGAGCCGCCTGTGAATATTGATCATGCCGGTGGTTTCCACCACGTCGGGATTGGAGAGGCTTGCGGTCAGTTCCCGGATCAGCGCTTCGGTGACGCCCGGCCCGTTGTCCTCCACCACGATCACCGCGCCCCACCCTTCCGCCTGAAAGCCGACGTGCAGCTCGCCGCCGTTCATCGTGTCTTTCAGGCCGTGCTGGTAGGCGTTTTCGATCAAGGGCTGCAAGACCAGCCGGGGCACGATCACATCCTTCATCTCCTCCGGCAGCGGGTCAAAAGCCAGGTGAATCCGGGAGGAAAACCGCATGTCCTGCAGCTTCGCGTAATTCCGGGCGTGGTCGGCTTCCATGGACAGCGGCACTTCCTGGCTTCCCGTGCGGTTGATATAGCGGAAGTATTCGCCCAGGTCAGCGGCCAGGGTTTCGATCATGTCCGTATCGCCCAGCTGGGCCAGGGAACGGATCATGAACAGGTTGTTGTACAGGAAATGCGGGTTGATTTGGGACTGCAATTGTTTGAGCTCCGCCCGCTGGGTGCGGATGGTCTGCATATACACCTGCTCGATCAAGTCTCCCAGCCGTTCGCTCATGTGGTTGAAGCTATGGTAAATCTCGGCAAAGTCATCGTCCCGGCTGTGGTGGATGCGGATGGAAAAGTCGCCCCGCTCCACCTGCTCAAAGGCTTTGGACAGCTTGTTCAGGGGCTTGTAAATCACGTGCCACAAATGCAGCATGTACAGCAGATTGATCACGATCACCAGGATGAACAGGGCCACGAAAAAATGCTTCTGGCTGTTCAGCACGGAGAACGCCCGCTGATAGGGCTGGAGCTTTACCAGCGTGAGCGGATGCTCGCCGGAGCCGCCCTGAACCGCGGACACCAGATACTGCCCGCGGCGCGCGTCGGTATAATCGAAAGCGGAGGACTGGCGCGCCTGCTGGAACAGGGCGTTCAGGTCATAAGCCGCGGCTTCCGGATTGACGCTGGCCACAAGTTCTCCTCCGTCGCGGAACAGGAGGAGCGCTTCATCCGAGGACACGATGTGGGAGGCCAGGAAATCCGTCAGCGCCTGCTGATCTACCTGGGCGCGGATAAAATAGGAAGCGCCGTTTTTGTCCAGGTAATACCGGTAAGAAGGGTAAGGCATCAGGAGATACAGCTTCCCGTCCATCTCGGTGAACGTCTTCCCCTGGGACAGATACTGCTCGTTGGTGCGCTGAAACTCCGCCTCGGAAAGGGAATTGACCTCTACGTTGGTGATCACCCGCCCGATGGACGGGGCGAGGAATGCGGCTTCCTGGATAAAGGGCGACGACTCCGCCAGCAGGGACATGCTCCAGATCACCCGCAGCATGGCCTGAATCTTCTGGGGCTGGGTAAAGTATCCCGGCGTCACGCCCAGCCGGTTCACATCGCTGTCATAGATCAGATCCCGCTGGATGGCCATGGTTCTGTCCAGGGAATAGGTCAGCTGGCCGATGGCGGCGGAAACCTGCGCCTCGCTGGAGGCGACAATTTTATCCCGCAGCGCTTCCTGGCTGGCATGGTTGACCCAGGCCACCGCCGCCAGCAGCAGCGCCAGCATGGGAATCAAAAACGCCACGGTCCGCCCGGGAATGCTGTGCAGCTGCCTTCTCAGCCGCCGGGTCTTTTCCTGCGTCGCCATGCGCCTGTCCTCCTGTTCCGGAACTTTCATTTGCTTTATTATACCGAAAAACGCGCCGTTTGCCAACTGCGCAAATCAGGAGGTAAAAATGGGAATGGGATGTAAAGAAATGAATGTACAAAAATATATAATATTGGCCTATAATAACATTATCGGGAACGCGATTCCCAAATTCGATGAAAGAGGTGGCTCTGTAATGAAGCGTATGATGAAAGGACTGGCCCTGCTGCTGTCCCTGTGCCTGCTGATGAGCGCATGCGGCGCGCTGGCCGACATCACCCAGGAGGACATGGATAAGCCCTATGATCCCCCGATCAACCTGACGGCCTGGCGTTTCCTCTCCTCCGCCATTCAGTTTGAAAACGGCGACACCATTGAAAAGAACGTTTACATCGACCGGTACCTGAGCGACCTGGGCATCAACCTGACCTACGACTGGGTGGTGGCCGAGGAGCAGTTCGACCAAAAAATGAACGTGTCCATCGCCTCCGGCGACCTGCCCGACCTGATGTGGCTGAAAGCCTCCCAGCTGAAAGAACTGGCCCAGGAAGGCGACCTGTACGACCTGACCGAGCTGTTTGACAAATATGCCAACCAGTACGCCAAGGACACCCTGATGGCGGACATGAAGCAGTTCGATACCGCCAAGGTGGACGGCAAGCTGTACGCCATTCCCCACACCGCTTCCTCCTTCGACTCCCTGGGCGTGCTGTTCATCCGCACCGACTGGCTGAACAAGCTGGGCCTGAGCGAACCCACCAACCTGGCGGAGCTGGAAACCATCATCCGCGCCTTCGCCACCCAGGACCCCGATGGCAACGGCGTCAACGACACCTACGGCGTGGCCCTGCAGAAGGACTTCTACAAGCACGCCCATGCCACCGCCGTGGGCCTGTTCTACGGCTATCACGCTTATCCCATGAGCTGGATCGAAAAGGACGGCAAGCTGGCCTACGGCTCCGTGCAGCCTGAAATGCGCGGCGCGTTGCTGAAATTGCAGGAGTGGTACAAGGACGGCCTGATCGACCCCGAATTCGGCGTGAAGGATAAGGCCAAGGTGAAGGAAACCGTGTCCGCCGGCAAGGTGGGCGTGGTCTTCGGCACCATGAGCTCCGCCGGCGCGTTCCTGGACGCCAGCGTGGTCAACGATCCCAACGCGGACTGGAAGGCCTATCCCGTGCTGTCCAGCGACGATCAGCCTGCCCTGCCCATCACCAAGATGCCCGTGACGCGCTACTACGCCATGAGCGCCAAGAGCGAGCATCCCGAAGCCCTGATCAAGCTGCTCAACTGGAGCCACCAGAGCGCTTACGGCGAGCAGCAGGACAACTCCCTGTCCATTTCTCCCACCGGTATCGCCATCTGGCAGTACAACGTGATCGGCGACGAGAACCCCGGCAAGAACCTGAACGCCTTCAAGAAGATCCGCACCGCCTTTGAAACCGGCGATCCCTCCATCCTGAACACCGAAGAGCGCGGCTACTATGACCGCATCCTGACCTGGCGCAACGACAAGAACCCTGACGGCTGGACCCAGGACCGCATCTTCGGCGAGAACAGCAGCTTCGCAGTGATCGAGCAGTACGTGAACAGCGGCAACTATATCACCAACAAGTTCTACGGCACGCCCACCGACGCCATGAACAAGTACATGTCCACCCTGGAAGCCATGGAAGCCGAAGTGTTCACCAGCATCATCATGGGCGAGGACATCAGCGCCTTTGACAAGTATGTGGAAGACTTCTTCAAGCTGGGCGGCACCGAAATCACCGACGAAGTGAACGCCTGGTACGAATCCGTGAAGTAATACGCATTGATAAAGTGAGGAGTTAGGAGTGAGGAATTAGGAGTTTATCATGGTTTGTGCTTTGACATTCTCATTCCATCGGCAGCAAAGCATTCACTATATAACTCCTAACTCCTCTCTCCTAACTCCTAACTTTTTACTCCTCACTCTTACAAAGGGGGTTCAAGCCGTGAGCACCGTGAACGCGCGGACGCGCAGCCTATCCCGGGAATACCGCAGGCAGCGGCGGCTGCGGGAATTGCCGCTGCACCTGATGCTGATTCCCGGCCTGGCGCTGCTGATCATTTTCCATTACGTGCCGATGTTCGGCATCGTGATGGCCTTTGAGAATTTCAAGCCGGCCAAGGGTTTTTTCGGCTCCAAGTGGGTGGGCTGGGACAACTTTGTGTATATGGCCAAGCTGCCGAACATGGGCAGCGTGCTGTACAACACGGTGTTTATCGCGGTGCTGAAAATCATCATGGGCATGATCGTGCCGATTTTTGTGGCGCTGATGCTGAACGAGATCGGCAACAAGCCCTTCAAGCGCACGGTGCAGACCATCGTGTACTTTCCCCATTTCCTGTCCTGGGTCATCCTGGGCGGCGTGCTGATGGACGTGCTTTCTCCCTCCACCGGCATCGTGAACGATCTGATCCGCTTTTTCGGCGGAAAGCCCATCTACTTCCTGGGGGACAAAGGCTGGTTCCCCTATACGATGGTCATTACCGCCGTGTGGAAAAACTTCGGCTATGACACCATCGTGTACCTGGCGGCATTGACGAACGTGGACAGGAACCTGTACGAGGCCGCGTCCATCGACGGCGCCACCCGCATGCAGCAGACCTGGCACGTGACGCTGCCCGGCATCCTGCCCATCGTGACGCTGATGGGCGTGCTGAACCTGGGCAACATCCTGAACGCGGGCTTTGATCAGATTTTCAACCTGTACAGCCCGTCGGTCTATTCCACCGGCGACATCATCGACACCTTCGTGTACCGCCTGGGCCTGGAGCAGGCGCAGTTCAGCGTGTCCACCGCCGTGGGGCTGTTCAAGTCCGTGATCTCCATCATCATGGTGTCTGTGGCCAATTACCTGGCGGGCCGCTTCGCCAACTACCGGGTGTTCTGAGGAGGGGTGAAGGATGAAGCAGAAAGAAGAAATGACCGGCACCCACATCAAGCTGTCCGTGAGTCGGAAAGTCTTTTTAGCGGCGGATTACCTGTTCCTCACCTGCTCGGCGCTGCTGTGCCTGCTGCCGCTGATCAACGTGCTGGCGGTGTCCCTGTCCTCGTCCAACGCGGCGGCGGCGGGCTATGTGAAGCTGTGGCCGGTGGAATTCACCTGGTCGTCCTACCAGTACGCGCTGACGAAGCCGCAGTTCACCCAGGCGTTCCTGATTTCCGCCAAGCGGGTGGCACTGGGCTACGCGGTGACCATGCTGGTGATCATCCTGACGGCCTACCCGCTGTCCAAGGAAAAGGATGTGTTCCACGCCCGGGGCAAGTACGCCTGGATCTTCATCTTTACCATGATGTTCAACGGCGGCTTGATCCCGACTTACATGACCATCCGGTATCTGGGCATGCTGGACTCGATATGGGCCTTGGTGCTGCCCGGCGCTGTGCCGATCTTCAACGTGGTGCTGATGATGAACTTCTTCCGCACCATTCCCCATGAGATCGAGGAAGCCGCGTTCATCGACGGCGCGGGCCACTTTACCACGCTGCTGAAAATCTACCTGCCCCTGTCGCTGCCCTCCCTGGCGACGGTGAGCCTGTTCGTGATCGTGAACCACTGGAACAGCTGGTTCGACGGCATCATCTATATGAACCACACCTACAACTATCCCCTGCAAAGCTACCTGCGCACCATCATCATCAACCCGGATTTACAGTCCATGACCTCCAGCGAACAGCTGGTGATGCGGGAAATCTCCGAGCGCACCTTCAAGGCCGCCCAGATTTTCCTGGGTGCGATTCCCATCCTGTGCGTGTATCCCTTCCTGCAAAAGTACTTCATGAGCGGGCTGACCATGGGCTCGGTG
Organism: uncultured Eubacteriales bacterium; assembly: GCA_902795275.1. Classification (GTDB taxonomy): domain Bacteria; phylum Bacillota; class Clostridia; order Christensenellales; family Aristaeellaceae; genus RUG563. Next base: position 25,094 of record CADBKQ010000007.1, on the reverse strand, counting down.
AAAGGCTGACGGCAATGCTTCCGGAAACAAGCGTGTCTTTTCGGTGTGAAAACCCAGTGTTGCAGCGGCTGTACGACGAGGCGGAACGGAAATGCCTCGGCAACCTGAAGGATTTCGGCGGCCGCACCGTCTTGGTGGAAGGCGGCGGATACGAAAAAATCTGGCTGGAAACCCAGCCCATGGGCGGGGAAATGTACGCCCTGCGGAATCTGGAGGCGGGGCTGAACAACTGCCTGCTGTTCATGGAGCACCAGCGGGCGGACGGGCGGCTGCCAGGCTCCATCCAGTGCGCCGAAGGAAAGATCGAACCCCAGTTCAACAAATACCAGGGGTTCTGTTTTCCTTTCCCGGCGCTGAACCTGTATTTCCTGGCAGGGGAGGACGGGCATTTCCTTGATTTCCTCAAGGACACCCTCATCCGCTTCGATGACTGCCTCTGGCGCACCCGGGCGCTGAAGGACGACGGCCTGCTTCGCTCCTTCTGCGTATACGATACGGGAGAGGATTTGGCCCTGCGCTACGGGGACGCGCCCTGCTGGTGGACGGAGGACGCGCCGCCCGCCGGGTATCAGGTGGTGCCCATGGCCTCCATGGACGTGACCAGCTGGAGCTATGCCTGCCGGGATACGCTGGCGGCTGTCTGCCGTATCCAGAAGAAAGACGAGGAAGCGGAAGCGTGGACAAAAAAAGCCGCCGCGGTGGCGGCGACACTGAAAAAAGGGCTGTGGGACGAACAGCGGGGAGCGCTGTATGACCGGGACAAAAACGGGAACAGCATCAGCATCCTTTGCCATAACACCCTGCGGTGCATGTACTGGGGTTCGGTCTCCCGCGAAATGGCGGCCCGGTTTGTGAAAGACCACCTGCTGAACCCGGCTGAATTCTGGACGCCCTTTCCTTTGCCCAGCGTGGCGGCGAACGACCCCGCGTTCCGCAACGCCCCGGAAAACAATTGGAGCGGCCAGCCGGAAGGCTTGACCTATCAGCGGGCGATCCTGGCGCTGGAAAACTATGGCTACCATTCCCTGGTAACGGAATTGGGCGACAGGCTGATGCGCGCAATCGCCGCCCACGGGTTTCGCTTTACCCAGCAATTTGACCCGTTTACGGGCGCGCCGTCCCTGGTTCACGCCGTGACGCACCAGCCGGTGCAGTCCGGAAAAAACGAGCCGGTTCAGGACGCCTACGGCCCCACCTTGCTGGCTTCGTTGGAGTATATCGCCCACCGGTTCGGCATTCATCCGCATTTGGGAAACGTGTGGTTCAGCCTGGGAAAGCATGAAGCATATCAGTATGAAGCGACGTTTTACGGCCACCGTTACGGCATTTTCAGCGATGGGGGAAAGGCGGAGATCCGGGTGGACGGACGCCCCGTTGCTACCCATCCCTGCGGCTTCCGAATCATAACCGATCACCGGGGAAACATTCTGGATGATTCAATACCGATCTGACACAGTTTCACGCTTTTCCAGTTCGGATCAGGTTCAGTACTTCATCCAGCCGGGGCGGATGGAGGGGCAGGGGAAACCGTGAGATGGCGATGGCTGAGCAGGCGCTGGCAAAACGCACCAGGTCTTCGTCGTTCATGCCGTGCAGCAAGCCATACACGCAGCCGGCTTTGAACGTGTCGCCAGCGCCGAGGGTGCTTCTGACCTGGACGGAGAAGGGCTTCATCCTGCGCAGCGGTTCTCCCTTTCTGCCATACAGCATTTCCCCGCCGCCCTGGGTCAGGATGGTGAGGCCCTCCGCTTCCGCCTGCATCCGCGTCATCACTTCTTCGGGAGTGATTCCGGCGTAATACTGGGAAGTGCACTCCTTGGAAACCACGTTCACGGCGGCATGCCGGTGCAGGAGCGAATCATGGGAGCTGTCGATGGTCACATAGGGGATGCCGCGCTTTTGGCACAGCTCCGCCGCCCGCAGGGATTCTTCCCCGAAAAAGGGATCAACGGCCGCGGCCTTGCAGCCGTCGAGGTCCTCCTCCTTCGGGACGCTCCACCACCGCTTTCCCGAGGCGAACAGCGTCTGGAAGCGCCCCATGGGAGAGCGCGCCAGCCCGGCAATGACCACATAGTCCATCACGCCGGGGTCATCCTCCGTGAAATGCAGCGGGGACAAATCTACGTTTTTTCCGGCATAGAAGGAGCGCAGCATGGGCGCGACCTCCGTTCCGATCCAGGTGCCGTCCATCCGCACGGAGACACCTAAAGATTGAAGCACAGTCGCCGCCGTGCCGGTCTCGCCGCCGGGAAGGAAGTATTGCTCCTGGATCTCCGAGTATTCGTCCGGCTGGAGAAAGCCGTCCTTCAAAAGGAATGAATGGGTGCCCAGCACCTGGCCGAAAAGGTATGCTTCGGGTTTTGCGCTCATGGCTGTTTTCCTCCTGTCAATTTCCGTACACCCTGATAAAATGCCTGCTGAACGCCTCGATCCGCCGGATGGCGTCCTCCGTTTTCTCCGGTTCCCGGTCGCATAAATGAATCAGCGCGGAGATCGGCGCGGTGTAGGCAAAGGCGAGCATCGCGGGGTCGTCGCGGCGCAGCAGCCCCTTGTCCATCATGCCCGAAAAGACAGGGGTGAACGTCTCGCTCAGGCCGGTCAGGAAATGCCTGGTGGCAAGGCTCCGGGCGCGGTCATCCCGGAATTGCTCGATGGTCAGCAGCTTCCTCGACTTGATGATTCTCTCATCGTGCACCGTAAAATCCACCATCCGCATCGTCATCTCCACCAACGCTTCCGGCGAATCCGGCACGGGCGGCAAATGCTCCGGGGAACCGAAATGCGCGTCGTAGTAGGCGATCAGCTCGTCCAGCAGGGTATTCCAGATTTCTTCCTTCCTCTCAAAATGACGGTACATGGAGGACTTCACCAGTCCCAGCGAAGCGGTCAGCTCGCGGATGTTCGTCCCGTCATACCCTTTCTGGGAAAACATATCCAGCGCCGCCGCCAAAATGCGCTCCTTCGTATCCTTCGCCATCCGCATCCCCTCCATAAAATCGTGACCGTCCGGTCTCTTCTATTATAGAGAACGGACGGTCACGTGTCAAGACCCATGAAAAAATGTTGTACGGCAGGATTTACAGCGCGATCGGATTGCTCCACGCTATCCGGCCTTCGCCATCTGTGATCCGGAATCGGATATACTTTTCTCCCGGCTGGATTTTATAGATTCTCTCCGTCAATCCATTGCCGGATACACATCTGTCCTTCACCCAGACGCGGTTGGAGCAGACCGTGATCCGATTTACGGGCGAGGTTTCCACGATCACTTCGTCGCCTTTGACCTCTATACTTTTGAACTCCGGCCCCTGGGAGGCGTAGAACCTCCCTTTTTTCAGCGCGTCCAGAATCGCCGGAACCGATAATTCCTCCGCCTGTACCATGGTATAGGAAACGCACTGTTCTCCCTGGTAAAAATGCGAATCGTCCGCAGCCACCAGATTGAACAGCTTTCCGTTGGAAGCGGCAATGTCAAGGATCGCTTCCGCATCGGCGCGCGGCCCGTTGAAGGGTTCGCCGGACATGGTATTGTATACCTCGGCAATGTCCACGCCCCGCAGAGAGCACAGAAATTCCGTCGTGTTCAGCGACCAGGCGGGATGCGCGGCGATGGGCACGCCGCCGGCCTGATTGATATGGTCGATCACGGTCTGGTGATCCATTCCCCGCTGCATCCCGGCGGCCAGCTTCGCGTCCGGATAGAGGCCGACGATGTGCAGCACCTGGGTCGGATACGTAAAGTCATACTCGATGCCGGGAAGAACCAGCATCCCCCGGTACTGTGTTTCTTCCCCGACAGCCCAGTGATCCGTCAGCGCCAGGAAATCGTAGCCCGCTTCTTTGTACTGCCGCATGCATTCTTCCGGCGAAACACGGCCGTCGCTGTTGGTCGTGTGGGCATGGGTGTTGCCCTTGAAAACAGGCAGCGATGCGTCCATCTGTTTCATGTTCACACTCCGTTATCTCTTTTTTCCTGGGGACTGCTGCGGCAGAACAGCCTGCTACCGCTTCATGTATTCCAGGTTTTTTTCAATCAGTGCCGCCCGCTGGCGCACGCAGTCCGCGCTGCGCAGGGGATCGGCAGGCGTATGGAACACGTAATCGCACAGGCGTTCCACGTCCGTTTCGGCCACGTGCATCCGGGTGTCGGAGGAGGCGTAATAGATATACACCTTCCCGTCGTCGTCGGCGATGGCGCCGTTGGTGAACACCACGTTGCTCACGTCGCCGACGCGCTCATGGCCCAGCGGCCCCAGCAGCATGCCGGAGGGCTCGGCGATCACCCGGCTGGGGTCGTCCAGGGCGGTGGCGAAAGCGTACAGCACATAGCGCAAGCCCGCTGCCGTATTGCGCACGCCGTGGGCAATATGAATCCAGCCCTTGTCCGTCTTGATGGGCACAGCCCCCGCGCCGTTCTTGCTTTCGGTGATGGTGTGATACCGGCGGAGGGAAATGATCTTTTCCTCGCCGATCACGGGATGGGTGATGTCCTCGCACAGCCCGAAGCCGATGCCGCCGCCGGAGCCGGTCTCGATGAAATCATCCATGGGCCGGGTGTAGAAGGCGTACTTCCCTTCCACAAATTCGGGATGCAGCACCACGTTGCGCTGCTGGGGAGAATGGAGCGTGACCAAATTGGGCAGCCGTTCCCAGCGCTCCAAATCCTTGGTGCGCACGATACCCGCCGCGGCAACGGCTGCGGACAGGTCAGTGTTCTCCGTGTCCTTGCTTTCCGAGCAGAACACCCCGTAGATCCAGCCGTCCTCGTGCCGGGTCAGCCGCATGTCGTACACGTTGGTTTCCTGCTTTTCCGTGTCGGGCAGCAGGACGGGAACATCCCGGAACCGGAAGCCTTCGGTGGGCCTGCCGCTCTCCGCGATGGCAAAGAAGCTCTTGCGGTCCATGCCTTCCACCCGCACGGCCAGGCAATACTTTCCGTTCTGCTTGATGGCTCCGCTGTTCAGCGTGGCGTTGACGCCCAGGCGCTGCATCATGAATGGATTGGTTTCCGGGTTCGCGTCGTACATCCAGAAGGGCGGCACGTGCTCCCGGGTGAGTACCGGATGGCGGTAGCGGGTGAAAATCCCGTTGTAGAAATGCTCGTCCACCGGGTTCTGGCGGCTGACAACGCGCTCATAGGCTTCCATCAGGGAATCAAAACTGCGGCTTCTCATGTTGTTTCATCTCCTGTTCGCTGATTCTTGGGGGAAAATGGTGATCGCCGCCGCCTTGCGCGGGGCGGAAAAAATGCTGTTCCAATGAACGTTGCATTCATTTTAGGGCATATTTTGTCCCGCGTCAAGAGAATTTATGTCAAAAAAGTCATAATTGTTTGGAAAATGTAAACATTTTAGAAAGACAAAAACCTTGAAATTTCCAGTTGCTTTTGCTAAACTATAATTTAGATTGCCATTCTTGCGGGCTGATCAAAAGAGCATTAGCAAAACAAGGGTGATCGTATGCAGAAATATCAATTGCCGCCTCAGGAAAAAGCCGCACTGGAGCGCCTCAGACAGCCGTTTGCCATTTATCAGTTTGTTGACAAACGGGTTGTTACCCTTGTCCTTTCAGACGGTTTTTGCAAGCTGTTTGGCTATGATGACCCCGCCAAGGCTTACTATGACATGGATCACGATATGTATAAGGACACCCATCCCGACGATGTGGCCCGGATCGCCAACGCTGCTTTCCGCTTTGCGACGGAGGGCGGCAAGTATGAGGTGATCTATCGGACGAGAAAGAAGGACGGCTCCGGCTATACTGTTGTGCACGCCATGGGTGAGCATGTATTTACGGACGACGGCGTCCGGCTGGCGCAGGTGTGGTATACCGATGAAGGCAGTTATCTGGATGAAAGCGGGACAAGCTTGAACCAGGCCATGACCAACGCGCTGCATGAAGAAAGCATCCTCAAATCAAACCGGTTCGACTATCTGACCGGGCTTCCTAACATGGCCTTCTTCTTTGAACTGGCCGAAGCGGGAAAGAGCGCCATCCTGGAGAAGGGCAGCCAGCCGGCGCTGCTGTATATCGACCTGGGCGGCATGAAGTATTACAACCATAAAAACAGCTACGCGGCGGGCGACAACCTGCTGCGCGATTTCGCCAAGCTCCTGAGCAAAACCTTCCATAATGAAAACTGCTGCCACGTCGGGGCGGATCATTTTGCCGTGTTTACAGAGGAAGAGGGCCTGGCGAATATCCTTCACGGCCTGTTCCGGGAATGGCACGAAATGAACGGCTCCGACACCCTGCCCGTCCGCGTCGGCATCTATCCGGACCGGATCGAAAACGTTCCCGTCAGCTCCGCTTATGACCGGGCGAAAATCGCCTGCGACGCGCTCAAGGGGGCGTACACCTCCGCGTTCAACTATTTCAGGTCGGAGCTGAGCGAGGATGTGGTGAAGAAGCAGTATATCATCACCAACATCGACAAGGCCATCGCGGAAGGATGGATCAAGGTCTATTACCAGCCGATCGTCAGGGCGGTGAACGGCAAGGTCTGCGACGTGGAGGCCCTGGCCCGCTGGATCGATCCGGTGGAGGGATTCATGTCCCCGGCGGATTTCATTCCGTATCTGGAGCAGTCCGGCCTGATCTACAAGCTGGATCTGTACGTGCTGGAGCAGGTGCTCGCAAAGCTGAATTATTACGCCTCCGTCCATATTCCCGTCGCGCCGCATTCCATCAACCTGTCCAGGTCCGACTTTGATTCCTGCGACATCGTGGAGGAGTTCAGAAAAAGGGTGGACGACGCGGGCGTTCCCCACAGCATGATCACCGTTGAAATCACGGAAAGCGTGATCGGCAGCGATTTTGAGTTCATGAAGGCCCAGGTGCAGCGCTTCCAGCAGATGGGCTTCCCGGTGTGGATGGACGATTTTGGCAGCGGCTATTCTTCCCTGGACGTGCTGCAAAGCATCCAGTTCGACCTGCTGAAATTCGATATGAGCTTTTTGAAGCGGCTGGATGAAGGAGAAAAGGGCAAGATCATCCTGACCGAGCTGATGAAAATGGCGAATTCCATGGGCGTGGAAACCGTGTGCGAGGGCGTGGAAACCCTAAAACAGGTGCGCTTCTTGCAGGAAATCGGCTGCTCAAAGCTGCAGGGATATTATTACAGCAAGCCGGTGCCGTTTGAAGAAGTGCAGAAAAGACGCACGAACGGCCATCCGCTCCTGCCGGAGAACCCGGAGGAATCCTCCTACTTTGAAGCGATCGACCGTGTGAACCTTTTCGATCTGACGCTGATTGCCAATGAGAACGACACCGCCTTCCAGAACTACTTCACCACGTTCCCCATCGGCATTCTGGAAATGACCGGGAACGAAGCGCAGTATATCCGCATCAACCAGGCTTACGTAAACTTTATCAAGCGCTTCTTTGACGCGGATATTACAAAAGGAAAGGTGGATTTCAGCGAGTCGCCCGTCGGATACGGCACGACCTTTATTAAAACGGTGAAGCAGTGCTGCGGCAGCGCGAACCGCATGTTCTTTGACGAGAAAATGCCGGACGGCTCGGTCGTCCATTCCTTCGCCAGGAGGGTCGGCACGAATCCCGTGACCGGGGCAATCGCCGTGGCGATCATCGTTCTGTCCGTTGCGGAGCCCAATGAGGGCGCCACATACGCGGAAATCGCGCGGGCGCTGGCCGCGGACTATTACAATCTTTACGTGGTCGATCTGGATACGGATGAATACATCGAATACTCCTCCCGGGTGGGCGAGGAAGAACTGGCCGTCGAGCGGCGGGGCAAAAACTTCTTTGAGTCCAGCAGAAGCGAGGCAAACCGCATTTACGCGGAGGACAGAGAAATCTTTTACGCGGCGTTCTCCAAGGAGAACATCATCCGCGCGCTGGATCAGCAGGGCGTTTTCAACGCCACCTACCGCCTGATGGACACGGGCGCTCCGATCTACGCCAGCATGAAGGTGATGCGTCTGCCGGGCGGAAACCGCGTCATCATGGGCATCAGCATCGTGGACGCCCAGATGAAGCAGCAGGAGCATCTTGAAGAACTGCAAAAGGGCCGCGACACCCTGGTGCGGGTCATGGCCCTCTCCGACGGTTATCTCAGCCTGTTTACCGTGGACCCGGAGACAGAACACTATATTGAATACAGCTCCACGGACGCCTATGAAAGCCTTGGCTTCGCGAAGGAAGGCGAGGACTTCTTCGAGCAGGCGAGAATCGACATCAAGCAGTGCATTTTCCCGGATGACCTGACGCCCTTCATGGAGCATTTTTCAAAAGAAAACATCATGCGGGAGATTCGCGAGCGCGGGAGCTTCAGAACCCGTTACCGCCTGATGATCAATGGAGCGACCGTGCCTGTTATTCTGAAAATCGCGCCGTTCAAAGAGGGAAAAATCGAAAAGCTGGTCGTCGGCGTGCGCGAATGGAAGGACAGGCAAGGCGAAAAATAACGGGCAGCAAAGAGCCGGGCCGCATCATATGAAATGACGCAAAAGGCAAATGAAAGGACATAGCGGGCGTTTTCGCTGTGTCCTTTCGTTTAAAGCCCGTTAGAGAGTTTTCGATTAAGAAGGGTAAATGTCTTATTGAATAAATCCTACGAATTTATAGTGTATCCTGATCTCCTGCTCCTTGTGTCCATCCACGATCTTCTTTTCGCCCACCTCGATTTTGTCGATGAGGCGAAGAAGCGTTTCGCGGTCAAGCGTATCCAGGTTCTGATACTGACGGATCATGTCAGCCCAGTTCTGCACAGCATCCTGCACGGCCTGCGTGCTGTCCAGCTGCTGTTCCAGTTCTTTCAGTTCCGCTGCTTTCTCATTGCGCTCTGACTGATAGGGGGTTTGGGGGAAACCATTCTTTGGCATCCAAAGAATGGTTTCCCCCAGAAAACTCCCCGTTCCCAACTTTAAAATAAAAAACATTTCCAAAATCAGGTTTTCGTTGCAAATCATTTCCTGTTATGTTAAAATAATACCTGATAAAATGGCACGGTATATTGCGCCGCAACGAATGACCGTCGGGCGGTGAAAGAGAACGATTTCATGAAATCCTTGAACGGGGAGGAAATACGATGAGCTATACCGCTTTGGAGGAAATGAGAAAACAGAACGAGGCGCGTTTCGGCAAGGACGTGGGGCCGAAGCAGCCCGACCTGCTGGCAGGCGCGTTGGACAGAAACGATCTGAAATCCGCCGTGCTGCGCTTTTTGCACAACCGGTGCGAAGGGCTGCGGTTCAGTAAAGAAAAGACAGATGAAGAAAAAGAATGCGGACACTTCCTGGGAACGAGCATTTCGGCCCATCAGATTCCATACAACATGCAGAAGGACATTGACCGGCTGTGCCTGGAAAGGGAGATAGAAAAATTCATCGACTCCGGCGTGGCGGAGGACGCTTACACCGTGTATTACTGCTGGCTGGAAATCTTCATGGGGGAATACGGCCGGTCGCAGAAGATGGTGGAACTGCTCAGCGAATTTGAATCCAATGCCAGCTCGCTGCTGATGAAGCACAGGGATCACTATTCCCATTCCGTCTATGTGTTCGCGATGGGGCTGGCTTTGTATGAAACCAACCTGCAATTCCGGAACACCTTCAATCATTTTTACGGCTTCGACGGAGCGGCGGATGAACACCGGGCCGCGGCGTTCTTCCTGGAATACTGGGGCTTTACCTCGCTGTTCCATGACATCGGCTATCCCTTTGAGATTCCCTTCGAGCAGGTACTGGCTTATTTTGAGGTGGACCGCCAGGAGCGCGGCGCGGGCAGCATGTTCATTTCCTACCACGACATGGGCCGCCTGACCGCAATCGACGCGGAAACCCAGAAACGCCTTTCGGGGCTTTATCACCGGACGTTCGCCTCCGTCAATGATCTGCTGGCTTACGGCATTGACGAAAAGCTGGGCGAAGCCTACCAGGTGACGGAAGCGTACCTCGTGCGCACGATCGAGAGCAAGCCTATCCATCCCGAGCAGTACGGCTATTACATGGACCACGCTTATTTCAGCGCGGCCCGGCTGTATCAGGAGCTTGTGGCCGTGCTGGGCGCGGACAAGCTGACCAAGGCCCATGTGGACGCCCTCACGGCGATCATGCTGCACAACAGTCTGTATAAATTCGCCATCGCTTTCTATAAGTCCAAAGACCCGGACAAAAAGAAACCGCCGCTCAAGGCTGAGTACCACCCCCTGGCCTTCCTGCTCATGCTCTGCGATGAATTGCAGTGCTGGGACAGAACCGCCTATGGCCGGAACTCCCGGAAGGAAATGCACCCCATGGCGGCGGACTTTGATTTTACCGACGGCAATATCCGCTGCGTTTACTACTATGACCAGGAAGAAGAAGGAAAGATCGAGGATTACCGGCAAAAATACGCCGACTGGGAAAAGGCGGGCCGGGCCGGTGATCCGCCCCGCCTGAAAGCGTACAGCGATATGGCGGGAAAAGAGCAGCGCTTCAAGAGGGATATTGAAAGCATCGTGGATCTGAGCGGCATTCAGTTTACGGTTGACCTGTCGGTGAAAAAGGTGGACCGTTCCAAGAAGCACACCTATATCTCCGACAGCAATTTCCTCCACATGTACGACTTCGCCGTCGCCATCAACGGGCGCTACCAGTACCAGGATAAGGAAAACCAGGTGTCCTCCACCGAATTGGAAAACGATTTCGACAACCTGTCCCTGGAATACAAGCTCAGCAATATCAACCAGGTCAAGAGCTTCGCCAAATACCTGGACGCCCTGGGCTGCTTCTATACGGACCGGCCCGTGGACTACGATATGCTGGAGCGGTTCAGCGCCCTGCAAATCGAGGTGTTCGCGCCGATGGAGCATGAACGGTGGATCCGGGAGCATAAATCCATGGGATGGAGATATGGCGATCTGTACCTGAACGTCCCGCTGGAGAATGAAAAGCCCGGCGACCGGAAAGCCCTCCGGGAGCAGATGCGCCAGCATTGCCTGTGCATGGACACCTGGGAGGACGAGGAGGAAATCTACCGCCACTATGAAACCCTGCCCCTGGAAGAACAGGGCAAGGACTGGAAGCCCTTCTTCACCATGCTCAAGCTGCTGAAAAAATTCGACGGACTGCGGATCTACAGGCTGAACTGATAGCAAAAGCGCGCTGAAGATAAAAGATCAGATCATCGAGGTGCGGTATGAAAAAGGCAAACGAAAAAGAAATGTATGACGTTTTCATCAGCTACCGCAGGGAAGACGGCTGGGAATCGGCCAAGCACCTGCGGGATGTGCTGGTGGCGAAAGGCTACAGCGTATTCTTCGATATTGACAGCCTGAAAAACGGCAACTTTAACGACGCCATCCTGGACTATATCAGGAACTGTAAGGATTTTATCATCATCCTTTCGCCCCGCTGCCTGAACCGCTGCGTGAACGAAGGAGACTGGGTGCGCAAGGAACTGGCTTGCGCGCTGGATAATAAGAAAAATATCATCCCCGTCATGTATGAGAATTTTTCTTTTCCCAACGACCTGCCAAAAGATATTGAAAAAATCAAGCACATCAACGGCATCAAAGTCTATATAGAAGTGTTCGACGCCATTGTGGCCCGGATTATATCATTTATGAACTCCACGCCGAAGCCGTGGAGGAAAAAGAAGATCATCGCCATTGTGTGCGCCGTTCTCGCGGTTGCGGCGGTGGCAGCCGCCGTCGCTTTCATGGTGTGGGGGAAACCGGGTGGGAGCGACCCGGGCAAGCTGACGGCGGCGACGCAGGCCCCAGTCAGCACTTTGGCGCCCGTCATCACCGACGCGCCCACGGCGACGCCTTCTCCCGAACCGACAGCCGTTCCGACGGAGGAACCCACGGCAGCGCCGACGGCCGCCCCAACCGCCACGGCGACACCTTCGCCTGAACCTACGCAGGCGCCCACTGCGGAACCGACCCGGGTTCCCACCGAGATTCCGACCCAGGCGCCCACTGCTCCCGCCGAAGAGCAGCAGAGCACAACGGTGATCGGGGATGAAAGCGCATCTGATGCGACGGAAGCCCCCGCTGATTCTTCCTACCCGCAGAACCAGCACAGCTGGGGGAACTATGTTCCCAAGGGCACCGTCACCGTTACGATGAAGGACGGCACCGTATATACCGGCGTGGCGAATTCCTTCCTGCTCATGTCGAAGCGGATGAACTGGCGCAGCAGCGGCAACGAGGGCTTCTTTGAAGGCATCGACACCCCGGACTTTGAAAACAAATACGAGCTGGAGAACATGAAGCTGTTCCTCGAAATCGCCTCGATTCGGAATCGGAACGGCGTATTCGTGACGGTGGACGATGAAAACGCGACCAATGAATATATCCTGCCCGACGAGGCACAATTCTGGTTCATTGGCACTAAGACCGTCTATACCCCGGAAAAGGTCAACGCCGCCGACGTGGACAGCATCGTGTTCGACAGAACCCGGACGCCGGACATGGCGGGCCTGCCCTTCTGCACGGTCTATCTCGAGGAGGGCTGCTTCCGTTCGCCCGCCGCGTTCGTGGGCATCACCTATAACGTGGGCGGCAGCTTCCCCTCCATGCGGATCGCCCAGGAGTTTACCCATTTTTCCAGCTATCCCACGAAAATCAAATCCATCGCTTCCTTGGAAGTGACCAAGCAAGGCGCGGACGGCAACATGTTCGCCGCGCCCGTGGGCATGGAACTGCGGGCCACCTTGAAAGACGGGGAAACCGTGGACTTTTCGATGAGCGGATATTTCTCCATCTTTGCCATGTCCCAGTACGGGCGGATGCGCAGCATGAGCAGAAGCTCGCTGTTAGCCATTGTCTTTGACGATGTGGAGCCTGCGGAGCGCGTTCGCGAAACCGCCGCGCCGACGCCCGCCGAAGCCGCGGACATTAATCCTTACGGCGCGTACGAAACCGCCGCGGGACTGGCCTTGGACGCGCTGGAAGAATCGCTGGCCCAGTACAGCCGCTGCATTTACGTCTACAAGGATTTTGGCGATTCGGAGAATCATTTCACCCAGCGGATGCTGATGTCGGGCAAGGACGCTTCCCTTGTGCATCCCATGGATGATCACTGGCAGCAGAATCCCCACAGCGGCGACAGCTGCATTCGCTGCGAAATCGTCACCAAACCCGAGGATTGGGGCGGCTGGCTGTTTGTAAACGGCTATCTGCCCGAAGGCAGCAGCGAACCTCGCATCAATAACGCCGACGCCCCCAACCAGGGCATGAACCTGACCGGCGCTTCCGTGCTTCGTTTCTGGGCGCGGGGGGAAAAGGGCGGCGAAATGGTGGAATTCCTGGTGGGCGGATACCAATACGGTTCGGACGCGGCGTACCCGGATAGCTGCGAAACCCAGCGGACAGAGTACATCGAGCTGGATAAAGAATGGACGGAATACGCCATCGACCTGGACGGCGTGGACACCAGTTACCTGATCCTGGGCTTTGGCTTCTCCATGACCGGCAATGAACCCAGCACCGGCACCGATGAATCCGGCACGGCGGACAACGTGTTCTATCTGGACGACATCCGCTTTGAAGGCTATTTTGAGGACGTCCATCCCCTGATCCGTTCCTATGAATCCGAAAACGTCTATCTGAAAAACACCGCGTTCTCCTACGACAACGCGCTGGTTTCCATGGCGTTTATATCCGCCGACAGGCAGGAGGAGGCCAAAAAGATTCTGGACTCCTTCGTCTATGCCATCCAGCATGACCGCTATCGTTCGGGCAGGGTCAGGAACGCGTATGTGGTGGGCGACATCACCAGCATCCCCGGCTGGGGAAGCTCCGCCCGGCTGCCCGTCTGTTACAATGCAGAGACCGGCACTTGGGAGGAGCACCAGCACCACACCGGCTCCGAAACGGGCAATACCGCGTATGTGGCGCTGGCGCTGCTGCAATACCATGCCCGGTACGGCGGAGACAGCTATCTGCAAGCGGCCAAGGAATTGATGGACTGGGTGCTGGACACCTGCGGCGCTTCCGCCCCCGGCTTCACCGCAGGCTATGACGGATGGCCCGAAAGCGGGAACGACGCCGTCTATCCCCTCACCTACAAATCCATCGAGCACAACATCGACGCCTATGCGGCCTTCAAGCGCCTGGCAGAGGTGACCGGCGAAAAGAAATACCAAAATGCAGCTGAAAGCGCGCTGCATCTCATTGAATCGCTGTATGACAGCGAAAGCGGCGTTTTCCACACCGGCACGGAATCGGACGGCAAAACCATCAGCAAGGAGAACACCGTGTTGGACGCCCAGGTATGGGCATGCCTGGCGCTGGAGGATGAATTCTGGCCCTATGAGGACGCGCTGGAAACCGTCGGCCGGATGAAGGTGAAGAAAGGCGGGTATCCTTTCTGCCAGTCCAACATCAACGGCGGCTGGTGGGCGGAGGGTACGGCTTTCACCGGGCTCATGTACCGCCTGCGGGGAGAGGACGAAAAGGCGCTGGAAGCCCTGGACGCGCTCTGCTCCATCCAGAACGACAGCGGGCTGTTCCCCGCCGCCACGGTGAAGAACTTGTCCACGGGCATTTACCTGTTTGACGGCACGCCCTGGGAGTACGGAAATGAACTGCATATCGCCCCCACTGCGTGGTTTATCATGGCGGTCAATGCATTTAATCCCTATTGCTTTGAATGACGGTTTCAATCAGACCATGAACTGAACGAAGAGCGATTTTGCTCTGGAGCATAAAACAGCAGAAAGCCGGCCCTCCTTGCGAAGGCCGGCTTTTTGAATCGACTGAAATCAGGAATGAAGGACGGGTTCGTTCCGAAGCGGAAACAGGGCTTCCCATCCATCACGAATGCCGCAGCTTTCTTTGCTTTTTGTTTTCATACATGGCCTGGTCCGCGAGCTCCAGGCTTTCTTCGATGGACAGGGGAGAGTCTTCCGTAGAAATAGCATAGCCCAGGCTGACGCCGAGCTTGTAAGGAAGCTGCTGCTGCTCGGCGATTTTTTTCAATTCCAGGTTGATCTTTTCCCTGCGCGCTTCCCACAGCGCGGCGTCCGTCCCATGGGAGAGAATCAGAAATTCATCGCCGCCGTAGCGGATGGCCAGATCATCTTTCTCGACGGCGTCGCGAATCACGCCGGCGGCAATCGAGATCACGTTGTTTCCGGCCAGATGGCCGAACTGATCGTTAATCGTTTTAAGGCAGTCGATGTCGAGGATGGCGACGGAATAGCCGCCGGGGGACGAAACATACGCCTAGCGGTAGCGCTTGAACGCGAAGCGGTTCTGCAGCCCGGTCAGCTGGTCCATCATGTGCAGGCGGTCCAGCTCGGCGATGTTGCTTTTCAGGATCATCTGGCGGTGCAGGTTCTCGATGCTGCTGCCGATGCTGTCCTGGCAGATTCTGTATGGCGTTTTTACAGCCAGATTATTTTATCACAGAAAGCGGGCTGCTGTCCACTGGAAATTTCTATTTTTGGAAATTTATTCCAGAAAAAAGCGCCGTCAGCGCCCATGCAAATATTGACGCAGATTTCCTTCCAAGAAGAAAAGCCGCCCGCGCTATTCCCCGGCCAGGGCGGGCAGCACCCAGGCCCAGTCCATATCGCTGCCATAATAGAAGCTGGGATAGCAGGGCTGGTTATAGCAGTTGTTCTGCCAGGCCACGCCCACCCGGTACTGGGGGTCGTGCAGCAGCGTAAACAGCTTATGGATGGTGATGTCCGTGTTGGTGTAAATGCGGATGGCGGAGCTGTCGGCGGTGCGCAGGAGAATTTCTTCCCGGAAGTCGCCGAAAATATCCGCCACCAGGCAGGGATTGCCCTTCGTGCCGTTGTTGGTTTTCGTGTTTTCGGGAGCCAGCATCACGCCGTGGGCGTTGTCCACGATGCAGCCGTTCTGCTCCTGGGTGAGATAGTTCGCCCCGTCGGTAATCTGGGTGGTCATGTCCGCAGCCCAGCGGATGCTGAAATTGGTGCCAAGCACGGGGACGTTCAGCTTGTTCCCGCGGCAGTCAAAGGTTTCGTTCACCCAGCATTGCAGGCCGCGCACGCCGGGAACCACGTCGCCCACCATGCAGCGGCCCAGGTCGGTGTCGGCGGGCTCGCCGAAAAAGACTTCGCCCGTTTCCGCGTCCCGGAGCGCAAAGCCCCAGGGCGCGGCTTTCGCGCCTTCAAACACATTGAAAATCTGCAATCCCGGCCGGTCGGGGTCGATGACGCCGCAGTGCATGGAATCCCCGTGGCCGAACTTCGCCATGGAGCCGTCGGGCATTTTGCCATAGCTGGAATAGAGCAGGCTGCCGTCCTGGTCGATCACCGCCGCGCCGTAGACGATTTCCTGGCAGCCGTCCCCGTCCACGTCTGCAATGGCCATGCTGTGGTTGCCCTGCCCGGCGAACAGGCCGTGGGTGGTGCTGATGCCCTGGCCCGCGTGGGGATTGTCGTTGAAGGGATTGCGCATCGGCACATGGCCGGAATCAGCGGTGAAACGGCGGATAAAATGCCCGTCCTGGAAGTCGTAAGCGGTGACGGTGGTACGGGTGTAGTAGCCCCGCCCGATGATCACGGAGGGACGCTCCCCGTCCAGGTACGCCACGGCGGACAGGAACCGATCCACCCGGTTGCAGGGCTCAATGCGCGCCATGGCGTAGTCGCCCCACAGCAGGCCGTCATCCTCCCGGGGTACGGGGAAGGGAACGGTTTCCAGCTCCTTTCCGTCACCGCTGAACATGGTCAGGTATTCGGGGCCGCTGTATATAAATCCCTCAAACTGCTCCAGGTGGTTCTTTCCGCTGCGGGAGGGCGCGTACACCTGAATGAAGTAATCTGCCAGCGCTTCCGCGTCCTCGCGGCAAAGCGGATAATCGTACTTCTGCGGGATGCCGAAGCAGGCTTCCAGCGTATCCGGCCAATGGCCGCATTTCACTTCGGGATGCTCCCGCCAGCCTTCAAACACATCCGCCATGTGATTCCTGTAGTCCGCGGCGGAGCAGACGTAATCATCCGTGTTCTGAACGCCCTTTTCAAGATCTTCGGGCGGCAGCGTAATAAAGCGCTCACTCTCCACCGAGCCGTCGGGATTGTATACCGTTATCTTCGTCCCCGGCGCGGTTTTCACGCACATCTCCGCCTTGCCGTCGCCGTCGAAGTCATACACCATGAACTGGGTATAGTGGGCCCCGGCGCGGATGTTCGGCCCCATGTCCAGCCGCCAGAGCAGGCGTCCGTCCAGCTTATAGCAGTCGATGAGGCAGTTGCCCGTATAGCCCCGGTGGGATACGTCGTGGGAATTGGAGGGATCCCATTTGACATAGTATTCCAGTTCGCCGTCCCCGTCCGCGTCGCCCACGGACATGTCGTTGGCGCTGTACGTGAAGGGCTCGCCGCCGGGATGCATCGTGCCGGGCTTCGTCACGCCGTCAGCCGGTTTTTGCAGGGGAATCTCCAGATAAGGCTTTTCCCAGGGGCGCACGGGCGCGCATTTCTCGCCTTCCTTTCCGTGGAAAACGGGAGCGACCTGGTACTCTGCGTGCTTGTGGCCGTTCCAGTCCAGATAGTTGGTGCTGTCCTTCACCAGCGCGATGGGCCGCCCGTCCCGGTACACGGCGAAGTTCGCGCCGGTGAGGCCGGTATCGCCGTATCCGTCCGCTTCGTCCCGGAAGAAACGCCAGGAAAGGAAGACACCGTCTCTGTGCGGCACGGCGATCAGGCCCCGGTTCAGCTTTTCCAGATGGGGGTGAAACACCTTTTTGACGGGCGTTTTCAGGACTTCGCTCTTTTCGAGCGCCCGCCCGTTCGCCAGCGCTTCCACAAACAAATAATGGGGAACGTGGGTGGCTTTGTTCAGGCGGTACTGGGTGAGGCCCGTTTCAACCAGGCATTTGTACGCCATGCCCGGCGTATTTCTGTCCGCCCAGCGGACGCGGTACGTTTCCGCTCCGGGTACGGGTTCCCAGCCAATTACCGCGTAATCATCCGCTAATTCCAAAATGTTCAGTTTCATGGGAATGCTTTGACGCTCCTATTCTTCTTTACTGGATGGCAGCCGACACCACGCCGGGCATCTCCTGAATCAGTTCCAGCAGCACTTTGCTGTCCGTATTTCCGCGCATTTCCACCTCGGCGGTATACTTCGGCAGATCCTGGCCCACGCTGTCCATGGTGTGGATGCGCAGGTTGGTGATCGCCATCCGATGATTCTTGCACAGGCGAAGCACGTCGTCCAGGTAGGTTTTTTCGCGGTAGCTCAGTTCCACTGTATACTCGGGATGATGATGGATTTTGGAATTCAGCAGGGAAAGCAGGCTTTCGGTGATCAGCACCATCGCGGCGCCCAGGAGGCCCAGTTCGTAGTATCCGCTGCCGATGGCCAGGCCCACGATGCCGGTGGTCCACAGCCCGGCGGCGGTGGTAAGGCCCTTCACCGTCCTTTTCTTGGTCACGACGATGGTGCCCGCGCCAATGAATCCCAGGCCGGAAATCACCTGGCTGCTGATGCGGGAAACATCGGAAGGCAGATTCGCTTCCAGATACAGGTACACCCCCGTCAGGGAAGCCACCGTGGAACCCAGGCACACCAGCATGTGGGTGCGGAAGCCCGCGGGCCGGTTCTTGGCCGAACGGTCCAGCCCCACCGCCGCGCCGCAGACGCAGGCGATCACAATGCGCACAAACACGGAAAGGAAATCGACCCCGCGCAAACCGTCAAAGATGGATAACATCGGTTCGCCGCCCCCCTTACGAAATCAGTTCCTGCACGGAGCGCACGCAGGAAAGCTCCGCCAGGGAGGAAAGAATGCCGGAATGGGAATGGTTCTCCCGGCTCATTTGCAGCACGAAAATGGCGGAGGGAGACTTGGACGCCTTCTGCTCCGTCTGCTCGATGTCGATGTCATATATATGCACATGCTGCTCGTTCAGCAGTTCGGTGATCACGCTGATGCTTTCCGTCGAATCAAATTCCACATACAGCGTGATGTTCCGCAGATGGCGCTTGAACGCCCCTTCCAGCGGAGACAGCAGGTTCAGCACCAGGCCGACCACAAGGACGGCCAGAAGCACCACCTCATAAAACCCCACGCCTGCCGCGACGCCCATACAGACGGCAGCGAACAGGCCGGTGGCCGTGGTCACGCCGTTCACCTGCTGGTGGGCTTCCTTCACGATGATGCCTGCGCCCAGGAAGCCGATGCTTGTCATGGCCTGCGCCGCCATGCGAGAAGCGTCGAACTTTTCGCCCACGCGGGCGGCGGTTTCCGCCCAGGGGCCTTTCAGCATCTGGTATAAATACAGGGAGATCATGGCGCACATGGCCGCGCCGACGCTGATGAGCATATAGGTGCGAAAGCCCGCCGAACGGCCCCGCCTGGTGCGGCCCAGGCCCAGCACGCCGCCCACCGCCATGGCGAGCACCAGCCGCAGGGCAATCGAACAGAAACTGAATTGCCGGAAAAACGCAGTAAGATCCTGCATCAAGCTCCTTCCTTTCATATGAACATCACAAGCACCAATAATATACCAAAAAACCCATAACAAATCAATGGGAAATGACAATTTTATGACCAGTTTACACAAAAGGCACAAGGAGAAGATGCGTCATTGCTTCGCGTTGATCTTTTCCAGCAGCTCGTCAAACTTCATTTCCTGCATGACGCGGGCGTTGTCGATGCCGCGGGACAGGTCGCGGCGGCAGATGGGCGCGTAATCGCAGTGGTCGCACGCGCCGTTTTTTCGCTTATCGCACAGGGGCTTCGCCGCAATTTCCCCATCGTAGATGCGTTCGGCCCATTGCTTTGCCATGCTGCCCGCGTGATCGATCAGGGCCTTCATGTCTTCGAGGGTCGCCAGCATGGCCCGCTTGTCAAATTCGCCTTTGGCGGTGATCACCTTGGGCAGGGTGAGCGGCGGTTCGCCGTCGTCCATTTTTTTCAGGATGACGGCGTCCTTGAGCGCCACGCCCCGCAGGCACAGCGCCCGGGCAAGGGCGTCCTCCAGCTGTTCCGTTTCTTCTTCGCTGGGCAGAAGCGGGTCCGCCACCCGCATATAGAACGCCCCGGCGGGTTCCGCCCCTTCTTCCCAGGTCAGCGCGGCCTGCAAATACAGCAGCAGTTGCAGCTGCGCCCCCCAGAAAATCTTCGTGGGGCTCAGCTTTTCTGCCCCGGACTTGTAATCCACCACCCGCAGGAACACGCCCTCGTCCCCGGCGTAGCGGTCGATGCGGTCGATTTTGCCGCGGACGAACACCTTCGTTCCGTCCTTGAGTGTCAGCTCAATGGGCGGAATACCGCCGGGATACCCGAACTTCACTTCCGCCCCTTCGGGGGAGAAGGCGCTCTGCTTCGCGCCTTTGGTGAATGTCCAGGCGACGCGGCGCAGCACCTGCCGGTATTTTTCTCCCAGCGAACGCATCCGGGAGCTTTCGCCCATCACGCCCGCCAGCAGGTCGTTGAACAGCGGTTCGGCGGCCTTGTCCACCGCCGCGTCACAGTCCTTCTTGGTGATCTTCGGCCAGTTTGGGATCGTGGGAAGCAGGCGGGTGAAGCCCTCCAGGGCGCTGTGGTAGAAATTGCCCGCGTCAATCGGCGTCAGCGCCCATTCTTTCCGGGGCTTGGGCGATAAGCCCTGCTCCACGAAATGCTTGTAAGGGCAGACCGCGAAGCTCTCCAACCGACTGACGGACATGATTCGTTCCATGAAAAGAGAGTGCGCTATTTCCCGTGGAAGCGGGGGAGCGTCCTCCTCCGGCAGGAAGGACTGCAAAAGCGCCTGGGCCTGGGCCTTCGTTTCCGGGGCGCTGCTCAGATAAGTCCAGGCTTGCAGCCATTCCCCGGTGAGCAGCCCCTCCTGCATCTTCACGCCCAGGGCGTCAAAGGCCGGGGCAGGGGCCAGGGGCAGCTCCGCCGCGATTCGCTGGCTGATGCTACCTTCCTCAACCAATCCGGGAAAGATGGCGCGGATGTGCGCAAGGCGGGGGAAAGGCCGCAAAGCGCCGCCATCCTGGGTGGCGAGGGATCGGGTGAGATACAGCCTTTCCGTAGGCGCGGAGATGGTTTTCCATACGTCCAGCTGGGACAGGGCGTCCTGGCCTTCCTCGTCAATGGACAGATAGGCGTGCAGGGCGTTCTGCGCGTCTTCCTGCTCCTTTTCGGTCAGCAGCCCGGCCCCCCGACTTGAAAGGAGGCCGTCGGTCATGTTCATAAGGAACAGCGCCTTCGGGCGGCTCAGGGGCAGGTTGCCGATCATGCCGCAGATCACCGTGTCGGCGGCGGGCGGCAGGGAAGAAAGCTCACAGGCCTCCAGCCCCGCTTCCAGCCAGGCGGCCAGCTGTCTGGGGGACACGCGCACGCCGCCCAGCAGCGCTTCGGCCTGGGACAGCAATTGCATGACCGCCTCCCACAGCTGCTGAATCTGCATGGCTTCGGCGGGCATGCCCCGGGAGGACAGCGCTTCCTGGCTTTCCTGAAGCTGCTCGTAGATGCGGGCGGTGTCCAGGTAGTCATATACGGCCCGCAGCGCCTGGCCGGAGTCCTGGGCCGCTTTCATGCTTTCCCGAAGGGCATGCAGCGGGGTGATCAGGTTGACTCTCGCGTTTTCCAGCGCCGCGCATTCCTCTTTGGTTCCCCGGCTGAACGGGTTCAGCCACAGCTTGCCGCGGATACCGTAGGACTGGATATAGTTTTCCAGCTGCCATGCTTCTTCTTCCGAAACCGGCGCGTAGCCCGATTTGATCACCGCCAGCATTTCTTCCGCGGTATATCCTTCGGCCACCGCCCGCAGGGAAGACAGCAGGAAGCGCGACGCCCCATGGGTGACGGCGGGCATTTTCCGGGCGATATAGCAGGGAATGCGGTAGGATTCCAGCACCGTGGAGAGTACGCCTCCAAAGTCTCCGTTTCCCATCACGGCGACCATATCGCCGAACGCCATGCCCCGCTCGTGAAGCAGCACCATTTCCTGGGCCGCGAAATGCGCTTCAAAATAGGGGCTGGGGGCGGCGTACAGCCGCACGGCGGAGGGAATGGCCTGATAAGGCGCGGGCGAGGCTTGCAGGTATTGCAGGGATAAATGCGTCAATTCCCTGGCCCGGCCCGCTTCGCAGAAGGGAAGCTGGATGCTTTCAAAGGGGACGCTGGCTTCGTCGGCGGCTTTCCACAGGCGGATAACGCTCTGGCGTACGGGGGAAAACATGTCCTCCTGCCCCATGATCACCAGCGCTTCCACCTGGTCGGTCAGCCGCGCCATGCTGACCAGCAGGCGGATCATCTGGCCCGTGAGCGAGTCAAAGCCATAGACCGCCACCCGCGCGCCGTTCACGATGCCGCTGTCGGAAAGCCGGAGCAGCATCACGTCCGCCACGTCCTCGCCATCCACAAACTGCCCGGCAAGCTGGCGGGAATAAACGTCGTAGAGCAAGGCCAGATCCCGGAATTTATCTTTGCTTGCGCCATCCGGCAGGGATTCCGCGTGTTCGGAAAGGGCTTCCGGCGTGACGCCCGCCTGCTTGCATTCGGCGATCACCGTGCCGATGCGGTTGATGAAGCCCTGCTTTTCTGTCGCGCTCTCATAATAGCACAGCCTTTTCCTGCAAAGCATCATCGCCCGGGCCAGGGCGAACTGCTTGCCCCGCTGGTCGATGCGCACCCGTCCGTCCGCTCCGGCGAGGGCAAAAACGCGTTCGGTCAGCCGGGAAGGGGAGAGCACCTCCAGGTCGAAAAAGCCTTTGGCGTGCAGGCCCTCCATCAATTCCCTTTCCGTTTGCAGCGTGTATTGCTCCGGCACGATCACAATCATTTTTCCGCCCGGCGCGGCCAGGTCGAGCAGATGCCGCCGCAGCGCTTCCTGGTTGCCTCCCAGCACTCTGAGCATGGTGTCACCTCAGTTCATCGCAATTTCATCCAGCGCCCTGGCAAAGGCGTTTTGCGCGCTTTGCTTCAGCTGCGCCCATTCCGCTTCGTATCCGGGCGAGCGAATCCATTTCAGGCAGTTGCTTGTTTCTTCCAGCATCTGCACATCCGCCCCCAGCGCCATGCCGGGGATGAGCGTGTCCCCGTGCTGGCGGGTTCCCAGGAAGTCGCCGGGGCCCCGAAGCTCCAAATCCTTCTGGGCGATTTTAAAGCCGTCGTTGGTTTCACACAGCGTCTTTAACCGTTCGTTGGGCGCGGCCATCAAAAAGCACCAACTTTCCTTCGCCCCGCGGCCCACGCGGCCGCGAAGCTGGTGCAGCTGGCTCAGGCCGAAGCGGTCGGCGTTCTCGATCACCATCACCGTGGCGCTGGGCACGTTCACGCCCACCTCGATCACCGTGGTGGACACCAGCACGTCCAGCTCCCCCGCAGAAAACTTGCGGATGGTTTCCGCTTTTTCGTCGGCGTCCTGTTCGCCGTAGGTCAGGCCCACACGCAGGTCGCTCAGCGGGCCGCTGCATAGCTCGGCATAGGTTTCCTGGGCGCTGCGGGCGTTGATCTGTTCGCTTTCCTCTACCAGCGGGCAGACGATATAGGTTTGCCTGCCCTGGGCGGCTTCCTGTTTAATGAAGGAATACAGCCCGTCCCGCTTGTCCTCCGGCACCATCCGGGTCTTGACCGGGGTGCGTCCCGGCGGCAGCTCGTCCACGATGGACAAGTCCAAATCGCCGTACAGCACCAGGGCCAGCGTACGGGGAATGGGCGTGGCGGAGAGCACCAGTTCATTGGGCGCTTCCGCATCGGATGCCGCTTTTTTGCTGAGCAAGCGGCGCTGGCGCACACCGAAGCGGTGCTGTTCGTCCGTGATCACCAGCCCCAGGTTCTTGTATTCCACCCCTTCGGAGATCAGCGCATGGGTGCCGATCACCGCCGTCCATTCCCCGGAGGCGATTTTTTCCAGCGCTTCCCGGCGTTCTTTTGCTTTCATGCCCCCGATCAGCAAACCGCATCGGATTCCCAGCGGTTCAAGAATGGCTTTTGCGCTCTCCAAATGCTGCCGGGCCAGAATTTCCGTGGGGGCCATCAGCGCGGACTGGTATCCTCCCTGCGCCGTCAGCGCAATGGCGCCGAAGGCCAGCGCTGTTTTCCCGCAGCCCACGTCGCCCTGCACCATGCGCCCCATGGCCTGCCTGCTTTTCAGATCGTTTGCGATTTCTTCCAGCACCCGTTTCTGCGCGTTCGTCGGCGGAAAGGGGAGGGACGCCCAGTAAGCGTCACAGGCGTTTTCGGGCACGTCAATCACGATGCCCTTCGTTCGCTCACCCCGCAGGGAAGCGGCGGCGGCCTGGTACAGCAGCATGCCTTCAAAGGAAACGCGCCGCAGGGCAATCGCCAGGTGATCCCTGGTTTCCGGGAAGTGTGCCTGCCGCAGGGCAAAGTTCCTTTCGCACAGATGGTATTTTACCCGCAAAATGTCCGGCAGCGTTTCCGGGCAGCAGTCCTCCAGCTGCGTCAGCGCCTGACGAATCAGCTCGCGCATGGTCTTGGGCGGAATGCCGGCCAGCGCGCGGTACACGGGAAGGATGCCCCGCTCTTTCACAATGACCGGGCTGACCATGCGGATTCGTCCCTGCTTGTCCCGGTCGATCCGCCCGTAAAGCGTCAGCAAATCCTCCGGATGAATCGCGTTTTGCAGCCAGGGCTGGTTATACCAAACCACCGGAATCCCGCCGGTCTCGTCGCAAAGACGCAGGGTGACGCTCGTAAGGCCGTGAAACCGGCTGAGGCGCGGCGCGGTTTTGGGGAAGCCGGAAACGCACGTTTCCATGCCCGGGGCGGCTTCGGAAATGGGTGTCGTAACGGAAGTATCCTGATACCGAACCGGCAGGTTCAGCAGCAGATCAGCCATGCTGACGATCCCGGCCTTGTTCAAGGTATCCAGCCGCGCCTTTCCCAGTCCTTTAAGCTCTGATAATTCCATCATTGATCGCTTTTCTTTCCAATATTATTTCATCATGCTGCAAGGCTATGATAACATAATTAATTTCACAAATCAATTCAATCTGCGCAATGTTCGTTTGTTCATAAAATAAAAATAAAAAAAGTGTTGACAACGAAGGGCGGATGTGGTATTCTAACCAAGCGCTCAAGCGAGGGAGACCGAAGCTGGGGCGCGAGAATCTTGAAAACGATACAGAGAGATTGAGGAAAAACGACAGTTAATTCTGAAATGAGTTTTTGCTTGAGACTGTGGGGTTCCGGAGGAGG
>CADBKQ010000006.1 GCA_902795275.1 uncultured Eubacteriales bacterium | reverse complement strand
TTTCAATTTCTCCAAGCTCCACCTGATGGTGAAGACCAAGTTCTCCTTTGAGGAACTGGATGATGAGGTCATATGGCATGTCCGGCAGGAGAACATCCACGCTGCGATGGAGACAGAGGTGCATTGCCTGAAGAAGGACATGCTGCTGATCAACTACGAGCGCCGGACGGCAGCAGACATCACAACCGCCTGTGGAACGGCGGTAACGGCTGGGGTACCGTGAAGCTGTATGACCGGCAGGACGGGCAGTTCATTCTGGTGGATGAGATTGAAGCAACACACATCGGGTGCGAATATGGTGAGTACGATCATAACGAACCATATTGAGATCAATACGATATGAGGAGCGCTGAGTATGCTGAAAGAACCCATGCGTCATCGTCCTGCTGCTGGAAGCGCGGCGCTGTCATTAAGCATCACCGACAGGAAATGGAAGATTCGCGTCTTTTATACGCAGCTGTCCGACCTGGCAGCCACGGTTTCCGCGCTGCTGCTTGTGATTCTGGGTCAGCCCGCATGGGTCACCACACTCCGCTATCTGAGCACCTGTATTGTTTCTGCCCGCTTAGGCCGTCCGAAAACTGCTCTGCTTGACTGACACAGAATTGCTCGCTATAATGACAAAAAACGACGAAAGGAAAGGTCATTGCGAGCTGTGTGTCTTGGCCTCAATGACAGTCATGGCATGTGCCATTCCAGCTCCAGCGCAAACAGGTAGATGACTACATGGTGAACTTCGTTCCGCTCACTGACCGTTATGAGGCCTGGCCTGACAGTGTGCGGGTCAGCCGGACAAAGCAATTTTGTGACAAGATATGGGAGCAATAACAGCAAGCAAGCGACCCGCGTTCGAAGGGCAACGGAAAGCATAGAGGCCGTCAATCCTCAGTTGTGCTTTTCTGCATTAAACCGTTACGCTTTAATGTGTTAAAGTCCTACTTCCAACAAAAAGCAGATGGCTTTCACATACCACCTGCTTTTCTTTTCTATTACCATACTTTTTCAACTGCATCATACTGCCAGATTTTTTGATCCCTCGTTACAAGTGGCATTTCCCTTTCCATTGCCTGCGAGATAATGATCGGATCATCAAAGCCTTCCGGGATGACCATTTTTCCTTTCAGGATCCCAAAAATGCGAGGTTTTGCTTTTACCTTTTCTGTCTTCTCCCTCTGTTGTTGGTGTTGTAGTTGCTGTTGTTGCTTGCTACTGTTGATATAAAAATTCCATGTATTTCTGCGCGTGATCCTGGTTCTTCACGCTCAGTTTCGCCCAGATTTGAGGATACTTTACTGGCACTGTGGACATTTTGGAGTGCCTCCCTTCTCAGACACGCCCATTGATTGCGCGTTTACCGCCATGGTTCTGGTTTTATTATACCCCGTAAGGGCGGTAAAATCAAGGCCCCCGTTCGCGCTCCCTCCCTGCCGTGCGCCAATTAATAGTGCTGCCAATCTATGGCGTATCATCGGCTTGGTAGGTTGAGAGTGTCGAAACGGGGGCCGTTCCCTCTACTTCAGTCCCACACTATTCGAGTTTTTTACGAGAACTGAGTGAGAGGGTTAGTTCTGCTGTTCCTTTCTTCTGCGCAGGATCAGCCACAGGGCCGCGCCGAGCGTCAGGGTCAGGCCTGTGACGGTGTAGACCACAGTGCCGGGGCCGCCGGTAGCGGGCAGCTCCACGCCGGGGGTGTTGGGAACAGTAAAGGTGCTGTTCCCGTAAGTCACCGTACTGCTGCTTCCCTGCGTATAGCTCACCGCACCATTTTCGACCGTGAACGTGATCTCCTGCGTCAGTGCGACATACCCAGCCGGAGCCTGGGTTTCAACCAACCGGTACTGGCCATCGGTCAGATTGGTGAAGGTGATTTCGCCCTGACTGTCTGTTGTTCTCGGATTCTTATACGTTGCAACGCCTGAGAAGTATGCGGTCCAGCTTATGCTTTGGGATGCTGCGCCGGTTTCAGGATCAGTTGTACTTACGGGCGTACCCTTATCCAGCCTGAACGAAGCGCCGGACAACAGTGTGGCAGCATTTTTCACGTCCACCTTCACGATCTTGAGGCTGGTCGGCACGGTGTTGGTGATGGAGCCGGCGGCCGTAAGGATGGCTTGACCTGTAGCGGCATCTGCTGACCCGTACTGGACACTTGCCACGCTCAGCACGCCATCGCTTTCTTCAACCGTGACGGTCACGCTCACAGGCGCAGCGTTGTAGGCAATGCCGTCCTTCACGAACCAGCCGCTGGTCTGGTTGCTGTACACTGTTCCATCAGCGCCGACGGCGCCTGCCGGTACAGTTTCGGTAATGGTGAAGGTGTAGGTTCCCTCCGCTGTGAAGACGATATCGCCGAAAGCCGCAAGCTTGCTGTCGGCTCTGGCAGTTACTGTCACCGAAGCAGGCAAGGTCACCGTTCCGGCTGTAATAACCGCAGTGGTGTCGCCGATGCCTGCCAGCGTGAACTCGAATCCGCCGGAAGGCCAGTTGCTGTCGTTTTCATCATCTCCGGCCAGCATCTTCGTCACCTGCGGACTGTAAGTGATGTAGGGTTTATTGTTGGTAAATCCAGCCACGTTCGCAGTTGCTTCGCTGCCCGGAGCGACGGTCAGGGTGGCGGCGGTGGTTCCGGCGGCCACAGGCGTACCGTTCACTGTCACGCCTGTCAACGTTGTGCCATTGGTCGGGGCAGCTTCGGTGACGGTGTATGTGCCGGGAATCAGGCCAGACACAACAGCGATGCTGCTATTTTCTGGCTGTATCGCAGCCCACGCATCTTCCGTGTCGGTGGCAGACAGCTTGTAGCTGGCAGCCTGGCCATTCGTCACAGTGATCTGAACGTATGTCACAATCGTTTCAGCCGGAGACGGGCCTTTCACTGCGAAGGTGTAGGCGCCGTCAGCGGGAGAAGCAGTTGTCCACTCTTCACCGTTCACCGTCACGGTCTTGGTGATCTGGAGAGCGCCGGGACGGTAGTTGGTGACGACGATTCCAGGCGTGGTTGTGGCGCTGGCGTCGATAGTCACCGTATCGTTCGGCGTGGTATCCTTGTATACCCATCCAGAAGGTATCTGACCCTCAGGTTCGGTCACCTTGCAGACCACGCCATCCGGAATGCCCGTGATTTCCGCTGTGCCCGTGCCCGTGACCTTCAGCAGCAGCGTGCCGGCGGAGCCAGTGGACACCCAGTCTCCGTTGGCCGAAAGAGCCATCAGATGGGTGGTGCCGTTGGCAGCGTACACCTCTGCGTTCTTCACCTTGACCAGCCCGTGATAGGCCACGTTCCATTTCTTGAACTCCACCTGGAAGGTAAAGACCGTATCATCCGCCGCCTGATCGTCCTGCGGAACGACAGCCTTTGTGATGTTCAGGCCGCCGGTCTTGTAGTTCGGGATGGCAGCGTTAATGCTCGGGATGTCATTGTTATTGCTCTTGAGGAAGGACACGCCGTCCGCGTTCGTGATGCACCCGTTCGTCACGCCGTTTTCAGAGCGGACGGTGAGCGAAGTGTGCGTACTGTTTTCGTTGATTTTCGGATCGTCGGATACCTGATCATGCTCGACATTGACCGTGAAATGAATCGGCTTGGGCATGACGTCATACCCTCTCGCTGTGCTCAGCTCCAACAGGATATAGTCGCCGTCATCAATTCCATTCCACTCGTACACATCAGTTCCATTCGTATGGGTTACGTTCACGAGGTAGTAATTCCCATCCGCGCTGTCATCAGGCGCGAGGTTTCCGGACGGAACCATTCCCGCTGTTCCATACAGCGTGGCATTTGTTCCGTAAGAGCATGATTTGGCAAAGCCGCTCTGGGCTGCTTTGTACTTTTTGTACAGCGCGAATACCGCTTCGCCATCTCCGGATTCCCGTCCGGATTCATAGGTCTTTGTCACCTTTAGCTTGTAGGTGAACACCCGGTTGCGATCCCAATCCGTGTTGCCTGTGGTATCGCCCTTTGTATAGACGATCCTCGCGTCGTTGGCGTTGCCGACGGTTCCGATGTTCGCGGTGTTCAGCAATCTCGCCTTGTACCGGAACTGGAGATATTGGATATGGTTGGGGTTGATGGATTCAAAGCTGCCAAGGACAGGCTCGTTATTCTGGACATTGTCATGGGTACTGGAGCTTCCCCAGGAGGTCACCCTGTAGCCCCCGGCGATTGCCTTTAAGCCTGCATTTTTATTTGTCTTTACCTGCAAATAGTGTACGGTTCCGCCCCCTGTCCAGTTGGAACCATGCTCAAAGTTCAAGCTGTCATCGGCGCTGACGGTAAAGTAATTATCTACCTGATACCAGGAACCCACTTCATCCGCAGGCCCTTTCACGAAGGCAAACATGTGGCCCGTGCCGCTCTCATACTGCAGATTCTGCATGGTGTCCTGAATCTCGTAGTAGTAGGCGACCATGGATTTGTAGAACGCCTGCGGCAGGAAGCCCGTTACACGGTACGGCACCAGGTCGCCGATATCGTAGTCCGCGCTGTCCTCCCAGGTATGCTCAGCATCTGAGCGGAAAGGCGCTGTTTCATCACTGTCGTTGGTATCCAACACCATCTTTCTGTGTGTCACGGTGTTGGCCTGCAGCAGGTTCTTATAGGTCACCGCAACGGTTTCCTGTTCACCGGTGCCCACAAGCACGTCAATGGTTCTCTTTTCGAGGTTCGTTCCCTTTTCCGCGCTCTCCGGGCAATCGATTTCATCCAGGAACATAGCGGAACCTGCGGGCGGGGTCATTGTCCATCCCGTTTCCTTGATGGTGTAGGTGCCGGGTGTCAGTCCGGTCAGTTTGACGCCGCCGCCCGATTCTTCGCTTGCCGGGACATCGTTCACCTTATAGATGTACGTTGTTGTACCCTCGGTCGTGGTCGCGGTGATAGACACTTCCTTGGTAATTTGCTCGTTCGCGCTCTTCTCCTTCGGCCCGACCACCGTGAAGCTGTATGTGCCGTCGGTCAGCGTGAGATCGCTGTTCACGGGAGAGCCTACGCTGGCTTCCAGCGCCTTTTTCAGGATCAGGGAAGCATCGGTCACTTGGGTATTGGTGATTGTGACGGGATCCTCCGCGTGCCACAACGATTGATTATCGTCACTGTAGGCTACGCTGTACCCTGTGAAAACGCCGTCCTGATCGTCCGTTACACTGACTTCCTTGATCTGATATCCAAAGTTCAAAATTTGATCCGGATCATTCGTCTCTTCCCGCTTGATCAAAGTGTTGACTCAGTCGATTTTCTCCAGTCCGTTCAGCTGGATTGACCAGGAAGAACCATTGTCCGGGACGGTTTTAAGCACACGGTATGTCAGTCCTCCGGAAGCCACAGGCTCGACCCAAACCCTCTTTCCTGCGCGTTCTATCGTCATGTCTACCGGCGCGCCCGCGCTATCTACAAACGTTATCCTGCGTATCGTTTTATCATAGCTGCTTCCGGTTTCGCCAGACACCACAGCGCCAGGCACCCGGTATACTTCCACTTTGATCGAGGAAGCGGTTCTTCCGTTCGGAAGTATCCAGGGAGCTTGGGAAGGCTGAGCGCTCTCGTTTTCCTTCCACTGTTTCCGCGCCTTGATGCTTGTTTCACCGATCAGATCATTGGTGAAGGCCGCCGTAGGAATACTCGCTGTATTCCCCGCTGTGACGGTAACAGTGGCGGATCTGTCGGAATTGTTTACACCCTGCACATCTCCTGTGATGCCGGTGTGGATGACAAATCCTCCCTGATTATACTGAACATTTTCCCACATGATCTCGGTCACCGTATAGTCGCCTTCGGGGAGATCGGGAACGATGCCAAATTCCGCATCAGGAGTATAGCCCTCGCTATCGCCTAACCGCCAAGTAACCGGTGATATAGAACACATTGTCCTTAGTGATGTGTTCGCCGTTCGAGCCCAGCGTGTAGGCGGTGATATTGGCGCGTTTCACGTCATCCCTGTCAATGGGCACATCCTGCGCCACATCGATCGTCAGCGGGTTTTCCCTGTTGACAACCAGCGTTTGCACCTGGCCATTCTTATCTTTGTAATAATATGTACCATAAGCCAGGGGCACGGAAAACGCCGCGTGGCCCACGATGGAAATATCGATATGGTTGACCGTATGGCTGGAATCGTTTACCAGGTTTTGAGCATTCACCAGAGCCGCTGTATCGGTCATTTCCACAAAGTAGATTTCGGCAGCCTGATCCGCATTCTTCAGACCTGCAATCCGCAATCCACTTGCGTCCTTCACAATGCCAATATAATTGGAAGGATTATCTTTGCTGCTGATCTTGTTGTTGGCATAGTTGATTTTCATCTGATCCTGCAGGGGGCGGGTATCAATGATGTATTCAGTTGCGGTTCCGGTTAAGCGACCCGTCGTTGTATCATAGTCCTCATCCGTATACCCAGCGCTCACATCCGGATCAAAATAGCGATAAAAATAGTCGGATGCCAGATTATTTCCGTCAAAGCCGGTTTCCTTGGCATGATGGTACAAATTCGCCTTATCGTTGTATGTCCACACCATGGGATCGTCGATCTTGAACACGCCATTATTATCCGGGTCATTTGTCTTGACCAGCGTGCCGTCGTTCAGGATGACGTAATAATCTCCCTCAAAGCGTGTGAGCAAGATATACTGCTGTTTTACTTCATTCGGTGCTGTCGTAAAGTCAAAGCTCAGCGTGCTTCCTTCATTGTTCTCATACCAAGCTGCAAAACCATTTCCCCCTTCATCTCCAAATTCATTCAAATAGTAAGTGACATTATTATCCGTATGTGAAATAGTATAGTTTCCATTATCAAGCTTGATCACCGTAAAGGCCATTTTAGGCCGTTCCCATTCCCCGCTTCCCTCCGGGTATACAGCAACGCTTTCACTTCCATCTGGTTCATTACTAATCTTTTCCATGTATAAGTATACTTTTTTCCCGGCCTGGGCATCTGTTTGGCCCGTCGTAGAGATATAATACTGTCCATCCTGACCCGCATACTCGAAATTCCATTTGGCCGCAGCTGATACATCTGTAGTTTTTCCGACCTTCCGAGGGATTCTGTTGTTTGGATCTCCATATACAAACGCACTGGTCACGTATCTATTGGTATTAGCCCTTCTGATGGTACATACCGTGCCATTGAGTTCGTTTGCGGGTGAAATTTCCATCGGCGTGACGATCACGCCATACACAGAGAACGACTCCGCTTCAAACGCAACCTCCACCTCGGAGTCGTTTTCCTTCTTCTCCGCCTGCATCACAACCAAGCCGTTCTCCTCGTCAAAGTGAACGACCTTCAATTCTTCGTCCTCCGGCGCGTCGGCCAGCTTGATGCTGACGGTGACGTTGGCCTTCGGCTGTACCTTCTGCGAACCCTGCATGATGCTGATGTCGAAGAACCGGGCAAATTGATTCTGGGCCTCCGCGGCGGCTTCTTCGCCGGTAACTTCTTCACCGGTGGCTTCTTCGCCAGCTTCCGCTTCGGCTTCCTCATTCGCGGGTTCCGCGTTCACGCCCAGCGCGGCCAGCGCCTGGGCCAGGTATTCCTGGTATTTTTCGTGTTCCGGCCCGATCTCCTCCACGCTCAGCACCGCGTCCACGGGAAGCTGGGCGTCGGCGTCGAACTTCACGTTGATGCCGTATGTTTCGCCGTCGGCAGCCACGTACTGCTGGGTGATTCCGGCGTCGGCCACGTTGATGGTGTACACTTCGCCGTTCAGCAGGGTCACGGTCAGGGTCTGGGGCACGCTGGGATCGAAATGATCCAGGCAGGTCAGCAGCCAGTCATTCTCCAGCGCTTCCACAGTCATCAACTCGGGATCGGAGAAGGAAACGCTCTCCACCGCGGAGGACGGAACAATGTTAAACAGCGTGAACAGCTTGCTCAGCGCGATGCTCTGGCCCACCATCAGATGATGCGTATACCCGCCGCTGTACAGGCCCACCGTGTAGGTGATCGCGTACACGGAGAAGCCCTCCGCGGGGAAGGAAACCAGCGTGCCGCCCTCTGTGGACGACTGGGCGCTTGCCGGAATGGCGTCCTGCTGCGGCTCGCCGTCTTCGTATCCAGCTCCAGGCTGACGGTGACCGCTTCCTTGGGCTGGAGCTCGTTGTCGCCCTCCTCGAAGGCGGTATCCTGAAGGGTCAGCTCAAACACACCGGCCACTTTGGTTTGGGTGGTCGATTTGGTGATGGCGGAATTGACGGCGCCCTGCGCAGAGACGGCCGCGTTTTCTGCGGTGTCAGCTTCGCCCTTCGCTTCGCCGGAATCGTCCGTCAAAGCCTGCGTCGCCATGAGAGGAGCAGCGCTCTTCATCATCCTGAGCCCGCCGCGCATCTGCACGGGAGCAGCCTGCGCCTTTTTAAGCTCAGCCTGCTCGAACGCGCTCTGAGCCAGGGACTGCGCCAGATCCTTATACTGCGCAAAGGCGGCGTTATCGTCCGTTCGTCAAAGGCGATGGTGATGGCCTTCGCGCCGGCAGCCGTCGCTTCCACTTCGCCCTTCACCGCGGGGGCGGGGGCGATGATGTGGATCACCAGTTTCGAACCATCCTTGGCCGTGACCAGCAGGTCGCCGTCGCCGGAGATCACAAGCGTGATTACTTCGGTCTCGGCTGTTTCGGTCTTGGTTTCTTCTGTTTTGGTTTCGTCTGTCTTGGTTTCTTCGGTCTCGGTTTTTTCCGTTTCTTTCTTTTCCCCGTCTTCCGTGGAAGCGGCGTCAGCCTTCGTGGAAGAAATCACGATTTTCTCGGTGGAGGATTCAATGCTCTCTATTTCAGCCGTGATCTTGAGGAGCGCGGCAAACACATCGGAGAGCAGCACATTCTCTTCCTTAGCCCGATAGGTGTATTCCGCCGGGGCGGGGTTGGTCAGCCGAATCTGAACCTCGGTGTCGTCGTAGGGGCTCAGGCTGAGGGTGAGAAGCAGTTCATCGAAATAGTCCTGGGCGGTCAGCACGCCGTCCTCGCTGGGGACGACCAGGCTCTCATCGCTTACGGAGAGGACTTTATAATAGGAAGAAACGATTTCGTTCGCGGCCAGAATATCGGCTGCATTGGCCGTTTCCTCCGTGAACCGGTAGGCGAAGCCATCCGTGGTTTCCGGCACAACGGGAACAGCGGGCTGTGTATAATGGGCAATCTCCACCGTGAGGACAGCGCCTTCCGTGGTGAAGGCAACGGCCGCAAGCTCCACATCCCCCGTCAGGCGGATGGCGCCGTCGGCGACCTCCACGCCGTCAGCGCTGCTCTCGGCAGCCGCATTCGCCCAGAACTCGCTGTCAAACGCTTCTTTTGCGGTGCCGTTCAGTAACGTGACTTTGCAGGGGGCGGCATCGGCATCGTCTTCGCTTTCGGGAACGGAAGATTCCGCCAGCATTCCGGCGACATTCAAAACCGTTACATACTGGTCGTTCTCCCGGACGACCCGCAGCGATTCGCCGACGGATCCGGCCAGGTTTTCAAGGTTGATTTGCAATTTGCCAATCGTGTCAATGCAGGTGAATTCCACGGCATAGGTGAGCACGAAGGTGCTGAACGAATCCACCTTGAAGAAGAAGCTGTTGATTTCGCCGTCGCTGTCCTCGACCGTTACGTCCTCCGCGCTGATCGGCTCCGCCGCGGTTTCGCCGTTCTCGTCCGTACGGAGATGGAACAGCTGATAGCTCACGCTGTCGATCGTCAGGATTTTATCGGAATCCCTGTAATCGGCCAGCATATCCACGCCAACAGGAACCGCCACGCCATATTTCTTGGCGGCGGCTGTGCCTTGGGCCAGCTGGATGTCGTAAGCCACGAGGCCCTTGACCTGCTGCTTCGCCGAGGGAACGGCGGCGGACTCTTCCTCGCCAGGCTCCGCCGGTTCTTCTTCCTTCGGCTGCCAATTGGTCAGGTATTCGTAGGCAGACGGATCGGCAGCCTTCTCGATGGTATACTCGTCCGCACTTAACGCGCGGTATTCGTCCACCGCGATGGCACCCATCGTCTGCATTTCGGTGAAGTCAACCGTCCGCGGCAGGGGAGTGTCCCCGACGGGCTGGACGGCTTCCGTTTCCGCGGCAATATCGCCTTCGGCCAACGCGGCGATCGGCGCCGCGTCAAAGAGCATGACCAGCACCATCAGGAAGGATAACAATTGATGAACAGCTTTCTTCATGTCGCTCGAACCCTTCTATTATAGTTGAATTCATCGGCTTTATTTGATCGGTTGCACATCCGCTTATCTATGCTATTAGCCGTACCCTCCATTACGGCGGGTACGGCTAAGCTGCTGTATTAGTCTTCCAGGACGTCTATGACACAGACGCTCA
Source organism: uncultured Eubacteriales bacterium (assembly GCA_902795275.1). Classification (GTDB taxonomy): domain Bacteria; phylum Bacillota; class Clostridia; order Christensenellales; family Aristaeellaceae; genus RUG563. The sequence goes on along the minus strand of CADBKQ010000006.1, from coordinate 133,069 downwards.
GACGCCAGAAGTATTGGTAGTTGCTCATCGTGACCTCAACATCCATATCCTTGTCGGTCGCGCCTTCCACATCGTTCCAGGTCGCTCCGTCGTCGCTGTACTGCCATTGCAGCGTGTATTCCAGCGTGTCGTAGTTTTCCAGGGTCGCCTTGAAGTGGGCGATGGAACCGATGGTGGGCACCTCGTCATCCCATTCGATGACGAAATTCACTTTGCGGTTTTCGGGCAGCTTCGCAGGCGCGGGCGCTTCTTCAACGGGCTCCTGCTCCCCGATCTCTTCCGCGGGCTGTTCCTCTTCCCCGGTTACAGGCTCGGATTCTTCCGCGGCTTGGTTTTCTTCATCCTTCACCGGTTCCGCTTCGGCGGTTTCCGGCTCGCCATCAGGCTTTTCTTCGCCGTTTTCAACCGGAGCTTCAGGATCGTCGGCTTCGTTTTTGTTTTCCGCTTCCGCTTCCGTTTCCGTGGGTTCGTCCTGGCTGACCTGGGCGGGAGACTCTTCCTCGGGAACATCGGCGGCGGCTTCTTCCTCGGAAACGACGGCGACCGTCTGCGTGGTCAGCGTTTCCAGGTCGTCCCCTTCACCCTGGCTGATCAGGCATTGATATTGCTTGGTGATGGTGCATTTGGACGCTGTGAAGGAAAGCTCCGGCGTAAGCGATCCGGCAAACGTTGCGTTGCCGCTGCTCTCAATATTCGTCCACGGACTGTCATCGCCGCTCCGCTTCTGCCATTGATAGGAAAGGCCGTCTCCTTTTGCTTCCACGATGAAGCGGATGTCGTCGCCGATTTCTCCTACTGCGTTTTCAGGCTGCTTGACAATTTCAAAGGGAGCCGCGTTTTCCGGTTCGGAAGCAAGAATGTCGATTTGTTCTTCGGCGCCGGTTGCTTCGTCGTTGCTGTCGCTGATTTCCACTGAATCGCTGATTTCTTCGAGAGTGGAAGTATCTTCGCTGTCACCGGTTTCTTCTGGATCGCTGATAACTTCGATGGCGAAAGCATCTTCGCTGTCGCCGGTTTCCAATGTATCGTTGGTTTCTTCGACGGTGGAAGCATCTTCGCTGTCGTCGGATTCTTCCGTATCGTTGGTTTCTTCGACGGCGGAAGCATCTTCACTGTCGCCGGTTTCCAATGTATCGTTGGTTTCTTCGACGGCGGAAGCATCTTCACTGTCGCCGGTTTCCAATGTATCGTTGGTTTCTTCGACGGCGGAAGTATCTTCGCTGTCGCCGATTTCCAATGTATCGTTGGTTTCTTCGATGGCGGAAGTCTCTTGGCTGTTGTCGGATTCTTCCGTATCGTTGGTTTCTTCGACGGCGGAAGTATCTTCGCTGTTGCTGGTATCCGCTGTATCGTCGATGATTTCGACGGCGGAAGTATCTTCGTTGTCGCCGGTATCCGGCGTATCGTCGATGATTTCGACTATCGTCGATGATTTCGACGGCGGAAGTATCTTCGTTGTCGCTGGTATCCGGCGTATCGTCGATGATTTCGACGGCGGAAGTATCTTCGTTGTCGCCGGATTCTGCCGTATCGTCGATGATTTCGACGGCGGAAGTGTCTTCGCTGTCGCCGGATTCTGCCGTATCGTCGATGATTTCGACGGCGGAAGTGTCTTCGCTGTCGCCGGATTCTGCCGTATCGTCGATGATTTCGATCAATTCACTCTCGTCGGAGTTATTGATGTCTCCGGCAGAAGCCGCGCCTTGATTCTCCTCAACTGCTTCTTCCGTTTCAGACGTGGACACTGCGGGTTCCGTTTCGGATACGTTCTCCACGGTGGTTGAATCTTCTGCTCCGGTATCCGCCGCCGGGGCGGGTTCGTCATTTGTGCCCGCTTCGAGGGTGGGATCCGCGAATTTGTCAGGTTCATTGGAGGTATCTGGGACGGTTGCGGGTTCCGGCTCAGCGGCCGGTTCGGGCGCGGACAGGAAAAGCACCGCCGCTACGTCATATTCGCCCAGACCCGTGATATCAAACGCCACTTGATCCTGGCTGTAGACGCTTTCCAGTACGGTGATCCGATCTGCCGCGGAATCCTCATCGGGATGATACGACAAAACAAACACGCCAAGGCTCGCGCCGGGGAACTGATTTGCCCAATCCTCAAAGCCAAGCCGCTGCATCTGCACATGGGCTTTGCCGTTCAGAGAAGCGCCGGACAGCTGGAAAACATTGTGGTAAATAATCGTGTTGTCATCCGAGAAATCCAGGCTGAGCGCTTCGTTTGCGCAGGACTCCAATTCGTCGTTTATCACCCATTTAATGGAAAAGCCCTCTCCGGGGACGACAACGCCCTGTTCGGCGGAAATGATAAAATCAACGCCATCCACAGCCGTTTCCTGGCTGAAGGGCGCGGGGGAAAAGCCTTCGTTCTGCGCTTCTTCCCCGGCGGAGGATACGCTCTGATCGTCCTGCCCGCCGGTGGATTCGTCCTGGGAGGATTCCTGAGAAGCCGCCGCGAGCTGATTCTCGTCGGCGGAGGCGGCTTGGTCGTCCGCCGTGTCAACGGAAACGATCTCCGCTTCATCCCCTGTTTCCTGGGGAGCGGGTGCAGGCTCTTCCTCCTCGTAGATTTCCTCGTAAATCTCCTCGATAAAGCCCTCATCCTGACTTTCCTGCCCGTCAGAATAAGACGCCACATCTTCGCTTACTCCCGCGAAGGCGGGGAAATCCACTGTGCTGAAAAGCATGCAGCAGCAAATCAGCAGCGCGAGCAGGCATTTCACAACGGCAGCCGGCTGATGGTTTTCCTTCATCAAATTGGTCTTTTTCACGATCTTTCCCTCCAAGACAATGGTCGCAGGTTTTCACACAGTTATATAGAAACGAAGAAGCGGGTCAATCCCTGCTCCGAAGAACAGCAGGCCGGCGTCCTCGGGCAGCCGTTCTTTTCATTTTTGCCCGGCGGGCCCACGGTGTTTTCGCTTGAATTCAGCAGGCGTTTGCAATCCCTCCTTTGACACTACAAAGCCCATTGCTGATTCCCCGATCATCGCTGTCCATCCTGAAACGTTTCGCCGTGCTTTCAAAGCGTCCGGGAATCCGTCTGAATGCGCATCCTTATTATAGCATGAAAGAAAAGAAGATTCGAGAAAAAACCTCTTTCGTTTGGGACAAAAAAACCAATTTCTACTATTGAATACAAAGAACAGATATTTTTTCTTTTTTTGGACGGAAACAAAGGGCAAAACAGGGAACGTTTTGCCCTTTTCCGCATGGCTGTGATCAGTCTATAATTTCCGCCATGTTGCGGATCACCCATCCTATCGTTCCGTCAGGCAGAACGATTTTGTACCATTTTCCGTCGATTCCCAGCAGCTCATACTCTTTGCCGGCTTGCGCCACGGCGATTTTATTGCCCATGGTGGAGGGCATCGAACGAACCGCGGGCGACCTTCTGGAGTCGATCCGGATTTTTTGTTTCTTTACCGGGGTCGCGTCGGGCGCCAGGGTGGGCGTCGGCGCCGGGGTTTCGTCGGGAGACCGGGTTGCCGATGGATCGGTTCCGTTTGTGTCTGTGTTTGTCCCGGACGGGTTTTCGTCCTTCGCGGTGTCGGCCGGTTCTGTGCTGCCGCCTTCCGTATCAGGCGCGGGCGTTGCCGTGGGCTGAGGCGTCGGCGTGGGCTTGGGTGTCGGCGTAGGCACAGGGGTGGGAGTGGGGGTCGGCAAATATCTTGGGTCGAAGGAACACTTGATCAATTCCAGATACTGGTTCTCCTCCAGCGTCACCCGGCTGGTTCCCTGAAATGTTTTCTCTTCAATCGTAAAACGGAACCGGCTGTTATTGTAGATCCGGTAAACGGACGTCTGGCCGGGCTGGGCCAGCAGGGTGTATTTGCCGGGCTGCACGTCCACGCCCACTTTGAACATCCCGCCAAGCTGATTCAGCTTGATTCTGTTCATGCTGTAATAGTCGTCGGCAAAAATGGCGAAGCAATCGGAGATGATCAGATCGTCGCCTTCTTCCACCGTCAGAATGGTGTTGACGTCAAAGAAGCCTTTGGAGATCACGTCCGCGGTGTCCTCGTCGGCGAGGACGGCAAAAAAGCCCGTTCGCATCGGAGCGCTGAACAATATATATTCTCCTGCGCCAAGATTCTTGCCGACCTTATATTTTCCCGCGCCGTAGGAGCGCATGCGGGCGGAAGGGCCTTCCGTCCGTGCGCCGACCCAAATGCCCATCATTACGGCGGCAAGACAAATCACAGCAAGAACTCGTTTCATTCTGTGCTCCTTTTGCACCCATACTTGCATACCTTATCATTATACCTGAAAATGCGCGGAATGGCAAGCGAAACCAGCGCTTTTTATGCAATTCTGACGAACGGTCCGCTGTTGTTCGGGTTCTGGGAGCGTGAGGCTTGCGGCCAGGGGAAAGAACCGCGCGAAGGATAGGACGCAAAAACATCATCAGCAAAGCGCCGCTTCAGGGTTCGCGCCAGTCGCCTTGATGCCGCCGGCCGGTTTTTGGCTTTATCTTTTTTGGGAATTAAAAAAGCCATTGCCGACTTGAGGAATATACTGTATAATACAGTGGCAATAGACAAACGATCAAAGCCTTGTATTGAAATACAGTTCGATGGACTTCGCGAGATACGGGTGAATACGATGGAACGATACAGGTTTTCAGAGCACGATCAATCCCTTTTGGAAAGCATTCAGACGCCGTTTGCCATTTATCAGCTGATCGACAAGCGGGTTGTTACGGTTGTCCTTTCGGATGGGTTCTGCAATTTATTCGGGTATGAAGACCGGAGCAAGGCGTACATCGATAGGGATCGTGAAATGTACGCCGATATTCATCCGGACGACACAGCGCGGATCGCGGACGCCGCTTATCGTTTTGCGAACGACGGCAGCACCTACGAGGTGATTTATCGCGCGAAGCCGAAGGGAAAAAAATCCTACCAGGTGATCCATGCCTACGGGAAGCATATTTTCACGCCGACGGGCGTCCGGCTTGCGCAGGTATCCTATACGAACGAAGGCCCCTATCTGGACGAAGTGGGCGCGGGAAAAGCGGCGATCAACCAGGCGCTGAGCAATGCGCTTCATGAGCAAAGCGTTCTCAAGGCGAATTTTTACGATGCGCTGACCGGGCTGCCCAACCTGTCCTACTTCTTCGACCTGGCTGAAACGGGCAAGGCCGCCATGCGAAGGCGGGGAGAGTATGCCGTTCTTTTATATATCGACCTCAACGGCATGAAATATTTCAATCATAAGAACGGATTCGCCGAGGGCGATAAACTGCTGCACTCCTTCGCGAAGCTCCTGATCCAAACGTTCAGCAACGAAAACTGCGGCCACGTCAGCGCGGACCGTTTCGCGGTGTTTACGGAAGAAAAGGGCCTGGAGGACAAGCTGCGCCTGCTGTTCCAGAAAGCAAAGGAAACCAACGGGGGCAAATCGCTCCCCGTCAGGGTGGGCATTTACCCGACGCGGCTGGAGGACGTGACCGTCAGCTTTGCGTATGACAGGGCTAAAATCGCCTGCGACTCGCTCAGGAAAACAGAGGCTTCCTGTTTCAACTACTACAGCAAAGAGCTGCGGGATCAGGTGAAGATGCGGCAGTATCTTCAAACGAATCTCGACAGGGCGATTGCCGAAAACTGGATACAGGTATACTACCAGCCCATCATCCGCGCTGTAAACGGGAAAGTCTGCGACGTGGAAGCACTGGCCAGATGGATCGACCCGGTGGAGGGCTTCCTGTCGCCGGCGGACTTTATTCCTTATCTGGAAGAAGCGGGCATTATTTATAAGCTGGACCTGTTCGTGCTGGGGCAGGTTTTGGAAAAAATCAAAAAGCATAGCGCCATCGGCCTGTATACCGTGCCGCACTCCATCAACCTGTCCCGGTCTGATTTCGACGCCTGCGACATCGTGGAGGAAGTCAGAAAGCGCGTGGACGAAGCGGGCGTGGACCATAAAAATATCACGATCGAGATCACCGAGAGCATAATCGGCAGCGATTTTGAATTCATGAAGAACCAGGTCAAACGCTTCCGGGACCTGGGCTTCCCGGTGTGGATGGACGATTTTGGCAGCGGCTATTCTTCGCTGGATGTTCTGCAAAGCATCGAATTCGACCTGCTCAAATTCGACATGGGGTTCCTGCGAAAGCTGGATGAAGGAGACAACGGCAAAATCATCCTGACCGAATTGATGAAAATGGCCACCTCCCTTGGCGTTGAAACGATCTGCGAGGGCGTGGAAACGGCGGAGCAGGTTCGGTTTTTGCAGGAAATCGGGTGCTCCAAGCTCCAGGGCTATTATTATTCCAAACCCATTTCCCGCGCCGAGCTCCGGGAAAGGTTTCAAAAAGGGATCCAGATCGGATATGAAAACCCGGAAGAAGCCTCCTATTATGAGGCGATGGGCCGGGTGAATCTCTATGATCTGGCCGTCATCGCGAACACCGACGAAAACGCGTTCCATAATTCCTTCAATAATGTCCCCATCGGAATCATCGAAGTCAGGGAGGATATGGCGCGCTTTGTGAGAAGCAATCCTTCCTACCGGAATTTCATTCATCGGGTTTTCGGCCTGGATTTATCGTATCAGGGCGGGGAGTTTGTCAAATATTCTTCTCCGTTTATGAAGCATATCCTGAAAGCTTGCTGCGAGCAGGAAAGCCGTTCCTTCTATGACGAAAAGCTGCCCGACGGTTCCGTTGTGCATTCCTTTGCCCGGAAGATCGGCGTCAACCAGGTGACGGGGAACATCGCCGTGGCAGTGGCCATTCTCTCCATTACCGACCCGGATGACGGCGCCACCTATGTGGATATTGCCAGGGCCCTGGCGGCGGACTATTACAGCATGTACGTGGTGGATCTGGAAACGGATCAGTACATCGAGTACACCTCTCCCGTCGGCGGCCAGGAAATGGCCGTGGAAAGGCACGGAACGGATTTCTTCGAGATGGTCAAACGGAGCGCTTCCCAAATCTACGAAGAGGACCGCGAGACCTTCTATGCGGCCTTCACCAAGGAGCTGATTGTCCGGGCGCTTGACCGGCAGGGCGTGTTCACCACCATGTACCGGCTAATGGATTCCGGCGTTCCTGTATACGTGAATATGAAGGTCACGCGGATGCAGCCGGGCGGAAGCCGCATCATTATGGGCATCAGCAATATCGACGCGCAGATGAAGCAGAAGGAACACTTTGAAGCGATGCAGAGGGAAAGGGCGACGCTGGTGAGGGTGATGGCGCTTTCCGACGGGTACCTGAGCCTGTACACAATCGACCCGGCGACGGATCATTACGTGGAATATACGTGCTCCGATGATTACGCCACCCTCGGCGCGCCGAAGGAGGGCGACGATTTCTTCAACCAGCTGATTGAAAACGCGCCGAAATACCTGTATTCCGACGACCAGGCTCCTTTCCGCGACCAGTTCACCAAAGAAAAAATCATGAACGCCATTCGGGAGAAAGGGTTCTATATCACCAATTACCGGATCATGATCAAGGGCGAACCGATCCACGTCATTCTCCGGATTGCGCCGTTCATGGAGGACGGGGAGAGCAAGCTGCTTGTCGGCGTGCGGACATGGAGGGAAAGGAAATGAAGACGATGCGAAGCATGATTCGTTACGGACAAGAATGACCCTGCTGACAGTCTGCGTCATCATCATCATCGTGACCAGCATGGCCCTGCTCAGCGTGGTCTTTATCCGCGGCACGGAGCATCAGAAATCCGATCAGCTCCTGCTGCTGCTGTGCGAGACCGGGGAAAGGAACCTGGACTACTATTTCAACAGCGTCCAAAATCCGTCCGGAAGGTGGCGGCCTTCGTGGAAGCGGATCTGGACGGGCTGGACGACGAGGGGCTCGCGCGCCATATGGAGCGCGTGGGGAAATGCTTTGATGAAATGGCGTCCAAGACCAACGGCGTGCTTACATATTATTACCGCATTGACCAGGATCTGCAGCATCGGCTGGAGGAGGAGAAGGGCCAGATGGCCTTTGCGGTGGGCGTATTTGACTGCGACAACCTCAAGACGATCAACGATAAGTATGGCCATGAGAAAGGCGATATTTACCTCAAGACGGCGAGCCGCCTGATCTGCCGCGTTTTTCAGCACAGCCCGGTATTCCGCATCGGCGGGGACGAATTTTCCGTGATTCTCCAGAACGATGATTTGCAGAACAGGGACGCGCTCATTCAGCAGTTCAACAGCTCCATGGCCGAACTGAGCGCCGCGGCGAAAAACCAATGGGAGCAGGCGCATATCGCCATGGGCATCGCCGTGTACGACCCGCAGACGGATCATCAGGTAAACGACGTGATCCGGCGGGCGGATGAAATCATGTACGACAACAAGCGCGCCCGGAAAGGGGCGAAATAAGCGGATCGGGTTCCGGACCCGGAGGGGAAAAAATGAAACCGACATTCCACCACCGAACCCCGCGGATCGCGGCGTTCCTGCTCTTCCTGCTCCTGCTGGCAGGGCTTTTGCCGCCGCCCCGCGCCTCCGCGCAGGCAGCGAAAACCGTGCGCGTGGGCTGGTTTGAATCCCCGTTCAATATCACGGACCAGCTCGGACGGCGCTCCGGCTACGGCTATGACTACCAGCAAAAGATCGCCGCTTACACCGGCTGGACCTATGAATATGTGGAAGGAAGCTGGCCGGAGCTGCTGCAAATGCTCATGGACGGCAGGATCGACCTGCTGAGCGACGTGTCCTATACACAGGAGCGGGCGGGAAAGATCCTGTATTCCTCCCTTCCCATGGGCGCGGAGGAGTATTACCTTTTCGTCGCGCCGGGCAACAGGGAAATCACGTCGGACGATTATTCCACCTTCAGCGGGAAAAAGGTCGGCGTGAATCAGGGCAGCGTCCAGGCCGGGTTTTTCCGTGATTGGGCGGAAGCGAACGGCGTCCGGGCAGAGCTGGTGGAAATGACGGGGACGGAGGAAGAGAATATCACCAAGCTCAACCGGGGCGAAATCGACCTGTATGTGGCCCCGGCCGGGTTTCACGATCAAAAGAACGCCGTGCCGGTGTGCGAGATCGGCGCCTCCGACTTATTCTTCGCCGTCACCGCATCCCGTCCCGAAATCCTGTTTGAACTGAACAACGCCATGAGCAGGGTCCGGGACGAGAACCAGTATTTTAACCAAACGCTGTACGCCAAGTATCTGCAAACCACCAGCCTGAATTACTACCTCAGCGCCGAGGAGAACGCATGGCTCGAAACGCACGGGGCGATCCGGGTCGGCTATCAGGACAACTATTTAGCTTTCTGCGCGAAAGACCCGGCCACGGGGGAACTGACCGGCGCGCTGAAAGACTATCTGGCAGTCGCCTCCGATTGCCTGGAAAACGCCCAGCTGCGCTTTGAACCCGTCTGCTATCCCACGTCCGCAGCCGCCATGGAGGCGCTGAAAAGGGGCGAGGTGGACTGCGTATTCCCGGCCAACCTCACCGACTATGACGGAGAGGTGCGCGGCGTGTTCATCACCCAGGCCCTGATGCGCACGGATATGTCCGCGGTCATCCGGGAGACAGACCGGAAAACCTTTGCGAAAAAAGAGCGGGTGACGGTCGCGGTGAATGCGGACAACCCCAACTACGACATGTTTCTGCTGGATCATTTTCCCGATTGGCGCGCGATTTATTACGCCGATACGCAGGCCTGCCTGAAAGCCGTCGCGGACGGGCAGGCGGATTGCCTTTTGATCAGCAACTACCGCTACAACAACATCGCGAAGCTGTGCGAAAAGTACCGCCTGACCACCTGGTCCACCGGCGTGGAGATGAATTACTGCTTCGCAGTGAATCGGAAGGACACGGTTCTCTATTCTATCCTGGCCAAAACCACGGGCGTGGTGCCCTCGTCCACCGTCAACGCGGCGCTGACGCGCTATTTCACGGAGGACGCAAGAATCAGCAGGATCGATTTGTTCAGGCAGAATATCGGTTTTGCCGTCATTGCGCTTGGCCTGGTGCTGGCATTTCTGCTGCTGGCGCATATGGTGCGCACGGAAAAGAAGGCCCGGAAGAACGGAAGGCCGACGCCCGTGAAGGAGGACTTCTTTCTTTTCGATGATCTTCCCCTTTCCTACAGTGTTTACCGTGTGACCCACGCGGAGCACAGCGAGCTGTACGACGCGGAAATCATCTACGTCAACCGCAAATATACGGAGTACGGCGGACTGCCGCCCGAAGAGGTTGTAGGGCATAAGGTCAGGGAGCTTTATCCCTTCATCGAAGAGGCGTGGTTCCGCAACATCAAGCGCGCGGCGCTGGATAATGAAGTGGTTGAATATGATTATGAAGACCCCCTGAGCGGAAAGCGGTTTCACGTTTCCGCCCGCCAGATTCTTCGCCCCGGCTACTGTGCGGTGACATACACAGAGGCATAAGGCATGCCCGCCCCGCTGGAGCCGTGAAAGGAGTGTGTTGCTTTGATGAATGAAATTGTGGTGATCATGCCGCAGGGAGGCGAACAGCTCTGCTCCATCCTCTCCGCAGCGTATAAGGTGCGCGCGCAGGTTCCTTCCGCATGGGATTATATCGCCGCTGTGCTTGTGGATATTGATCACGCGGAAGAACAGGGGCTTCTGATTGCCGAACAGCTGAAGGAGCACGCTTCTTTCACCAATATTCCCATCCTGGGCCTGACGTTCCGCCTGCCGGAGGAACAGGACGCCGCCTGGCTGGAGCGGGGCTTTTTTGACTTGATTCAGCTGCCGTGCCCGGCTCCGCTGCTGCTGAAAAGGATCGGCAACGCCATCCGCGCTTCCGATTCCGTCACGTTCCACGAAATGGAACGGATGCTCAAGCAGCTGCCATCCAATATTTTCCTTAAAGACGCGGAGGGGCGGTACGTGTTCTCCACGCAGATCTGGCATCATCTCTATCATTCTGACGATCCCAACTGGTCTATCCGCGGGAAAACCGACCTGGAGATCCGAAAGGATAAGCAGAACGCCCAAAGGGCTATGGAGGCGGATCGGGAGATCCTGAGAACCGGCAAGGGAACAAACTATATTATTGAGGAAAAATCAGACGGGGCCGACGAATTCCTGGAGCTGATCAAACGGCCCGTGTACGACAGGAACGGAAAAATCAGCGGGATTATCGCGCTCATCAATAACGTGACCGAACAGCATATGCTGAAAATGGAGCTGGAGAAACGCTCCCAGATTGACCCGCTGACGGAATTGCTGAACAGGCGAACGACGGAAAACCATATCCGCCTGACGCTGGAGCAGGGGCAAAAGGGCTGGGAGCGCGGGGCGCTGATGATGATCGACGTGGATAACTTCAAGGGCGTGAACGATTCCCAGGGGCATGCCGTCGGCGACAGCGTGCTGATCGACATTGCCAAAATCATCAGGACGAATTTCCGCGTCATGGACGTTACCGGACGCACCGGCGGCGATGAGTTTATGGTGTTTCTCCGGGATATTGCGGATCGGGACGCCGCCTGCCGCTCCGTTGAGCGGTTTCAGGAGCAGGTTCGCGCGGCGTTTCAGGAGATTGGCGGCGTGTCGATTTCCATCGGCATCGCCCTGTATCCGGAGAATGGGAACACCTTTGACGCCCTCTATCGGGCCGCGGATAAGGCGCTGTACGACGTGAAAAGGGAAAGAAAAGGGGTCTACAAGTTTTATTGTCCGGAAGAAGCCCCAAAGCAGTGATCGCCGTATACGCCCTGTCCATCCGACGCAGCGTATCGTTCGGCCGGAGGCAAGGTCGAGGTGAGGAAATATTTTGTTTTCCCTCTTGCAAAAAACTGAACGTTATGATATGATAATCATGAATTGTTTCCCTTTTCCTATTCCTTTCGGAAAAGCCGGGCGTACTTCACAGCGCCTGGCTTTTTCTTTCAGCCTCTTGCGCAGTTTTCAAAAATCCTGTAAAATGTCAGGGCCGGAAGCGGTACGCCGGCGCAGGCGGACAGATGCCATGGCATGGAGACGCTGAAACGCGCCGAGAGAAAAAAATGAGAGGATCAGAATATGGAATTGCTGCACGGCTCCCCGACCGACAGGACGGGACGGAGCGACAGAGAAATCAGGGCATACGCTTTCCTGGATAAGCTGGGCGTGGACTTCGACCGCACGGATCACCCGGATCAGCCCGCGACGACCATGGAGGTCTGCGCAACGGTTGATGCGATCCTCGGCGTTCACATCTGCAAAAACCTGTTCCTTTGCAACCGCCAGAAAACCAGCTTTTATCTGCTCATCATGCCCGGAGACAAGCCTTTCAAGACCAAGGAATTATCCAAACAGATGGGGATCAGCAGGCTTTCCTTTGCGGAGGAGTCCTTTATGGAGCAGCTTCTGGACGTCCATCCCGGAAGCGTATCCGTGCTGGGGCTGATGAACGACAAGGAACATCGCGTCCGGCTTGTGATCGATGAAGATGTGCTGAAGGAAGAAATGTTCGGCTGCCACCCCTGCGAGAACACCAGCTCGATTCGATTCAAAACAGCCGACCTGATGGAGAAGATCATCCCGGCGCTTGGAGCGGAGCCGACGATGGTGAAACTGGTGGGCGTGGAGGAATAGGAAAAAGGCCGCCCAGCGCGGCGTTCCTGACAATTGTGAATTCGGAAGAAGATTCAAGGGACATCCTGCCCTGTCCAGCTTCCGTCCGGGAAGGCCGATTCCCCACGCCTGACGCAACGGCAGGCGGCGGCGAGGGAAACGCACGCGAGGCCGGGAACGGCGTAGTAAAACAGGTGGGTCAGCAGGTACATCCCCAGCAGCAGCGCGCCGTAGCAGGCATAGCGCCTGCCGCGGGAGGGATGCAGAATCAGCCGTAGCCAATGCGAGGGCGCGGCTTTTTTTCTGCTTCTTCCCAGGGCTACCAGCTGGCTGTCGGTGGCAGGGTTGGCGCTGCCCAGCATGGCGATCAGCTTTTCGCGTTCCAGGAAGAAGACGGCCGGGGCGCGGTCCGCCTGCTTCGCCGCCTCCGCCGACACTTTCCCGCAGACGCACAGCAGCCCGCTGTCAGCGTTCAGCAGACGGATCTCCCGCTGCAATTTCAGCACGTCCGCCGGGCTGACGCCGCTGTCCCGGGGCGCCTGCAAGAAGGATACCAGCCACTTTTTTCCCTTCCTCGCGCACAGCACGCCGTTTTCGCCCGCCTGAATCAGCGTCAGCGGTTCCCGCAGCGACAGCAGCATGGCGATTTCAAAGTTCGCTTTCTCCGGGGCGGTAAGCAGCAGCCGGTCCAGCGCCAGTTCCCCGCCGATGGCTGCCCGAAGCTGGGCTTCCCTGCGGGTCACGTGGTCGTCCCGCACTTTTTTGCGCAGAATCACGATCATGCAGTACAGCGCCGCGCCCGCGGCCAGAGAAGAAATTTGCAGGCCCCAGAGCAAAGTGAACCAAAAGTTGCTCAAAATGAACGTGAAAACATGAAACCCCAGGCTGTCCATGGCCATTCCAAGCCTGGAACGGCGGAAATAATCTTGCATTTTGGCTTCCTCCCTCTTTTCAGAATGCCCAATTTGTTGTATAATATGGACAGGAGATGATCGAATTTGCAGAAAATGGGCGTGCTGGGCGGAACGTTTGATCCAATTCATGAGGGACACATTGCGCTGGCCAAGGAAGCGCTGATGCGCGGCGGCCTGGACGGCGTGGTTTTCCTGCCCATGGCCCAGCCTGCCCACCGGGAGCCTGAGGCTTCCGCCGGCGACCGCATGAACATGTGCGCCCTGGCCATCGAAGGGTATGCCCGTTTTTTCCTTTCCAAAGCCGGAACAAAACCCGGCGTCGCCTATACCGCCGATACCCTGGCTCCCTTGAAAAAAGAATTTCCCCGCGCTTCCTTTACGCTGATTTTAGGCGCGGATAAGCTGCCAAGCCTGCCCTATTGGAAAGAAAAGGAGAAGCTGTTTTCCCAGTGTGAATTTCTGATCTTTCCCCGCAGCGGCGTGAACACGGACGAAGCGCTGGAAAAGGCGCGGCAGGCCGGAGCGAAGGTTAACATGCTGCCCGCGTTCAGCACCCCGTATTCCGCCACCTTTATCCGCAGCCAGACCGCCCGGTACCAGGACGCGCCGGGGCTGAACCCCAAAGTGCTGTGCTATATGGCGGAGCGAGGATTGTACCAGGAGGATTTTACCCCGCGGCTCAAAACCATGATGAGCCCCAAGCGTTTCCAGCATACCCTGGGCGTGCGGAAGGAAGCGGTGCGGCTGGCGGCGATTCACAGTTTGCCCGTCCAGCGCTGCGCCCTGGCGGCACTGCTGCACGACTGCGCCAAGGGCATGAGCCTGAAGGACATGAACAGAATCGCCCGGGAACAGCATTTGACCGACGATGAAACGGTGCTTTCATCCGGGGCGCTGCTCCACGCGCCGGTGGGAGCGTATCTGGCAAAGACGGAATTTCACATCCGGGACGAGGAAGTGTTGAACGCCATCCGCAGCCACACGGTAGGGCGGCCCGGCATGACGAAGCTGGAAATGTGCATTTTTGTGGCCGACGCGACGGAGGAAGGCAGGGAAGATTACCATGGGCTGAAAGAGCTGCGCGCGCTGTGCAACCGTTCTTTGGCGGCGGCGGTGTACCGTTCCCTGGAACTGACCCAGGAATATGTGGAAGGAAGCGGACGGGCCTTCGACGCCGATTCGCTGAAAACGAAGCAGTATCTGGAGAGTATATTAACCGATGAAGATCGTCGGTTGCTCGGTTTATTGAAAAAATAATGGAATCGTTCAAATAACAAACAAGGAGGTAAACAGATGGAAAACAACGGATTGGCCCTGCGCATTGCCCGGATTCTGTACGATAAGAAGGCGGCGGACATCACCGTGCTGCGCGTGTCTCACCTGACGGTGATTACCGATTATATGGTCATCGCCACGGGCCGCTCCTCCCTGCAGGTCAAAGCCCTGGCCGACGACGTGGACGACGCGCTGGCCATGGAGGGCGTGGCGCTGCGGGCGAAGGAAGGGCAGCAGGAGGGCCAGTGGATCGTGTTGGACTACGGCACGGTGCTGGTGCACATCTTCCATCCCGAAGCCCGGAAGTTCTATCACCTGGAACGCCTCTGGGCGGACGGGGAGAACAAGGTGCCCCTCCCCTTCATGGAGGAAGAAGAAAAGACGGAGCAGCCCCAGGCATGAACATCCAGATCTATGCCCTGAAAAAGAATTTTGATACGCAGAAGGCGGAGCGGTTCTTTAAGGAGCGCCGCATCCCCTATCAGCTGCTGGATCTGAAAAAGCATAAGCTGGGCGCGCGGGAGCTGCAATTGTTCGCCCGGCGGCTGGGCGCGGAGAACCTGGTGGACAGGAAAAACCCGGAAGCCCTCAGCCATCCCATCTGCTATAACGACGACCCCCAATATATCCTGGAAACGCTGGCGGAGAACCCCCGCTTTTTACGCACACCCATCGTGCGCAACGGCGAACAGGTCACCCTGGGCGCGGACGAAAAAGAATGGGAAAAGTGGATTCAGAAAGGGTAAGAAAGTGTGGAGTGTGAAGAGTGGAGTGTGGAGTTTTATTATGAATGCTCTACCTCTTCCAGGATGACGGAAATATATCGGAATCATTTCATCACTCTACACTCCACTCTTCACACTCCACACTAAATATATCTCCTCACTAAGAAAAGGAGTGATTATCGTGCTGCTGTATTGTCCAGAATGCAAACGGCTGTATGACGAGGCGGAGAAGTGCCCGGTGTGCGGGAAGCGCAAGGGGAGGGAACCCCAGGCGGACGACCCGTGTTTCCTCATTTCTGTTGGCTCGATCTGGCAGGAAATGGTAGCCGATTTGCTGAAACAGAATGAAATCCCCTTTGAGCAGAAGAGCAGCAAGGGCGCGGCGCTGGCCATGCTCACCGGCCTGCTCAGCGAAACGTTTGATTATTATGTCAGCTTTGACCGCTTCGACGAGGCCAAGGAACTGACCGACGCTTTCTTCGCCCAGAATGAAACCGAGGATGCGGAAGAGAGCGAAGAAGAAGCGGAAGAAGAAAACGAGGAAGAACCATAATATACATTTAGAGAAAGCAGGCGATGTTCCATGAAGCTGGTCACCATCAAGAGCGAACTTCTCACCGTCACCATCTCCACCAAAGGCGCGGAGATCCAGTCCATCCTGGATAAGGACGGCGTCGAGCGGATGTACGACGGCGACCCCAAATTCTGGGCCAACCGCGCGCCCATCCTGTTCCCCGTGGCGGGCGGATTCAAGGACGACGGCTATGAATGGCAGGGCAAATGGTATCCCATGCCCAAGCACGGCTTCATCCGGCCTCTGGAATGGCAGGCGGAGGACGTAAAGGAGAATCAGGCCACCTTCCTGCTTCAGGAAAAACACGAGGGCTTCCCCTTCGAGTATGACCTCCGCGCCATCTATACCGTGGAAGGCAGCAAGCTGACCGTGACCTACGCCGTCACCAGCCGGGACGAGCGGCCCTTCTGCTTCTCCATCGGCTCCCACGAAGCCTATGCCACCCCCGGCGGCATCCAGGACTATGAAATCGTGTTCGACGAAGCGGAAACCCTTCTGCATTCCGAGCTCATCGGCAACCTGAACGGCCACGACACCGTGACCATCGCGGAGAATACGAAGGTGCTGCCCCTGAAATACGATTATTTCCAGGTGGACGCGCTGGTGTTCCGCAGCGTCAAGAGCCGGGGCGTGACCCTGCGCACGAACAAGAACAGCCGCACCATCCGCGTGGACTTCCCGGACTGCCCCTTCCTGCTGCTCTGGACGAAGCCCGGCGCGCCCTACATCTGCATCGAGCCCTGGTGCAACGGCCCGGACTTCATCGACGCCCCCGCCGCCATTGACCAGAAGCCAGGCTTCGTTCGCATTGAGAAGGGCCAGACCATCCAAAAGACCCACACCATCACCGTTGGATAACGGGCCGGATGGAAGCCGGACGGGCCTGATTTTAGGAAGATCCATTGCCCACACAAAGAGGGCAGATCATGTCTGTTTTGTGCATGCGACGGTTTGTTTAGGGTATGTACGTTCCTTGTTGAATTCTATATAATATTGGTGTATAAATGGACAAAACGGTCATTTTTTGCCGGGAGGTGCAGGCGTGAGGGAATCCAAAGCGACGAAACGGTACCGGCGAATTGACCTGACGATATTCGCCTTGATGGTGGTTCTGTTTGAATCCATCGTCGTACTGGCGGCGCGGAAATGGTTCCCCGGCCAGCCCTTCACCGTGTCCGTCGTGCCGGTGGTCACCGCCATCGTGATGATGCGCTGGGGGCCTTGGGCGGCGATTCATGCCGCGCTGGGCGGAATCGTGTTTTGTTCCATGTCCGGCGGCGGCGCGGCGCAATACCTGATTTACTGCGGAGGTAATCTGTTTTCCCTGGCGGCGCTGGCGCTCATGAAAGCGCTGGGCGGGGAAGAAAAGGTGCGCTCGGACGTGTTCAAAACCCTGGGCTGGGGCCTGGGCGTGGTGCTGCTGATGCAGGCCGGGCGCTTCCTGATTGCCCTGCCGCTGGGTACACCGGTGGAAAAAGCGGCGGGATTCTTTACCACCGACGCGGTCACGCTCCTGTTTACGCTGGTGATCCTGTGGATCGTGCGGCGATTGGACGGCGTGTTTGAAAACCAATACCACTACCTGCTCCGGCTGCAAGCCGAACAGGAGAAAGAAAGAGGATGATTTCGATGAAGAGTCAGGCGGGGGATTTCCTGATCCTCGATAAAGCCACCGGCACGTACCGGGAGAATCCTGAACAGGCGGTCCGGGACGACGTGGAAAAGCATTACTGGCTCCATGTCGGCCGCACCATCCTCAAGGACTGGCGGCTGTACCTGATGCTGGTGCCGATGCTGCTGGTGTTCCTGTTCTGGCGCTACTTCCCCATGTACGAGCTGCTGGGCTGCTTTAAGGTGTCCGACACCGTGCTGCCCGTCAGCGAACAGCTCTTTTCGGGGTTCAGCTATTTCAAGCGCCTGCTGATCAGCGGCGACAGCCTGAGCCAGAATTTCTGGATGGCCATGCGCAACACCTTCCTGCTCAGCTTCTACGGCCTGTGCTTCGGCTTTCCCATGCCGATTATCCTGGCGCTGTTCTTTAACGAGATCCGCTCCAACGCGGCCCGCAGCGTCTACCAGGTGCTGACCTACCTGCCCAAGTTCATGTCCACCGTCGTCATGACCTCCCTGGTCACGATGCTGGTGAAGCAGGGCTCCCTGATCGGCCAGATGGGTATCGTGAGCCAGGGCATGGTGAAGCTGGGGCTGATTTCCCAGGAGGTCGGCAACGCGGGCTTGCTGAACAACTTCAACTTCTTCCGCGCCATTTACCAGATCAGCGGCATCTGGGAAGGCGCGGGCTATGACAGCATCGTGTACTTCGCGGCTATCATCGCCATCTCGCCCACCAGCTACGAGGCCGCCCAGATCGACGGCGCCAACAAGTGGGCGCAGATGCGCTACGTGGTGCTGCCCAGCATCCTGAGCACCATCGTCATCATGCTCATCACCCGCATCGGCTCTTTGCTCAATATCGGCTATGAAAAGGTATTGCTGCTCTACAACACCAAGACCTATGTGACCGCCGACGTGATCTCCACCCTGGCCTACCGCACCGGCCTGTCCGGCGGCGCGGGCACGGGCATTGCCAGCGCCGCGGAAATGATGAACAACGTGGTGGGCATGCTGCTGGTGATCGGCGCGAACACCATCGCCCGCAAGGCGGCCAACACGTCGCTGTACTGAGGAGGGACGGGCATGAAAAGAAAGCTGGAAATCTCCGAACTGATTTTCAAAATCATCAGCTATACCCTGCTGACGGTGTTCGCCCTGGCCTGCCTGTATCCCTTCGTGTACGCCGTGTCCGCGTCCCTGAGCGGCAGGCACGCGGTGGAATACGGCGAAGTGGTGCTGTTCCCCAAGGACGTGCAGTTCCAGGCGTTTGCCCGCATGTTCAACGACAACATGTTCTGGAACTCCTATTCCAACACCCTGTTCCTCACCTTCTACGGCACGGTGTGGTCCCTGGGCGTGGCCATCTTAGGCGCTTACGCTCTGAGCAAGAAGCGGCTTTTGTTCCGCAAGACGTTCAACTTCTTCCTGGTATTTACCATGTGGTTCAGCGCGGGCATCGTACCCCAGTACCTGAACTACCTGGACACGCAAAAAGTGTTCCGGGCCGTGGGCATCATGGACGACAAATGGCTGGTGGTCATCGCCATGGGCATGGCGGCCATGAACATCATCCTGCTGCGCAACGCCTTTGAGAACGTGCCCAGCGAAATCGAGGAAGCCGCCGTGGTGGACGGCGCGACGGAGTTCCAGGTGCTCAGCAAGGTGTACATCCCCATGAGCAAATCCACCATCGCCACCGTGGCGCTGTTCTTCGCCATTTCCCGCTGGAACGGCTACTTCTGGGCGCGCCAGATGATTTCCAACCAGCACGAGCATCCCCTGCAGGTGTTCATCCGCTTGCAGCTGGAAATGTACACCGACCCGGACCAGATGACCGGCTGGGCGGAAATCTACGCGCCCGACTCCATGATCTACGCCCTGATCGTCTGCTCCATCGTCCCCATCCTGATCATCTATCCCTTCATCCAGAAGTACTTCGCCAAAGGCGCGAATGCGGGCGGCGTGAAGGAGTGATTAGGAAATAGGGAATAGGGATTAGGGAATAGGGATTAGGGATTAGGAGAAATCCTTCCATCTTTGTTTCCTGTCACTATGCACAGCTATTTCAATCGAGTAAAAAACTAATCCCTAATCCCTATTCCCTAATCCCTAAGAAACCCGTCTCCCCTGGCCCGGAGGTCTGGGCCGTGAAAAATATAGGAGGTAAGTCCAAATGAAAAAACTTCTTTCTCTGATCATGGCGCTGGCCCTGCTGCTGGGCGCTGTGAGCGTAACAACCGCTGAGAGCGCGCTGCCCTACGCGGAAGGCACCGTGCTCCGCATGGCCACCGGTTACAACAACGCCAAGACCGGCCTGTCCTTCGATCCCTCTGTGGCGGGCGAAGGCATCACCCTGGCCGACGGCAAGACCTACAACGCCGGCGACCTGAAGCCCACCTGGGTGGCGGTTCAGGACACGCTGAAGGTCGTGTTCGAGGACAAGTACCAGGGCAACGGCGCCGCCAAGGAATTCGACTATTGGAAAGAACAGCTGGATCAGGTGGACATGCTCTCCGGCACCGCCGCCAAGCTGAGCGAAGCCGGCGAAGCGGGCCTGATCGTGAACATCGCCGAATACCTGGATCAGATGCCCAACTTTAAGGCGTATCTGGACGAGAACCCCATCGTCAAGCTGTCCATCACCGGCAACACCGATACCGGCGCCATCTATTTCAGCCCCTACTTTGACGGCGTGAACGATATCGAGCGCATGCCCCTGATGCGCGTGGACTGGGTGAAGAAGCTGCTGGACGGCGAAGGCGAATTCACCGCCGAAGCCTGCAAGGACACCGCGGCTCCCGTGTACACCCCCTACATGCCCACCGAAGGCAAGATCGATATCGAAACCCCCACCCTGGACGGCACGGCCGTTGAAACCGTCACCAAGGACTACGACGCCTACGGCAACATCATCGCCAAGATGAATGAAAAGGGCTCTATGTCCGGCGTGGAAGCGGTGAACATGCTGCGGGAATACATCGACAAGACCTACAACGGCTACTACGGCACCCAGCGCAGCAACCTGTTCATCGGCCAGAACGCCGCCTGGGACGCTGACGAGCTGGTGGCGCTGCTGCGCTGCGTGGTCGCCAATCCCTACACTCTCAACGGCACCGACACCGTGCAGGGCCTGTTCTCCCGTGAGGACGCCAACAACCAGCGCCGCGTGGACATGATGCGTCTGGCCGGCCACCTGTTCGGCGTGCGCGGCCTGGAATCCCGTCAGGATTACCTGTATGTGTGCGAAGACGGCGAGCTGCATGACGCCCGTCAGGAAGTGGCCACCTACGAAGCCATGGCCCGGATGCACAGCCTGGTGGAAGAAGGCCTGATTTCCCAGGCGTTCGTCAACAACGAGGACGTGAAGACCCAGAACTACCTGGAGCAGGATCTCGGCTTCATGCACTATGACTACAACCAGACCCAGACCCTCTACAACGTGACCGTCATGAACGAAGGCGAAGCCTACATGGCCGTGATGGTTCCCGTGGCCCGCTGGTACGACGGCACCAATGAGGACGGCGTGTACATGCGCTTCACCGAATCCTGGCGCTCCGTCAAGACCGACGGCTGGGGCATCTCCAAGGCGGGCGTGGGCAGCGACACCGACAAGCTGAACGCCGCCCTGGCCCTGATCGACTACGCTTACTCTCCCGCCGGCACCATCCGCATGAGCTACGGCCCCGATGAATTCATCAAGACCAACGCCGACGGCAGCTACGAAACCTTCAACTTCAACGGCAAGGAAATGCCCGTGATCGCCGACGCGACCTGGGAAGAACTGTGGGCCAAGGCCAACGGCAACTACACCAACTACGCCCGTCAGTTCCTGGGCTCCACCCTGAGCTTCATGAAGAGCCAGGCCTTCGAGTATCAGTGCACCTGCGACGCCGGCAAGGAAGGCGCGGGCAAGATCTCCGTGGCCATCGCCCTGGGCACCATCAAGCATCCCGAGCTGGCTATCGCTGAGAATCCCTGGTACACCTCCGTGCCCACCGTGCTGCCCACCACCAAGAACGAGAACCAGCAGCTGGGCGAATACACCGACCTGAACAGCAAGTTCCAGGCTGGCAAGGATCAGGAGAACGCGCTGGTGGACATCATCGCCAAGGGCTTCACCGCCGAAGGCATGGGCGATCCCGAAGAAGCCGCCGGCTATGTGACCGACACCATGATGGGCGCCCAGTACCTGGATATCAAGGAAGGCGCCTGGGAAGCTCTGCTGGATTACTACGAGGAAATTACGAAGTAATCGAAATTAGGGAATAGGGATTAGGGAATAGGGATTAGTTGTAAAGTTTAAAATTCTGGGTTCTGAGCAATGAATGGTAAAACAATATAACTAATCCCTAATCCCTACTCCCTAATCCCTCTCTCCAAACAGTTCTTACAAGCTCAGGAGGTTAGTCGACTATGTATAAGAAACAAATGACCGTGCAGAGGATTCTTTGCGTGGGCATGCTGATTGTCTGCGCGGTGATCTTCCTCTATTCCTTAGGCATTATGACGGACCTCTATGACGCGCTGTACAACACGATCCGCAACCCGGAAAAGCTGGAAAAGACCACCGTGACCGGGTCCAGAATCTATTACGACATGCAGGGATTCAACCGGGATTTCCTACACGCCTCCATCGGCATGCTCCTGCTGTGCGTGGTGCTGTTCCTCACCAACACCCACTCCCGCAGGAAGTATTACATCGGCAATTACACCGCCGTGGCTTTGGTGACGGCGGGCGGCGTGGGCTTTGCCGCGTGGGCCCACCAGCAGATCGAAATGTATAAGGCCCAGTTCCTGCAAATCAACTTTGAGGAATTGGCGGCCAACGCGGCGAAGAAGAAAAGCCTGTACACGGATTCCACCTTCTGGTTCGACGTGCATTACGCGGTCTTCGGCCTGCTGCTGCTTGGCATCGCGCTGCTGATCGCGAACGTGATTTGGAAATGCGTGCTCATGAAAGAGGAAAAAGCGCTGATCAAGCAGGGAAAGGGGGCGGTCGCATGACGCAGGCCATCGAAGATCGCGACATCCAATTGGACAGGATGCAATACGTGAAAAACACCGGCTCCTCGCGGCTTTGCTACCTGGGTATCCTGCTGAACGTTCTGTATTTCGTTTCCATATATAAATCCGACGTGGGCTCCTGGTACTACCAGATCCTGGTCGGCGGCTCCATCGTCTACAACCTGCTGTTTATGCTGATGGTGTTCCTGGCGTCCGAGGGCGTCAAGAACTATCAGACCAATTATTCCACCCTGCTCATCGCGCTGGGCGCGGGACAGCTTGCCCGTATCTTTATCCTGCCGCTGCAGGCGCATAGCGCGGTGGTGAAGGTCAGCGGCGCAGAGGTCGCGGTGATGCAGGACTTCCAGTTCATCCGCGTGGTGATTTACCTGGCTGCTTCCGCCGCCTGCCTGATCGCGGCAGCCGTCATCAATCTGCAAAAGAGCCGCGCCCTGGCCGCGCATCTCGCCGCTAAGAGCGCCGGACAGGCGTAAGGAGGAACAGCATGGCAGAATTGAGCTTACAGCATATCGACAAGATATACGATAACAACGTGCAGGCCGTGTTCGATTTCAACCTCCACGTCAACGACGGCGAGCTGATCGTCCTGGTCGGGCCCTCCGGCTGCGGCAAGTCCACCACTCTGCGCATGGTGGCGGGCCTGGAGGATATTTCCAAGGGCAAGCTGCTGCTGGACGGCAAGGACATTACCGCCGCGCCCGCCAAGGATCGCGACATGGCCATGGTGTTCCAGAATTACGCCCTGTATGGCCACATGACCGTGTATGAAAACATGGCGTTTTCCCTGACGCTGCGGAACGAAAACCCCAACGTGATCCATAAAAAGGTGCTGGCCGCGGCGGAAATCCTGGGCCTGACCAGCCAGCTGAACAAAAAGCCCGCCCAGCTCTCCGGCGGCCAGCGGCAGCGCGTGGCCATGGGCCGCTCCATCGTGCGCAACCCCAAGGTGTTCCTGTTCGACGAACCGCTGTCCAACTTAGACGCCAAGCTGCGCGGGGCCACGCGGCGCGAGATCTTGCTGCTGCATAAGCGCCTGCAGGCGACCATGCTTTACGTCACCCACGACCAGACCGAAGCCCTGACCCTGGCGGACCGCATCGTGTGCATGTCCATGGGCCATGTGCAGCAGGTGGGTACGCCGCTGGAACTGTACGACACGCCCAACAACATCTTCGTGGCCAGCTTCATCGGCCTGCCGCCCATGAACTTCTTCGACGTGGTGTTCGAGGACGGCGTGCTCAAGGGCAAGGGCTTTGAGGCGGCGCTGACTCCCGAACAGCAGGACATCCTGTCCAATTACGTGCATAAGCAGATCGTCCTGGGCGTGCGGCCTGAGGACATCGCCGAGGGCGGCAGCCTGCCCGTGCTGGTGACGGCCAACGAAAACCTGGGCATGAACACCCTGGTGCACGGCTACATCGGCGACCGGAGCGGCAACCGCATTTCCGCCAAGCTGCGGGGCTGGGCCGAGCATAAGAACGGCGACCGGACCACCATGCGGTTCACCCGGATGCACTTCTTCGATAAAGACACCACCAATGCCATCCGGAAGGAGGCGAAATGACCATGGCGAAAAATCCGTCCGGCCTGAAGGAATTCTGGCGCAAGCGCCTGGTTTCCCTGAAGCGCAAGCCCCACATGATCCCGCTGGTGGTCATGGCGATTGCGTTCCTGTATTACTCCCTGAACCTCACCCACATCTCCGACACCACCGCCCGTATCCAGGGCCAGGGCATGGGCCTGGCAGGCTTTGCCACCATGCTGTTTTCCATGCTGTCGCTGGTGTGCTTCCTGAACGCCTTCCCGCACCGGAAAAAGGTGAATATCCCCATGCTGGTATTGATGCTGCTGATGGTGGGCATCGTGATCTACTGCGATATTTACTACGGCGGGCGCATCACCGCCGCCATCACCCGCGAGGAAAACCGCATCGACCCCACCGGCGCGAACTCCTTTATCAGCTCCGCCGCTACCGTGCTCATCGTGCACCAGATCATCCTGTATGTGGGCGTGGCTCTGCTGGCGCTGCTGCCCGTGTACGGCAAGGCGATCAAGAAGATCAACACCAATATCGACGTGGAGGACAACGGCGGTATGGGCAAGATCGACATCAGCGAGGACGCCTGACGCTCCATGGCGAAGAAGAAACATCCGGCCCGGCCGGAAAAGGAAGAGCGCTCCGCGGCTGATTATTACAGGCTGAACACCAAGGCGGTGGACGACCTGGTGAACGCCACGGCGGAAAACTCTCCGCCCGTGAGCCGGGAAGAACTGAAAAAGTACCGCGCGGGCGGCAAGCTGACGATCGCGGACTGGCTGAAAGCGGTGCTGATCAAGGCATGGTTCGGCGGCGTGGTGTGCTATTTCGTGGTGTGGGGCTTGGGCATTTATGTGCATGACCAGCTGGATCTGCTGCTGATTGCGGGTATTGCCCTGGGCTTCGTCACCGACCTGATCACCAACAACATTTTCCGCTTTATCGCAAAGCCCAGCGGGGCCAACGACCGGTGGATGATGTTCCCGAAAAAGAACTACATCTTCCTGCCCCTGAACGTACTGTACGCCCTGCTGCTGGTGTTCTGCGTGGTGACGACCTACAACGCTGTCAACGCCGCGATCATCGGCGTCACCGGCGCAAAGGAAAGCCTGCCCCTGGGCGTGGAGCCCATTTTGTTCGGAACGTTTACCATGGCCTGGGATATGCTGTTCCTGGGGTTCAAGCGGTTGGGCGGACGCATGGTGAACGACGCGAAAACCGCCGCAAAAAAGCATTGAAAGAGGAGAAACCGCCGCTTATGTATGAGGAGATCGACCGTTATGTGCTGCATCTGATCGAGCAGTCCTCCCCGGAACGCACCGCCTGGAACGTGGAGCGGATGCGCCAGGGCAGGCCCGCCAACTGGAATTATATCGACGGCTGCATGATGACGGCGCTGCTGTCCATGACGGAGATCACCGGGGATCGGCGGTATTTTGATTTTGCGGAATCCTTCATCGACGCTTTCGTGAACGACGACGGCTCCATCCGCACCTTCAAAGCGGAGGGCCACACCCTGGACGACGTGAACGAGGGCCGGGTGCTGTTCCCTCTCTACGAAAAAACGGGCAAGGAGAAATACAAAAAAGCCGCCGATTTCCTGCGGCGGCACTTGGACGCCCAGCCCCGCACAGCGGAGGGCAGCTTCTGGCACAAGCAGATTTATCCCAACCAGGTATGGCTGGACGGCATTTATATGGCAATGCCCTTCGCCGCCCTGTATGAGAAAGCCTTCGGTTCCGGGGATTACAGCGACATTTTCAACCAGATCAAAACCGTCCGGGAGCATATGCGGGACGAAAAAACCGGCCTGTATTACCACGGCTACGACTTTAGCCGCCAGGCCTTCTGGTGCGATAAGAGCACCGGCCTGAGCCGGAACTTCTGGCTGCGGGCCATCGGCTGGTTCTCCGTGGCGCTGGCTGATTTATTGGAGATCCTGCCCGACAGCGAAGGAAAGACCGGCCTGGCTGACATTTTCCGTCAGCTGATGGCGGACATTTCCACATTCGCCGACGCCGAAACCGGCATGTACTGGCAGGTGGTGGATCAGGCCAACCGGGAAGGCAACTACCTGGAAAGCAGCGGCAGCGCCATGGTGGCCTACGCCATGCTGAAAGGCGCGCGCCTGGGCGTCCTGCCCGCAGCATACGCGGCGAAGGGCAAAAAGACCTTCGACGGCCTGGTGAACACCTGCCTCAGCTTCCAGGACGGCGCGCTGTGCCTGGATCATATCTGCCTGGTGGCGGGCCTCGGCCCCGAGGACAACCGCCGCCGGGACGGTTCCTACGCCTACTACATCTCCGAGCCGGTGGTGAAGAACGACGCCAAGGGCGTGGCCCCCTTCCTGCTGTGCTACACGGAGGTCAAGCGGCTGGCATAGTCATTTTTCTTCCGGCAGCACCTTCATCAGATCGGAATTGAGGATGGGCGCGTTGTCGGTTCCGTGGCGGGAATGGACGTAGAAGCTGGGCGCGACGCCGTACTTTTTCTTGAACATCCGGGAAAAGTACAGCGGTTCCCGGAAGCCGCACATCCGCGCCACGTCGGTGACGGAAACGCCCGTCATTTCCGCGCCCACCAGCGCTTCCGCCGCCACCTGCAAGCGCTTGTTGTTCAGGTATTGGTGGGGCGTGATGAGCATTTCCTTCTGGAACAGCTTGCGCAGGTAATCGTAATTGAAGGGCATGGCGCGCAGGTATTCGTCCAGCTCGTAGGCGGGGTCGTCGAAGTGCTCCAAAATGTCCCGTTCGATTTCCTCCACCACGGGGGAACGCCGCTTCCCCTTGTTGTACGCGGCCAGGTAGCAGCAGATCAGGTTGCCGTAGGCGGAAAGGAAAATCGCCTTTTCCGGGCTGGAGGACTGGTAATGGTACAGCGAGGCCCGGAACGCGTCCAGCAGGAAATGGTTGCCGTCGTCCTGGATGACGGAGGGCGCCATGTCCGACAGGGTGGGCAGGCTGATGTTCAGGTGGATGTTTTCAAAGCCCTGGGCGCTGGCGTTGGCGTGGGGGAGAAGCGGCGGGATCACCACGATGTCCCCCTTGCGGTAATTCAGGCTGCCGCCGTCAAACGAAAACGAGCCCGCGCCTTCGGTGCAGTAAACGAATTCCCAGCTTTCGTGGGCGTGGCGCTTCACAGCCAGCATCATCTCATGCCGCCCCGCGTAAATGATCTCATTCATGCCCGGCACCCCTTTATCCGAAGTGTTGTCACCGGTATTATACCAAAGAATATCCGTTTTGTCCATGACCCAAATGACTTGAGGAGGTAATACCATGGCCTACCTGACGCTGAAAAACATCAACAAAATCTACCCCAACGGCTTTCATGCCGTGCACAATTTCAATCTGGAGATTGAAAAAGGGGAGTTTGTTGTTTTCGTCGGCCCCTCCGGCTGCGGAAAATCCACCACCCTGCGCATGATCG
Organism: uncultured Eubacteriales bacterium; assembly: GCA_902795275.1. Lineage (GTDB taxonomy): Bacteria > Bacillota > Clostridia > Christensenellales > Aristaeellaceae > RUG563. The sequence continues at coordinate 105,467 of CADBKQ010000006.1, read as the reverse complement.
CGGGCTTGGAGGATATTTCCAACGGCGAATTCCTCATCAACGGCAAGCGGGCCAACGAGATGGGGCCCCGGGAACGGGAAATCGCCATGGTGTTCCAGAGCTACGCGCTCTATCCCCAGATGACGGTGTATGACAACATCGCTTTCGGCCTGACCCTGCAAGGGGTGGACGAGGACATTATCGAGGAGCGGGTGAACAAAATCGCGGGCATCCTGGGCCTGACGGATTACCTGGACCGCCTGCCCCGCGCCCTGTCCGGCGGCCAGCGCCAGCGCGTGGCCATCGGTCGCGCCATCATCCGCAAGGTGGGCGTGTTCCTGATGGACGAGCCGCTGTCCAACCTGGACGCCAAGCAGCGCGTGACCATGCGCTATGAAATCGCCCAGATTCACCAGAGCACCGGGGCCACCACCATCTACGTGACCCACGACCAGACCGAGGCCATGACCCTGGCCGACCGCATCGTGGTGATGAAGGACGGCTACATCCAGCAGGTGGGCACGCCGTACCAGCTGTACTTTGAGCCGCAGAACGTGTTCGTGGCGGGCTTCATCGGCGAGCCGCCCATGAATTTCCTCAGGGGCACCGTGAAGAACGGCACGATCCACTTCGGCGATATTCCACTGGATCTGAGCAAGAAGCTGCCCTCCATCCAGGAGTACGAGGGCAGGGAAATCGTGTTCGGCTTCCGGCCCGAGGGCATCAAGCTGGGCAGGCACGAAAACGCCTACGAAATCACCTGCGGCGTGGAACTGACCGAAATGCTGGGCGACAACACCAACGTGTATATCACCGCGGGCAGCGACCAGGCCATCCTGAAGGTGGACAGCCACGACACCCCCAAAACCGACGTGGACATCACCTTCTCCATCCCCTACGACAGCGTGTACCTGTTCGACGGCGAAACGGAAATGGTGATTGACTGCAAAGGGTAAAAGGGATGAGGGATTAGGCATTAGGGATTAGGGACTAAGCTGCATTTATTATATCTCATGGTTTTCTCGGAAAGGGGTGTGGGGGAAACCGCTCTTTGGCCTCCAAAGAGTGGTTTCCCCCACAAATGTTTTTCCTTTCGTCAGCTGGAAAAAAGAAGCAGTTTCGTTTTCCGCGCTTCGGCATATGATAAAACGGATGATGGGAGTCATCAAATCATGTGAAGGAGGGAAAGCGAATGAACATTCTTTTGTGGCTGGTGCTGGGCGCTGTGGCGGGCTGGATTGCCGGGCTGATCATGGGCGAGCGCCGGGGCTGGGCCGGAAACATCCTGGTGGGTATCCTGGGCTCCGCGGTGGGCGGCTTCGCGGCGTCGCTGCTGGGCTGGGGCGGCGTGGACGGCTTCAACCTGTACAGCCTGCTGGTGGCGGTGGGCGGCGCGTGCATCCTGCTGTGGATTTACAATATGTTACAGCGCAGAGTCGCCAGAAGCTGACGGCGGCGCAACAGAAAACCAGGGGCGAAAAATATCCGCTCCTGGTTCATTTTTTATTCCCATTGCGAGAGCATGTCCCGCATCCAGGCGTACACGTCCATATCGTAGACGTGGGCCAGGTTGTCCGGGGTCAGCACGTCGCCGATCTTTCCCTGGGAGACGCTCTTCCCGTGGTGCATCAGCACCGCGTGGGTGCCATAGCGCCGGGCCAGGCTCAGGTCGTGCACCACGGACAGCACGGCGCGCCCCGGCTGTTTCAGCCAGTCCTGAATCAGCGAAAAAATGTGCTGCTGGTATTTGAGATCGAGATGGTTGGCAGGCTCGTCCAGGATCAGCACCTGCGGATTCTGGGCGAACACCTGGGCCAGAAACACCCGCTGGGTTTCACCGCCGGACAGGGTGAGCATGCTGGCGCGGCGCAGGCCGGTCAGGCCGGTCAGTTCCAAGGCCCGCTCCACCTGCGTTTTTCCGCCGTCATCCTTGCCGGAAAAAAAGCCGGACTTGTAGGCGTACCGCCCCAGGCCCACCACTTCCTCCACCGTGTAGGCGTAGCCCACGGTGTTTTTTTGCGATAAAACGCCGATGCGCCGGGCCAGCTGGGCGGGCTTCAAGGAGCGAATGTCGGTTCCCTCCCATTGGATGCCGCCGGTGTAAGGCACGCCCTGGGCGATGGTTTCGATCATCGTGGATTTGCCCGCGCCGTTGGGCCCGGCCAGCATCAGCCATTGCCCTTCCTCCAGGCGGAAGGACAGGTCGTTCACCGCGGCAAAATCGCCGTAGCGCACGGAGACGCGGTTCACTGTCAGCATGGCGCTCACCCGGCCTTTCTGGTGCGGTAGAAGATGATCACAAACGCCACCGCGCCGACGATCGACGTGACCACGCCAATGGACAATTCAATGGGGCTGACCAGCGTGCGGGCGGTCAGGTCGGCCAGCAGCAGGAAAATGGCCCCGGAAAACAGCGACGCGGGCAGCAACCGCTTGTGGTTGGGGCCTACCAGCATCCGGGCGATGTGGGGCATGACCAGGCCCACAAAGCTGACCGTGCCGGAAACGGACACGCACACGCCGATGAGCATGGACACGGCAATCAGGATAACGAGCTTCACCCGCTTGACATTCACGCCGATGTGCCGGGCGTTGTCCTCCCCGATGGCAAAGGCGTTCAGCTCCCGGTTGTGCCCGATGATCACGCCGCCGCATACTGCCAGCGCCAGGAGCAGCAGCCCGGCTTGGGTGTAATTGACGCCGGAAAAGGAGCCCAGCGTCCAGAACGCCAGGGAACGGGTGTGGTCGCTGGCAAAGGTGATGATCAGCGAGATGATGCTGGAAATGAACATGGTGAAAATCACGCCGATGAGGATAATGCTATTGGTGGCCAGGGAGCGGTCCAGGGCAAAGGCCAGCGACAGAATCAGCGCCAGCGACCCAAAGGCAAAGGCCATGGCCGTGACCATGACGCCGCCGTAATTGGAGCCGGGCAGGGTGAATCCCGCCGCCATGGCGATGACCGCGCCCAGCGCCGCGCCGGAGGACACGCCCATGGTGGAGCCATCGGCCAGGGGATTGCGAAGCAGCCCCTGCATGGCAGCGCCGCACAGGGACAGCGCCGCCCCCGACAGCGTGACGCACAGCACCCGGGGCAGGCGCACGTTCAGGATGATGTTTTTCGCGGTGCCCTGGGGGACTGGCATTCCCCACAGCGCGCGCCAGACGACGGTAACGGTGTCCGAAAAAGAAATGCGCACGCTGCCCACGCACACGCAGAAGATCATCGTCAGCAGCAGCGCCGCCGCCAGCAGCGCGTAGGTCAGGGGCGTGAACCGTTCCCTTTTCAGGATGCGGGCGTCTTTCATAATTGTCCTCTTTTCGGGAAAACGGGGAGCTGAGCGTTTTCAGCTCCCCGGAATGGATGCGCTTACGCGGCGGGAACCTCTTCCTCCGCGATGTCGTTGATGAAGTTGAACAGCTCAATGGCCGCATCCTTCAGCCGCGGGCCGGGACGGGAAAGGGCGTTGGAGTCGGCGTTGAACACCTGCCCGTCCTTCACGGCCTTCATGTCCTGCCAGCCGGCCCGGCCCAGGATTTCCTCCACGGGGGTGGGGCCTTCGCCGTAGTACATGCTGATGGTCACGATATAGTCCGGGTCGCGGGCGATGACCTGTTCCTCGCTGACGGAGGCCCAGTCGTCCACGTCGGCAAAGGCGTTGGACAGGCCGCAAATGGACGCCAGCTCGTCCATGAAGGTGCCCTTGCCAGCAGTCCACAGTCCCCATTGCAGGGGCGATACCTCGAAGTACACGGTCTTTCCTTCGTCAGCGGACTTGGCCTGGATTTCGTCAAAGGTGGCTTGCATATCGGCGACGATGGCTTCGGCGCTGTCGTCCTTGCCCATCAGATGCCCGATCATGCGGATGGCGTAGTATACGCCCTCAATGTCAGCAGCCTTGCTGACAACGACCTTCACGCCGTTTTCTTCCAGCTGCTTGACCTGCTCCTCGCTCTGGGCCATGTCGTTCATGAAAACGACCTGGGGATTCAGCGCCAGAATTTCTTCCACGTTGGTTTCCGCGCCGGACTGCACCACGGGCAGGCCGATGATGGAAGCGGGGTAATCGCAGTACGCGCCCACGCCCACCAGGGCTTCTTCGCAGCCGATGGCGCACAGGATCTCGCAGTCCGAAGGCTGCATGGCGACGACCCGGGTGGCGGGCTCGGTCAGGGTGATTTCCCGGCCGTGCATATCCGTCACGGTGACGCCGGCGCTTTCGGCCAGAGCGGGCAGGCAGCTGATCAGCAGCAGCGCCGCCAGGAACAGGGAAACGAGTTTCTTGGACATATTCTGTCCCTCCTCTTTTTTGATCAAATGAATCAGCGGGAGAAGCGCCCAAAGAAAGAGCGCCCCTCCCCGAGGAACGCTAACCAGGCCCGCGGCATGGCCGCCGGCCCAATAGCATATCCCACCCCCAGGGGAATGATTGATTCACGGTGTAAACAAGTCTCCCGGCTTGGCCTCATCCTACTTGCGCACCTTCCCGCTTTCGCAGTGGCTTCTGTTCGCGCGTTCGTCCGCTTCACGGTTACTGGGATAGCCCGGAACTTTCATCCGTGTTCCTATGACGCGCCCCTTCCGAAGCGCGCCGCGCATCGCTGCGCAGATACACCGGCTATTCATTTGTCGCATCTATTATAGCCGCTGGACGGAAAAACGTCAATCACGGGCGTCGGTTTTTCTGTCATACCGCCGGGCAAACCGGCATACTGTTTCCTGAAAGGGGGAGAGCAGGATGGAAAAGGAGAATGCGCAGAACCGCGCCAATGGGGGAAAGACCCATCTGCTGACGCTGGACAACCGGCGGCGGGCGTCGCTGACCGGGGTAAACGAGGTGCTGGGATTCGATGAAAACCAGGTGTCGCTGATGACGGAAAACGGGGAAGTGACGCTGACCGGGGAGGGGCTGCACGTGACGAAGCTGATGCTGGACGAAGGGCAGCTGGCGGTGGAAGGAAAAATCGACGGCGTGGTGTATTCCGCCCAGCGGGGACGGCGCAGGAGCCTGTTCAGCCGGGGGGAAAAATGATTTTCTTTGAAACGGCGGGGCAGGCCCGCACCTTTCTGCTGCTGGCATACGCGGGGTTTGGCGCGGCTGTGCTGTACGACCTGCTGGCGGTGGCGCGGCGGTTCCTGCCTCGTTTCTGGCCGCCGCTGCTGGACGCCCTCTGGTGCCTGCTGACGGGCGGCGCGGTGGCGCTGGCCCTGGCCGCGGGCGGCGAGCGGCAGGTGAGGCTGTATATTCTGCTGGGGCTGGCTTTCGGCGCGGGAACTTACTGCCTGGGCATCCGGCGGTTGCTCCGGGCCGCCGCGCGGCGCTTGAAGAAAAAGTGACAGTGCGGCGAGGGCAAAGTGAGGAAATAGGGATTAGGGAATAGGGATTAGTCAGCTTGATTTGCTTTTTCATCGATTATCATATTGATAACGCATGTTTTTCTACTTACCCCTAATCCCTAATCCCTAATCCCTAATCCCTCTTTCTATACTTGAAGCATCCATAAACGCCTCGCCGGAACAAATTATTTTTTGAACCCGGCAGGAAAAAGAAGAATGATGAAGAATAGTCAAATTTGTATGATTATAGGTTGATTAAAATTGGTAAATTTTTACAAAACAGAGGGCACCACCCTTTGACTGAAACTATCCCAGGCAAACAGTAAGGAGCGTTCAGCAACCATGATGGAAGCGATGTTATACGCTGAGATATACCTGATTTGCGTGATTCTTGTGGGGCTGCTGCTGCATTGGAGCGTCAGGGCCGAATCCCATTCCGCGTCGGACCAGTGGCTGGTGCGGTGCTTCGCCGGATTTTGCGCGACCTTCACGGCCAATTTGCTTTTCACCGTTTTCAACCGCGGCATCATCGCTACGCCCTGGACGAAAGAACTGTCCTTTGTGTTCAAGACCCTCTTTTTTCTCCTTCTCAGCAACAGCGTGATCTGCTGGTGCGGCTATGCGGAAACGGAGATCCGCCGGGGCGACATGGTGCGCAAAAAGGTGCACCTGATGTTCATCATCCCCAGCCTGATTCCCATCATTCCCATCGTGATCAATTTTTGGAATCACCAGCTGTTCTATATCGACGAATCCTTTGTGTACAAACGCGGCAACATGTACCACGTGCTGATGGCGTATTTTTCCGGCATTTCCCTGTTCTTCGGCGTGCGGCTGTTCATCCGCTGCTTCCGGGAATTTGGCCCCAACCGCAAAGCCCATTTGCAGACCACGGCGTCCTTCGCCCTGTGCATCCTGCTGACCTGGCTGCTTTCGTCCGTGGGCGAAAGCTATCCGGTCATCTGCGTGTGCATTTCCATCAACCTGCTGTGCATCTATGTGGGCACCAACCGGCAGCAGATTTCCATGGACAAGCTGACCCAGGTGAACAACCGCCAGAACCTGATCGGGTTTATCAATTACAAACTGGTCAACCACGAAAGCCGCCTGTACGTGCTGATGATCGACGTGGACTATTTCAAGCCCATCAACGACACTTACGGCCACCTGGAAGGCGACCACGCCTTGATCCGCGTGGCGGACGCCCTGAAAGAGGCCTGCCGTTCCTTCAAGCGCCGTCCCTTCATCGCCCGCTACGGCGGCGACGAGTTCATCATCGTGCTGGAGGGCACGCAGGAAGACGCCGACCGCCTGGCTGACGCGATCCGCCAGAACCTGCGCGAAAGCCAGGAGAAGGAAAAAGCGCCTTACGAGCTGACGGTCAGCATCGGCGTGGCGGGCTACCGCAGCGGTATGGTCAGCAAGGATTTGATCGCCGCGGCGGACGAGGAACTGTATAAGATCAAACAGAGCCGGGACAAGAGCAAAGCCGCGGGCGGACACCATTGATCGCGCGAATCGGGAAGGCTTTTGAATAGTCTCTTCAAGTGCATACGAAAGCACCCACTGAACACCTGCACGAAAAGCAAAGACGGGAGGCCGGGCTATGCCTCTGCAAATTGTCAGAAACGACATCACGAAAATGCGCGTGGACGCCATCGTAAATGCCGCCAACCGCAGCTTATTGGGCGGAGGCGGCGTAGACGGGGCGATTCATTGCGCCGCCGGACCGGAACTGCTGGAAGAATGCCGCGGGCTGGGCGGCTGTGAAACCGGCCAGGCCAAGGCCACGAAGGGCTATCGCCTGCCCGCGAAATTCGTGATCCACACCGTCGGCCCCATCTGGCGCGGCGGCGATCACGGCGAGCCCGAGCTGCTGGCCGCGTGCTATCGCAATTCCCTGAACCTTGCCCGGAAGCTGCGCTGCGAGAGCGTGGCGTTTCCCATGATCTCCACCGGCGTGTACGGCTATCCCAAGGAGCTGGCCCTGCCCATCGCCACCCAGGCGATCACCGAATTCCTGATGGAAAATGAAATGCAGGTGTACCTGGTGGTGTTCGGCGCGGGCGCGCTGGCGGTGAGCATGAAGCTGTTCCACGATGTGAAGCAGTACATCGACCAGAACTATGTGGACGCGCACAACGACCGCCGCAGGGAGTACCAACGGGAAGCGCTGTGGCATTCGGACGAGGAAAAAGCGCTGGAATACGATCAGATGCTGGGGGAGAGCATCTTCCACGATCTGTTCGACTCCGCGCCTTTGGCCGACGCGGCGCCCGCGCCGGATAGCGCATTAAGGCCGCAGCCGCTGATGCAAACGAGCATACAGCCGGATTGGGAAGATTTGCTCCGCCAGACCGACGAGGGCTTTTCCCAGATGCTGCTGCGCAAGATTGACGAGAAGGGCATGACCGACGCCCAGTGTTACAAAAAGGCGAATGTGGACAGGAAGCTGTTCAGCAAAATCAGAACCAATCCGGCGTACCGCCCCGGCAAGCCCACGGTGTTCGCCTTTGCGGTGGCGCTGGAGCTGAGCCTGGACGAAACCAAGGAAATGCTGGAAAAGGCGGGCTTTGCCCTCAGCCGCAGCAGCAAAATGGACATCGTGCTGGAATACTTTATCAAAAACGGCCTGTACAACCTGCTGGAAATCAACGAAGTGCTGTTCCAGTTTGATCTGCCGCTGCTGGGGTCCGTGGCATAAAAAATTTTGTCGCCTTTCAGGCGACCATCTTCCTCCCGGTTCGCGGTATAATCATCTCGCAAGCTTGAGAAAAACTTGCAAAAACACAGCGAACGGGAGGTATTTTTATGAAGAAGGATTTAACGGAACTGGTATTTATCCTGGACGCCAGCGGCTCCATGGCGGGGCTGGAGCAGGACACCATCGGCGGCTTCAACGGCATGATCGAAAAGCAGAAGAAGGAGCCGGGCGAAGCGTATGTGTCCACCGTGATCTTCGCCAGCAAGAGCAAGGTGTTTCATGACCGGGTGCCGATTGGCAAGGTTGAACCTCTGACCGACCGACAGTATGCTGTCGGCGGCTGCACCGCGCTGCTGGACGCCATCGGCGGCGCGATTCACCACATCGGCAACGTGCATAAGTACGCCCGGGAGGAGGACGTGCCCGAACATACCCTGTTCGTCATCACCACCGACGGCATGGAGAACGCCAGCCGCATGTATGACGCGGAAGAGGTAAAGCGCTTGATCGAGTGGCAGAAGGAAAAGTACGGCTGGGAATTCCTGTTCCTCGCCGCGAACATCGACGCCGTGGAAACCGCGGGCCGCTTCGGCATCGACGCCGACCGCGCCGTGGATTACCGTGCCGACGCCGTTGGCACCGCGCTGAACTATCAGGTGCTCCACAAAGCCATCCGCAGCGTGCGCTCCGCCCAGCCCCTCTCCGCCGACTGGAAGCAGGAGATCGAGGCGGATTACAGGAAGCGCGGCGAATAACAGGCGAACAGTTGTCTTTGAGTTATGATTCGGGTTCCCCCAGCCCCCTTCCGAGAAAGACGATAAAAAACACATTTCCTGGCAAGTGTTCAAGACATGTGGGATGAAATGATTTTGCTTTCTTGGAAAGGGGTCTGGGGGAAACCTTCTTTGGGGCCGAAGCGCCCGGAAAATATGCCTTTTGGCATATTTTCAGCAGAGGCCGGGCCGGAAGGCCCTGGAGAGGAAAAAGAATGGTTTCCCCCAGAAAACTCCCCGTTCTCTGAATCGTTCCTTATCGTTATGCCTGTCTGGGGCGTCAGCAGGATTTCAGCCTCGCGCTGTTTTTTTCTTTGTACATGGCCTTGTCCGCTTTTCTCAGGAACAGCTCGGCTTCGTTCTGCATGGAAACGTCGTCCGTATACTTGGGGATTCTCCGATAGCAGCCGATGCTGACGGAAACCTGGTAGCTTTTCCCGGCGTCGCGGAGAATGCCGTCGATTCCCTCCTGCACGAGCCGGTGGAACTTTTCTTCCTTTTCCTGATCATAGTGCTTTGCCAGCACGACAAACTCATCGCCGCCGGTGCGGATGCAGATTTCGCCGTCCAAGGCGTTCTTCTTCATGGCCTGGGCGATGGCGCACAGGCAGAAGTCGCCTTCCGCATGGCCGTAGCGGTCGTTGATGATCTTCATTTTGTTCATGTCGATCTGGAACACGGCCAGTTCCGTGCCGGCGTCGCTGCATTCCTTGTAGTAGCTTTCAAAGAAGCGGTAATAGCCCCGCCGGTTGTACAGCCCGGTCAGCATGTCCGTCTGGGAGAGGGCGTCCAGCTCCATCACGGTATTGGTCAGCTGATTGCGGAAGAACCAGTTCATCAGCACCGTGCTGACGCTCACCAGCCAGGATTTGACATGAAGCTGTTCCATTCCCTTCAATTCGGGGTTCACGATGAAATAGCCCAGGAAATACTGCATGTGATGAATCGGGAAGATATAGTACGGCGTTTCGTCGTTCATCATTTCATCCGGCAGCAGGCGGTCTTTGGGCAGGCTCTGCCGCTTGATGGGCTGTCCGTGCCAGATGCCGCAGACCACGCTGAAGCTCTCGTCCTTCAGGGAATAGTGATGCTGAATCAGCTTTTCCTGATCCCATCCGTTGATCAGGCACAGCACCGCGTCTTTGAACCTGGTTTCGCGGAGGCAGCTTTTTTCGATCTGGTCGTAGAGTCCCTCCAGCGTTCTGGTGATGGAGCAGCTGAGGATCAGGTTGGTATTGGAAAGGGCGAAGCTCTCCAGGTTGGTCACGGTCTGGATGTATTTTTCCGCAATCGTATTCTTTTTATAGCCCCTGGCGGGTTCGCAGCCGCAGGACTGGCGCAGGCAGAGCACGCCGGGAACGGCGGTCAGCGCCTGGGCGCTTTGGCCGTTCAGAACGCGAATCAGCGTTTCCATCCCGGCTTGGCCCACATGGTAGAAGGGCTGGGCGGAGGTGGTGATGGAGGGCTCGTTGTATTGCGCGCGCAGAATATCGTCATACCCCGTAACGATCACGTCGTCGGGCACCCGGAAGCCCTGCGCCTCCAGCGCGCTGATCACGCCGATGGCCGTGTAGTCGTTCACGCAGATAATGGCCTCCGGCAGCTTCCTGCCGCCTTTTTCCGCATAGCGGGAAAGGATTTCCTTCACCACGTCCGGGCCGCATTCCGGGCGGAGCTCGCCGTAGAAGATACGGTCGTCCCCGCAGGGCAGGCCGCATTGGCGCAGCGTGTCCTGGAAGATGCGGATGCGCTCCAGGCAGAAGGAGCGCTCCACCGGCCCCGCGACATGCACAATATCCCTGCATCCGTGATGGACGATCACATGCCGGATCAGCTCGGAAAAAGACAGATCCTGGTCGTTGACGATGCTGTAGGTTCCTTCCCGCACGGTGCCCATGGTGATCACCGGGCAGGGCGCGGCCTTTTTCAGCTGGTCGATGGGCTTGATAAACGAGCCGGTCATGTACGTGTCAAAGGAAATCAGCGCGTCATACTCTTTCAGGTCGGGCAGCAGATAGACCACGAAGTCGCCCACGTCGTAGTCCTGGTAAAGGTCATAGTTTTTGCTGGTGTGGTTATCCGCAAAGCTCGTAAAAAAGATGAGCTTGATGTTTTGATTCCTGCCGGCGTCCAGCAGCCCGTTCACCGTCTGCCGCACCATATCTTCGTACAGAGCCGAAATGAAGACGGCGACTGTTTTTCTATCGGAGGAAACAAGCTGCTGATTCTCTGCTTTCTGATCAGGGAACTTCTTTTCCATACGCTGCTGCCTCATTTCCTGTTTCATCATCGGCTTGGGAAAATATGCAAAAACGGCCTCTTGCGGGGAAATCGGACGTTGACTGCTATATACAAAAAGCCCGAACCATCTGCCGGTTGGCTGAAAGTTCGGGTTTCATTTTGTAAGTGGAGCATAGGAGACTCGAACTCCTGACCCCAACACTGCCAGTGTTGTGCGCTACCAGCTGCGCTAATGCCCCTCGAACGAAAGATATATTACCACAAATTGCGCCGCTTGTAAAGGGGGTAAACGAAAAAATTTTTGCTTGCCGTTTGAGTGGCACGCAACAGGGGGGGGGCAGCCATGTTCACGGGCGGTGGGCGAAAAAATGAAGAAAAAATGCAAAAGAAGCGCAAATTTGTTCATTTTTCTTCTACACAATTGTAACAATTTATGGTAGAATACAGAAAATGGCAAGTTATGTCGCAAAGGGCTGCGGGGCGGGAAGGGGCCCGGCGGCACAGAGGAAACGAGAGACAGGCAATGAAAAAGATGCGGATCATGGTACTGGCGCTGATGGTGATGTCGATGGCGGCGGGGCTGCTGTCGGGGCCGGCTGCGGCGTATGCGGAAGGAAGCACGCCGGAGATCGCGCTGGGCGCGGGGGAAATCGCCAAGGCCACGTCCACCGCCAGGAATTACACGGTCTGGTTCGGCAGGTACAATGACACCGATTACGGCAACGGCCCCATCCAGTGGCGGGTGCTGTCGGGCGGCGGCAGCGCGGACCCGGACGACGACGCGAACCTGCCGGTCAGCGGGATGGGGGAAGCCCTGCTGATTTCCAAACAGATTCTGGACGTAAACTGCTATTTCAAGCAGGACTGCTCCAGCAACCAATGGGCGGGCAGCGATGCCCAGGCGTGGTGTACGGCCTTCTGGAACAGCAGCAATTGGCTGACGGCCGCGGAAAAGCGCGCCGTCAACGCGACCACGGTCAACGAACAGAATAATTCCTCCGGCGGGTTTTATTGCGGCGGATATAAGAATGAGTATTACAGCGCGGCCCCGCTGAACGGGGAGCATATCTTCTTCCTGTCGGCCCGGGAAGCGGACAAGCTGTTGGCGATTCAGACCGTCAGGCACAGAAAGTGTCGGTCAACCAATCCTGGTGGTGGTGGCTGCGGTCGCCCCTTACGCGCAACGATATCTGGTCCGGATACGTAGGCCCTGACGGCTGGGTGTTCAACAGTCGCGTGGATTTCAACAACGGCGCTCGGCCCGCTTTTAATTTAAATCTTTCCTCTGTCCTCTTCTCCTCTCTCATCCAATCCAATCAGTATAAGCTGACGCTGGCTGATTCCAACAGAACCATCGGAATCCAGCCGGGCGCGGCGATTACGAGAGACAGCGCCACCCAGATCACCGTGCCCTATACCAAGGACAGCGGCTCCAACCATGTGTCCCTGCTGATTACGAACAAAAATGATTCTTGGGCCGCCGGAAGCGGCTGGAGCACCGGCGCGGTGAAACAGTATTACGCCACCGCCGCGGTGAGCGAAGCCAACGGCACGGTCACTTTTACGCTGCCGGACAACTATGAAACCAACAAGGGGAATTGGCAGGTCTGGCTGCTGGCCGAACAGGTGAACGGCGAGCATGAAACGGACTACGGCAGCGCGCCGACTGCGATCACGGTTCCGAACTGGATTCCTGCTGAGAAGGTCACGCTCAGCCCTTCTTCCGCTGCGCTGGTCGTGGGCGGCGATGCGGTGAAGCTGACTGCTTCCGTAAGTCCAAACAACGCCACGGATAAAAAGGTGAAATGGTCGGTAACCGGCACGGGCGTCGCGCTCTATTCCAATGAAGCGTGCAGTACCGCGCTGGATTTAAACACCGCGATTTCCACGACCGAGGTGTATGCCAAAGGCACAGCGGCAGGCAATACCACGGTTACGGTAACGAGCAACGCGGATTCAAGCAAGCAGGCAAGCTGTAGTGTGACGGTAAAGGGGATTGCAACCGTCACAACGCTTCCGACGGCAAAGAGCTGGGTCGATAACGGAAATGCGCAGGCGCTTGTGACCGCCGGCGCGGCCGTAAACGGCACCATGCAGTACGTCATCGGAACGGAGACCGCCCCGGGCACGAATTGGAGCGACGCCATCCCCACAGAAAAGGATATAGGGAAATACTATGTGTGGCACAAAGCCCAGGGCGACGCAACGCACCTGGACTCGGAACCCAAGCCCGTTTCGGCGGGCATCACGCCCAAGGCGGCGACTGTCACCGCTTTGGAGCAGACGGTCAAGGAGGGCGAAAGCATCCAGACCGGCAAGGAATGGGCCACCCTGACGGAGGCGCTTTCCGGCCATACCCTGAACGCCGTCACGCTGACGGCGGAAAACGGAAAGATCGTCCCCTCCGCCGCGAAGATTCTGGACGCAAAAGGGAACGACGTGACCGGCAACTATACCCTTTCTTACCAGCCCGCCGCGCTCACCACCCTGGGGAAGATCAGCAGCACCGTTACCTTTACGGTAGTCAACGGCTCCTGGGACGACGGCACCAATGCTGACAAGACCGCGACCCTCACCGGCTTCGCGGGCGATACGTTGAAATTAGCGGCAGCGGATATTCCAGCCGTGGGCGCCAAGCCCGGCGGCGCCTTCAAGGCGGGCGTGTGGGACGTTGTTCCCAGCACGGAAACGGAAATCACCGCCGACAAGACCTATACCTACACCTACGCCTTGCGGGACGCCTACCTTGTCACCGTCACCAACGACGGCAACGGCACCGCCTCCGCTTCCCCCAATTCCGGCTATGAAGGCACCGAAGTGCTTCTGACCGCGACCCCCGCCCAGGGCTACAAGTTCAAGGAATGGCAGGTCGTGTCCGGCGGCGTGACGATCACGGACAACAAGTTCAACATCGGAAAAGCCAACGTGGTAGTCAAAGCAGTGTTTGAAGCGCAGGCCACGGGATGGCATAAGGGCGAAGCGAAAATCCTGCCCGGCGCGCCGGTCATCCAGTGCAGCAACATGCAGGAAGTGGTCGAAAGCATCATCGCCGCCATTCAAAAGGGCGAGATGAAAGGCATTTCCGAAGAAGTGCGGCAGGCTGTCCTCCGGCCCGACGCGCAGGTGCTGGTGCTGTTCATCAGCGCCCCGCTTTCCGTGGACCAGATTCCCGCCGAAGATCGGGCGGCGTTGGAACAGCTGCAAAAGGACGCGGGCTATACCGGCATCGTACCCTTCGACATCACGCTGATGCTGAACGTCAACGGCCAGGATGTGGCGGAAGTCCACGAAACGAAGATTCCTGTGAAGTTCAGCGTCGGCATTATGGAGAATTTGCTCGGCACGCCGCGCACGTTCGCCCTGGTGAACGTGCATAACAACGCGGCGAAAGTCCTCCCCACCACCCGGCGGGGCAATTTCCTGGACGGCGAATCCACCGAGTTCTCCACCTACGCCATCGCCTACAAGGACGAGGAAACGCCCACGGATACGCCTGCCCCGACCTCCACGCCCGCGCCTGTCATCGACCCCGCCAAGTTTGACGACGTGGCGGTGCCCAGCGACAGCTTCACCTTCAAAAAGGTCTGGCAGGGCGACAGCGAAAAGAGCATCGACTTTACCCTGTACAGGCAGGACGGAACCGTGTACCATCACGGCTTTGACAAGAAGGTTGACAGCAACAGGGAATGGCGCTACAACGCCTGGTTCTCCGAGCCTGCGGCCTGCTACGTGATCGAGCAGCCGATTCCCGGCTACCAGACCAAGTATGTCAACGTGGGTGTGTACGAGCATGTCACCGACCGCTGCTGCGACGGCGGCACCATCATCAACAAGAGAATCCCCAAGACCGGGGACGAAGCAAACCCGGTTCTGTGGGCCGGGATGATGCTGGCGGGCATCGCGGGCCTGACGGCCACCATCGTCGTCACCAGGAAACGCGGAAAAGCCGGGAAGTAAAAAACGCAATGCAACAGGCCATATCAGCTGACTGATATGGCCTGCTTTCTTTCCGCGGGGTTATTCCTCTGAAATCTCGTCCAGGGTCATGGCGAAGCCGGGAATGCATTCCATCATGAAGTCCTGCACCTCGTCCAGGTCGATCTGATCCAGGAATTTTTTCACGCTCTTGCGGGCGGACTCAAACTCCTGGTTGCCGCTCTTGCGCTCCTCCAGGCACTTGATATAGGCGCAGATGCGGTCCGCGGCCTTCACGATCCGCCATTCCTCCGTGCTCTCGTCGTGGGCGATCAGCGGGGTGTAGTATTCCCGCAGATCGGGCGGCAGCATGGAAATCAGCTTCTGCGCGGCGATGTCCTCCAGCTTGCTGTATTCCGTCTTGATGGCGGGGTTGTGGTGCTTGATGGGCGTGGGCAGGTCGCCGGTGATGACCTCGCTGGCGTCGTGGTACATGGCCAGGGCCATGATATGTTCGGCGTTATAGCCCCGGTTATAGCGCACGTTGCCCATCACGGCGATGGCGTGGGCGATCATGGCGGCCTGGAGGGCGTGCTCCATGTCGTTCTCCGGCATGGTGTTGCGCATCAGGCCCCAGCGCTGGATGAACTTCATGCGGTTGATGTAAGCGAAAAAATGATGTTCCATGGCTGTATCTCCTTGACAGAATATTCAAACGTGATTATAATATGAGCCGTGCATCCGCTGGGGGCGCCGCTAAAAGGCGGCTGAGACAGAACCCTTGGAACCTGTGTAGATCATCCTACCGTAGGGAAGCGGCGCGCGGCCTGAAAAGGCCTGCGTTTCATCCGTTTCCCACATGCGATATGGCATGTGGGTTTTTCATTTGAGGATGCAACAAAAGATAGGAGGCTGATTGTATGGAATTTCTTTTGACTTCGGCATTGGCTGAAGAAGCGCAGGAAGTGGCGAAGGCCGAACCCACCTGGGCTGAGGAAGCGGTAGAAAAGTTTGCTGAAACCCCCGGTACGGTGTGGATTGCCATGGGCGTGCTGGTGGCGCTGGGCGTGATCCTGCTGGCGATTGGCAAGACTTCCAAAAAATGGACGGCGAAAACGGTGGCCTTCGGCGCGCTGGCCATTGCCCTGTCCTTTGTGCTTTCCTGCATCCGCCTGTACCGGATGCCCCAGGGCGGCTCCGTGACGCCCGGCTCCATGCTGCCCCTGATGCTGTTCTCCGCAGCGTTTGGCATCGGCCCCGGCCTGCTGGCGGGCCTGGCCTACGGCGTGCTGCAATATTTGCAGGGCGGCTGGTTTGCCAATGTGTGGCAGTTCTCGCTGGACTACCTGCTGGCCTTCGCGGCGCTGGGCCTGGCGGGCATTGCGAAGCACCTTCCGAAAAGCTGGGGCTTGTACCTGGCCATGGTCATCGCCGCCCTGTGCCGCGCCCTGTCTGCGACCCTGGCGGGCATCATGTTCTGGGACACCGCGCCCTGGGCCAGCCTGGTCTATAACGGCACCTATCTGATTCCCGACACCCTGATCTGCATCCTCCTGGCTTTGCTCATCGCCAAGCCCGTGATGAAGGTGCTGAAGGCGAAATGAGGGATTAGGCATTAGGGATTAGGCATTAGGCATTAGGGAATAGGGAATAGGGAATAGGGAATAGGGAATAGGGATTAGGAATTCGCCTCTCCGTTGTCATCCTGAGCGAAATGAAGTCGAGGGATCTGTATACAGCGGACGGCCGGGTGTCCTAATCCCTATTCCCTAATCCCTCATTACCCCCGTTCAGCGGCAATTTCAGGGCTTTCCTCCAGCACGCGGTACATTTCCGCGGCGTTCTCCTTGCGGACGACTTCTTTCACATCGGTGATTTCATAACGGCCCACGCGGTTGCCGAAGCGGATCTCCATGATGTCCCCTTCCTTGACCTCCGCCCCGGCCTTGCTCACCTTACCGTTGATGGTCACGCGCCCACCGTCGCAGGCTTCTTTCGCCACGGTGCGGCGCTTGATGATGCGGGAAACCTTCAGATATTTGTCAAGACGCATATGGTGCTCCTTCATAAGGCAATAAAAGCCGTGCCCGAAGGCACGGCTGAATGGAAATCCAGATTAGTTGAGGCTGTCCTTCAGGGCTTTGCCGACCTTGAAAGCAGCGGTCTTGCTGGCCGCGATTTCGATCGCTTCGCCGGTGCGGGGATTGCGGGCGCTGCGGGCGGGGCGTTCCTTGGCTTCAAAGGTGCCAAAGCCAACCAGCTGCACTTTGTCGCCGGCCTTGAGGGTTTCGGTGACCACGTCCACAAAAGCGGACAGGGCCTTTTCGGCGTCCTTCTTGGACAGTTCAGCCTTCTGAGCCAGAGCGGCGACCAATTCGGATTTGTTCATGATAATAACCTCCACTCAACTTAAAATGTGCTGAACACCCGATTATGCCTTGTTATTCGGGTGTTTTTTGCTACCCTCCCAGTATACATCCATTTCTGATAATGTCAAGTCCTGAAAGCGTTTTCCATCGCGTAAAATCGCATTTTCCATGGAAGAAAATCGGGAAATGAACTTTTCGGTTGCTTTTTGGAGGGCGCTTTCAGGATCGACCCCGGAAAGACGGGCCAGATTGACGCAGGCGAAGAACAAATCGCCGAGCTCCATTTCCAGGTTTTCGCTCTTTGGTTCCAGTTCAGCCTGCGCTTCGTCGGTTTCTTCCCGCACCTTTGCCAGCGCCTTTTTCACATCGTCCCACTCAAAGCCCACGTCCGCGGCCTTCTTCTGCACCTTGGCGGCGCGCACCAGCGGAGGCAGGCCCACGGACACGCCGCGCAGCACGTCGGTCTGGGTCTTGTAGCCGCGCTCCTCTTTTTTGATCTTCTCCCAGTTGTTCAGCACGTCCTCCGCGGTTTCGCAGTGGTCGGAGCCGAAAATGTGCCGGTGCCGGTCGATCATCTTGCGGCAGATGTGGGACGTGATGTCGGAAAGCTCGAAGGTGCCGTACTGCCTGCCGATGTTCGCCTGGAACACCACCTGCAAGAGCACGTCGCCCAGCTCGTCCGCCACGTGATCCCAGTCCTCCTCGCTGACGGCGGCGGCGGTTTCGTAGGCTTCCTCTACCAGGTACTTTTTCAGGGTTTCGTGGGTCTGCTCCTTGTCCCAGGGGCAGCCGTCCTCGCCCCGCAGAATGTCCATCACCCGCACCAGGTCGTAAAAATCAAAGCGTTTGCGCTGGGTCAGTTCCACCGGCGGCAGCAGCACGGCGCAGGTGTGGTCATACTTGGGCTGGCGGTCCATGTCGGAAAGCGGGATGGCTCTGTATGCGCGCGCCGGATTGTCGCTGGGCGGAAAGAACAGGGCGGGCTGGTCGGGATCGTACCAGGACAGCAATTGCAGCTTGCACTCGCCCGCCAGCATTTTGGAATCACATTCCAGGATGAGCAGCGGGTTCTGGATGGAGGTGATCTCAAGGCTGCTGGCCGTCTGAATCTCGACCTTCTCCTGGGCCGGGGCCGCAGCCAGGAAGGGCGCGGACAGGGGCACGCCGGGCAGCACCGCGGTTTCAGGGGCTTTCCTCCGCAGGGCGGCCACAGTCTCGTCGGCAGCGGCGTCGAACACGGCGTAGCACAGCGGCGCTTCTTCCGCCTTTTCAAGCAAATAGTCAACCGCCCGTTCGGTCAGTTCGTCAAAGTCCTCGCATTCCTCGTGCAGGAAGTCCAGCGTTTCAAATTGTACCCCGATTTCCCGCAGTTCATCCGCCGCGTCGCAGCGCAGGGAGGTTCGCAAAATCACCTTCTCCGCTTTTTTCAGGGCGTCAACAGCCCCCAGCGTCAGGTATTCCCGGGGCCCGGGGCCCAGGGACACCACGGTTATGGCTTTCGTACTCCGCATTATTTAATGAACCTCCTGATTTTCGCGGGCAGGTCGTTTTTGTCGATGGCTTTGGTTTTCAGCGCCAGGAAGCCGTATATCAGCGCCCCGACCGCCACGCACAGCAGGATGCCCGCCGTCAGCCTGAAGCCGTTCAGATGGCCCGGATAGCCGAAGCCCAGCGTCCAGATGCCGTACACCGCGCCGCCCATCACCGCCGCGCAGAAGAAGGGCTTGACCACCACATCCAGCACATTGAAGCGATACCCGGTGTATTTGGATACATAGTACAGATTGGGGATCATGCTGGCGGTATAGCACAGCAGCGACGCCCAAGGCGCGCCGTGAATATCTACGCCGGGAATCCGGACCAGCGTATAGTTCAGGGCGATTTTCAGCGCCACGCCCAGGACGAGGGTATACATGGGAATGCGCTGCTTTCCCGCGCCCTGCAAAATGCCGCTGGTGGCCTGCACCATGGTGAACAGCACGATGGTCAGGCTGGAAATCGTGAGCAGTTCCGCCGCCACGTCCAATTGCGGGCCGGTGTAGCAGCCCCGGTAGCACAGGTACAGGATGGGCTGGGCCAGCAGGCTCATGCCGATGGAGCAGGGGAAGCCGATCACTGCCGCCATCCGCAGGCCCACGCCCGCTTCCTTGGCGACGTATTCCTTTTCGCCTCTTGCCAGTCCGGCGGCGATGTCCGGTACCAGGTTGGTGCTCATGGCCATGGCGAGGGCGGTGGGTACGTTGATCAGCGTCAGCACCGGCCCGGCGTAGGAGCCGTAGCGCACCAGCGCGTCCTCCGCCGCCATGCCCGCGCCCTCCATCAGCTGGGTCAGCATGATGCTGTCGATGAACCCCGCCAGGGGTACGATGCACGCGCCTAAGGTGATGGGGATGGAAATGTACACCAGCCGTCTGGCAATCACCCGGCCGGCCAGGGTTTCACCGTCCTCCCGCTGGGGAACGAAATCCAGCGCCTGGTCGGCTTTGCGGTGCTGGAGCAGCATGTAAAGGAGCGCCGCGCCTTCCGCGATGGTGCCCCCCGCCAGCGCGCCCGCCGCGCCCAGCGCCACGCCGCCCCGCCGCATCCCCCAATAAGCAAACGGCAGAGCAATGAATACGCGCCCGATCTGCTCAATCAACTGGCTGACCGCCGTGGGCACCATGTTCCTTTGCCCTTGCAGGAAGCCCCGGAACGCGCTCATCACGCACACAAAGAACAGACTGGGGGCAATCGCCATGTAGCCCGCCTTGGTTTCCTGGGTGCCCTGCCAGGCCGCCAGCCGGCCGGAGAACAGCAGCATCAGCAGCATGGTCAGCAGGCCCAGCGCCAGCAGCATCCGCATGGCCATGGAGAAAATGCGCCGGGCGTTGCGCGGGTCTTCCCGGGTGACGTAGTGCGCCACCATGCGGGAAATCGCCACCGGCAGGCCCGCGGAGGAAATGGTGAGCAGCAGGTTATAGGCGGGATACACCTTGTGGTACACGCCCATGCCATCCGGCCCGATCAAATGGGCCAGCGGGATGCGGTACAGCACGCCCACCACCTTGCAGATGATGCCCGCGATGCCCAGGATGGATACCCCGCCCACCAGGGTTTTCTGTTTTTGGGTCATTGCCTTTTTTGTGGGGGAAACCGCTCTTTGAAGCCAAAGAGCGGTTTCCCCCACACCCCTTTCCGAGAAAGCTAAAATAAGTCAATGCTTCTTCTCAATCGCTTCGATTCGCTGGCTCAATGTGGGATGGGAATATTCCAGCTTCACCAGCAGGGGATGGGGCGACAGGTCGGCAAAGTTTTCCTTCGCCAGCTTTTTCAGCGCGCTGACAAGGGAATCCCCATAGCCCTCCTTCACCGCTTGGGCGTCGGCGCGGTATTCCGCCTTGCGGGAGTGCCAGTTCACCAGCAGCCCGAACAGCGGGGCGATGAGGGCGAATTCCACGCCTATGATCAGGAAGATCGCAAAGCCGTAGTTCACTGTATCAAAGCCGAAGGACCGGAAAATTTCCGGGGAACGCAGGGTCAGCCAGGCCAGCACGCCTAAAATGAGCATCTGCACAAAGGACAGGATCTGGTTTTTCAGCGTGTCCTTATGCAGGCCGTGGCTCATTTCGTGGGCGAACACCGCGCAGATTTCATCCGTGGTCATGGACTGCACCAGCGTGTCGTAGAGGACAATGGTCTTCATTTTGCCAAAGCCGGTGAAGTGGGCGTTGGATTTGGTGGAGCGTTTGGAAGCGTCCATCACCTGGATGGCCCGCACCTTGTAGCCGTTCTTTTCCAGCAGGCCGGTGATTTTCTCTTTCAGTTCCCCGTCCTCCAGGGGCGTGAATTTGTTGAAAATTCTGCTGAAAAAGGGATAGAGGAAGGAAAAGCCCAGGAGCAGCAGGGTCATGACGATGGCAAAAGCCAGAATCAGCCAGTCACCCAGAGATTGATGCAGCCACAGCAGCAGGGAACCCACGATTAGCATGACCACCAGGGAAATTAAAAATGTCTTGACTTGATCCAGCCAGAAGGTTTTCTTGGTGGAGCGGTTGAAGCCGTATTTTTCCTCGATTACCATGGTATTGTAATAGGAAAATGGAATCGCGAACACCGACACGATCTGGCTCAGCAGCAGCACGGACAGCATCTGCATCCACAGCCCGTCCGGGAACAGCCGGGCAAAGGCGGCGTACACGTTGAACGCCACCAGCAGCGCGTCCACGATGAAGCTCACCGTGCCCTCAAGCAGCGCCAGGCGGCTCTTTTCGCCGTTGTAGGCCCGCCACTTCTTGTAGGTCTCCGCGTCGTACACGTCGGCGACGTTCTTCGGGATGGGGTTCTTCGCGCTGCGCCATTTCAGCAGGTTCAGGAATTGATTCCACAGGTACACCAGGAACAGGATCACCAGGGCAATGGCCTTGAAATTCATATGCTTTCCTCCCTGTAACCAAAGGGGCCTTCCCCAGTTTCCGGGGAAGGCTCAGCGTGTCGACAAAGTTGACACGCTGCCATCGAAAGCCAGCTAAAGCAGTCTTTCGATGAAGCATCAATTTCCTGTAAAATGGCATTTCCTTTGGAAACGCTCATTTTACGGCCGGAAATTGATTTAGGAAGCAACCTTCGGTTGCTCCTCGGCGACGTACACGCCGCCGCCTGCGGATGACAATCGAAGGGCTGCGGCCCTTCGATGCATCCCAGGGGCTTTGTCGACAGTCTGCGCTTCCCAAGTTTCCGGGGAAGGCTTTTCGCTTTTGTGGATCAAATATCGTTGTTGTTATCCGGTTCGGCAGGGGTTTCCTCCGCCGGGGCGTCTTCCGCTGCCTCCACCGGTTCGTTCACGGGGGCGTCGTCCTCTTCGGGCTCTTCTTCCTTTTCCGCCCGGGCCACGGCCACGATGCGGCTGCCCTCGTTGACGCGCATCAGGCGCACGCCCTGGGTGGCGCGGGCGCAGACGCGAATGTCGTCCACCGGCGTGCGGATCACGGTGCCGTCATCGGTGATGAGCAGGATGTCCTCATCCGGATGCACCATCAGCTGAGCCACCAGCCAGCCGGTCTTTTCCGTCAGGTTCATGGCGATGATGCCCTTGCCGCCGCGGTTGGTTTCGCGGTATGCGTCGGGATCGGTGCGCTTGCCGTAGCCGTTCTCGGTGATGGCCAGCACATGGCAGTCCTCTTCGATCACGCACAGGTCGGTCACCTCGTCGCCGGCTTCCAGGTTCATGCTCTTGACGCCGTGGCTCACGCGGCCCATGCAGCGCACATGGCGCTCGGCAAAGCGGATGGCCTTGCCCTTGCGGGTGCCCAACAGCAATTCTTCCCCGTCGCGGCACATTTCAACCCCGATCAGCTCGTCGCCTTCGTTGAGCACGATGGAGATGAGGCCCGCTTTGCGCAGGTTCTGGAATTCGGAGAGCGCGGTCTTTTTGATCAGGCCCTCCCGGGTCGCCATGATAAGATACCGTCCCTCCGCCATTTCGGGCATGGGGATCATGTTCGTCACCTTTTCCCCGCCGCTCAATTGCAGCAGGTTCACGATGGCGGTACCCCGGGCCGTGCGGCTGGCTTCGGGAATCTGGTAGCAGGTAAGGGTATAGACCCGGCCCTTATTGGTAAAGAACAGAATCGGTTCGTGGGAGTTGACGATGCGGATGTTCTCGGCGTAGTCGTCCTCCCGGGTGGTCATGGCGGAAACGCCCTTGCCGCCCCGGCCCTGGGCGCGGTAGGTGGACTTGGAAAGGCGCTTCACGTAGCCGAAGTGGGTCAGCGTCACCACCATGTCGTCCACGGCAATCAGGTCGGCAATGTCGATTTCCCCTTCGATGGCGGAGATTTCCGTGCGGCGGGGGTCGGCGTACTTGTTCTTGATCTCCAGCAGTTCGTCCTTGATCACGCCCAGCAGCTTCTGCTTGTCCGCCAGCAGGGATTGCAGGTAGGCGATGGTCTTTTCCAGCTCCTGGTATTCCTCCAGCAGCTTTTCCCGTTCCAGGCCGGTCAGGCGGGCCAGGCGCATATCCAGGATGGCCTGGGCCTGCTTGTCGGAAAAGTCGAAGCGCTCCATCAGGGTCTGCTTGGCGGTGGGGGTGTCGGGGCTGCTGCGGATGATGTGAACGATCTCGTCGATGTTGTCCAGGGCTTTGAGCAAGCCCTCCAAAATATGGGCGCGGGCCAGGCTCTTGTCCAGGTCGTACTTGGTGCGGCGAGTCACCACGTCCTCCTGGTGGAGGATGTAATAATACAGCGCGTCCCGCAGGGACAGCACCTTGGGCTCCCCGTTCACCAGGGCCAGCATGATCACGCCGAAGGTGTCCTGCAATTGGGTGTGCTTGTACAGGTAGTTCAGCACCACCTGGGCCTGCACGTCGCGCTTGAGCTCGATCACGATGCGCATGCCGTTGCGGTCGGATTCGTCGCGGATGTCGCTGATGCCGTCCAGCCGCTTTTCATGCACCAGCTCGGCGATCTTTTCCACCAGCCGGGCCTTGTTCACCGCGTAGGGGATTTCCGTCACGATGATGCGGTCCCGGCCGTTGGACATGGATTCGATCTCGGTTTTGGCCCGGGTCACGATGCGGCCCCGGCCCGTATGGTAGGCTTCCCGGATGCCGCTGCGGCCCAGGATGATGCCGCCCGTGGGGAAGTCCGGCCCCTTGATGTGCTCCATCAAATCGTCCAGGGTGGCTTCCGGGTTGTCGATCAGGCACACGCAGCCGTCGATCACCTCGCCCAAATTGTGGGGCGGGATGTTGGTGGCCATGCCCACGGCGATGCCGCTGGTGCCGTTTACCAGCAGGTTCGGAAAACGGGAGGGCAGCACGGCGGGCTGCATCAGGGTCTCGTCGAAGTTGGGGTAGAAATCCACCGTGTCCTTCTCGATGTCCTGGAGCATGGCGGTGCAGATTTTGCTCATGCGGGCTTCCGTGTAACGCATGGCGGCGGCGCCGTCGCCGTCGATGGAGCCGAAGTTGCCCTGGCCGTCCACCAGCATGTAGCGCAGGTTGAAGTCCTGGGCCAGACGCACCATGGCGTCGTACACGCTGCTGTCCCCATGGGGATGGAACTTGCCCAGCACGTCGCCCACCAGGCGGGCGCTCTTGCGGTAGGGCTTGTCCGGGGTCATGCCCAGCTCGTTCATGTCGTACAGGATGCGCCGGTGCACGGGCTTTAAGCCGTCCCGCACGTCGGGCAGCGCCCGGTCCACGATGACGCTCATGGCGTAGCTGATGAAGGACTGGCGCATTTCGTGTTCCAAATCCGTTGGAATCAAACGGTCTTTGATGTCGCTCATTTTGTCACAATCCTTTCAGCTGTCAGAAGTCCAATACGGCCAATTCGCTGTTCTGTTCAATAAATTCTCTTCTCGGCTCCACCTTGTCGCCCATGAGCAAACTGATAATCTCGTCGGCGGCCATGGCGTCCTCCATGGTGACGCGCATCATGGTGCGGGTTTCGGGGTTCATGGTGGTCAGCCAAAGCTGTTCGCTGCTCATTTCGCCCAGGCCTTTATAACGCTGAATCTCTGCCTTGGTGTCGCGGCCCAGCTTGTCCAGAAGCTGCTGCAATTCCTTGTCGTCGTACACATAATATTCCTGCTTGCCCTTGGTCACCTTGTACAGCGGCGGCATGGCGATGTAGACGAAGCCGTTCTCGATGAGGGGACGCATGTAGCGGTAGAAGAAGGTGAGCATCAGAATGCGGATGTGCGCGCCGTCCACGTCGGCATCCGTCATGCAGACGATGCGGTGGTAGCGCAGCTTGTCCAGATTGAACTCATTGCCCACGCCGCAGCCGAAGGCGGTGATCATGTTCTTGATTTCGGCGTTGATGAGGATTTTATCCAGCCGCGCCTTTTCCACGTTCAGGATCTTGCCGCGCAGGGGCAGGATGGCCTGGTAATGCCGGTCGCGGCCCGTCTTGGCGCTGCCGCCGGCGGAGTCGCCCTCCACGATGAAGATTTCGCACTTGGCGGGGTCGCGCTCGGTGCAGTCCGCCAGCTTGCCGGGCAGGGAGGCGGATTCCAGCACGGACTTTCTGCGGGTGGCTTCCCTGGCCTTCCGGGCCGCTTCCCGGGCGCGGGCGGCGCCGACGCACCGCTCCAGGATGATCTTGGCCTCGGTGGGGTGCTCCTCCAGGAAAGTGCTCAGCCCTTCGCTCACCAGGCTGTCCACGATGGGCCGCACCTCGCTGTTGCCCAGCTTGGACTTCGTCTGGCCCTCGAACTGGGGCTCGTGCATCTTGACGGAAATCACCGCCGCCAGGGATTCGCGGGTATCCTCGCCCTTCAGGTTGGCGTCGGCGTCTTTGAGAATTTTATACCGCCTGCCGTAATCGTTGATGGCGCGGGTCAGGGCAGCCTGGAAGCCCATCAGGTGGGTGCCGCCCTCGGGGGTGTGGATGTTGTTGGCGAAGGTGTAGATGTTTTCGTTATAGCTGTCGTTGTACTGCAAAGCCACTTCCACCGACACGCCGTTTTTCAGACCCTCCACGTAAATAGGCTCGGGGAAGAGCACTTCCTTGTTTTTGTTCAGATACTTGACGAACTCCCGGATGCCGCCTTCATAGTGGAAGGTGCGCTCGATGGGCTCCTCGGGCCGTTCGTCCCGCAGGACGATCTTGATGCCCTTGTTCAGGAAGGCCATTTCCCGGATGCGGGCCTTGAGCACGTCAAAGGAAAAGTCGATGCCGGGGTCGAACACGCCCTCGGGATTCTCCGCGCTGCGGATGTCGGGCCAGAAACGCACGGTGGTGCCGGTCTCCTGGGTTTCGCCGATCACCCGCAGGTCGTATTCGATCTTGCCGATGTTATATTCCTGCTCGTAGATTTTGCCGTCCTGCCGCACTTCCACCCGCATGTGGCGGGACAGGGCGTTCACGACAGAAGCGCCCACGCCGTGCAGGCCACCGGACACCTTGTAGCCCTCGCCGCCGAACTTGCCGCCGGCGTGCAGCACGGTGAGGCACACCTCCACGGCGGGGCGGCCCATCTTGGGATGGATGCCCACGGGGAAGCCGCGGCCGTTGTCCTTGACAGACACGGAGCCGTCCTTTTCCAGCGTCACATGGATTTCCGTGCAAAAGCCCGCCAGCGCTTCGTCGATGGCGTTGTCCACGATTTCATAGACGCAGTGGTGCAAGCCCCTCGCATCGGTGGAGCCGATGTACATGCCGGGCCGCTTGCGCACGGCCTCCAGGCCCTCCAGCACCTGAATCTGCGTTTCGTCATAATGCGCGGAGCCCTGCAGCTCCGGGTTCACTTCGTTCAGATTGTTTTCCTGATCCTGAGCCATACTTTCCTCCCCAAATTCCTGTTTGGCTGGTTCTTCCAAAAATCATATTCTGCTTTCATAGTATACCACAAAATCATGAAAATTGGAAGAGTTTCTTCTTATATAATAGCATTTTCAATGGATGAAAATGATGGATTTTGACCGGTTTTGCCATGAGCAAAAAGAAAAATAAAAAAGCGGCGGATTTTTGCATCCGCCGCAATATGGAAGCAGGAAGAAACAGCCGGTTACGCGGCCTTGTACTTGGGCAGCTCGCTGGTGCAATGGGGGCAGCGGGTGGCTTCCTTGGCGATTTCGGAGCAGCAGAAGGGGCACTTCCGGGGCTCTTCCTTCGGGGGTTCGGGCTTCTTGGTCAGGTTCTTGGCGGCGTTCATGGCCTTGATGATGACGAACAGCACCAGCGCCGTGAGCAGGAATTCCACCAGCACGCCCAGGAAGCTCATGATGCTGCCGGCGAAGCCGGGCTGGTTGCCGTTGATTGCGGCGGCGGCTGTGATGTTTTCGATGATGGGGTTGAGGAAAATGTCGATCACAGCGGTGACGACCTTGCCGAACGCGGCGCCGATGATAACACCGACGGCCATGTCGATGACGTTGCCACGAAGCGCGAACTCTTTGAACTCTTTCAGCAATTTCTTGATCATGCGTATTTCCTCCCTTTCAATTGGGCTTTTTCTTGATGCCATTATATCACGCATCATGCCGCAAATCAAGCAATGAGGCGGGGAAAAACAATAAAAAAATCATGGACGCGCCCGTTTCGGGAAAACCCTGTGGACAGCGCCGCGCCTTCTATGATAGAATAAAGAAAATCGGAAGGAAAGTACCACTGTATTCTTTCCTGCTTTTCATTCCTCATGGGATCACGCGGCGCTGTATCCGCTTCAAAAGACGGAGGGGAAACATGAAAAAACTGTTGGTTTACCTGCGCGAATACCGGAAAGAAAGCATCCTGGGGCCGCTGTTCAAGCTGCTGGAGGCGGGGTTTGAATTGATCGTGCCGCTGGTGGTCGCCGCCATCATTGACCGGGGCATCGGCGCGCAGGATCAAAGGTACATCTGGCTCATGTGCCTGGTGCTGGTGGGGCTGGGGCTGGTGGGCCTTCTGTGCTCCGTGACCGCCCAGTACTTTGCGGCGAAGGCATCGGTGGGCTTCGTGAAGAAGCTGCGCCATGCGCTGTACAGCCACATCCAGGGCTTTTCCTACCAGACGCTGGATAAGGTGGGCATCTCCACGCTGATCACCCGCATGACCAGCGACATGAACCAGGTGCAGACCGGGCTGAACCTGGCGCTGCGGCTGCTGCTGCGCTCGCCCTTCGTGGTGTTCGGGGCCATGATCATGGCCTTTACCATCGACGTGAAAGCCGCCCTCTGGTTCGTGGCGGCGATTCCGGCGCTGTCCGTGGTGGTATTCGGCATCATGCTGGCCAGCATCCCCCTGTACCGGAAGGTGCAGGGATTGCTGGATAAGGTGCTGGGCGCGACTCGGGAGAACCTCACCGGCGCGCGGGTGCTGCGGGCGTTCGGCAAGGAGGACACGGAAATCGCCGCCTTTGAGGAAAAGAACGAAGCGCTCACCGTCATGCAGAAGTACGTGGGCCGCATTTCCGCCCTCATGAACCCGGTCACTTACGTCATCATCAACCTGGCCATTCTGTTTCTCATCCACACCGGGGCCGTGCGGGTGGAGGCGGGTATCATCACCCAGGGCGCGGTGGTGGCGCTGTACAACTACATGAGCCAGATTTTGGTGGAGCTCATCAAGCTGGCGAATCTGATTATCAATATTACGAAATCCGTGGCCTGCGCCAAGCGCATCCAGGGTGTGCTGGACATGCCCGCCGGGGAGCCGGTGAAGCGGGACTTGCCCAAGGGCGACGGCAAATACCGCGTCCAGTTCATCCACGCGGGCATCCGCTACAGCGAAGGGGCCGACGCATCCCTGACCGATGTGAACCTGTCCGTCCTGCCCGGCGAAACCGTCGGCGTCATCGGCGGCACGGGCAGCGGCAAATCCACCTTCGTCAACCTGATTCCCCGCTTCTACGAAGCCACCGAGGGCCAGGTGCTGGTGGACGGCATGGACGTGCGGGCCATGGAGCCGGAAGCGCTCCGCGCCCGCATCGGCATCGTGCCGCAAAAGGCGGTGCTGTTCCAGGGCACCATCCGGGAAAACCTGCAATGGGGCAATGAAGCCGCCGCCGGCGAGGAGATCATGCAGGCCGTGCGCATCGCCCAGGCGGAGGACGTAGTGGTGTCCAAGGGCGGCCTGGACGCCATGATCGAGCAGGCGGGCCGCAACCTGTCCGGGGGCCAGCGGCAGCGGCTCACCATCGCCCGGGCGCTGGTGCGGAAGCCCGATATCTTGATTTTAGACGACTCCTCCTCGGCCCTGGACTTCGCCACCGACGCGGCGCTGCGCAAGGCGCTCCGGGAAATGGACGGCCGGCCCACGGTGTTTATCGTGTCCCAGCGCACCTCCTCCATCCAGCACGCCGACCAGATCGTGGTGCTGGACGACGGCCGGGCCGTGGGTGTGGGCACGCACCTGGATCTGCTGGAAACCTGCCCGGTGTACCGGGAAATCTATGATTCCCAGTTCAGGAAGGAGGCGGCGCAGGCATGAGCAAGAAAGCGCAGAAAGCCGAAAAAGGCACGCTGAAAAAGGTGCTGAAATATTTGCAGCCCTACTGGGCGCTGGTGGCGCTGTCCATCCTGCTGTCCGCCGTGATCGTGGCGCTGACGCTGTACGTGCCGGTGCTCATCGGCCGGGCCATCGACCACATCATCGGTCCGGGAAAGGTGGACTTTGCTGCCATCCTGCCGCTGCTCCTCCGCATCGGCGTGATTGTGGCGGCGACGGCGGCGGTGCAATGGCTGGTGAACAGCATCAACAACAAGATCACCTACCAGGTGGTGCAGGACGTGCGGAACCAGGCGTTCCGGCGCTTGCAGATCCTGCCCCTCAGCTACATTGATTCCCATCCCGTGGGCGGCATCGTCAGCCAGGTGATCGCCGACGTGGATCAATTCGCCGACGGCCTGCTGCTGGGCTTTACCCAATTGTTCACCGGCGTGGTCACCATCCTGGGTACCCTGGGCTTCATGGTGTCCATCCGGCCTGGCATCGCCGCGGTGGTGGTGGTGCTGACGCCGCTGAGCTTCGTGGTGGCGCGCTTCATCGCCACCCACACCTATTCCTTCTTCCAGCAGCAGAGCGAAACCCGGGGCGAGCAGACCGCCTTCATCGACGAAATGCTGGGGAACCAGAAGGTGGTGAAGGCCTTCGGGCAGGAAGAGAAGAGCGTGGAGAAGTTCGACGAGATCAACGAGCGCCTGGAGAAATGCTCCCTGAAAGCCATCTTCTATTCTTCGCTGACCAACCCCTGCACCCGGTTCGTGAACAACGTGGTCTATGCCGCCGTGGCGCTCTCCGGCGCGCTGGTGTGCGCGGCGACGGCAGGCACGGCGGCCCCCTTCACCGTGGGCAGCCTGTCAGCGCTGCTGTCCTACGCCAACCAGTACACCAAGCCTTTCAACGAAATCAGCGGCGTGGTGACGGAATTGCAGAACGCCCTGGCCTGCGCCGCCCGCATTTTCAAGCTGATTGCGGAACCCGCGCAAACCCCCGACGCGCAGGATGCCCGGGTGCTGTCCGAAGCGGCGGGCCAGGTGGATATTAGCGACGTGTATTTCGCCTACACCCCGGACAGGCCCCTGATTGAACGCTTGAATCTGCACGTAAAGCCCGGTCAGCGCATCGCCATCGTTGGGCCCACCGGCTGCGGCAAGACCACCCTCATCAACCTGCTCATGCGCTTCTACGACGTGGACAGGGGCGCGATTGCCGTGGAGGGCACCGACATCCGGCAGATCACCCGCCGGAGCCTGCGGGCCAATTACGGCATGGTCTTGCAGGAAACCTGGCTGAAAGCGGGCACCGTGCGGGAGAACCTGGTTTTAGGCAAGCCCGACGCAACGGAGGAAGAAATCATCGCGGCCTGCAAGTCCGCCCACGCGCACAGCTTCATCAAGCGCCTGCCGAACGGATACGATACCGTCATCGGCGAGGATGGAGGCCAACTGTCCCAGGGCCAGAAGCAGCTTTTGTGCATCGCCCGCATCATGCTCTGCCTGCCGCCCATGCTGATTTTGGACGAGGCCACCTCCTCCATCGACACCCGCACGGAGATTCGGATTCAAAAGGCCTTCACCACCATGATGCAGGGCCGCACCACCTTCATCGTGGCCCACCGCCTGAGCACCATCCGGGAGGCCGACGTGATCCTGGTCATGCGGGACGGCCACATCATCGAGCAGGGGAACCACGAAACCCTGCTGGCGAAGGACGGCTTCTACGCCAAGCTGTACAACAGCCAGTTCGCCGCGTAAAAAATCCTGGATTACAAGCTGCGGGATTTCCTCAAAACCCTCGCATGGCTTACGCATGAATGAACAAATTGTTACGAAGATACGGAAGATGACCCAAAAGGCTTCCCCTTGAGGGGAAGCTGTCAGCCGTCAGGCTGACTGATGAGGTGTTTCTATCTCATGAACACCTCATCCGACCCGCTTCGCGGGCCACCTTCCCCTCAAGGGGAAGGCTTCTGGTTGCTCCCTTAACACTTAATTAATTCATGCGCAAACCGTGAAAAGCCCTGCGTTTGCCCTTGCCTATCCGGTATCATTATGGTATAATCTCCGCGGGCAAAATATCCCACTGACAGCGCGACACTAACAGGAGGAAGAAACATGAAGTTCGGCCATTTCGACGACAAAGCGCGGGAATACGTGATCACCACGCCCCGCACCCCCTATCCCTGGATCAATTACCTGGGCTGCGAAAACTTCTTCGGCATCATCAGCAACACCGCCGGCGGCTACTGCTTCTACCGGGACGCCCGGCTCCGCCGCATCACCCGCTACCGCTACAACAACCTGCCGGTGGATAACGGCGGTCGGTACTTCTATATCAAGGACGGGGACACCGTGTGGAACCCCGGCTGGAAGCCCTGCAAGACCGAGCTGGATGAATATTCCTGCCGCCACGGCATGGGCTACACCGTCATCACCGGCAAGAAGAACGGCGTGAAGGCCAGCCAGCTGTCTTTCGTGCCCATGGGCGTGAACGCCGAGGTGCACCAGATCACGCTGACCAATGAAGGGGACGCTCCCAAGGACGTGATTCTGACCAGCTTTGTGGAGTTCTGCCTCTGGAACGCCCAGGACGATATGCTGAACTTCCAGCGCAACTTCTCCACCGGCGAAGTGGAAATCGAAAACGGCGTGGTGTACCACAAGACCGAGTACCGCGAGCGCCGCAACCACTATTCCTTCTACGCGGTGAACGTGCCGGTGGACGGCTTCGACACCGATATGGAAACCTTCCTGGGCCTGTACAATGGCTTCGACGCGCCTAACAGCGTGGTCACCGGCCAGATGGGCAACTCCGTGGCTTCCGGCTG
The DNA here is from genome assembly GCA_902795275.1 of uncultured Eubacteriales bacterium. Classification (GTDB taxonomy): domain Bacteria; phylum Bacillota; class Clostridia; order Christensenellales; family Aristaeellaceae; genus RUG563. The sequence goes on along the minus strand of CADBKQ010000006.1, from coordinate 73,412 downwards.
GCAGCCCATGGCGGCGCACCAGATCAAGGTGCACCTGAACGCGGGCGAAAGCAAGAAGTTCAACTTCGTGCTGGGCTATGTGGAACTGCCGAACGAAGAAAAGTTCTCCGCCCCCGGCGTCATCAACAAAGCCCCGGCGAAGGAACTGCTCTCCAAGCTGACCACCGACGCGCAGATTGCCGACGCCTTCAATGCCCTGAAAGCGCACTGGGACAACCTGCTGTCCGCCTACACCCTCACCACGCCGGACGAGAAGCTCTCCCGCATGGTGAACATCTGGAACCCCTACCAGTGCATGGTCACCTTCAATATGAGCCGCTCGACCTCCATGTTTGAAAGCGGCGTGGGCCGGGGCATGGGCTTCCGGGATTCCTCCCAGGATCTGCTGGGCTTCGTGCACCAGATCCCTGAGCGCGCCCGGGAACGCATCCTGGACATCGCGGCCACCCAGTTCCGGGACGGCGGCTGCTACCACCAGTTCCAGCCCCTGACCAAGAAGGGCAACAACGACATCGGCGGCGGCTTCAACGACGACCCGCTGTGGCTCATCGCCGGCACCGCGGCCTACATCAAGGAGACCGGGGACTTCAGCATCCTGGATGAAAAGACCCCCTACGACACCAACCCCGACGACTGCGGCACCCTGATGGAGCACCTGGATGCGAGCTTCAACCATGTGGTGAACAACCGCGGGCCCCACGGCCTGCCGCTGATCGGCCGGGCCGACTGGAACGACTGCCTGAATCTGAACTGCTTCTCCGACACCCCCGACGAGAGCTTCCAGACCTTCTCCAACCCCAACGCGCCCGACGACCGGGTGGCGGAATCCGTGCTGATCGCGGGCATGTTCGTGGCCATCGGCCCCGAACTGGTGGCGCTGGAAAAACGCCGGGGCCTCGTGGAAAAAGCAGCGGATCACCAGCAGTCCATCGACGAAATGGAACAGGCCATCCTGACCGCGGGCTGGGACGGCGAATGGTTCGTCCGCGCCTATGACGCCATGGGACATAAGGTGGGCAGCCACGAATGCGAGGACGGCAAGATCTTCATCGAGCCCCAGGGCTACTGCGTCATGGGCGGCGTGGGCGTGAAGGACGGCAAAGCCGAAAAAGCCCTGGCCTCCGTGGAAAAGTGGCTGGAAACCGAGCACGGCATCGTGCTGCTCCAGCCCGCCTACAAGGAGTACCATCTCGAACTGGGCGAAGTGTCCTCCTATCCGCCGGGATACAAGGAAAACGCCGGTATCTTCTGCCACAACAATCCCTGGATCATCGCCGCCGAAACCGTGGTGGGCCACGGCGACCGAGCTTTCAAGCTGTATAAGAAGATCGCGCCCGCTTACCGCGAAGAAATCAGCGACCTGCACAAGATGGAGCCCTACGTGTACAGCCAGATGATCGCGGGCAAGGACGCCAAGAACTTCGGCCAGGCCAAGAACTCCTGGCTTACCGGCACCGCCGCCTGGAACTTCTACGTCATCAGCAATTACATCCTGGGCGTGAAGCCCGACTGGGACGGCCTGAAAATCGATCCCTGCATCCCCCATGACTGGGAGGGCTATCATATCTCCCGCCGCTTCCGGGGAGCCACCTATGAAATCGACATCCAGAACCCCGGCCACGTGTGCCGCGGCGTGAAGCAGGTCACCGTGGACGGCAAGGAAATCGAAGGCAACGTCTTGCCCGTGTTCGGCGACGGCAAGGCCCACCAGGTCAAGGTGACCCTGGGATAAAACTGATACCCATTTGAGAGACAAAATCAGGCGCATGGCGCTTCCGGCCATGCGCCTTTCTTGCGCCGATTCCGTCTACGGCTACGCATAAATAAACAGAATTTATAAAGAGAGATAGTGATGTAATCCAAAAGGCTTCCCCTTGAGGGGAAGCTGTCAGGCGAAGCCTGACTGATGAGGTGTTTTAACCCTCATGAACACCTCATCCGAGCCGCTTCGCGGCCCACCTTCCCCTCAAGGGGAAGGCTTTTGGTCAATCATGTTCATGCATAATCCCTGCAATTCCATCGTCGATCTATTGACTTTTTCCCTTGTCCTGCTTATAGTATGTGCGGATATGGAACGAAGGACAGAACAATTCGGGGAGAGATGATTATGATCCTGACAGTCACGATGAATTCCTCCATTGACAAGCTGTATTTGATGGAATCCATTCAGCCCGAAACCGTTATGCGGGTGAAGGAAGTCCACAACACGGCGGGCGGCAAGGGGCTGAACGTGAGCAAGGTGGCGGCCAAGCTGGGAGAGCCCGTGACCGCCATGGGCTTCATCGGCGGCTTCAACGGCCAGTACCTGGTTTCGCTGATCAGTGAGCCCCTGGTTCGTCCCGCCTTTACCCACGTGGCGGGCGAGACACGCTGCTGCATCAACTGCTGGGACTTGTCCAACGGGCGCTCCACCGAGTACCTGGAGCCGGGCGAGCCGGTGACGCAGGAGGACATCGGCCGCTTCTTGGCAGATTTTGACGCGGAGCTGCCCAAGACGGATGTGGTCGCCATCAGCGGCAGCGTGCCCAAGGGCGTGCCGGAGGATTTTTACTGCGAGCTGATTCGCCGCTGCCGGGCGGCGGGCATTCCCGTGCTGGTCGATACCAGCGGAAACCGGCTGATTGCCGCCGTGAAGGAAAAGCCCGCCTTCATCAAGCCCAATGAGGACGAAATCTCTCAATTAACCGGACGGCATTTTTCCAGCCGGGAGGATACGATCGGCGCGCTTGTGGAACTGCACGAGGGCGGCATTCCCTATGCTGTGCTTTCCTTGGGCGGCGACGGCGCGCTGCTGGCCTGCGATGAAGGCGTGTTCCACGGGAAGCCCCCGAAGATCACGCCCCGGAACACGGTGGGCTGCGGCGACAGCATGGTGGCCGGTTTCGCCGTGGGCTTTGCCCGGCACCTGCCCATTCTGGACAGCTTCCGCATGGCGCTGGCCGTTTCCGCCGCCAACGCCCTGAGCATCTTCACGGGGGATTTTGACCCGGCGGATTACGCGCGCCTGTCCCGGGAAGTGTCTGTTGAAAGAATAGCGTAACGGAGCGTTTTCCGGAGGAATCTCCCAAGGGGAAAGCCTTTGGGCCTTCCTCCGCATCCCGGCAGCAATTTGTTCTTTCATGCGCGACCGGAGGAAAAAGAAAGGATTGCTTTTGCCGGTTGATTTTGATATAATAAAAAGGATAACCATTTTCATGAGGAGGAAATCAAGATGAAACATTGGCTCGCAGCCCTGCTTTCGCTGCTGCTGCCCTTTTCTTTCGCCGAGGCGGAAGCCATCAATCCCTACCTGGAGGTGCCCGCGCTGATGACGGTGGACGCTTCCCAGCCTGACCAGTGGATTTCGTTCAGCGGGCTGGACTTCGCGGAAGGCGCGTCCGTGCTCCGGTTCAAGGCCACGACGGACGGCGAACTGACCATCCGCGCCTATGCGGACAGCATGGACGGCCAGCCCATCGCCACCGCCGTGTTCCATTCCTTTACCAAGGAATACCGCTACAGCGTCAGCCTCAGCGGCGTGCATGACCTGTATTTCACCTTTGAGGGAAGCGGCACGTTCCAGTCCTGGCAGGCGTTTACGTCCAAGGACGATATTGACGCCGCCATTCGCGCCGAGCGTTCCGAGGCATACGAGGACAATGTGCCTTTCAAATATACCAAAGCCTGCCAGAATGGCGGAACCATCGAGAAATTCACCTACCAGGCCCACGACCTGTTCCACGATAATGAGCCGTATGAGAAAACCGCGTTCGTCTACCTGCCCCACGGCTACGACGCCTCCCAGACCTACGACCTGTTCATCCTCTGCCACGGCATCGGCGGCAGCGAATACGAATGGGGCATGACCGGCGAGGATTCCCGCGTGAAGCGGATCATGGACAACCTGATCGACAGCGGCGAGATTCGCCCGTTTATCGTGGTCACGCCCAACGGCCGGGCCGGAAAGACCGAGGATCATTCCTCCTTCTACCGCTTCGACGAGGAGCTGAGAAACGACCTGCTGCCCGCGCTGGCGGAACGCTATGCCGTGGATATTCACGACCGCAACCGCTGCGCCATGGCCGGGCTATCCATGGGCGGGATGCAGACCATTAACCTGGGCCTGGGCCGCTGCCTGGACGTGTTCAGCGCTTTCGGCGCGTTTTCCGCCTGTCCCACCACCAACACCGCGCCCATCACCGCCGCCGCCCTCAACGCGCATCCCGACCTGCCTGTGCGCGTGTTCTACAGCATTTGCGGCACCGAGGACGGCATCGCCCTCGCCAGCACCAATGCCGCCGTGGATCACCTGGCATCCCTGACGGACGCGCTGAACGAGAACAACTTCGTGCTGCAATACGGGCCGGGCGGCCACGACTTCGGCGTGTGGTATCTGGGCTTCTATAATTTCGCTCGCATGATCGGCGCGCCCGAACAGTAAACGCTGGCGCAAAACCAAAAAAGACGAAAACGGAATTGTCTCCGTTCTCGTCTTTTTTATAATGCGGCGCGCTCAGACGACCTTTGTTCTGGACAGCGCTTTATACAGCATCAATCCCAGGAGGCCGCAGGTGATCACTTCGCCCGCGCCTACCGTGGCCATCAGGAACCAGAAGGAATCGGGCACGCCGTAGACCTTTTGCAGCACAATGGGCACGATGACCGCGTTGCTCACCACCGGCGGGATCCAGGCCAGCAGCGGCTTTTTCCGCAGCAGGTAGGTGCCGACGGCGCCAAGCAGCGTGGCCACGCTGCCGAATACCACGTCCCACAGGGCGCATCCCGTGATGAGATTCGCCAGCACACAGCCCACCGTCAGGCCCGGCACCGCCGCGGCGGTAAAGCAAGGCAGGATCGTGAGCGCTTCGGAAAGGCGGACCTGAATGGCTCCGCTGGCCAGGCCGAACGCCTGCGCCACCAGAGTCAGCACCACATACAGCGCGGCGATGGCTCCGCCCGTGGTCAAGGTTTTGACATTGAACGCATTCTTCTCCATGTCAAAAGCTCCTTTCTTCGGATGGCCGGCTTGGGCCGGCGCGCATCCATTCTGGAACGGCAACCCGGTTTGGACCCGTGCGCCGCTCTCGTGCCGAAAACAGTCGACAAGGTGAAAGTCTACCATAAAATCCGGGGAATGGCAACCGGTTTTGCTCATTTTGATCAGATATGGGGCGGAAGCCAAGAAGAAAACAGGATGACATTTTTGCGGACTTGTGCTATAATCGGTTGGAAAAAATACATTCAAAGGAGGCCCCTATGAAAAAGACCCTGTCTTTTCTGCTTGTACTGGCCCTGATGCTCTCCTGCGTCCCGGGCCTGGCGGAAGCGCTGCCCCAGGAAACCGACGCCCTGCCGAACATCGGCGACGTGGTGAACGGCTTTGAAGTGAAAGAGATCCGCGATTTCCCGCTGGTCGGCGCGGACCTGGTGCTGTTCGAGCACCAGAAAACCGGCGGCAAGCTGCTGTGGATCGCCAACGAGGACACCAACCGGGCGTTCCAGCTGACCTTCCCCACCCGGCCCCTGGACAACACCGGCCTGCCCCATGTGTTTGAGCACGCCACCATCTTTGGGTCGGACAAGTATCCCGCCACGTCCCTGTTCTTCAACGTCAGCTATCAGACCTACAACACGTACATCAACGCCCACACCTTCGACGCCTGCACCTCGTACCCCCTGGCTTCCCTGTCAGAGGAACAGCTGCTGCACCTGGCCGATTACTACATCGACTCCTGCTTCCATCCCCTCATCATGCACGATGAGAGCATCTTCAAAACCCAGGCCTGGCATTACAACCTGCCCGAACTGGACGGCGAGATGACCTATGAGGGCGTGGTGTATTCCGAAATGCAGGGCGCTATGACCCTCGCGCGCAAGGCGCTGGATAACGCCAACGGCATCACCTTCCCCGGCTCCGCTCTGGCCTTCGATCAAGGCGGCGTGCCCGAAGTGATCCCGGAAATGACCTGGGAAGACGTGAAGAGCTTCCACGATAAATTCTATCATCCCTCCAACTGCTTTGCGCTCCTGTACGGACAGTTTGAGGACTACACCGCGTTCCTGGCCCTGCTGGATGAAGCCTTCGCTCCCTATGAAAAGGCGGAATTCGTCTTTGAGGACAGCGGCTACACCCCCATCACCGAGCCTGTGGTGACCGAATTCGCCTTCCCCATGGCGGAAGGCACCGACGTGACCAATCAGACCGTCATCAACTATTATATCCTCCTGCCCGGCATGAAGGGCGACACGGCGCAGGAAGACCTGGTCGACCATGCGTGCTCCCTGCTGAACGAACCGGGCTCCGTGCTCAGCCAGAGCTTCAAGAAAGCCTTCCCCGCCGGTTCCCTGGGCTGCGGCCGCGAAGTGGCCGGGCCGGACGACGCCATTCTCTTCCAGGCGACCGGCATGAACCAGGGCGACGCGGAACAGCTCAAAGCCCTGGTGGACGATGCGCTCAAAGCCGTGGCTGAAAACGGCTTCCCCCAGGACATGGTGGACAGCGCCATGACCAGCCTGAACATTTCCACCAAGCTGGCCCCCGAAAACGGCAACCCCGTGGAAGGCGTTGTATATAACTTTGCGTATCAATTTGCTGTCAGCGGCGATCCCTTTGCTTATGCGGATTACGTCGCCGGCCTGTCCAAAATCGACGAGGAGAACCAGCAGGGGCTGCTGAAGGAAACCGTCGCCAAGTGGCTGGCGGACGCGCCCCTCTACACCCTCAGCACCACCTATCCCGCCCCCGGCGAAAAGGAAAAGGTGGACGCGGCCCTGAAGGAAAAGCTGGCGGAAATCAAAGCCGGCATGACCCAGGAAGAGCTGCAGGCCATCGTGGATGAAACCAACGCCGCTCCCAAGAACGAGGACACCTCCGAACTGATGGCGAAGATCAAGGCCGTCACTGTGGAAAGCCTGCCGGAAGAAATCAAGGCTTACACCGTGAACGACTTTACCGATGAATCCGGTATCCGCCACATCGAAGTGCCCGCCGGCGTGGACGGCATCGGCTATGTGTCCCTCAACCTGGACGCCTCCGCCCTGCCCCAGGAGGACATCCACTGGATGCGCCTCTACACCCGCCTGCTGGGACAATTGGACACCGACAAGCACACCAAGGAAGAACTGGACGTGCTCATCAGCCGCTACCTGTACGACAAGACCACCGGCGTCAACGGCGGCGACATGAAGGACACCATTCATCCCTACGTGGTGGCCGAATGGTACGCCCTGGACGACGACCTGGCCGCCGGCTACGACCTGATGGAAGAGCTGCTCTTCCACACCCGCTTCGACGACACGCAGAAGCTGGCCGAGCAGGTGCAGGCCCAGAAGACCTCCGTCCGCGCCACCATCAACAGCGGCGCTTACCAGATCATGTGGTTCCGCGGCCTGGCCGACCGGTATCCCTTCTATCGCTACTACAGCTATATGAACTTCCTGGAGTACTACGCTTTCCTGGAAAACCTGGAAACCATGCTGAACGAGCAGCCCGAAGAAGTGACCAAACACTTTGAGGCTGTGCAGTCCTTCTTCGCCAACAGCGCCGGGGCCGTGGCCTGCTTCGCGGGCAACGAAAACAGCATTGCCCTGAACCGTCCCCTGGCCGACGCCTTCCTGGCGAAGCTGGATCATGTGGAGCGGGAGGCCGTGGCATATGACCTGCCCATCCCCAGCCAGCGTGAAGCCCTGATCATCGACGGCAACGTGCAGTTCAACAACGTGATCGCCACCGCCGACGACATCGGTGTGGAGGATTACGACGCGGGCCTGTCCGCCATCTGCGCGCTGGTGGGCGACAAACTGCTCGTGCCCATCCTGCGCGACCAGATGGGCGTTTACACCCCCGTGAGCGGCGTGATGGACAACGGCTCCCTGTACCTGATTTCCTACCGCGACCCCAACGTGAAGGACACCTTCGACGTGTACGCTTCCCTGCCGGACAAGATCGCCGAAATGGATGTGGATCAGGAAACCCTGGACGGCTACATCATGAGCTCGTATTCCAGCCTGGCCAAGCCCGCGGGCGAACTGACCGGCGCTGTGTCCGTCCTTGAGGATGTCCTGGTCGGGAAAAAGCTGGATCGGAACCTGGACTATATGCGCCAGCTGAAAGCGGTCACGCCCGAAACCGTAAAGGCCGCCGCTGAAACCTTCCGCAAGGCCTGGGAGAACGGCGCGCGCTCCACCGCCGGCAGCGCCGCCGCCATCAACGAAAACGCCGATCTCTATGAAGTCATCCTGAACCCCTTCAACGCCAAGGACACCTCCCAGGTGGAATTCACCGACGCGGCGGAGGGCAGCGAACACTACGACGCCGTGCGCTTCGCCTTTGAGAATGGCCTGATGGCTCCCAAGGCGGAAGACGCCTTCGGCATCGACGAAACCGCCACGGTGGGCGATCTGCTCGCCGGTCTGTACGCGGGCCTGGGCGGAGCGCCCAACGCGCCCGAAGATGCCCGCGCGTGGCTGTCCCAGGCCGGTGTCCTCTCCGCGGATGAGGATCTGGAAGCGGACCTGACCGAGGCCTTCCTCTGCCAGCTGCTGAACGCCATCGGCGCTCCGATCTCCACCGATACCCCGGACGCGGTGGTGCCCCGCGGCGACCTGGCGGATCTGTTCTTCCAGCTCTTTAACCAGGCGCAGTAAGTAACATAACAAAACAAGGAGGCTGTTCCGTTCGGAGCAGCCTCTTTTTTGATGCGGGTGTTCTGGCCGTATTCAGCGCGCAAAAATAGAAATATTTGACAGGAGCAATCCGTTATGCTATACTGCACATAAAGCGGACATAACGATCAAAAACAAAAACGGTAAAGGAGCAGAAGAAAATGGGAAACTACCGGAATTTTACGCTCACCACCTATTTTGTGGCCCATGCCACGGCCAACATCACCAAAGAACGGCTGGAAAAGCAGCTGGATTTCATGATGAAGCATCTGCGGCTGGACAAGGTGTACCTGGAGCCCTTCCGGGCGGAGCTGGCCTCGCCGGAGCAGGTGGCCCTGTGCAGGGAGGCGTTTGAACGCCGGGGCGTGCGCGTGGCGGGCGGGCTGACCACCGTGATGCGCACGCCGGAAGGCTGCAAGCCGAAGGCCCGGCTGTTCGATACCCTGTGCTACAACGAGCCCGCCATGCGGCAAAAGCTGCGGGAGGTGAGCGCCTTCATCGGCGCTCAGTTTGACGAGTTCATCATCGACGATTTCTTTTTCACCAACTGCATGTGTCCGGACTGCGTGCGGGAGAAGGAAGCCTTCAACCGCGCCCACGGCGTCACGGACGGCAGCTGGCAGCAGTACCGGCTGGACCTGATGCGCCGGGTGAGCCGGGAGGACATCATCGGCCCCGCGAAGCAAGCAAACCCCAACTGCCGCATCACCATCAAATACCCCAACTGGGCGGAGAGCTACCAGGAAACGGGCTACAATCCCGCCGACCAGCGGAAGATGTTCGACAGGATCTACACCGGCACCGAGACCCGCGACCCTGTGACCACCGACCAGCACCTGCCCCGGTACCTGAGCTTTTCCCTGATGACCTACTTTGAAAGCATGTGGCCGGGGCACAACGGCGGCGGCTGGTTCGACACCTTCGACACCCACATCACCGAGCATTACCTGGAGCAGGCGTACCTGACCGCCTTTTCCAAGCCGAAGGAACTGATGCTGTTCTGCTTCCAGTCCCTGGCGGAGCGGGACAGCATGTACGCCGCGGCTCTGGGGGTGCAGCTGGATAAGCTGGACGATGTGCTGGATCACGCCGGGAACCCGGTTGGCATTCCCTGCTACCTGCCCGACAACAGCCAGGGTGAGGACAACGTGCAGGACTTCCTGGGCATGGTGGGCCTGCCGGTCGTGTGTACCCCTTACTTCCCGGAGAACGCCCGGCAAATGCTGCTCACCCGTTCCTCCGCTTACGATCCCGAGATCGTGGACAAGCTGGAAAAGTGGCTGCGGGAAACCGGCCGCGACGCCATCGTGACCACCGGCTTCCTGGAAGCCGTACAGGGGAGAGGCATTGAGAGGCTCACTTCCGTCCGGCTGCGGGGACGCCGGGTTCAGGTGGATTCCTACCGAGTGGAGGAAGCCCATCGCCGCGGCTGCCTGTATCCCGCGGGGACGAAGCCCGTCACCATCCCCGTGGCGGAGTTCCGCAACAACGCGACCTGGGCCGTGGTGAAAGGCGTACATGACGAGGAAAGCTACGGCATCCTGCTGCGGGACGATTACTGCGGCGGGCGTCTGTGGACGCTGGCCGTGCCCGACGCGTTCCCGGATCTTTACCGCATCCCCGCCCCGGCTCTCAACCGCATCCGCCAGGCGTTCCCGGTGAATGGCGTATGGCTGGAAGGCCCCGCCCGGGTCAGCCTGTTCGTGTACGACAACGGCAGCTTCATCCTCTATCCCTACGTGATGGAGGGCGTACAGCGGGATGTGGTCCGGGTACACGCGGCAGACGCGGCGGCGCTGACCGTTCCCGGCCGCAAGCAGCCCATTGAACCGCTGTACCGGGAGGGAAACGAAGCCGTGTTCGAGCTGCCCGTGCTCCCGGGACAGTTTATGCTTTATACCGTTCAGCGCGGCGTTTGACCTTTCCCGTCCGGCGCGCTTTCCCGGATGGCCTTCCACCGCGCCCGGGTGGCCTCGCCGCCGCGCAGGTGCCGCACGGCGTGGTGGTAATCCAGGATTTCCCGGACTTCCGCGTACAGGCCCGGATGAACGGGGCGCAGGCGTTCGTGCATATCCTTATGCACAGAGCTTTTACTCATGCCGAACGCGCCTGCAGCCTGCCGCACGGTGGCCCCGGTTCGCACAATATACTTTGCCAGGCTGATACAACGGCGTTCAATCTCCTCCCGCATCCATCACGCCTCCCTTCGCGCCATCCTATGCGCGAGGAAGGGGCGTGATGCTTATTTTGCGGAATCAGTTCCGGTATTCCCGGAGGCTTCCGCGCATGCTTTTTTTCCTGCCCGGACAAGTAAACAGGCGCTTTTTCCCTTCGGGCGAGGAGAGAGACACCGGCGTTTTTTGCTTTTCCATGCTGATCACCTCGGTTGCATGATCCCCAAAAATCGGGAAAACATACAAAAATGCGAAGAAATGATCATCGAATATGATAGAATTGCAGGGCCGTCGCTTGCAAATTTTCGTTTGATATGCTATGATAAACAATAGAGAAGGACGTTGTATGATTGGACTCCGCACGGAAAAGCGCGAGGGGGATGCACCATGATTCAGATGCATATTTTTTTGGTCGGTATGGCCGGGGCCGGGAAGACCAGCCTGGGCCGTCGGCTGGCGCAGAATTTGAACTGGCGCTTTATGGACACGGACGAGCGCGTCTGTGAAATGCTGGGGCTGCAAACGGTGAACGAAGTGTTTGAATCCCTGGGGGAACCGCTGTTCCGCGCGGCGGAAACCGCGGCGCTGATCGAGCTGGTGGGCCAGCCGCCGTGCATTGTGTCCACGGGGGGCGAGCTGTGTACCTTCTCGGAAAACGTGCAGATCATGAAAAACCATGGGGTCATTATCCATATCGACCGGCCGCTGGATCAGATCATGTCCGACATCAAGACGGATCGCCGCCCCCTGCTGGCGGGCGGCTCCCATGAGGACGTGATCGACCAGTACAACCAGTGCATCGGCCACTACCGCGCCGCGGCGGACTATCGCCTGGACAACTCCAAGGGCATGGTGGTGGGCCTGAAATCGCTGATGGAGCTGGTAGAAGGAATCAAGTAAAAAATCACAGTTTAAAGCGTTAAAGAATACAGGAGAAAAACAGTTTTTCTCTTGAAAGCGCAGGGGAATTGTGTTAAGCTGTAAGCGATTTCCGAAGGAGGGTTTTCAACCATGCTGAGCTTCGCGGCGGCTTACCTGTATTATCGCTTTGTCAGCGTTCGCAGATAAGGCGTGCCGCCGCATGGGATAAAAGCCGACGACAGATGCAGGGCTTTGCGGTGCGTGCCATCGCAGGGCCCTTTTCTTATCCGCATTGTTCGGCTGAAAAATGAAGGTAAAACAAGGTAGGAAGTAGGAGGTAGGAAGTAGGAGGTTGAATAATGATTTCGATTTATATCCGTAAGAGCCGGACTTGTGTTTTATTGTCCGACTTTATAAAACCTCCTGCCTCCTAGTTCCTACCTCCTACCTGAAATCTAAGGGAGGATACCGCAATGATCATTCTGCTGAAAAACAAGGCCGACCCCAAGCAGGTGGACAACCTGACCGCGTGGCTCAAGTCCATGGGCTTTGACATCCACATGTCCGTAGGCCAGAGCCAGACCATCATGGGCTTGATCGGTGACACGTCCCGGGTGGACATCGACGTGATCAAGAGCCTGGAGATCGTGGAGAACGTGCAGCGGGTGCAGGAGCCCTACAAGAACGCCAACCGCAAGTTCCACGCCGAGGACACGGTGGTGGACGCCGGGAACGGCGCGAAGATCGGCGGCGGCCATTTCGCCATCATCGCCGGGCCCTGCTCCGTGGAAAATGAGGAACAAATCGTCTATGTGGCGAAGCGGGTGAAGGCCGCTGGAGCCCAGCTTTTGCGGGGCGGCGCGTTCAAGCCCCGCACGTCGCCCTACGCCTTCCAGGGCCTGCATGAGGAAGGCATCCGCCTGCTGCTGCTGGCGAAGCAGGAAACCGGCCTGCCCGTCGTGACGGAAATCATGGACGTGAACCACCTGCCGCTGTTTGAAGACGTGGACGTGATTCAGGTGGGCGCGCGGAACATGCAGAACTTTGAATTGCTGAAAGAACTGGGCCAGATTCGCAAGCCCATTCTCCTCAAGCGCGGCCTGGCCAACACCATCCAGGAATGGCTCATGAGCGCGGAATACATCATGGCGGGCGGCAACGACCAGGTGATTCTCTGCGAGCGCGGCATCCGCACCTTCGAGACCGCCACCCGCAATACCCTCGATTTGTCCGCCGTGCCGGTGCTACACAAGCTGACCCACTTGCCCGTGGTCGTAGACCCCAGCCACGCCACCGGTTACGCCCATCTGGTCAAGCCCATGGCTGTGGCCGCCACCGCAGCCGGGGCGGACGGCCTGATGATCGAAGTGCACAACGACCCGCCCCACGCCCTGTCCGACGGCGCTCAATCCTTAACGCCCGACGCATTTGACGACGTGGCGAAAACTGTGTACGCCGTGCGGCCGTATGCTTGCCGGTAACGCGGGAACGGGGGAAAACGCATGATCGGAATGGGAACAATCATCAACAGCGCAGCCATTGTGCTGGGCGGCTTGGCCGGGTACTTTGCCGGCAAGCTGTTTCATCAGGAGCAGCAGGACGCTTTGACCAAAGCCTGCGGCGTCAGCGTTCTGTTCATCGCCATTGCGGGCGCGATGCAGGGCATGCTGACTATTGACGGCCATGCCCTCGTCAGCGGCAAATCCATGCTGGTGGTGCTGTGTCTGGCCATCGGCACCATGGTCGGGGAGCTGCTGGGCATCGAAAGCGGGTTTGAGCGGTTTGGCGAATGGCTGAAAAAGAAAACGGGCAACAGCGGCGATCCGCAGTTCGTGAACGCGTTTGTAACCGCGTCCCTGACGGTATGCATCGGAGCCATGGCCATCGTGGGGGCAATCCAGGACGGGATCCTGGGCGATTATTCCACGCTGGCGGTGAAGGCCGTGCTGGACCTGATCATCGTGGCGGTGATGACCTCCTCCCTGGGGAAGGGCAGCGCCTTTTCCGCGATTCCGGTTTTCCTCTTTGAAGGAGCCGTCACCTTGCTTGCCAGGCTGGTGTCGCCCGTCATGACGGAATTGGCCATCGCGTATCTGTCCCTCATCGGATCCGTCCTCATATTCTGCGTGGGGATCAACCTGGTGTGGGGAAAGAAAACCCGCGTGGCGAATATGCTGCCCGCCGTGCTGCTGGCGGTGATCAGCGCGTATCTGCCCTGGGGGTTTTAACGCTGCCCCATTCTTCTCCGCTGAGAAAGGAGACGCTTTATGATTTTCGGCATCGTGGGCCTGGGGCTGATCGGCGGTTCCCTGGCCCGGAGCATCAAGTTTCATTCCAAGCATACGGTGTACGGCTGCGACCTGAAAGAAACGGCGATGCTGCAAGCCAAAATGGTCGGGGCCATCGACGGGGAACTGACGGACGAAAAACGTGTTCGCCGTGCGTCCCTTCGCGTGCAAGTAACATAGGAAGACGTGTTCTTTCTTGGAGTCCAAGAAAGAACCAAAGAAGGCGTATAAGAGTGTGGGCAATCTGACGTTGCGGAGGTGTGATTTTTCGTCCTATGAAAACAAGTGAAAATATACATCGCGTGCGTAAAAAACTATTGCTGGTTATACCCGTAATTGTGATTGCAGCATTATGTATCGCGTTTCTGGCCTATACAGAGCAATACTACCATGCAGAGGAATCAGCCTATACCGCGTTGAAATCCGACGAATCTGTCATTGTCACGCAAACGGAATACGGCTGGCTTTTCGATGGCCCTTCCGAGACTGATGCGTTCATCTTCTATCCCGGAGGCAAAGTGGAGGAAACCGCCTATGCCCCCCTGCTTCACCGGCTTGCCAAACAGGGGATGGACGTCAGTCTTGTCCGGATGCCATTTCGTCTGGCGGTTTTGGGTGTGAACAAAGCGGATCAGGTCATGGAGCAGCATGATTATGAGCGCTGGTATATCGGCGGACATTCTCTTGGCGGTGCGATGGCCGCCAGCTATGCGGCAACACACAGTTCACAATTATCCGGTGTTTTTATGCTTGCGGCATATCCATCAAAGTCACTGGATGGAATTTCCAAAGCAGTGATTATCTACGGCTCGGAAGATGGTGTGCTCAACAGGACGCGGCTGGAGGAAGCCAACAGGTATCTTCCAAACAGCAGTGAAATATATGTGATTGAAGGTGGAAATCACGCGCAGTTTGGAAATTACGGAAGGCAGGCAGGCGATGGAAATGCCGCTGTCTCTTCCGAGGAACAGCAGCAAAGGGCTGCTGAATGGATTTTGATGAACAAATAGAGATCCAGTTGATAGAGGCGAGAGGAGGCATCCCGCATGGTGTTTGGCATTGTGGGCCTGGGGCTGATCGGCGGTTCCCTGGCCCGAAGCATCAAGTTTCATTCCAAGCATACGGTGTACGGCTGCGACCTGAAAGAAACGGCGATCTTACAGGCCAAAATGGTGGGGGCCATCGACGGGGAACTGACGGACGAAAACCTGCCGGACTGCGACGTAGTGCTGGTGGCGCTGTATCCCAAGGACGCGGTGGAGTGGACGCTGAACCACATTGACGCCTTCAAGCCCGGCTCGCTGGTGATCGACTGCTGCGGGGTGAAGCGGTTCGTGTGCGACAGGCTGTATCCCGCCTTCGAGGGGAACCCCGCGGTGTTCATGGGCGGGCATCCCATGGCGGGGCGCGAGCGCAGCGGCTTCACCTATGCCCAGGACGATTTATTCGAGAACGCCTCCATGATCCTGGCTCCCGCCCCCGGCACGGACATCGAAACCATTCGCCGGGCCAAGGAGATTTTTCTCTCCATCGGCTTTGCGAAAGTCCGCTTCACCACGCCCCAGGAGCACGACGAGATGATCGCCTTTACCTCGCAACTGGCCCACGTGGTCAGCAGCGCCTACGTGAAAACGCCCCTGGCCCCCAAGCACAAAGGCTTTTCCGCGGGCAGCTTCCGGGATATGACCCGCGTCGCCCGGCTCAACGAGGACATGTGGACGGAGCTTTTCTTGGAAAACGACGACCTGCTTCTGTCACAGACCGAGGCGCTTATCAAGAATTTGCAGGAGTACGCCGACGCCCTTAAAACCCGCGACGAAGAAAAACTCCGCTTCCTCCTCCGCGAAGGCCGGGAAATCAAGGAAACGCTGGAAGAGTGAAAAAAAGTAGGAAGTAGAAGGTAGGAGGTAGGAAGTTTTATAAAGCCGGATCATGAAACGCAAGTCCAGCTTCTACCGATCAAAGCGCAATCATTCTTTCACCTCCTACCTCCTACCTCCTACTTCCTACCTCCTACCTAAAAACACAGGGGGTCTGACGATGGAACGGGTAAGAATCACGGCGTCCCACGATTATGACGTGCTCATCGGGCCGGGGCTGCTGGCGCGGGCCGGGGCGGAAATCGCGAAGGTCGTAAAGCCCTGCAAGGCGGCCATCATCACCGACGACACCGTGCGCATCCTGTACGGCGAAATGGTGGTGGATTCCCTGCGGGCAGCGGGGTTTGAACCGGAGATTTGGGCCTTTCCCCACGGGGAGAGGCAGAAAACCATGCCGACCCTCAGCGCCGCCCTGGAATGGCTGGGGAGCATTGAGTTATCCCGCTCTGATTTGGTGGTCGCCCTGGGCGGCGGCGTGCCGGGGGACTTGGCGGGCTTCGCTGCGGCGGTGTACAACCGGGGCACCCGCTTCGTGCAGATTCCGACCACGCTGCTGGCCGCCGTGGATTCCTCCGTGGGCGGCAAAACGGCGGTGGATTTGGCAGCGGGCAAGAACATGGCAGGGGCCTTCCACCAGCCGGAAATCGTGCTGTGCGACACCGACGTGATCCGCGCCCTGCCTGCCGAGCTGAAACGCGACGGCCTGGCGGAAATGCTGAAATACGGCGTGCTGTGCGACCCGGAATTGTTCGCCGCGCTTCACACCAGCGCGTGGGAAAACCGGATGGAGCAGGTCATCGCCCGGTGCGTCGCCATCAAGCGGGACTACGTGGCGGGGGACGAGCAGGACAACGGCAAGCGCCAGTTCCTGAACCTGGGCCACACCTTCGGCCACGCGGTGGAGCTTTGCTCGGGCTTTACCCTGACCCACGGCCAGGGCGTGGGCGTAGGCATGGTGATGGCGGCGAAGGCGGCGGGCATCGACCCGACCCCCATCGAGGACGCCTGCCTGGCCTGCGGCTTGCCCATCCGCGTGCCCTACTCCGCCGGGCAATTGGCCGCCGCCGCCCTCCACGACAAAAAGCGCCGGGGCGGGAAGATCACCCTGGCGCTGCCGGAAGCCGTCGGGAAGTGTTATCTGAAAACGGTATCCATTGAGGAATTGCCCGCCTATTTCCAGAAAGCTACAGGAGAAACAGCATGAATATCACCGTAATGCCGGGCCTGCTGCGCGGCGCTGTGACCGTACCGCCCTCCAAGTCCCACGTTCACCGGCTGCTCATCGCCGCCGGGCTGTGCAGCGAAAGGACGAGAATTTGCTGTCCCGTCGTGAACGCCGACATCGACGCCACGGCCCGCTGCCTTTGGGCGCTGCAATCGACGGTGGTTCGGCGGTACGACTGGTTCAGCGTTTCCCGGGATTTTCCGCCGTCCTGGTTTGAAACCGACGCCGACCTGGACTGCGGCGAAAGCGGCTCCACCCTGCGGTTCCTCCTGCCCTTGTGCGCGTGCTTCCGGGGCGAAGTCCGGCTCAATGGCCGGGGCCGCCTGCCCAGCCGCCCCAACGGGCCGCTGCTGCAAGCCCTGCGGACGCACGGCGCGAAGATCGAAGGGGACTTCCTGCCCATCACGGTGCGGGGCGGTTTACAGCCTGGCGACTTCGCCCTGCCGGGTGACGTGAGCAGCCAGTATTTTTCCGGGCTGCTCTTCGCCCTGCCCCTGCTGGAGGGGGACAGCGCCCTGCGGTATACGTCGCCCCTGGAATCCATGCCCTATGTGAACCTGACTCTATCCGTCCTGTCACAGTTCGGCATTCGCGTGGAGCCCTTGGCGGACAGCTGGCGGGTGCCGGGCAATCAGCAGTACCGTTCCCCCGGCACGGTCAGCGCGGAGGGGGATTGGAGCGCCGCCGCCTTCTGGCTGGGAGCCAACTCCCTGGGCAGCGCGGTGACGCCGGAAGGGCTGAACCCTGCCTCCTGCCAGGGGGACAAGGCGATCACGGATTTATTGCCCCGCATCGGCGGGGAGATCGACGTGACCGACATGCCCGACCTGATGCCTGTTCTCTCGGCGGTCGCGGCGGCGGTACCCGGCAAAAGAACCGTTATCACCGGCGCGGCCCGGCTGCGGCTGAAAGAATCCGACCGCCTCGCCGCCATGGCCCAGACCATCCGCGCCCTGGGCGGGGAAGCGGAGGAGCTGCCGGACGGTTTGGTTATTTATGGAAAACAATTAAAAGGCGGCACGGTGAACGGGCAGAACGACCATCGGGTGGTGATGAGCGCCGCCATCGCCGCCACAGTCTGCCAGGGGCCCGTGACCATTTCAGACGCGGAGGCGGTGGACAAAAGCTATCCCGGCTTCTGGAACGATTTTCAGCATTTGGGAGGGAAATGCCATGCCTGATTTCAGCATCGGGGAGCGGTTCAAGGTGACGCTGTTCGGCCAGTCCCACGGCCCGTCTGTCGGCTGCGTGATCGAAGGTTTCCCGGCGGGCGTCGCGCCGGACTGGGACAGGATCAGTGCTTTCCTGGCCCGCCGCGCGCCGGGGCAAAACGCCTGGAGCACCCCCCGGAAGGAAGCCGACCAGCCCGAAATCCTGTCCGGCCTGAACGAAAACGGCCAGACCTGCGGCGCGCCGATCACCGCCGTCATCCGCAACGGCAACACCCATTCCAGGGACTACGAAGCGCTAAAGAGCACGCCGCGTCCGGGACACGCGGATTACACAGCTTATTGCAAATACGGCGACGCCTGGGACGGGCGCGGCGGCGGGCAGTTTTCCGCCCGGCTCACCGCGCCGCTTTGCTTCGCGGGGGCGCTGGCAAAGCTGGCATTGGAAGAAAAAGGGATTGATATTGCCGCGCACATCGCCCGCGTCGGAACGGTGGAGGACGCTTCGCCTGACCCGGTGAACCCTGCTTTTCCCTTCTATGCCCTCGGCGCGTTCCCGGTGATCGACGCGGAAAAAGGCGAAGCCATGAAAGCGGAAATCGAAGCCGCCCGGCAGCGGGGCGACAGCGTGGACGGAGCGGTGGCATGCTTTGTGACCGGCCTGCCCACGGGCCTGGGCGGGCCGTACTTCGGCGGGCTGGAAGGGAAGCTGGCCCAGGCACTGTTTGGCATTCCCGCTGTGAAGGGCGTCCAGTTCGGGGATGTCCGGCATTTCGGCAGCGAAAACAACGATGCCTTTTGCGTGGAGAACGGCGCTGTCCGCACTGCCACCAACCACTGCGGCGGCATCCTCGGCGGCATCAGCACTGGGATGCCGGTATCCTTTACCGTCAGCTTCAAGCCCACGCCCTCCATTTCCCTGCCTCAGCAGAGCGTGAACCTGCGAACCATGGCAGAAACGACGCTCACCGTCCAGGGCCGCCACGACCCCTGCGTGGTGCCTCGCGCCGTGCCCGTGGTGGAAGCGGCAGCGGCCATCGTATTGCTGGATATGATTTTACAAGGAGTGTAGAAACGTGGATTTGCAGGAAATCAGGACGCAGCTGAACGGCATCGATGACGAGATACTAAAGCTGTTCTGCCGTCGCATGGCGCTGGTAAAGGACGTGGCGGCGTATAAGATCGAACACCATTTGCCTGTGCTGGATGCCAACCGGGAGCAGGCGATTATAGACCGGGTGTCCCAGGCGGCGGGGGAGGAGATGGGCGGCTATGCCAGAAACCTGTTTGAAACCCTCATGGCCCTGAGCCGGGACTACCAGGAGAAACAAATCAGCGGAGAAAAGCCATGATTGAATACGGCTTGATCGGCGAACGCCTGGGCCACAGCTATTCGCCGCAGATTCACCGGGCGTTCGGGGACTATGACTATCAACTGTACCCCATGCCGCTGCATGAAGTGGAAGCACTGCTAAAGAGCAGGCGGTTCCGGGGCTTGAACGTGACCATCCCCTACAAGCAGGCGGTGCTGCCCTTCTGCGACGCACTGTCCCCGGCGGTACAGGAAATCGGCAGCGCCAACACGCTGGTGGTGCGGGACGGAAGAATCTTCGCGGACAACACGGATTTGCCCGGTATGCTGTTCATGCTGGACAAGGCCGGGATCAACCTGACCGGGAAAAAGGCGGTCATCCTGGGCAGCGGCGGCACGTCCCTGACCGCCCAGGGCGCGTGCTGGGTGCGGCAGGCCCGGGAGACGGTGGTGGTGTCCCGGAAGGGGCCGACCACCTATGCGGATTTATACGCCAAGCACACCGACGCGGAGGTCATCATCAACGCCACGCCGGTGGGCATGTATCCCAATAACCTCGTTTCGCCCATCGAGCTTTCGCGCTTCCCCAGCGTGCAGGGCGTGGCGGACGTGATCTACAATCCCGCGAAAACCAGGCTGCTGCTGGACGCGGAGGCCGCGGGCATTCCCCGCATTGACGGGCTGTGGATGCTGGCGGCACAAGGGTATTATGCCGCCAAGCTGTTCCTCAACCGTGAAATCCCAGAGCAAACCATTCTGAAAGCCTATCAGTCTGTGCGCCGGGATTGCCTGAACCTGGTGCTGGTCGGCATGCCCGGCTGCGGCAAGTCCACCCAGGGCAGGCGGGCGGCGGAAGCCCTGGGCCGACAATTTGTAGACCTGGACGCGGTGATCGTGGAGCGCTTCGGGCCGATTCCGAAAATCTTTGAAGACCAGGGCGAGGCGGGCTTCCGGAACATCGAAAGCGAAATCGTTAAAGAATTTGGAAAAGAAAGCGGCCTGGTCATCGCCACCGGCGGCGGGGCAGTGTTAAGGCCGGAGAATGTTCGAGCCTTAAAGCAGAACGGCGTCCTCTGCTGGGTGCGGCGGCCTGTGGAGCAGCTCGCCACGAAGGGACGGCCCCTGTCCGCCGACGCGGAAAAGCTGCGCGCCATGGAGGAAACCCGGACGCCGCTGTACGCCGCCTGCGCGGATTACGCCGTTGACAGTCAGCCGGACAAGGCCATGACCGCAAAAGCAATCGTGGAGGGATTTTATGAAGCTGTTGGTGCTGAACGGGCCGAACCTGAACATGCTGGGGATTCGGGAAAAGCATCTGTACGGAACCCAGACCTATGAAGACTTAATACAGTTCATTCAGGAAAAGGCGAAGGAACTGAACGTGGACGTGGAAATCTTCCAAAGCAACCACGAAGGCGCGCTGGTGGATAAAATTCAGGCGGCTTACGGAACCGTGGACGGCATCGTGATCAATCCCGCTGCTTACACCCACACCTCCGTCGCCATCCTGGACGCGCTGAAAGCGGTGAGCATTCCCGCCGCCGAGGTGCATCTCACCGACGTAACCAAGCGCGAGCCTTTCCGCCAAATCAGCTACGCGGGCATGGCCTGCCAGGCGCATTTCATCGGCCTGGGCTTTGCGGGCTACGCCGAAGCGCTGGCATGGCACGCGAACAGGAAAACGGAATAGGAACCATCTGGCTGTGAAGGGAGAAGGGCATGGACAAGGACTGGGCCGAAATGAATAAAGAGATGCAGGTGCTGCTTTCCAAGGAAGCCACCTTTACAGAGGGGATGGAAAAGCTGCTGGCCTTGCGGGAAAGCCTGTTCGGGCAGATCACCCAGATCGTGGATACCTTCCCGGAGGAGGCGTTTTACCAAATGCCGTTTGCCGGGGCGGACGGGTATCATTCCAAGACGCTGGCCTATTCCATCTGGCATATCTTCCGCATCGAGGACATCGTGGCGCATGAAATGATCGCGCAGGAACGGCAGGTTTTGTTTGACGGGGGCTTTTCCGAAACGGTTCATTCTCCGATCATCACCACCGGAAACGAGCTTTCCGGGGATGAGCTGGCGGAGTTTTCAAAGCGGCTGGACATCAAACAGCTGTACCGATACGCCCGGGAAGTGATGCAGTCCACCGACCGGCTGCTGACGCGCCTTCAATACTCCGACCTGAAACGGAGATTCGGCGATGAGATGATCGAAAAGCTGCGGCGCACCGGCTGCGTCAGCGAGGACGAAAAAGCAAGCTGGCTCATCGGCTACTGGTGCGGGAAGGATGTGCTGGGGCTGATTAGAATGCCGTTCAGCAGGCATTGGATCATGCACATCGAAGCGATGCGGCGCATCAAAAACAAGCTGTGCAAGCTGGCGCGGAAAGGGGTCGATCCCGTTGCCTACTGCGGTTTTTCCTGCAACCATTGCTTCCTGAGCGCCTGGTGCGGCTCATGCAGAACCGCCTACAACGTCTGCTCCTTCGCCACGGCGTCGCCGGATGGAAAATGCCCCAATGCGGTGTGCTGCCGGGAAAAGGGAATCGACGGATGCTATGCCTGTGACAGCCTGGAGGCCTGCGAAAAGGGTTTCTATACCCCGTCGAACGACGGCGCGAACGCGGCCAAGGCGCAGGCGCTTTATATCAGAAAACACGGGAAAAAGGAATTCCTGAAAGCCCACGACCGGCTCCATGAGAAATATGACTTTGCGAAGACCCAGGAAATTCTGGGACAGGATTATTGTGAAGGACTAAAGATTCTGGAAGATATTTAACGGCGAAAAATTTTTTTCAAATTTCCTGTAACGAATCCGCGATTTCTCCGTCTAACCGACGAGATCGGATGAAAGGAGGTGAGCATGTGACCCAGGAAAAGCTGTACGAAGCCTATTACATGCGGGTGTTCTCCTTCGTCATGACGCTGGCGGGCGACCGGGCGCAGGCGGAGGAAATCACCCAGGAAACCTTCTTCCGCGCCTTTTCAAAGAGAAGCGATTTCCGGGGAGAATCGGACGAAGCGACCTGGCTGTGCGCCATTGCCAGAAACCTGTTCCTGGACGAGAAACGGCGGCAGGGCAAACAGGAAGTTTTGCCGGAGGAACTTCCCGACACGGGAAAGGGCATCGAGCAGACCGCCGCGGACCGGGACACCTCCTTCCGCATCCACATGGCGCTGCACGCCCTGGAGGAGCCGTACCGGGAAGCGTTTGAGCTCCGCGTCTTTGGCGAGCTGAGCTTCCGGGAAATCGGGATGATCTTTGGCAAAACGGAAAACTGGGCCCGGGTCACATACCACCGCGCCCGGCTCAGGCTACAGGAAAGGATGGATGAAAGCAATGGAGTGTGACGTGATTCGTGATCTGCTGCCGCTGTACGCGGATGAAGCATGCAGCGAAAAAAGCCGCGCCCTGGTGAACGAGCATCTGCTGGACTGCGCGGATTGCCGGGCGATGCTGGAAAAAATCAAGGAAACGGAAATCGAAAACAACCTGAAAAGCGAAAAGGAGTCCGTGCTTCAATACGGCATCACGCAATTCAAAAAGCGCACGGCGGCCGTGGGCTCGGCGGTGTCCGGCGCGTTCCTGGTTCCGATTTTGATTTGCCTGTTTCTGTTCAGCTCGCCCCTGGGCTGGATCGACATTGTGCTGGCTTCCCTCTGCGTGGCGGCGTCCGTGAGCGTGGTACCCATCATGGTGCAGGAGGATAAGTTTTTCTGGATGCTGTGCGCGTTCACGGCCAGCCTGATGGTGCTGCTGGGCGTCATCTGCATCCACAGCCACGGCAGCTGGTTCTGGATCGCCTCCAGCGCGTCGCTGTTCGGCCTGGCGGCGGTGGGCCTGCCCTTCACCCTGAAAGCGCGCCCCATGAAAAAACTGATTGGCAATTACAATCCCTGGATCGTCCTGGGCGGTATCGATGTGGCGCTGTTCTTTAACATGATGAGCATGATCGGCTCCCACGGGAAGCTGACGCTCGGCACCATACTGTTTACCGTCGGCGTGATCGCCGGCGTCGGGATCGTTGTTTCTGAAATTCTGCGGAGGAGGGGAAAGAAAAATGAAAAATAAGATGATGAAGGTTTTGCCTGTTGTTTGTGCCTTGGTCTTGCTCGCGACGGCGATGCAATGGCTGCCCATGGCCAGCGCGGAACAGTATCAGGTCGGCGATGCGGAAATCACCGCCCCCGTCAAGAACCTGGAAATCGATTGGACAAGCGGGAAGGTGCATATCGCGTACCACAGCGGGAACAGCGTCAAAATCAGCGAGAAAGCCGACGGCAGGATCAGGGAAGACAGGCGGATGCGCTGGACGCTGGACGGGGATACGCTGAAGATTCAGTACGAAAAGCCGGGGTTTCATCTGTTCTCGTTTATATCCCCCAAGAAAGAATTGACCGTTGCCCTGCCGGAGGAGCTCGTGCTGCGGAATGCGCGCATCTCAACCACCTCGGCGGATATGGACATTCCCGCCCTGCGCGCGGACAGCCTGCGGCTCAACGCAACTTCGGGGACGATCCGCGCGGCGGTGGACGCCAGGAGCGTCAAATGCAAACTGACTTCCGGGAATATCGATCTGCAAGTCATGAACGCCGCCGAGGAAATTGAGATCGCGTCAACCTCCGGCACCGTCCGCGCGACGGTGAAGCAGGCCGATCGATTCAAGGCAAGCTCCACTTCGAGCGATATTCACGCAATCATCGGCGAAGCGAAGAAAGCGGAAATCGGGTCCACCAGCGGCAAAGTCATTGTGGAAATCGCCCGCATGGAAGACCTGGACGTACACACCGTTTCGGGCGGGGTGACGGCGTTCCTGCCCGCCGCGCCGGGATTTACCGCGCGGATCACCACCACCAGCGGTCGTATTGAAAACAACCTGCCCCTGACCAAGCAGGGAAACGACTATATCGCCGGCGACGGAAGCTGTTCGGTTAAGATTCACACAACGTCCGGAAGCATCACCGTCAACGCCAAAGAAAACTGAAAAAATAAATACTCAAAAACGCCGGATTTTCGTCCGGCGTTTTTTTGGGCTTGTGATTCTATCCAAAAAAAGGTATAATACACAGGACGGTTCATTCAGGGGAAGAATCGCGGACGCGCGAAAGGGGAACAGCCAGATGCCGGAAAGCCATATCAGATTCCATTCCGCCAACGGGAAACGCAGCATCCTGATCGTTGAGGATGAAATGCTCAACCGCGGCATTCTCAGCGCCTTGCTGGAAGATACCTACGAAGTCATCGAGGCGGAAACGAGCGCGGAAGCGCTGGAAAAGATATATTCCAACCGGGAGACGATCAGCCTGATTCTGCTGGATCTGATTCTTCCGGACGGACATGGCCTGGATATTCTGCGCCGCGTGCGAACGGACCCGTTGCTCACGCGCATCCCCGTGATCGTGATAACCGCGGACACGGCTGCCGAGGTGGAAAGCCTGAACATCGGCGCCATTGACTTTATCCCCAAGCCCTACCCGCTGCCCGAAGTGCTCCTGGCCCGCATCCGGCGCACCATCGAGTTTTCTGAAAACAGGGACATCATCCGCGTTACCGAGCGCGACGCCCTGACCGGGCTGTATAACCGCGATTATTTCTACCGCTACGCGGAACAGTTTGACACCTACCACAAGGATATGCCCATGGACGCGATCGTGCTGGACATCAGCCATTTCCATATCCTCAACGAGCGCTACGGCAAAGCCTGCGCGGACGACGTGCTGCGCCGCATCGGTGAAAGGATCCGGGAAACGGTCAGTCCCGCCGGCGGGATTGTGTGCCGCAGGGAAAGCGACGTGTTCATGGTGTACTGTCCCCACGGGCAGGACTACGCCGCCCTCCTGGGGAATGCCACCGTCGGGCTGGAAAGCCGCGTGCGCCTGCGCATGGGCGTCTATGCCGAAGTGGATAAATCCATCGACATTGAGCGCCGGTTCGACCGAGCCAAGCTGGCCGCCGATACGCTGCGGGGCAGCTTGAACAAGGCGTTCGCCCTCTATGACAGCGCGCTGCATGAAAACGAAATCTTTACCGAACAATTGCTAGATGATTTCCCGGAAGCGCTGAAAGAAGGCCAGTTTGAAATTTACTACCAGCCCAAATTCGATATCCGCCCTGCGACGCCCATTCTGAACAGCTCCGAGGCGCTGGTGCGCTGGAACCATCCCATCCTGGGTATGATCGCGCCGGATGAGTTTGTGCCCGTGTTTGAGGAAAACGGCCTGATTCAGGAGCTGGACAGCCACGTGTGGCGGCAGGTGGCCGCGCAGATGCGGGACTGGAAGAACCGCCTGGACGTGAGCCTGCCCGTGTCCGTGAATGTGTCGCGGGTGGATCTGCTGGACGCCGAGCTGGACGCCCGGTTCAAAGCCCTGATGGAGGAATTTGGCCTGACGCCCGACGAGTTTTTGCTGGAGATCACCGAGTCCGCTTATACGGAGGATTCCGATCAGATCGTTGCTATGGTCGGCAAGCTGCGCGAGGCGGGCTTCCACATTGAAATGGACGATTTCGGAAGCGGATATTCGTCGCTGAGCATGATTTCCGCCATGCCTGTGGATGCCATCAAGCTGGACATGGAATTTATCCGCAACGCTTTCCGGGAGAGGAAGAACACCCGGATGCTGAATTTGGTGATCGACATTGCCGAATCCCTGGAGGTGCCCACCATCGCGGAGGGCGTGGAAACCGCCGAGCAGGTGTTCGCCCTCAAATCCATGGGCTGCGAAATCTTGCAGGGGTTCTATTTCTCCCGGCCCATTCCGGCCAGGGAGTATGAAGCGTTCCTGCTGGCCCGGAAGGAAGCGGTCGTGGAAGACCCGCAGGAGCAGCTGCACGTGAAGCCGGCGGCTTCTCCCGGCGAGTTCGCTTACGACGCCCTGCACGATCCCACGACCGGGCTGTACAACCACAGCGCGTATGAAGTGTTCCTCCGGGACGCCGACCAGGGCCATATCGCGCTGCTGATTGCGAATGTGGACGATTTTGACGCGCTGAGAACCGTTCACGGCCTCGGGATGGCCGACCGCATCGCGGTGCGCGTCGCCGACGCGCTGAGAAGGAGCTTCCGCTCCGTGGACTACATCTGCCGCATCGCTGACGACGAGTTTGTGATCATCATGACGCGCGTTGCCAGCGATATGCGGGATGTGATTTTTCATAAGGTGGAACAGATCAACGGCGCTTTGCAGCAGGAGCGGGACGGAATTCCCGCCGTTTCGCTCAGCGTGGGCGTCGCGTTCGGCGACCGCGAGAATCCCCGGGGGGATATTTTCCACGATGCCGATACCGCCCTGTCCCGCATCAAGGAAATGAAGCGCAGCGGCTGCGCCATTTACTGATCAGTATTCGGAACCGCATGAAACATAAAAAATCCTTCCCGAAGGAAGGATTTTTGCCGTCTGGCTGGTTTAAATGGTGCCGCGCATTTGCTGATACTTCTGCTTGGCGGTCTGGATGTCCTGGGCCTCGGCGGGCTTCACGGGATACCAGCCCTGCTGCTCCATGGCGTTGAAGATGCTCAATTGATCCTGGCCGATCTGCATGTAGCAGTCGTTGAGCACCTGGCGCATGCCGGGCTGGCTGGCTTCCAGCACCTCGGAAGCAATATTGGAAAGCAGGGCCTTTTCCTGGTAGAGCAGGTCGAAGGCTAGTTCCTGATCGGTCAGGGGCTGCTGGGCGGCCTGCTGGTTTTGGGAATTCTGTTTCCAGGTCTGCTGCTGGTTCATGGTGTTTCCTCCTTTACTGACAGCCGTTGAGGAACGCGAAGAGCGCGTCGAAGTGCTGGCGGTGATGCTGGGCCACGGTGGCGGCCAGGTCTTTCAGCTGAGGATTCTGGAACGCTTCGGCGTGGTGCTGGGCCACGCGGCAGCTCATGGCCACGTGGGTCAGCTGGTCTTCCAGCACGCTCAGGTCTTTGCTGGTCAGGGCGCATCCGTTCTGATTGGGCATATTGCTTTCCCTCCTTTTTGATTCGGGGTACAAATGCAGTATGCCACGCATGGCATTTTTTTATTCAGAGGGCAACGATATGACGCATTGGGGAGTCTATCGGCTGGCATTGCATTGCCTGCCAAAAACAGGAAAGGTCAGCGCATCGGATTTTTCAGCAGATGAAACCCGAAGGATCGAGCACGTCCTGCGGGCGCATCGGTGCGTCGGCGCGGCGCTGTGTGCCTTTGATGAAACGGGTATTCAACACACGCTTACCTTTGGCGCAGCCCATTTGCCGGATACGCCGGTGACGCCGGACACCGTGTTCCGCGCCGCGTCGGTGAGCAAATTTGTGACGGCGCTGGGGGCCATGAAGCTGAAAGAACAGGGACGGCTGAGCCTGGACAGGGATGTGAACGAATTCCTGCCCTTTTCCCTGCGGCATCCGAAAGCGCCGGATACACCCATCACCCTGCGGATGCTCCTGTCCCATACGGCGGGCATTCACGACGGCGCGGCTTACAACAGCGGCATCGTGAAGAACGTCCCGCTGTCCGAACTGCTGAAAGGCGATAGCTTCACCGCGCACCTGCCGGGAACGAAGTGGGAGTATTCCAATTTCGGCGCGGGCATCGCCGGGGCGGTGATGGAAGCCGCGACGGACACGGACTTTGAGACCCTCATGCGGGAAACGGTGTTCCAGCCATTGGGCGTGACGGCCACCTATTATCCCCAGAAGGTACAGGGCGACCTGGCTGATGCCATCCGCATCCTGCCCCGGAGCAAAGCCCCCAATTTCGACGCCGCCGAACGCCGCGCCCGGCCCCTGCCGCCCGCGGAAGTGAACCCGGAAAAACACTACAACCTGGCCCACGGCGCGCTGTGCGTATCCGCGCCGGAGCTGGCAAAGCTGGGCATTGCCGGGATGGTTCCGGGTTTTTTGAGCGCGGAAAGCCTGGCTGAAATGCGCCATGAAATCACGCCCTTTGGCGAAAGGGCGCATAACCTGTCCCAGGGCATCGGCACGTTTATTCTGAACGAACCCAAGGTCTGCGAACGCCGGCTGTACGGCCATCAGGGCATGGCTTATGGCGCGGTGCACGGCCTGTTCTTTGACCCGGAAACCGGGCGGGGTATGGCGCTGCTGACCACCGGGGCCGGGGAGGCCCGCCGGGGCGTGCTGGCGGATTTGAATAAAGAAATCCTTTGCACGGTGATGGGAGCGTGAGATGATGCCGGACAGAGTGATGGAAATCAAGCGCCAGCACGGCGTAGCCACGGTAAAAATGATGAGTGGGGACACGCTGCGCATCCCTTCGGCGCTGTTTCTGGAACGGAAGCTGCATGTGAACCAGCCGCTGGACCCGGACGAATACCGCCTGTTCATGATGCAGCGGGGCTATCCCCACGCCCTGGAAGCGGCGATGAAGTTCCTGGCCCTGCGGGAGCGCAGCGAGCAGGAAATCGCTTCCCGCCTACGCCGATCCCGCTATGACGAGGCGACCATTCAAAAGGTGCTGGACACCCTGGGCCTGCACGGGCTGGTGTCCGACGAGCGCTTTGCCGAACAGTGGGTGCACAGCCGCAGCCGCAAGTACGGCAAGAACCGCGTCGCCCAGGAACTGCGCATGAAGGGCGTCACCGGCGAAGCCGCCCAGGCCGCGCTGGACACTGTACCCGAAGAAGAGGAGTACCGCCGCTGCCTGGAACAGGCGAAGCGCCTCTGCCGCAAATTCCAGGACGACCCCAAAAAAATCACCCAATCGCTGACGCGAAAGGGCTATGGATGGAGCATGGCGAGAAAAGCAGCGGAGGAAGCGGTTCAGGAATAATCAAACCAGCAGCGTCATTACGGGGATGGTGAGGAAGCAGAGCAGGGTGCTGACCAGCACGCAGTTGGCGGACAGTTCCATTTCGCTGTGGTGCATTTCGGCCAGGTTCAGGATAATGGAGGCGCAGGGCGTGGCGGAGAGCACCACCACGCTGGCCTTGAACGCCGTCGGCAGCGGCAGGAAAACCACCGCCGCGAAGCAGAACAGCGGGAATGCCACCAGCTTCGCCAGGCTGATGGCATAAATGAAGGGCTGGGAAAACAGCTTCTTCACCGGCGTCTGGGCCAGGCGGATGCCCAGAATGATCATGCAGAAGGGCGTGGACATGTTGCCCAGCAATTGCAGGCTGTTCAGCAGCATCTCTGGCAGAACGCGCCGGGCGGAAAGCGCGAACAGCGGCATGGCGATATAAAAGCCGATCATGGTGGGATTTACCAGGGCGGACTTGACGCTCATGTACTTCTTGTCTTTCGTCAGGCAGAACACGCCCATGGTGAACACCAGGATGTTCATGGTGACGCAGTAGATCGCCGAATAGCAGGCAGCCTCGGGATGGCCGGGCAGCAGGGCGCGGATGACCGGCAGGCCGAAGAAGCCCACGTTGCCCAGGGTGGAGCCGATGTTCAGGATACGGTACCGGGCGTCCTCCTGTTTTCCGCGGAACAGGAAATACAGCAGCGCCATGAACGCGCTTTGCAGTACCAGCGTCACCGCAAAAAACAGCGCCATGCCCCGCAGCGTTTCCCAGGAAAAATCAATGCTGATAAAGGCGGAAATATGCAGGCAGGGGCCGCACACATAAATCAGAACGGCGGAAAGCGTCGGCAAATGCTGGGCCGACGCTTTTTTGGCCTTGCTGACCAGGTACCCCGGCATAATGTACAGCAGCGTCAGCACCACCTGGCCCAGGGCGATCTGGAAGCTCATGCGTGTCCTCGCTTTCGTGGAGTATAGGGAATAGGGAATAGGGATTAGGGATTAGGGATTAGGGTGGAGTATGACGAGGCAACCGGCGCGAAGCGCGGTTCGCCGTCCCGCCGCTTCCGTATGGAAAAGCGGCGGGCGTCAGGGTATGAGAGATCAGGGCTTGGGCGTCTTGGAGGGCTTGGGGGCTTTTTCGGTTTTCACGGCGTTGCCGGAAAACACCAACTCCTGGAGCGCGGGATCCGCGACGCCGGTTTCTTCCAGCCCGTTATACCGCTGCAGTTTTTTCACCCGTTCCACCGTGACGCTGTTGTATTCGTCGGAAACGTTTTTGTCGTTGAAGTATCCCAGCCAGTACATCGCGATTTTAAACCGCTGCACATCCTTGCCGCTCATGCCTTTTCTTAAGGTGCGGTAGCCCGTGGCGTTCTTTGGGGTGGGGGAGGGCCTGGGTGTGGATGTGGGCTTTGGGGTAGCGGTGGGCTTGGGCGTCTTGGAGGGTTTGGGGGTAACGGTGGGTTTGGGGGTGGGCTGGGGTGCCAGCTCCATCCAAAGCCATTCCAGCAATTCCGCGTCCCTGAACACATGGTAGGGCATGCGGCTGTGGGTGCAATCGAATTTCACCGTTTTCGTGGTATAACCCGCTTCTTCCATGGCTTCCGCAAATTCCAGGGCGGATTGGGGCGGCATATTCGCGTCCTTCGTTCCGACGAAGGTGCGCAGTTCGCAATGGGCGAACGCTTCGGGGGTCACATCCTCGTTCACGCGGCCCGATACCGCGGCGGCGCGGCAGAACCGTTCGGGATACAGATTCACCAGGTCGTATACGCCGATGCCGCCCATGCTGAACCCGACCAGAGCAATGCGGTATTCATCGACACCGTATTCTTCCACCGTGCGGTCGATCATTTTCATCAGCGCGTTTTCAATGCTGATCCATTGGCCGAAGTAGGTCGGCATCTGGGGAACGAGCAGAATCGGCTCGCGGCACAGCACCACGCCGTCTTTCATAAACTGCGGCAGGCTGGTCAGCAGCGCGTTTTCCCCGCGTTCCCCGGAGCCGTGCAGGTACACCACCAGCGGCATGCCCGGCTCCGCTTCGGGCGGCACATACAGCCAATACGTGATCAGCTGATCCTGGTTTTCGTCCCGCGCGCCGTGCTTGATGAAATGCACGGCGTCCTTCGCCAGTCCTGCTTCCGGAACGGAAAACAGCAGCAGGGCGGCGAGCAGCAGGGCGATTGTTCTTTTGACTCGTTGCATAAGAATCCTCTTTGCAAATCAGGACTGTCCCTTCCCCGGCGGGATGGCGGACAGCCCTGTTTTTATGTAGAAGGAAGAAGGCTTTCTATCTCAGCAAAAATGCCTGCCGCCGATTCCGGCCGGGTCTGTTCTGCCTTCCGCTTCCTGACGATAAAGCCTTATCCCAGGTCCACGATAATGGGCAGGATCATGGGATTGCGCTTGATCTTTTCGTAGATATAACGGTGCAGTTCATCCTTGATGCGGTTCTTGATGCTGGGCCAGTCGCTGCCCTCGATGCGGCCGTAGCTGGCGATGATATTCCGCACCACTTCGCGGGTACACTCGATGATGTCCTCATTTTCACGGACATACACGAATCCGCGGGAAATCACGTCCGGCCCGGACACCAGGATGCCGTTGGTGCGGTCGAAGGCCATGGCGACGATGATCAGGCCGTCCTGACTCAGGTGCTTGCGGTCCCGCAGCACCACATTGCCCACGTCGCCGATGCCCAGGCCGTCCACCAGCACTTCGCCGGTGGGCACGGTGCCCGCGATGGAAAGGCTGTCCTGGCTCATTTCGATCACCTGGCCCACGGAAGGAAGCACGATGTTCTTCCGATCCATGCCCATGCTTTCCGCCAGCTCGGCGTGCTGCCACAGCATGCGGTATTCGCCGTGGATGGGGATGAAATACTTGGGCTTCACCAGGGCGTGCATCAGCTTGATTTCTTCCTGGCAGGCGTGGCCGGACACGTGCACCTCGGCCATAGCTTCATAGATGACTTCCGCGCCGCAGCGGTAGAGCTGGTTGATGACGCGGGAAACGAATTTTTCGTTGCCGGGAATGGGCGTGGCGGAAATGATCACCTTATCGCTGGGCTTGATTTGCAGCTTCCGGTGCTCGGAGAAGGCCATGCGGGTCAGGCCGCTCATGGGTTCGCCCTGGCTGCCGGTGGTGAGGATAAGCAGTTCGTCGTCCCGGTAGCTGTCCAGATCGTCCACTTCCAGGTAGTACCCGTCGGGAATCACCAGCTCGCCCAGCTGGATGGCCACCCGGGTGACGGATACCATGCTGCGGCCCACGAAGCAGACCTTGCGCCCGAAACGAATGCCGCTGTCGATCACCTGCTGGAGGCGGTTGATGTTGCTGGCGAACATGGCCACGATCACGCGGCCCTGGGCGTTGCGGAACTGGTTGACGAAGGTCTCGCCGATCTTGCGCTCGCTCATGGTGGAGCCGGGGCGCTCGATGTTGGTGCTTTCGCACATCAGGGCCAGCACGCCCGCGTCGCCTGCCATGGCCAGGGAGCTCAGGTCGGTGATTTCCCCGTCCACGGGGGTGAAGTCGATCTTGAAGTCGCCGGAATGGACGATCACGCCGGCGGGACAGGAAATGATGAGGGCGCAGGCGCCGGGGATGGAGTGGCTCACCTTGATGAACTTCACCGTGAAGGCCCCGATTTTCACTTCGTCCCGGGGATTGATGGCGTTCATCTGGATGCCGTTCACCCGGTGCTCCCGCAGCTTCAGGTCGATGAGGGCCAGGGTCAGCCGCGTGCCCCAGATGGGGGCGGGCACCTGCTGGAGGATGTAGGGCGTGGCGCCGATATGGTCCTCATGCCCGTGGGTGAACACATAGCCGCGCACCCGGTCCTTGTTGGCGACCAGGTAGGAAGCGTCGGGAATCACCAGGTCGATGCCCAGCATGTCCTCCTTGGGAAAGATGGAGCCGCAGTCCACCACCAGAATATCGTCTTCGTATTCAATGACGTAAAAGTTTTTGCCGATTTCATCCACACCGCCCAGGGGGATGACGCGCACCTTGGGATATTGGGCCATAAAAACCTCCTTTATATGCTGCATATGCCGGTCGGGAAAACGCACCTCAAGCATATTGATTTTTTTGATCGGATCGCCAAATCTGTCTCAAAACGAAATAGTCCCGAACGAATCAGAACAATTCTGTTCTTATTATATCACAGACTGCGCAAAATTACCAGAGAGATTTATAAACAAAATCGGCGTCTGATTCTGTGATATTCTTCTTAATTTAATCAAATCCTGGCAGATTTATGACCGTTTTATCGGGAAAAATGCTTCATTGCTATTTCTCCGGGATTCTGCTATAATAGCCGCAGACAGAGGAGGGATTCCCTTGCATGAAAGAATTCGCCAGATCCGCAAGTTCTACGGCCTCACCCTGGAGCAATTCGGCGAGAAGATCGGCCTGAAAAAAAGCGTGCTCAGCCGCATTGAAAACGGCTACAGCGCGCCTCAGGAACAAACGCTGCGGCTGATTTGCCGGGTGTTCAATGTTTCCTACGCCTGGCTGAAGGACGGCGTGGGGGAGATGACCGTGGAAGGCGACGAAGACGACGCCGTGAACCGCCTCATGCTGGGGCGGGATGAGTTTCCCAAGCAGGTGTTCCGCACCCTCGCCGCCATGCCCCCCGAAGGCTGGGACGCGCTCCGGCGGCTGGTTGATGTGATTCGGGAGGCAGGGATTAGGGAATAGGGATTAGGGAATAGGGATTAGGGAATAGGGATTAGGGAATAGGGATTAGGGGATACGCCCAGTTCGATAGTCAAATAAAATCTGTACCCTGATTTCTCTATCTCGTTCTCCTAATCCCTAATCCCTATCTCCCGTTCTTCCCCTTCCTCACCCTGTTCAGCGCCCTCGGCTTCCGCTAAAATGCGCAGATAGGCCAGGGCCTTTTTTTGTGCCCATTCTGAGTGAAGCTGTGCGCAATAATAGGTAAGTAATTCTTGATTCTTCTCCATTTTCCCCTCTCCTGATTTGTTCCGCCGGGTGGACGGAACCGATAAATGCAAACAAATGTTCTCTTTCTTTCGAGAAGATTATAGGCCATGCCCCTCGATTTGTAAAGAGGGAAGAAGGATCGGCCTTCCAAATAAAGGAAGGATTGTCCACTTTCAGCCGCTGATCATCATTTTTGTCCTCTGCCGTTTTATCCGTCTGAAAACTTGTTTTTTTATCCATGTTTTTTTGCCATAAACTTTCCGCTTCATCGAACAGGCGAAAAGAAACGGAACATGTGTTTCTGTTTTGCGCCGCTGTTTGCGCGAAAAAAAGAAGAAAATGTCCCCCAAAATCGCCTAATGCTGTCGAAATTCGACTTATTTTCGGAAAAATAATTCTTATAGTAACTTATTTCTTGCATATTACATTCTATTTGGTACAATTATGGTGTTCGCGGTAAGAATTAACAGGAATCTTGGAGGACAGAAAAAACAAGGAGAGATCGACAATGGACAGCATTCGTTTGGTAATCGTGGAAGATAACGACGATCTGAGAGGGTTCATGAGCCAGTATTTCAGCAAACAGCAGGACATCGCAGTGGTAGGGGAAGCGTCGAACGGCCTGAACGCGCTGAAGCTGGTGCAGGAAACGCCGTCTGACGTGATGCTGCTGGACATGATCATGCCCGGCCTGGACGGCTTCGGCGTGCTGGCCCAGATGCAGGGGATGGAGCCGGAGAAGAAGCCGGACGTGATTGCCGTCACCGCCCTGGCGCGGGATGACTTTATCCGCCGGGCGGTGGAGCTGGGGGTGCAGTATTACATGATCAAACCGGTTGAATTGCAGATCCTGCTGGAACGCATCCGCGACGTGGCGAGGCAGCGCCGGAATGAGCCCCCGGAGAACCGGGCCATGCCGCCGAACACGCTGAGCCTGGATGACAAAATCTCCAATCTGTTCCTGGGCATGGGCATCCCGGCGCATATCAAGGGCTACCAATATCTGCGCGAGGGAATCAAGCTGGTGATTGCCCAGCCCGGCATGATCAGCGGCATCACCAAGGAGCTGTATCCCGCCATCGCCCACCGCTTCGGCACAAGCTCCAGCAAGGTGGAGCGCGCCATCCGCCACGCCATTGAGGTGGCCTGGAGCCGGGGGCGGGTGGACACGCTGAACAAAGCCTTCGGCTGCGACGTGGCCCAGCCCAACGATAAGCCCACCAACGGGGAGCTGATCGCCCTCATCGCCGATAAGCTCCGGATGGACCATACCGCGTAAGCGGGGAAGAAGTTCAAGGGCACTTCAGGTAATGAAAAGGTAGGAGGTAGGAGGTTTTGCATAGTCGAGTGATAAAACGCAAGCCCAACTTCTGCGGATCAAAGCGCAATCATTCTATCACCTCCTACCTCCTACCTCCTACTTCCTACTTTAATGCCCTATAGTGTCCGCCAAGGCTCCCCGCTCACCCGGCGTTGACCGCGTCGGCGCTGATGAGTGTCACCTTGACCGTGCTGCTGCCGGTGATGCTGCCGCTGAGGGTGACGGTGCCGCTGCCGGTGGTCACGGTCAGGTCGTCGGTGAAAGCCGTCGGCGTGCCGAGTTCATACGCCGCGACCACCATATCGGCTGTTACGCCTGCCGCGTTTTCAGTTACGGGCAGGCTGCTGACCGTGCCGAAATCCACCGTCACGGCGTCCGCCGGGGTTCTCCACTCAAAATCGTATTCGGCAGCGGAGCGCTTGCGCAGGATCTGTCCCGGGCTGCCGCCTGCCGGCATGCCGTAGCCCGCCGCCCCCCGGAGGCTGGGCGTGGTGAAGGAAGTGCCGTCGGTAAAGCTCAGGGTCAGGGAATCATCCGCATTCATCCGGGCGCTGGCGATGCCGTTCCCGGTGTCTTGCTGTTCCATCTGCGCAATCTTTTGCTGGGCGTCGCTGTCCCGGAGGGGAATGCTGACGCCGTTCAGTTTTACGTTGTCAATGTATTCAGACATATTTTTTTCCTCCCGCCATATTTTGCGGGTGCGCACCACGGGAAAAGAATAGCCCAAAACCGGGAGCGGCAAGAGCCCCTCACCCAATTCCGCATCCTTTGACAAACGGCGGCCGTCATGATATAATTTGAAAAAATGACCGCCGGGAGAAGGTGTATAAATGATACGAGTGGAGATTCTGGCGCAGACCCGGTCCGCTTTGCGGCCTTTTGTGATGCTGCCTTTTTCATTGTACAAGGACGACCCCAACTGGGTGGCCCCGCTGATCGGCGAACAGCTGCGCTCCCTTTGCCGCCCGTCGGACGGGCCGCGGCGCTTTTTCCTGGTGTATGACGGGGACAAGCCGGTGGCCCGCGTGATGGCGGGCATCAATGAGCGGCTCAACGAACGGCTGAACCGGAAGTACGGCTATATCGGCCTGTTTGAATCCGCCCAGCGCCCGGACTATGCCCGCACCGCCCTTGACGCGGCCTGCGCGTATCTGCGGGAAGAAGGCATGGAAAAGGCCATCGGCCCCGCCGCCGTGGGCATGGACGAATTCAGCAAGGGCCTGCTGGTGCAGGGCTTCGACGGCCCGCCGGTGCTGTTCAACCCCTACAATCCTTCCTACTACGCCGATTATTTTGAGAAGTGCGGCTTCATCAAGCACCGGGATTTTCTGGCTTACTTCATGCGCATGGACGAGTTCGACGCCCATGCCATGGAGGAAATCGTACCCCGGGCGAAGAAGCGCTTCGGCTTCCGGGTGGAGCATGTACAGCTCACCAAGGAGAATCAGGAACGGGTGCTGCGCAACGTGGCCCGCATCCTGCGGGAATCCTTCCCGCCGGAATGGGAGTGGAACGTGCCGGTTTATGGCGACCTGGTGCGCCAGTCCAGGCGCATCCGCCGCTTCTACCGCCCGGAAACCGCGGTGATGGCCTACGCGGGCACGCGGCCCATCGGCCTGGTGTTCGCCGTGCCGGACTACAACCAGGTGCTCAAAAAAATGAAGGGCCGCATCCTGCCCTTCGGGTGGCTCAAATATCTGCTGGGGAAAAGCAAAATCCACGGCGCCCGGTGCAGCATGCAGTTCGTGGTGCCGGAGTACCAGCACAAGGGCGTCAGCACCGCCATGCTGTATGAGGCCTACCTGGGCGGAAAGCAGCTGGGCATCCAGTGGGCGGAGGGCTCCACCGTGGACGAAACCAGCATCCCTTCCATCGCCAACACGGAAAAGCTGGCTTCCCACCTGTACCGGGTCTACCGCCAGTATGAAAAGACGCTGTGACAGTCAAAAACCGCAGGAAGCCGTTTCCTGCGGTAAGAGGTTTTTATTCCGCGTCCTCGTCCAGGGCTTCCACCAGGAAGCTGACGGGGCGGAAGCCGTCGTTGCAGGAGAGCATGGCGGCTTTTTTGTTTTTCATCCAACCGTCGTAAAAGTTTTCGGCCCCGTGGCTCAGGGCCAGCACGAAGGGCGAAAGGGTGTCCCAGGCGCTGGGACAGAAGCCCGCGGGCCTTTCCCAGCCGTTGGCGGTGAAGGACATCCCTTCCCGCATGGAGCAGGCATGCTCGATGGGGTTCTCGTATTGTGACATCAAATCCCTGTATTCGGCCACGCGCATGACCGTGATGCTGACTTTTTTCATTTCTTTTCTTTCTCCATTCCCGCCAGCCGCATGATTTCGCCCCGCAGGTAATCGCACAGCCGTTCCTTTTCTTCGTTCACGGGAGCGTCGTCGTCGTAGCGGGTCGGCACGCCGAAGGTGATCAGCCGCTTTTTCTTGTCGGTGTACATCGGCACGAACAGCGGACACTTGCCTGTTTTGTTGGCATACATCTGGCCGATCATGGTAAAGCCCGTGAAAAACTCGCTGACGCCTTCCTCCACGTAGCGGCCGTCGGCGGAGGTGGCGGCGTTTTCCGGAAACACCAGGATGTTGTCGCCCGCCTGCATGGCGGTGATGGTTTCGCGGAAGGACTGCATCAGCTTCCGGGGATTGTCGTGGAACACCGCGATGCAGCCCTCGGATTTGAGCAGCCAGGTCAGGAACGGCGCGCCCACGTGTTCCATCAGTCCTTGCAGCAGCCTGCGCTTTCCGCCCTGAATGTTCTGGAAGGTGCCGTTCATGGTACGGTCGATCACGGCGTTCCGGTCCAGCATTTCATAGGCTGACCAGGCCCGAAAGGGGAATGGGGAGAATAGCGTGCAGACCACCGGCCCCAAAATCTCCCCATGATTGCACACGAACACGCAGGGAATGTCCTTGTCCAGCTGAACGCTTTCCGCGCCTTTGACCCGCTGGAAGAAGAAGGGCCGCAGCACGCATTCCACCACCCGGATGCCGTAGTTCTTGACGCTCCTTTGAATGACCACCGGCTCCAGCTGGTCGCGCAGCGGCTTGTTTTCAACGCCCTCTTTCTGAAGCTCCGCATACCGGCGCAGCTTTTGAAGGTGCAGGTTTCGCAGCGGAAAGAGAATGAACAATACGATGAACGCGCAGAACAGGCCCAGGGCGGGCAGCGTCAGGAAGGGGGCGAAGGAGAGCCACAGGTCAGAGGAAGCGCCGCGGGTGAAAACACAGATCAGCGTCAGCCCCGCTAAGGCAGCCGCCTGTTCCGCCAGCGCGGAAAGCCGAACGCCTCGTTCCAGCGCTGCATCCACGGCTTCGCCGGGTTCGTGTCCCAGGGCAAACGCCGCCGCCCGCCGCATGTCCGGGAGCAATCCCGCCAGCACGCGGAGGCAAACCGTCTGCCCCGCGGAGCACAGCGCCAGCGCCGCGAAGCCGCCAAGGTACGAGGAGCTTCCCAAAAAGCGCAGAAACAGCAGCAGCCCGCACAGCCAGGCCGCCAGGCCCAGCGGGAGGATTAAGTTGGGGTCGGCTTCCGCTGCTTTCGGCCGGTTCAGGAAAAGCCCAGTCGCGGCGGATACCGCGTACATGCACAGCAGCGAAAGCAGCATTTGCATGGCAGGCGATTTCGCGCCCAAAGCGATGCAGGTGAAGACCATGATGAGGGCAGCATGGGAAGCCGCCGCCGCGGCCAGAACCATCCAGCGGTAGATTTTCAGGGAATGCACGCTCCGCAGGGCTTCCGTATCCGCCCTGTCCGCTTCGCCGGCAGGAACCGGGCTGTCCGCCCGGCGCGGGGGAAGGCATTCCAGGAGGCCGCAGACGGCATATCCAGCCAGCAGCGCCCAAAGATCAGACCGGGAAAGCGGGCAAGAGAACAGCAGCAGCCCGCCGAGCAGCAGAAACAGCGCCTGCGCGACAATCACGCCGGGCATTTTTTGAGGCTGGGAAGAACGCAGAATCCCATCCGTCAGGGCGAAACGGGCCGCGGCGCACAGCGTGATGCCCGCCATCTGCCAGAACGCTGCGTTCTTCCATTCGGCGGTATACGCCATGGCGAGCGCCAGCCCCGCCGCCGCCGCGGCCAGCGCAGAGCCAATCCATTGGACGGCTTTGCAGGCGGCGCTGCCGGGCTTCCGGAGAAAGGCAAACAGCAGCGCTCCTTCAAACGCCAGATACAGCGCCCCGCCGGTCATGGGCCGGGACAGGATGGCGCCTGAAACCAGCAAACAAAAAGAAAAAGATAAGCAATCAGTCAAAAAGACACGGCTCCCCATGAAGCTGCTCCCAGCGTTTTTTTCCGGCGCGTTGCTCTGCATCCGGGCAGCCTCCTCTCGTACATTCATGCGTGCTGTCATTTCCCGCCGAAACGGGCTTTTTTATTGTAACGCGGATTGCCCGAATCCGCAAGAGATGATTGTACTTTATCGTTACATTTTGGTTACTTGTTTTCCTGCTTGGGTATTTCTGGGGGAACCGCTCTTTGGCGTCCAAATGGGAAGATTGCTCCTTTTCGGTTGATCTCACCTCGGCCAGAGCATCCGCCACAGGCGGCTGTCCGAGGTTCGTCCCCTTCCGAGAAAGACGATAAAAAGCACATTTTCCGGCAAGGATTCAGATTATGCAAAATCCTATATTTTTGCTTTCTTGGAAGGGGTCTGGGGGAAACCATTCTTTGGCATCCAAAGAATGGTTTCCCCCAGTGTTCCCTGAATCGTAACTACTTGCCATTTTGCTCCAATTGCAGCAGGTAACGTTTTCTTTCTACGCCCCCTGCGTAACCGGTCAGGCTGCCGTCCGCGCCGATCACCCGATGGCAGGGCACGATGATGGAAACGGGGTTGCGTCCCACCGCGCCGCCCACGGCCTGGGCGGACATGCGCGGCTTGCCCATCTTTCGCGCCACGGCATCGGCGATTTCGCCATACGTGACGGTGCAGCCATAGGGGATGGCAAGCAGAAGCTCCCATACCATTCGCTGAAAGGCGGTGCCCCGAAGCAGCAGCGGCGGCAGGAAGTCCGGCGCGCGCCCGCTGAAATACAGGTTCAGCCAGCGTTCGGCCTCGCTGAAAACGGGCAGCCGCCGGAACTCATGATCCGCATTCAGAGGAGCTGGGAAGCGTTTCTGCCCATCAAACCACAGCCCGGTCAGCGCTTCGCCATCGCTGGTTAGGGTGATTCCGCCCAGAGGGGAAGAAACGCGCCAAAGAGCATCCATACCGGCTTCACCGTCCATCTGAAATGATAGATCCACTATATCATAAATGCTCGCAAAAGAGAAGAAAACATGAAAAAATACCATGGCTTACGCATGAATGAAAAAAGCGTAAAGTGAGCAGCCAAAAGCCTTCCCCTTGAGGGGAAGGTGGCGCGAAGCGCCTGATGAGGTGTTCATGCGATAGAAACACCTCATCAGTCAGCCTAACGGCTGACAGCATCCAGGGCTGCCGCCCGGCCTTCGCTGAAAATGATCCACTGGATCATTTTCCGGGCGCTTCGGCCCCCCTCAAGGGGAAGGCTTTTGGGTTCGTGCTTAAGCCGTGGGAAATGTGCAAAAAAAGGCTCCCCATTCTCGCGGGGAGCCACACAGACGGCGCGTTCCTTAGGGAAGCGCTTCCAGAAACGCGGCCTTGATTTCGTCCAGGCGGTCATAGTCCATGGCGTCGATGTAAAAGCGTTCCAGCGCGTCGTGGCGGGCTTTTGCCTGGGCCAGCGCTTCCACCGCCTGGTTGCGCATCAGATCAAAGGCTGCCCGGTCAAAGGCCAGCCGGGACGCCTCCTGCCGCAGCGTATCGGGGTCGAAGGCGGGCGCAAAGACCATGGCGGTTGGCAGCACGGCGGTGGTGAACGTCGCCCCGCCCGCCGTCAGGTGAGCCAGCTTTCCCGCTTCCAGCGGGTCGTGAAACGCCGCGCGGCCCACGCCCCGCCGCGCCGCCGCCTCCCAGACGGGGCGAAGCAGGCAGTCCGCGTCAAAGCCCCAGGGCGCGTCCAGGCAGTACACCGTGTCCGTCATCACCGCGTC
Source organism: uncultured Eubacteriales bacterium (assembly GCA_902795275.1). GTDB lineage: Bacteria > Bacillota > Clostridia > Christensenellales > Aristaeellaceae > RUG563. Next base: position 31,824 of record CADBKQ010000006.1, on the reverse strand, counting down.
CAGCTGCTGCAGCACGCCCTTCCAGGTGATGGCCTGGGCGAATGCGTGGGTTTCCACGCCCGCTTCCGCGCTGGGCAGCAGCGACACCCATTCGCGCTCCAGCATGCGCAGCTGCTGCTCCGGCAGCGCCTGGGCGTACACCGCCGCCGCGTCCTCCCGCAGCAGCTTCGCCGCGTGCAGATAGCGGTATGCCTGGGTGTAGCAGGCGCATATTTCTTTGTTCAGGGCCGTGATTTCCGCCTCCTGCTCGGACAGCGCTTCTTCATCCAGGCATTGGCCCAGGTTCAGGATGCCGTCTTTTGCCCCCGGCGCGATGGGATCGACGATGTGCGGCGCGGTGCCGTCCAGCATAAGAAAGCCCGCCTCCGGCGCAAGCACCGCGTCTAAGCTGTCCGGGTCGCCCGAACAGTGGTAATAGCCCACGGCCAGCCCGCGCTTTTCGTATTGCTTCCCCACCTTCGCCATCAGCGTGCTTTTGCCCACGCCAGGCCCGCCTTTTAAAATTACCGTGCGCTTTGCCTGCTTCCGCAGATCCTCGAAAAATCCCACGAAGCCCGCTGCCGTGTTCCCGCCCGGGAACAGATGCCATGTCCGCGCCATCGCTTTTCCCCCTTTACGTTGCTGTCCCTCTACCGTATGCGGGAAGCGTGAAAAAGAGCACCGCTTTTCACGGCTTGCGCATGAATTGCCTGAAAAATGCGAACCAAAAGCCTTCCCCTTGAAGAAAACCAAAGCACCGGAAAATGATCCACGGGCAAACGGCGGTCAAACGCCTGGCTTACACCTTGGGCATGGCGGTGAACCTTGACCCACGTTGCCAGTCAAAAGAACACCCTGAAATTCCTGAAAAACTGTGTGAGGGAACGGGGCCTGAGAATATGGCGGGCTGGTATGCCCCTGGCCGTGTCCCAGCTGGGCATGACCCTCTCCACCAGCATCGTCATCATGACGGGTGAAGAAAACAGCAAGTTCCTGGCGGGCTTACTACACCGTCGCCTGGGACATTGCCCCCGACGAATTGAAAGCCGAAATCAGCAAAACCCTGACGCCCTCCATGGTGCCCGACATACTGACGCGGCTGAATGCGGCGGCGCAGGGCTTGAACGGCAAAATCATGCGCCTGGGCAACCTGATGGGCCGCCCTTCCCAACGGCGAATTCCAGGCGAACTTCCACAGCAACGCCTTTATTCATCTGGCCTTTATCAGCCTACTTCTTGCAGAATTCACCCCATGATAGCTTTAGAGACAGACTCTGGCATGTTGTTTAGCCGGCGATGAAAAAAGGGCTGCTGCACTTTTTCTTAGTGCAACAGCCCCATGTTTTTTGTTCTCAGTTACTTGTTGCGAGGCAGGAGGCCAGCATGTATCCCTCGATACGATCGACCCGAACCTTTGCCCATTTTCCCTCAATGCTCAACAGTTCCACAATCGTACCGTTCGGCACCTTCTTGAGGATATTGGCGGCACTGCTCTCATCCTTGGAATGACGCAGGTAAGCATAGCGGCCGCTGCTGTTGTACACAATCCGCTGATTTTTGGAAAGGGACAACCCCGTGGGCGTTGCAGGCGTCAGCGAAACGGAAGGAACGGAGGCGGGTTTTTCAACGGATGAGGCTCCCGTGGGCTGCGCGGGCATCAGCGGAACGGAAGGAACGGAACCCGTTACCGTTGCAGAGGAGGAATTGTTTTCGGGCACGATATAGCTGGAAACCATATAGCCCACCACGCCGTTGCAGCGCACCTTTGACCAGTTGCTGGAGGTCTGCTCCATGACCTCCACCCTGGTGCCGCTGGGCACCTGGGCCAGCACGTTGGTGTTGTCCTCAGAACTGCGGCTGTAGCGCAGGTTCACATACGAGCCGTTGGGATGCCGCACCACGCCGATGAAGATCACGGGGCTTTCGGGCACCACGGGGATCAGGGGAGAGGGGTCGCCGCTGGTGACGGAGGCCACCACCGGGCCATGGATATAGCCCTTCAGGCCGTTGAAATCCACATAGCGCCATTCGTCGGGATAGGTGAGCAGGATCTCGATGATCGCGCCGTGGGGCAGCTGCGCGAGGATATTGCCCGCGCTGCTTTCATCGCGGCTGGAGCGCAGGGCGGTGCCGCCCACGATCATCTTTTTCACGGTGCTGCCGCTGGGCTGTGGCGCGGGCGACGTGCCCCAGTCCAGGAAGTGGCTGACCATGTAGCCCAAAATGCCGTTGTATTCGATCAGGGAATACCATTCGTCCTTTTCGTAAACAGTCACTTTCGCGCCGCTGGGCACCTTGGCCAGCACGTTGTCCAGGCTGTCCGTGGAACGGGTGGAGCGCAGATACACAAAGGAACCGTTGGGATGCCGCACCGTCGCGGTGCCGATGGGGCTGCCGTGGACCGGCGGCGTATACGGCTTGTTCGCCAGGGCGCTGGTGGGCATATAGCCCTCGATGCCGTTCACGCTGACATAGGCCCAGGCGCCGAAATTATAGAGCACATACACCAGCGTGCCGTTGCCGTAGCTGCCCAGCGAGCTGGCGTATTCATTCATAGCGGAGCGCAGGGCTACCTTGCTGCCCGTGGCGGAGTATACATACATCACGGTATACTGGCCGGGCTGGTAGGGGCCGGGCACATAAGGCTCCGTCTCGGATAGGTATCTGGTCATCATATAGCCGGCGCAGCTGCCAATGGTGACATAACTCCAGCCGTTGCCCAGATCCGTGGCCATGACCTGGGTGCCGTTGGGGAACAGGCCCAGGGAGCGGGCGTTCTGGCTGGCATATTCGCGCAGGTGCAGCCGCCCGGAATTGCCGGTGCTGACATACTTGATCACAGTGCCGTAGACCGGCTGGACGGGCTGGGGTATATACGCACCGGACAGATAAGTCAGCATCATGTAGCCATACATGCCGTTCACATACACATAAGCCCAGTTTCCGCTGCGGTTAAGCACTGTCACCGAGGTGCCGTTGGGGAACAGGCCCAGGGAACGGGCGTTCTGGCTGGCGTATTCGCGCAGGTGCAGGCGGCCCGTGTTGCCGGTGTACACGTACATCGGCGTATTTTCCGTGATCTCGGCGAAAGAGGGATACACGCCGGTATAGATGCTCTGCGTATAAATATCCGTATTCATGGGATAGGAATGGACGATCAGGCCGGACATATCCTCGATATAATCCGTGTACATGTAGCCTTCCAGCATGCTCAGACCGTTCGGATCGGCAACGTAAATATGGGCCCATTTACCCACCACGTCCAGCACCTCGAGCGGCGTGCCGGGCTCGATCGCCGCCAGCACCCGGTACTGCGCCGCCGGGCCGGAACGAAGATTGATCCTGCCGGAGTCCGTACGCTTCACATAGGCGTTGTATTCCGCCAGCGCGGGAACGGCGGGAAAAGCCAGCACCAGCGCCAGCAGAACGGCGCACAGGGAAAGCAATCCTTTCTTGCTCATCTATTTCTCTTCCTTTCTATGAAATCAATTCTTTCTTTGTCATATGAGAGTCTCATGCTCATCATATGCGTGACGCCCGGCTTTTTTTCCGTCGGAAAACCCCGGCTGCATCATCATGCCACGATTATAACACAATTGCCAGGAAAAATCCATCCCTTCCTGGGATAGTTTCTCAGGTTTTACTCTTCTTCCATTTTTCAGAATCCCCATTCCCCATGGAACGCCCCCTCCTCTGCGATTCGTCTTTTCTTTTTTCGTCCGGCCTTTGCCGTCCCGCCTCCTTCTGTTTTCCCTTATAAAGACGATGGAGAGCGCTGTTTTATTTCATGGTTCTGGATATTTTTGAAAAGTTTTACAACGGCTGAACGTCGTCCTGCCCTCTGCGCTTCGCGCGCCGTGCGCCGATTCCGGGCGCAAACGCTGCCGAACGTTCGCTTTTTTGACAAAAATTTTCCAAATGTATTGACATTCACTTTCGGCTGTGGTTTAATGTTTCCTGCCTTAAAGTTTAGTGATTCTAAACTTACGGCTTCGATTCACGGTTTAGTAAAACTAAACTGATCTCCGTGAGAAAGGGGGATTGAAAGTGAACATCGGTGAAAAGCTGCGGAAGCTGCGCTTGCGGCGGGAGCTGACCCAGGAGGAGATGGCGGACCGGTGCGAGCTGAGCAAGGGCTTCATTTCTCAGGTGGAGCGCGACCTGGCCTCCCCCTCCATCGCCACGCTGACGGACATGCTGGAATGCTTAGGCAGCAATTTGAAGGAATTCTTCTCCGAAACCGACGACGAGAAAACGGTGTTTGCCCAGGGCGATATGTTCGTCAAAGAAGATGAAGAAACCCTTCGCGGCAGCATCACCTGGCTGGTGCCCAGCGCCCAGAAGAACGAGATGGAGCCGATCCTGGTGGAACTGGGCGAGGGCGGCAAGACCGAGGAAATCCCGCCACACGAAGGGGAGGAATTCGGCTACGTGCTCTCCGGCAGCGTCACGCTGCACATTGACGGCAAAGCCCATAAGGTCAAGACCGGCGAGAGCTTCTGCCTCCATCCCAGCGCCGGCCACTTCATCGAGAATACCGGCAAACGCAAGGCCCAGCTGATTTGGGTCAGCACGCCGCCGAAGTTTTGATTTCATCAGTTCTAAGTTTTAAGTTCAAAGTTCTAAGCGAATACAGCGCGATCTTATTTCAAGTATTCAGCTTAGAACCTAGAACTCAAAACTTAGAACTCACACAAATACAAGGGGGACCCGCACATGGAAGAACAGCGCCTGATTACCCTGGAGAATATTTTCAAGCAGTACGACGGCACGACGGTGCTGGATCATATCAATCTGTATATCCGCAAGAAGGAGTTCGTGACGCTGCTGGGGCCCTCCGGCTGCGGGAAAACCACCACCCTGCGCATCATCGGCGGGTTTGAGACTGCCGACTCCGGGCGCGTGATTTTCGACGGAAAGGACATTTCCGGCATCCCGCCCTACAAGCGCCGGGTGAACACCGTGTTCCAGAAGTACGCGCTGTTCCCCCACCTGAACGTGCGGGACAACATCGCATTCGGCCTGAAGCTGAAAAAGATGCCCAAGGACGAGATCAACCGCAAGGTGGATTACATGCTCGATTTGGTGAACCTGAAGGGCTACGGCAAGCGGGGCGTGGACTCGCTCTCCGGCGGACAGCAGCAGCGCATCGCCATCGCCCGCGCGCTGGTGAACGAGCCGGAAGTGCTGCTCCTGGACGAGCCGCTGGGCGCGCTGGACCTGAAGCTGCGCAAGGAAATGCAGCTGGAACTGAAAGCCATGCAGCAGCGCCTGGGCATCACCTTCCTGTATGTCACCCACGACCAGGAAGAAGCCCTCACCATGAGCGACACCATCGTGGTCATGCACGGCGGCAAGATCTTGCAGATCGGCACGCCCAAATCCATTTACGACGAGCCCAAGAACGCCTTTGTCGCCAACTTCATCGGGGAAAGCAACATCTTCCCCGGCACCATGATTAAGGACGAGCTGGTACACTTCTGCGGCGCGGACTTCCCCTGCGTGGACAGCGGCTTCGGCGAGGACAAGCCCGTGGACGTGGTGGTGCGGCCCGAGGACGTGCTGCTGGTGGGCGAGGACGTGGGCCAGGTGACGGGCGTCATCAAGAGCGTGCTGTTCAAGGGCGTGCATTACGAAATGATCATCGACGCGGGCCACTCCATCTGGAAGGTGCATTCCACCACCATGCAGCCGGAAGGCAGCCGGGTGGGCCTGGCCGTGGTGCCCTTCAACATCCACATCATGCACCGCATGGAGGAAGCCCAGCCCCAGGAGGAGGAAGCCAAATGACCAACTTCAAAGTGCCCGTCTGGGGCTACTGGATGATGGGCATCGGCTTCGCGGCCTTCGTGGCGCTGCTGATCGCCTACATCCATAAAAACCGGGGCTTCCGCCGCCCGGTGTTCGCCTCTCCCTATGTGCTGTGGCTGATCGTGTTCACGGTGATCCCCTGCTTCCTGGTGGCCTACTTCTCCTTCACCGACCCCCAGGGCCATTTTACCCTGGACAACTTCAAAAACTTCTGGGACAGCAACTACAACGCCCGCAAGGCCATCGCCCCGGAAGACCTGAAAATGTACCAGGACATGGGGCTGAGCCTGGAAGACCTGGGCCTGGCCCGGGACTCCATCAACATCGACACCCTGGTGTTTTCCCTGTGGATGGCGTTCCTGTGCACGGCGATATGTCTTTTGCTGGGCTATCCCGCCGCCCACATCATGGCGGATCGGGAATTCAAATTGGGCCCCACCCTGGTCATCCTGTTCGTGGTGCCCATGTGGATGAACTTCCTGCTGCGCACCATCGCCCTCATGAGCCTGCTGGAGGACGGCGGGCTGCTCAACACCTTCTTTGAGTGGATCGGCATCGGGCGGCAAAAGCTGCTGAACAACATCCCCGCCGTGCAGGTGGGCATGATTTACAACTTCCTGCCCTTCATGGTGTTCCCCATCTACAACGTGCTGAACAAGATGGACTACAAGCTCAGCGAAGCCGCCATGGACCTGGGCTGCAACAAGTGGCAGGTGTTTTACAAGGTGACCCTGCCCCTGTCGGTGCCCGGCGTGGTGAGCGGCATCACGATGGTGTTCATGCCCGCCGTGACCACCTTCTACATTTCCCGCCTGCTGGGCGGCGGCAAGGTGCAGCTCTTCGGCGACCTGATCGAAGCCAAGTTCCTCTCCACCAGCCTGAACGAATGGAACGTGGGCAGCGCGCTTTCGCTGGTCATGATGATTCTCATTCTGCTCTCCCTGGGCCTGCTCAACAAGGTGGACCCCGATAACGAAGGAGGCGGCATGGTATGAAATTCATCAAGCGGTTTTATCTGGGCCTGGTGCTCGCCTTCCTGTATATTCCGATCGTGGTGCTGATCGTGCAATCCTTCAACGCGGGCAAGAGCCGCGCCAAGTGGGAAGGCTTCTCCTTCCGCTGGTACGAGGAGCTCTTCAAAGACCCCAACATCATGAACTCCCTGGTCATCACCCTGGCGATTGCCGTGCTGGCGTCCCTGTTCGCCACCATCATCGGGACGCTTGCCGCCATCGGCATCCACGCCATGAAGCGCCGGCCCCAGCATCTGATGCTGACCCTGAACAACATTCCCATGACCATGCCGGACATCGTGACCGGTATCTCGCTCATGCTGCTGTTCATCTTCACCCAGGTGGAGCGCGGGTTCGTGACCATGCTGCTGGCCCACATCACCTTCGACGTGCCGTATGTGATTTTGTCCGTCATGCCGAAGCTGAAACAAATGAACAAGAACACCTACGAGGCGGCGCTGGATTTAGGCGCGACGCCCATGTACGCGCTGTTCCACGTGATCCTGCCCCAGGTGATGCCCGGCGTTATCACCGGCGCGATGCTGGCATTTACCCTGTCCCTGGACGACTTCACCATTTCCTATTTCACCACCTCGCCCCTGGTGCAGAACCTGTCCACCCTCATTTACTCCCAGGCGAGAAAGGGCATCAAGCCCACCATGAACGCGCTGTCAGCGCTCATGTTCGTGGCCCTGCTGGTGCTGCTGCTGGTGGTCAATAAGCGCACGGCGGAGGAAGAGTAACGGAATTTTTCTGGGGGAAACCATTCTTTGCAGGCCAAAGAATGGTTTCCCCCAGACCCCCTTCCAAGAAAGCCATAAAAGGAGACGAAAGAAACGCTCTCATGTCATTCTGACGGCTTGAAAAGCCGGAAGAATCTCCCTCGTCGGGTATGCCAACCTGAAAGGAGATCCTTCCTGACCGCTTCGCGGTCGTCAGGATGACAGAACTGCGTTCGTACAGCAGACCCGATGGGTGTGATGAAAATAACGTTATGATATAAATATCCGAACGGATTTTATATAATCAACAATCACGGAGGTATGAACAATGAAAAAAATCATTGCTTTGGTCGCCGCCCTGGCGCTGTGCCTGGCGATGCTGCCCATGAACGGCTTCGCCGCCCAGGAAGTGGTGAACGTGTACAACTGGTACGACTACATGGACGAAACCGTCTTTGAAATCTTTGAGCAGGAAACCGGCATCCACGTGAACAAAATGTACTTCACCACCAACGAGGACATGATGGTGCAGGTGCGCGTCAGCCCCGGGGCCTATGACCTGGTGTTCCCCTCCGATTACTGCGTGGAGCGCATGATCGCGGAAGACATGCTGGCGGAAATCAACATGGACAACATCCCCAACATCGCCAACATCAATCCCAGCCAGCTGAACCCCGACTACGACCCCGAAAGCAAGTATTCCATTCCCTTCATGTGGGGCACCGTTGGCATCCTGTACAACACCAAAATGGTGGATGATCCGGTGGATTCCTGGGGCATCCTGTGGAACGACAAGTACGCCGACAGCATTTTCATGCTGGACTCCATCCGCGACACCCTGGGCATCACCCTCAAATACCTGGGCTATTCCATGAACACCCGGGACATTACCGAGCTGAAAGCCGCCGCCGACAAGCTGATCGAGCAGAAGCCCATCGTGAAAGCCTATTACGTGGACGAGACCAAGGACAAGATGGTGGCGGGCGAAGCGGCCCTGGCCGTGGTGTATTCCGGCGACGCGCTCTACGCCATGGAGCTGAATGAAGACCTGGACTACGCCGTGCCCATGGAGGGCAGCAACGTGTGGATCGACCCCATGGTGATCCCCGCCACCGCCAAAAACAAGGAAAACGCGGAAAAGCTGATCAACTTCCTCTGCCGCCCCGACATCGCGAAGATGAACTGCGAATACATCTGGTACTCTTCCCCCAACGCCGCGGCCATTGAACTCATGGGCGAGGACTACACTGAGAACCCCACCATCAACCCGCCCCAGGAAGTGATCGACCGCTGCGAATTCTTCCACGACATCCCCGACAACTTCCTCACCATCTACAATTCCTTCTGGAGCCAGGTGAAGAATGCGCGTTAATCTTTTCAAACGGCTGACAGCAGCAGGGCTTTGCGCCCTGCTGCTTTGCGGCTTATTTATGCCCGCTTTTTCCGAGGAATACCGGGAGCTGAAATACGGCATGAAGGGCGAGGACGTGCAGCGCTTCAAGAAGGCCATGTTCTGGCTGGGCTACTTCAACACCGAGGACTTGGACGGCACGTATACGAAGACCACCGCCGAGCGGGTAAAGAAGCTGCAAAAGAACAACGGCCTGAAACAGACGGGGATTGCCGACGCGGCCTTGCAGGAATTGGTGTTTTCCGGGAACGCGGTGGGAACGGACACCGCGCCCTCTCCCTCTCCCGTGCCGCCGCCCACGCCCGTGCCCACCGCGACTCCCGCGCCCACGCCTTTTCCCTACGATACCTCCGGCTATGAAACGCTGAGAGAAGGCATGAGCGGCGAGGCGGTGGAAAGGCTGAAAAAGGCCATGTACTGGCTGGGCTACTTCAATTCCGAAAACCTCAGCGACGAGTACAACGAAGTGACGGTCAACCGGGTGAAGCAGCTGCAAAAGAACAACGGCCTTCCCGAAACCGGCGAGGCCGACCCGATTCTGCAGGCGCTGGTGTATTCCGGCAACGCCGTGAAAACCAAGAATGCGCCCAAGCCCTCCTCCGTGCCGCCCACGCCCAAGCCGCCGCTGGACATCAACAGCTTGATGCCGCCCCTGAACGAGGAAGGCTTTCTGGCTGAGGACGCGGACACCGAGGAATATGTGTACGTGGACGAGGACGAGGGCGTGTGGATTTACGTCACTTCGTCCCTCTCCATCGTGATCCGGCGGTACTACGACAAGAAGGCGGTGCTCACCTGGTACGAGGCCGACGTGCATGCCAGCCCGGCATCCCCGCTGCTGTCTTACCTGAACGGCACGAAGAACCCCGGCACCGCCATGATCCAGCCTGCCAAGTTCGTGGAGAAATACGGCCTGGTGTTGGCCTTCAACGACGACCATTTCGGCTTCCGCATCAACGAAAAGGACAAGGGCATCCCGCCGGGGGTCATCATCCGCAACGGTCAGATCATCTACGACAAAACCTGGAGCCGGGAATCCTTTCCCAACCTGGACGTGCTGGCCGTGTTCCCCGACGGCAGCATGAAAACCTTCCTCAACTCCGCCCACACCGCCCAGGAATATCTGGACATGGGCGCGGTGAGCACCTACGCCTTCGGGCCGATTTTGCTGCAAAACGGGGAACTGAGCGAATACATGCTGCGGGACGAATACTACTCCTACCGCGAACCCCGCCTCGCCATGGGCATGATTGAACCCTGGCATTATTACATTCTCTGCGTGGAGGGCCGCATGGGCGACAGCGGGCGCTCCAAGGGCGTGTTCCTGAACTGGCTGGCGGACAACATGAAGGAGCACGGCGTGCAGGAGGCCATCAACCTGGACGGCGGCGGCACCGCCTGCCTCATGTTCATGGGCAAAAAGATCAATCATTCCGCCAACAGCACAAGAAGCGTTGGCAGCATGAGCGGGTTTGGCATTTCCGAACAGCTCATGGTGCCGTAAACAAAAAGCCTTTGCAGGGGCCATCTACCCCGCAAAGGCTTTTCTCTTATTTTTTTATTTCACGCTGAAAGCATAGATGGTGGTGGTCTGGTACGTATCCCCGGCTTTCAGGGTGATGGTGGGGAAGTTGTCGTGATTGGGGCTGTCGGGGTAGTGCTGGGTTTCCAGGGCCACGCCCGCGTAAGCGCCGTAGGCTTTGCCGCCATGGCCGGTGGTGTTCAGGCCCTGGCCGGAATACACCTGCATGCCAGGCTCGGTGGTGAGCACGCGCATTTCCCGTCCGCTTTCCGGATCGTACAGGACGCCCGCCTCCTGCATGCCTTCGCCGTTCAGCACGTAGTTCACGTCGTAGCCGTCCACGGCGTCGATCAGATGACATTCCTTGCGCCGGGCCACGCCTTCGCCGATCTTTACAGGCTTCCGCAGATCCAGCGGCGTGCCGTCCACGGGCAGGAATTCGCCGGTGGGGATCAGGCCGCCGTCCACGTCGGTGATCGTATCGGCGTTCACCTGGAGGGTATGATCCAGCATGGTGTCCTGATCAGACAGGTTCCAATAGGAATGGTTGGTCAGGTTCACGATGGTGTCCTGGTCGCTCTGGGCCAGGTAGCGGATGGACAATTTGCAGTTGTCATCCCAGGCGAAAGTGACCTGAACGTGCAGTTTGCCGGGGAAGCCTTCTTCCATGTCATGGGCCACATAGGTGAAGATCACGGCGTCCTCGCCGTCGGCTTCCAGGACTTCGCCCTTCCACCATTTCTTGTCGAAGCCTTCGCGCCCGCCGTGGAGGGTGTTGGGCCCGTCGTTCTTGAACAGGGTGTATTCTTTCCCGTTCAGGGTGAACTTCGCGCCGCCGATGCGGTTGCCCACGCGGCCGATGGTCGCGCCCAGGAAAGAGGGCTTCTGGTCGTATTCTTCCAGCGTGTCATAGCCCAGGCACACTTCGCCTAAGTTTCCGTTCCTGTCCGGCACCTTCACGGACACGATATGCGCCCCGAAATCCAGCACGGACACGGACGCGCCGATTTTATTGGTCATGGTGTACAGGGTCATCTGACGGCCGATCTGGTCGACGCCGAAGGGCTTTTTCGCAATGCTCATGGTGTTTCTTCTCCTTTGCGCGGATTCATTGATTCCATTATACCTCAATTGCCGGGGAATGAAAAGAAGCGAATGAAATTTTTTATGGCGCGGACGCAATGATCTGATCGACCCGCTCCTTCTGCACATAGAACAGCGCCACGCCGTCCACGGCCATGGCGTCGTGGAGCGCGTCGAAGGGATAAAAGTCAATCGTCCGGGTCAGGTGGCTGTTTGTGAGCGTGATCGTGGCGCGGCTTTCCCCGGAAAGCGCAAAGCCTTCCGGCAGCGTTCCGTCCCCGGACAGGGCGGCCAGCTTCCTGTACCATGCCGCAAAGGCTTCCGTGTCCATGTCCCCGTTTTCTCCCGCCCGGCGCACCGCCATATCATACAGCGTCTGGCCGTATTCATCGGTGGCAATTTGGTTGTTTTCCGTCACGCTCTCCACCATCCGCACTTCATAGGCTTTGGAAATTTCGGGTGCGGCGAGGCGCACTTCGTCCAGGTTGTTGACTTGAAGATTGACGGGATTCAGAAGCACCAGATCCCGGGGATTCAGCGTTTTCCAGAAGCCCAGCAGGAAGTTGCTGGCCTTGTACACCTTTCCTTCCCACAGGAGGTAGACGCCGCTTTTCCCCGTTTCCGCGCCCAGGTGCAGCGTATATTCCCGCTCCGCGACCGGGAAGGACACCTGCCGCCCGTCCTCCGTTTCGCCGGAAATGACGGTGGCGGCCTGGGTGAGCCGGACGGCCAATTCCGGGGTGTCCAGGCCGTATGCCGCCAGGTCAAGCGCCTCCGGGCTGCCCAGATAGGCTTCAAAGCCCATGCTTTCTATCCGATTCAGCAGCGCGTCCATGCGCTGCACGGAGAGCGGATAGGCAAACGGCGCTTCCATCTGCCAGCCGCTGGGCGTGTATACGGCGCTCCAGACCACGCTGCCCGTCACGTCAATCCTGTCCAGCAGGGAAGCGTCGATGCCCGGCTGCGCAAAATCCCGCAGGTATTCCATTTCGTGGAAGAATACCTCGCAGTCCGCTTCCAGCATCGTGTACAGCTTGGGGTCGCCCGCCAGCATGCAGTAGCGCTGCGGCGTTTCCTCGTTGGAAGTCAAATCGCCCAGCAGCAGTTCTGCCTTTTCCCCGTCCTGATAGGTGATTTCCACCCGCGCCTGCGGCGGCTCCAGGCCGAAGGCTTCCTTCGTCTGGCCTTGCGCGGGGTTCAGCTCCGGCAGTACCAGCGACTCCGCCGGCACTTTGCCGAGCGACAGCGTGAGCTCCCGCGTCACGGATTCCCGAAGGGGCGTATCCTCCTGCCCCTGCAAAACAAAGCCCCCGTCTTTCCAAAGAAGCGGATAGGCTGCGCTGTCCTTGGGCGCGATCAGAACGGAAGCGATTTCTTTGCATGGGCGCGCCAGCAGCAGGGGCTTTTCGTCGCTGGGTACGATGGGCGGCACGCGCGAAAAAGAGCGCACCAAAATCACGGCCGCTCCCGTGACCAGGCAGGCGCACAGGAGCAGCAGAAAAAGCGTTTGATGACGCATCGGGCGGCGGGCTTTTTTTCGTGGCGCTTTTTCCATGGGATCACATATTCTTTCTGGGCAGCAGCACCAGCAGCGCGCCCAGCAGCACCAGCAGCGGCAGCATCACGGTCACGATCACGGCGGGGGTGAGGTTGGTCAGCGCCAGGCTTTCCCGCTGCGCGGGCTTGGGGACGATGTTCAGGCTCACTGCTTCCTTCTCCTGGAGCGAATGGATGATTTGCAGCAGGAACGCGGTGGAGGATGTGTTCATCTGCATCCAATAATCGGTGAACACATTGCTGTCTCCCAAAATAAACAGATGGGAAACCGTGCCGTCGTCAAACAGCTTGTCCGACCAGAGGGAAACGGCGAATTGCCCTTCCTCGTCGCCGGGCTGCTGCTCCACGGTATCCTCGCCGTCTACGGCCTGCCGAAGATAGGCTTCCCCGGTCATGAGCAGGGGATACGCCATCACGCCGTCGGGCTGTGTGTCCTGCAACCGGAACGCCCGGGCTTCGGCGATCAGCAGGATGGTTTCTCCGGCGTCTACCAGCGTGTGGGTCACATCCGTATCCTGCATATACGGCATCAGGATCACCGGGTAATCGGCATAATAGCTTTCCCGGTCTTCCGCTTTCGCCACCACCAGGCCGGGCAGGGCTTCCACGCCGTAGGAGCGCAGCAGGGCGTTATAATTGCTCAGGTCCAGCGGATCGATGTAATCCGCCGTGATGAAAAAGTCTCCGCCCGCTTTGGCAAAATCCAGCAATTGGCCCAGTTCCTCATCCGACAGGTCATACTGGGGAGAAAGCACCATCAGCGGGTCGGCCGGGTTCAGTGTGTCCCCCGCCGCCAGATTCACCCGCACGACTTTATAATTCGATTCCTTGAGCGTTTCTTCCAGGATTTCCGTGTCATCCCGGCTTTTTTCCCGGTGGCCGGACAGGATCTGCACGCAGGGCACGCTTTCCTGCGTCACATACAAGATGGCTTCCGTGACGCTTTTTTCATAGGAAATCATCGTCTGGTCAAAAAAGCCGGTTTCCATATTGAAGGAATGATACGTATAGTCGGACTCGTTCAGCACCCGGGACAGGCCGGTTTCCGGGCAGTGGATGATCAGGCATTCGTCCGTCACCTGCCCGCTTCCCGCCGCGTCGGTAAACTGGGTTTTCAGCACGGGATTCTTCAGCAGGTTTTCTTTTGTCACTGTCACGTGGTCGGAGGCCACGTCGTACCGGTTCAGCAGGGACAGCAGGTTTTCATCCCCGCCGGATACGGGCGTGACCGCGTAGATATGCACGTCCTTATCCAGCTGCGCCAGGGCGTTTTTGGTGATCTCCCCCTGGGTGGTCGCCCCGTTGAAGGAGCAGTCCACCTGGAGGGCGTAGCGGCTTTCCAGCCCGTCAAAGAGCGCCGACAGCAGCACGATCAGCGCCACCACGCAGGCGGTCAGCGCCGCGGAAAAGCCGCCGCAGCGCAGCTTCCGGTTATTCTTGATTTTTTCCAGCCGGGCTTTCCATTTATTCATGCCGCTCATGCCTCGCTCCACCTGCGCGCGTCCAGGGCGCGCACGCTCATAAACATCATCACAGCGATGAAGAACAGATAATACATCACGTTGCTCAGGCTCAGCTGCCCCCGCACGAAAGGCGCGAAGCGCTGGTACAGGCTGACAAAGTTCAGCGCCCGGCTGATCCATTCAATCGTGACGGCGGAGGCCAGCACATCGGCCATCCACACCAGCAGGTTCACCCCGATGCCCAGCACCACGGCGGTCATCTGGCTTTTGGCGAAGCAGGAGACGAACAGATCCAGGGCGATGAAGGCGCAGCCCTGGAGCACCAGCCCCAGGTATCCCACGGCGGCTTCTCCCGCGTACAGCCTGCCGTATACCGCGATGACGCAGGCGTACATCCCGCTGCATATCACCGCCATCACCAGCACCGTGCAGGCGGCCAGATACTTGCCCAGCACTATCCCGCTCAGCGGGCAGGGCGAAGCCAGCAGCATCTGATCCGTGCTCCGCTGCCGCTCTCCGGCGATCAGGCGCATGGTCAGGATGGGCGACAGGAGCATCCACAGGTAGCTCAATTCGCTCAGCAGCGCCAGCAGATTGCCGGAGCGGGCGGCCAGATTGCTCACGCCGAAAAAAATGCTGCCCAGCGTTAAAAAAACGCCCAGGAAAACATAGGCAGCCGAAGTGTAAAAATAACTTTGAATTTCACGCCGGTAAATGGCGAGCATACAAACCTCCGCTTGTTTTGGTGAAATATCGGGCGTTTCGCGCCGTTACGCCGTTTCGTCCATGGTGGCCCGCAGAAAGATGTCCTCCAGGCTGTCTTCCACCGGGGCGAGGCGCAGCAGCGGCGTTTGCAGGGCGGAAAGCAGCGTGAACAATTCGCGCTCCGCCAGGCCGCTGCCGTCCACCGTCAGCACTGCCTGGGTCAGGGCCGGGTCGTCGTTTTTTTCGGGCTCCACCCGGCGGGCGCTTTGAAGCTGCCGCAGGGCGGGCAGGAGCTTTTCTTCCGGGCAGTCCACCACCACGCGCAGGCGGTGCTCCGTGCTGTGCAGATCGTGCAGCAGCCGGTCGCAGATCACCTTTCCGTGGTGCAGGATGATCACCCGGTCGCACACCGCCTGTACTTCGCTGAGGATATGAGAGGAAAAAAGAATCGTATGCTCTCCCGCGAGGGACAGGATCAGCTGCCGCATTTCGCTGTTCTGCCTGGGGTCGAGGCCGGCGGTGGGCTCGTCCAGCACGATCACCTCCGGCGTGCCGCACAGCGCCTGGGCCACCCCTGTGCGCTGCCGGTAGCCTTTGGAAAGGTTGCCGATTTTCCTGTCCAGCACGTCGAAGAGGCCCGTCTTTTCCGCCACGGTTTCCACGTGGGCGGGAATGGCTTTCCTTTCCACTTCTTTCAGCTCGCACGCAAAGCGCAGATACGCGCGCACCGTCATTTCTTCGTACACCGGCGTGACCTCGGGCAGATACCCGATCATCCGCTTCGCTTCCCGGGGATGGAGAATCACGTCGTTTCCGCCGATGGACACGCCGCCCGCCGTGGGCGCCAGGCACCCGGTCAGGATATTCATGGCCGTGGTTTTGCCCGCCCCATTCTGGCCCAGCAGACCCAGCACCTGGCCCTTGGGCACGGAAAAGGAAACGTCCTGCAGGGCGTTCAGCGTGCCATACCGCTTGGATACGTGGTCAAAAGAAATCATCGGCGCTCCTCCCGTGTTTCCTTTCCGGATAAGCGGATTCATTATACCATGATGCCAGCCGTGCTCGCATACGCGGCCCGGCTGGACGGACAATCAGCCTGCGGCTGATTTCCTCATCATTATAGCATAGGCGTCAACGGAAAACATGAACAAATTGTTAAGTTATTACGAAATTGTAACGAATCGTGGCCGATTCTGTCGTATTCTGCCGTATTGCTTTACGGATGGGGGAGAAGTGTGCTATAATAGGTTTGCGGCGCCCACCAAATAGCCAAAATGAGCGCCAAACAGGATACGATTCCCCACTTTGAAGAACGAAAGAAGGCGATTTTTGTTATGTATCGGAAAGTCACCCCACGTTTTCAGATGACCAATGAGAACCTGAAAACACAGCGGGGCGTGCTGGTGATCGTCTGCGCTGTGCTGTTGATTCTGTCGCTTGTATTGGGTTTTTTCACGCTGCGGAATATGAACTATCAGGGCAAGGTGGTCAGCCAGATCAGCCAGCGCATGTACAGCGCCTCGGCCTCCGCCATCGACGAGGTCAATAAACTGGGCAGCATCGTCACGTCCAACGCCCCCGCGCGCCTCGCCCGGGTGCGGCAATATGTGTATTATATGGATCAGCTGAACAGCTTCAGCATTTCCCTGGCGGGCGGCGAAAGCGGCAGGCTGGTGAAAAGCGAGTATTTCACCACGCTGTACGAAGACCTTGACAACATGGAAACCCTGATTCAGCTTTCCACCACGTCCACCCTCGATGCCCGCACGCTGCTGCAAAACCACCTGACCGAGCTTCAGAACGCGCTGCCCCGCTGATTATTCCTGGGGAATCAAAGCGGCAATCGCCGCGCAGAAATCCGGCATTTCCCGCCGCATGCGCACGAAATGCCCTTCACGGTTCAAAAACACATGCTCCGACCGGGCCGAGCACACCTGCTCCCCGGTTTTTTTGTTGCGCATGTCATAGCGGATGGAAAGCACCACGCCGTTAAAGGATGCGGGCAGGACGGTGATTTCCACCTCGTCGGCAAAGGTGCAGGGCTTTATATAATTGCAGGCCACGGCTTTCACCGGCGACACCACGTTGCTGGCTTCCATTTCGGCGTAGGGGAAACCCAGCTGCTCCATAAAGTCGATGCGGGCTTCCTCCATCCAGCGGATGTAGTTGCTGTGGTGCGCCAGGCCCATCATGTCCGTTTCGTAATACTGCACTCGATGCGTGTAGGGCTTCATCGTTCCTCATTCCATCCTTCCGCGCCGTCGGCGTCCTCATGTTTCCTGATGGATTGCAGGCCAGGCGCAATTACCTGGTCGGAGGCGTCCTCCGCCGCGTATTGGCGCAGGAAAAAGGCCTGTTCGCCGGGCGTTTCGTTTTTCAATTCCAGAATGGCTTCCCGGCTCAGGGCCTGGCCGTCGCCCTGGCAGGCGTAGCAGCGGTATAAGCATTCGGGGCAGACGCAGCAATTGTCCCGTTCGGAATGCACCATATAGCTGTCTGTGTTGCAGCGCGGACATCCGCAGCGCATTTTGTTCACCTCGGTTCAGCGATTAGGCATTAGGCATTAGGCAATAGGCATTAGGCATGAGGGAGCAGCTCGACAAATTCGCAAATTGGTTTCCGACGCGAAGAGCCTTCGACTTCATTTCGCTCCACTTGGCTCAGGATGACAGTGCTCTGAAAGCTGAGCTTGACACCGGCTTCAAAATCGCTATCATCTTTACTGCCTATTGCCTAATCCCTATTCCCTCATCCCTCATCTCAATGACTGCTCGCTGCCACGGCGCTGGACGCGGCGACGGAAGCGGTGATGGCGCACATGGCCATTTCCTGGGCGATGATCTGCACCAGGGTGCTGGTCATGGCGGCGGTGTTGGCTTGCTCCCGGTTGGTGTACAGGTCGGACACCAGCAGGGCGGCGTGCATGGCGCGGGTCTTGCTGTCCAGGCCCAGCAGCCCGCCGTAGCCTTTTTGGGTTTTCAGGAAGTCATTGGCTTCCTGAATATCCTGCACCAGCTCGGGGATGCCTACGCCCGTCACGGACAGGGCGGCCAGGGTGCTCAGCTCGTAGTACCGGCCATACTTCACGCCCGCGTCCCGCAGCGCGTTGTACAGGTCGATCACCCGGCCTGCCTTTTCATCGGGGCTGCCGTCGGTCAGGGACAGGATGTGGGACACGGTCTGCACTTCGTTGCCAATGGAGAACCGGGCTTTCAGCGCGGTATAGCAGGCTTCCATGTCGTCGATCAGCTCGTCGTCGGTCTTATCGGAAAAGGCCATCAGCACGGCGAACACGCTGTCCTCGGAGGAGGTGAGGAAGGGATGCTCCTTCTGCATCCTTTTGTAGATCGTCTTGCCGCGGGCGGCTTTTTCCTCCAACTGGCTCCTGTCGCACAGGCCGGTGAGCAGGAACGCCACCAGCGCCAGGTATTCCGAGCCCCAGAATTCCTGCTTGAGCAGGCTGTAGTTTTCCAGCGCCCGGCTCATCTTCTCCTCGGGCTGGTCGCTCAGGGCCAGCATCGCGGCGAGCGCGGGACGGATGTTGCCCCGGAAATTGGAGAAAACCCCCGTCTGGCTTTCGATGATCTTTTTGCAGCGAACCAGTTCTTCCGCGTCCGCCGTTTTGCCGTAGGCGCAGAACAGGTTGGCGCATACGGGATAAATGTATGCGCTGTCCCATTTGAAGGCTGTTTTCACGGCGTCCCGGTTCTGAATAAAGCTGTCACACAGGGCTTGCAGTTCCGCTTTCATGTTCTTTCCTCCTTTGCTTCCCCGGTACGGCAGCATGATACCATACCGTCAGCCGCCTGAACACGGAAATCCGCCGAAATATACGTTTCTCCGCTTCAATTGTCACATCCACCCGGTATGGCTTTCCTTGTACGCTTTCGCCGCCGCGTCCGCCTGGCGGATGAGCACGTCCATTTCGCCTTTGCTGTACACCGTCGCCCCCGCCGCCATGGCATGGCCGCCGCCGTGGTGGTTTTCCGCCACTTGGTTGATGGTCATGAACCGGCTGCGCAGGCGCACGCGGATGCCGTCCTGGGGCTTGTCCATCTCGATGAAGGCCAGCCAGCAAAGGCACCCCCTTATATTTTCAAGGAAGGAGATCACGTTGCTGGCCGCCTCAGTGTTGAGGCCGAACTTCTCCTGCATTTCCTTTGACACGAAGATATACGCCACGCCGTTTTCCGTGCGTTCCATGCGCTCGTACACATAGGCGCGGAATTTCAGCGTTTCATAGTTATGCAGGTACAGATTGGCGTACAGGGTTTCCGTATCCACGCCCGCTTCCAGCATGAGCCCCGCCAGGCGCATGGTGTCGCCGTTTACGCCGCTGAACCGGAATCGCCCGGAGTCCGTCACCATGCCCAGGAAGATATAGGTGGCAGCCTGGGCGGTCAGTGTCAGTTCCTCGCGGAACATCTGATAAAACGCCGCGACCATTTCACAGGTGGAGGAGCGCTCCGGCTCCACCCAGTTGAGGCCGCCGTACACGTCCATCTCGATGTGATGGTCAATTTTGATGAGCTCTTTGCACAGGGAGAATTTCTGGTTGGAAATGCGCTCCCGGGTCGACGTGTCCACCACGATGCCCAGCGCTTCCCGGTAGGCTTCGTCCGGAACTTCCGCGTCCTCCGGGCCCAGGAACGCCAGGAAGTCGGAATGCTGGCTGTCCACCAGCAGCACTTCCTTTTCCGGCCAGGTGGCTTTGATCAGCTCCTTCATGCCCTTGGACGCGCCGGCGCAGTCCCCGTCCATGCGCGTATGGCGGAACAGCATGATCCGGGGGGAGGCTTTGATTTTTTCCAGGATGGCCCGCATGATTTCTTCGTTCATGTGTGTTCCTCCGTCATGGCGTCCAGGTCGCGCAGCATGGCTATGGCTTCCTCCCGGTCTTTCAGGGTGGCGCCGCTGGCCTTCATATGCCCGCCCCCGCCGTACTTCACCGCAATGGGGTTGATGTTGTATTTACTGGAGCGCAGCTCGCACAGCACACCCTGTTCGGCCTCCGTGAAATTCACCCAAATGTCCACGCCCTTGATGTCGTTCATCACGTTGACCATGCCCCGGGAAATGGAGAACAGGTCGGTGCCGACCGTTTTCATTTCCTCCCGCGTGGTGTAAATATACGCCACGCCTTTTTCCGTCAACCGGATTTTTTCCACGAAACGCGCCCGCAGCTTGATCTGTTCCAGGTCGCTGACATACAGGTCGCGGTAGATTGCGGCGGTGTCGATGGGCTGCTCCATCAGGAACGCGGCCAGGCGGTAGGTGCGTGCGCTGATGGAATCGTAGCGGAAGCGGCCCGAATCCGTCACCATGCCGGTGAACAGGGACTGCGCTGCCAGAAGGTTCAGCCGCCAGCCGCTTTCCACCGCCATCTGCGCCACCAGGCCGCAGCAGCTTTCATAGCTTGTGTCAATGCATTCGATTTGGGCAATCTGCTCAATGAACAGGTGATGGTCGATGCGGGCGGTGGTCTTTGCCAGCGCATAGCGGCCGTCGCTGATGAGATTCCTGCCCGATGTGTCCAGGATGACCGCTAAGGCGTCCCGATAGGCTTCGTCGGGGATATCGTCCATCACGCTGTCCGCCATAAAGGCGTAGCGCATGGCCGCGTCGCCGACGGTATATACGGTTTTCCCGGGATAGTTTTCCAGAATCAGATGCTTCAGCCCAATCTGGCTCCCCAGCGCGTCCCCGTCCGGGGTGGTGTGGCGGTGCAGAATGATGGTGTCATGCGCCTCAATCGCGCGAACAATCTCCTCAAACATGCCGTCTCCTCGCAGTGCTGTATTATTTCTGTTTCTATTGTATCGCATCACGCGGATTTTGGCAAATCTTTTTACGGAAATATTCTTCCTGCCGGTATTCTATTCATTACGATTCAAGTAACGGGGAGTTTCCCCCAGACCCCCTTCCAAGAAAGCAATAATTTATTTCATTTCGTATGATCTGAATATTTTGTCGGGAAATATGTTCTTATCGTCTTTCTCGGAAGGGGTCTGGGGGAACCGCTCTTTGGACGCCAAAGAGCGGTTCCCCCAGAAATACTTGGATCGTAACTTTTTTTCAAAGAAGAGAGCCGGGGCATGGCTGCCCCGGCTCGGTTGCGTTTATGGAAGATTATTTGGCGCTGGCAGGAATATGGGTGGTGTTGCCGGCTTCATAAGCAGCCAGGCGTTCATCCATGATTTCCTGATAGCCGGCGTCCAGGAACTGCTGGCTGAATTCGGCGAACAGGCCGTCAAATTCGGCGGGATCGCACTTGATCAGCTTGGCGTAGTATTCCTGCCACAGGCTCAGCAGGGTGGCACTGTATTCGCTCTCGCTCTCGATGGCGACGGCGAACACGGGATCGGAGTACGCCTTGCCTTCATCGGCGATGGCGCGCAGCTGGTAGTAGTTGTCGATCAGCATCTGGGTGAAGTCCTGGGGCAGGCCCACGGGGCTCATCTGGGCGATGGTCTGTTCGATGGTGCCGACCTTCTTGGAGGCGTGCACCAGGCAGGTCATGTCGATGTTGTTGTTGTGGTTCAGCATATGTTCGCCGGTGTAGTCCAGCATGACGGGCAGGCCGTCCTCGTCCAGCTTGTAGGTTTCGCCTTCCACGCCGTTTTCGAGCACGAACAGGTTTTCAGGCTGGATCATCCATTCCATCAGCATCCAGGCGGCTTTCAGCTGGTCTTCGGTGGCCTTGCTGGAGAAGCCCACGATCATGCCGAAGGGGTTGTCGGCGCGGATGCAGCCGGTGCACACGCCTTCTTCGATGCCGCCGTAGGGGCTGGCGATGGCCAGTTCGGCGTCGGGATTGTTCTCATAGAACGCGGTCAGCCAGGCCATGTTGCTGGCGATGTAGCCGCCGTAGGAGTAGGTCTTGCCGTTGATGAAGTCGGTCTGGGTCTGGTCGGTGGCGGCGCCGGAGCTGTTCTTTTCCAGGTCGAATTCGCTGGAGTACCAGCCCATATGGTATTCATCGTTCAGGCGCTTGAGCATCCGCTGGGTGGGATACCAGGGGAAGCAGGGGGTGCCCAGGGAGGAGTGCATGGCCCATTCTTTTTCGCCCTCATCGGTCACGGGGAAGTCGCGATAGCCAAAGTTGGCGATGTAGGCGGCGGTGGGGATGCCGGTGCTCAGGGGATGTTCGCACAGGCCGGCTTCGATCATCTTGTTCAGGGCGTCCTTCTGCTCCTCGTAGTTCTGGGGAACATGGTCATAGCCCACCTGGCGCAGCCAGTCCATGCGGACGAAGGTGGCGAAGGCGAAGGTGGTGTCATAGTAGGGGCGCTCGGTCAGCACGAAGTAGGTGTTGCCGTTGATGTCGGTGTAGCCCAGCTGGTTGTGATCCACCATGGCCTGGTAGAAGGTGGGGGCCACAGCCTTGAAATCGTCCAGGTTGATCACCGCCATAGCGCCGTCGTTGGCCCACTGCGCAACCTTGGGATAGTCGTATTCCATCAGGATGGTGGGGGTTTCATCGGCGGCGATGAGCAGGGAATACTTGGTCATCACGTCGCCGCGGGGAATGGCGACATACTGCACGTCGATGTTGTACTTGTCGCCGAATTCCTTCTGCACCCACTGGGTCCAGTAGTTGTCGTCCACGGCGGGATAGCCGGCCTTGGAACGGTCATACACGGGCACGGTGATCTTCACGCGCTCGGCGAAGGGTTCCCAGGCGGGGGTTTCGGCCGCCGCGAAGGAGCACACGCTGAGCATCATCAGCAGCGCCAGAAGCAGGGAGACGAGTTTCTTCATTTCCAGGTACCTCCTTAAAATATATTCCAGGGCTTCGATGCCCTTGAATTCAAGTCTTTCCGCAGCCTCAATCGGCGCGACTCCGCTTCATGCGGAGATCGCTTGTTTCGGCTGATTTCACCGCCGATGATTTGTCGCCACAGGCGACAATCGGCGGTTCATCCTTTCACCGCCCCGATCATGGTGCCCTGCACGAAATACTTCTGCACGAAGGGATACACCAGCATGATCGGGATGGTGGCGAACATGACCACGGCGGCCTGGAGCACTTCGGGGGTGGATTCCTGCGCCGCGGCTTCGGACAGGCTGATGGCGTCCTGGCCGGAGTTGAGCACCATGTTGCTCAGCAGGTATTGCAGGGGCTGCAGGGCTTTGGTGGTGATGTAATACTTGGCGTCGGCGTAGGCGTTCCAGCGGCCCACGGCATAGAACAGGGCCAGCGTCGCCAGGATGGGCTTGGACAGCGGCAGTACGATGCGGAACAGGATCTGGAAGTGGTCGGCCCCGTCCAGGTTGGCCGCTTCGTAGAGGCTGTCCGGGATGGTGGAGCGGATAAACGACCGCATGATCAGCATGTTGTAGGGGGAGAAGGACAGCGGCAGCACCAGCACCCACATGGTATTGAGCAGGCGCAGATCCTTGTACAGCAGGTATTCGGGAATCAGGCCCGCGCTGAAATACATGGTGAACATCAGGATGAAGGCGAACAGCGCCCGGCCCTTCAGCTCCCGCCGGGCCAGGGGATAGGCGGCCAGGATGGTGATCACCATGCCGATGGCGGTAAAGAGGAAGGTCATCCAGATGGTGTAGAGCATGGAATGGGTCAGCTGCCCATCCCGGAAAATGGAATTGTAGGCTTCAAAGTTGATGTCCACCGGCAGCAGGTACACTCGCTTGGACAGCACGGCAGTGTTGGAGGAAATGCTCTTTGCCGCGATATGCAGGAAGGGGATGATGCAGGTCAGGGACAGGATCAGGATCACGAACGCGATCACGAAATCGCTGACGCGCACGCGGTTGACGCCTTTGAACAGGCTGGCTTTCTTTTCAGCGGGAGCGGCGGTTGACATGTTCTCTCCTCCTTCCTTACAGCAATCCGTCTTCGCCCAGGGCTTTGGACACCCGGTCGGAGGTAAGCACCAGCAGCAGCCCCACCAGGGACTGGAACAGGCCCACAGCGGTGGCGCGGCTGAAATTGCCGCCCGCCAGGCCCTTTTCGTAAATGTAGATGGCCAGCTGATACTGGAATTCCTTCACCTGTACGTTGCCGAAGGAGTCCAGGCGCTCGAAGTTGGAGCCCATCACGCGGCCCAGGTTCATGATCAGCAGCGTCACCATGGTGCCCCGGATGCAGGGCAGGGTCACGTTCCAGATCTTCCGCAGCCGCCCAGCGCCGTCGATGGTGGCGGCTTCATACAGGTCGGGGCTGATGCCGGTGATGGCGGCCAGGTAAATGATGGAGCCCCAGCCCATGTTCTGCCACACGCCGATGAGCAGGTAGGTCACGGCCCAATGCCATTTTTCCGTCAGGAACGGCACGCCCTGGTCAATCCAGCCTGCGTTCATCATCAGGATATTCACCAGGCCGGTCTGGGGCTTGAACAGGTTCAGGGCCACGCTGGCGATGATGACCCAGGAAAGGAAATGCGGAAGATACAGGATCGTCTGGGACAGCTTTTTATACCGCTGGAAACGCAGTTCGTTCAGCAGCAGCGCCAGGATGATCGGCACCGGGAAGCCCACCAGCAGATCCAGAAAGTTGAAAACCAGCGAGTTTTTCAGGGCGCGGAGGAAATCCTTGTCCTTGAATATCTTTTCAAATATTTGCATGCCCACCCAATCGCTGCCCGCGTAGCCCTTGGCGGGCTTGTAATTCATGAAAGCGATGCGCAGGCCGGGATAGGCGGCGTATTTAAAAATGATCACGAACGCGACGGGTACCAGCAGCATCACATACAGCTGCCAGTTATCCTTCAGATAAGGCCCCCAATGGGTCGATTTTCTGCGGGCGTGCGCTTTTTGCATACCGCGCCTCCTCTTGAATGCATATCCAAAACAGTTTTTGTACAATTTGCATTATACACGAATCCGAAAAGGATTGCAAGGCTTTGCGCCCCTTCCACCGTTTTCTCCATAAACAAGTACGAATCATCATGGTGCATAGGGGGCAAACTGATTTCTCCAGGAACCCGCACATCTTTCCTGTTCCGTTCATAGAATGGCACTGTAAAAAACGGAAAGGGGTGCATGTTCATGTCCGAGTCCCAGCGCAATTGCGCCTACCAATACACCGTGAAGCGCGGCGACAGCTTTTACCTGATCGCCCAGCGCCTGAACGTCCGCCTCCGCGACCTGCTGGAGGCCAACCCCAATGTTCCCCCGGCCCGCCTGACCATCGGCGACGTGCTGTGCATTCCGTACAGCAATGCCGGCACCCCGGCCCAGGAATGCCCGGCCTGCCCCGACCAGGGCAGCGGTTCCGGCGGCAGCGGTACGGAAACCCCGCCCGCCCCGGAAACGCCCGCCTACACCTGTCCGCTCAACCGCCGCAGCGTGGTGCAGAACGGCCAGACCGCCAGCGACTTGCAGCTGCGCTACAACCTGAGCTGGCACACCCTCAAAACAGCCAACAGCGGCAAGGACCTGGACGCCCTTAAGGGCGGCGACATCGTGTGCATCCCGGCGGAAAACATCGCCTGCCCCCTGCCCGCTTCCGTAACCCTGGCCGACCAGGATACGCTGCAATCCCTGGCTGAAAAATACAAGGTTTCTGTGTCCGACCTGCTCAGGGCCAATCCCTGCCTCGCCCCGCAGGATTTCAAGGCCGGTGCGACCGTCCGGCTGCCGGATTAAAAGGGCAAAATAAAAACCGCAGGAATGGAGGGCTCCTCCGTTTCTGCGGTTCTGTTTTTATTTGATGCAATCAGGCGTTACGGCGTGGTGGCCTTTTTCTTCTCCGCCGTTTCAAGGATCATCTGTTCCATCCGCTCCATGCAATGGCGCTGCTCAAACTGGCGGGTGTAGCCCTGGTAGCGCCGGCTGCATGCTTCCTTTTCCTCCGGGTGCTCCATCCAGTATTCGATCTTCTGCCGCAGGTCGCCGGGCTGGTTGAAATGGAACAGGTTGTTTTCCTCCAGGGCGAAAAAGCGCGTGGCGCTGCGGGGCGAATCGGCGATCACCGGCACCAGGCCGCAGGAAATGGCCTCCAGGCAGGCGATGGCCTCGATTTCCACTTCCGCGGGATGCACATATAAGTCCGCGCTGTTGATCACGTTCAGCATCTCATCCCGGGAGTAGAAGCGCAGCACCGGCGGATGGGTCAGCTTTTTCCCATAGCTTTCCAGTTCCGCGTGCAGCGGTCCGTCCCCGGCAAAAACCAATTGAATCCTGCTCTCATATTTCGACCCGGCTGCCGCGTCGATCAGCACCTTATGGGATTTTTCCATGCCGTAGCGCCCGGTGAACAGGATCACGAACAGGCCCTCCCATTCGGGCGGACGCTGGGCCTCCGTTTTCACAAAGCGGCTGTTCACGCCGTTGGAGATCACATAGCCGTTGGTCTGGCCCACCTCGGCCTCGAACACGTCCCGGATGAACTGGGTGGGATAATGGATGGCGTCCACGTACTGGAACACCAGGCGGTACATCATCTTGTAGGTCAGGTCGTTCACCGGGCGGCTGTTCATCATGTGGAAGTGGCTGGTGATGTTTTCCGCCTGAGCGTGGAAGCCCGCGGTCACGGGAATGCCATGATTCCGGCCATAGTCCAGCGCCGCCTTGCCCAGGAAAAAGGGCGTCATGATGTGAATGGCGTCCACGCCGGAAAGGGCCGCTTCCAGCACGGAATCGTCCGACACGGCGATGGACACGCCCACCTTGCGCACATAGCTGTTCAGCGGGCCTACGTTCAGCTGCGGCACCACGTAAAACCCCGGCTCACCCTTCCGGTATTCGTCCGGGCACACCACCCGCACCTCATGCCCCCGGTTTTTCAGGAAACGAATCAGGTTCATGGCGGCGACGGAGGTGCCGTTGTTTTCCTCGCCCAATACGTCGCAGACAATGGCGATTTTCATTCGATAATCATCCTTTAAGTGAATATTATAAAAGCAGGCAAGATTGTATTCCCCTTTATGGCTTTCTCGGAAGGGGGCGTGGGGGAAACCGCTCTTTGGCCTCCAAAGAGCGGTTTCCCCAACAATTTTATAGTTCTACCAAATCAAACGCCGCGGCCCGGGCCATGCGGTTCATGACGGCCAGGGCTTCGCCCTCGGGTTTCCAGCCCTGGGCCAGGATGAGGGACACGTTCAGCGCGTCCATCTCCCGCAGGCGACGGAACAGCAGGTGCGCGCCTTCCTGGGGCGTATCGCCCAGGGAAAAGACCCGGCGGTTGCCAAACAGCGGCATGGCGCTGCTGTGGGCCAGGATCACGGCGTTGTCGTTCCAGTCATAGCGTTCATTGATGGCGGCAGAAACCGCCTCGTTCGTTCCGATATAAACGGTCATTTTCGCCTTGGGCGCGTAATGCCGGTGCTTCATCCCAGGGGACGGCGCGCTTTCGCCTTCCTTTAAGGGCCGCATCACGCTGGGGGCCACGGTGCAATTCCCGACAACAGAAGCCACGTCCTCCGCGGTGATCGCGCCGGGCCGCAGCACGCAGGGGATTTCTCCGGTCAGATCCAGCACCGTGGACTCCACGCCCACGTCGCAGGCGCCGCCGTCCAGAATAAAGGGGATGCGCCCCTGCATATCCTCATACACATCCTGAGCCGTGGTGGGGCTGGGACGTCCCGAACGGTTGGCGGAGGGCGCGGCGATGGGAATGCCGCATTCTTTCAGCAAGGCGTGGGCCACCGGATGGCTGGGGCAGCGCACCGCCACGGAGGGCAGGCCCGCCGTGGTCACGCCTGGCACCCGATCCGTTTTCATCAGCAGCAGGGTCAGCGGCCCCGGCCAGAAGGCGTCCATCAGGGTTTCGGCGGTGGGCGTCACCCGGCACAGCCCTTCCAATTGGCTTCTTTCCGCCACGTGCACGATCAGGGGATTGTCCGCCGGGCGCTCCTTGGCGGCGAAAATGGCCCGTACAGCTTCATCGTTCAGGGCGTCCGCGCCCAGGCCGTACACCGTTTCCGTGGGGAAAGCCACCACCTGCCCCGCCCGCAGCAGTGCCGCGGCCTGCTTCAGGCTTTCTTCCCCTGCGGGAAGGCAAATCGTATCCATAAAAAATACTCCTTTGGATGATCCAGAAAATGTATAATTTCGCATTGTATATTCAGCATCCTTTTTTGGAAAAACAGGACGCCGAAACAGTAACATCATAGGCGCATCGAAGAAGAATGTCAAGGTATAATTGCTTTTTTTCTGCCTTTTCCGCCCGGCGGTATTGTGCAAATGGAATGAATATGGTAATATGAATATGCAAAATGGAGGAATGAAATGAAACCGACCTTCTATTTCTATGCAAATCCCTTTCAGTCCAGGAGCGTGGAAGCGGCCCGCGCGCTGGCCGACGCGGTGGAGAAGCGCGGCGGGAGGGTGCTGGCCGAGGAGTGGCTTTCCCGCCAGGCGGTGGGGGAGGCGTGTCCGCTGTCCGACATGCCGGAGGGCGTGCGCGCCATCGTTGCGTTCGGCGGCGACGGCACGCTGCTCATGGTCGCGCCCCATGCGGTGAAAAGGAACATTCCCATCGTGGGCGTGCATACCGGCACGGTGGGCTTTCTCATGCAGGGGGACGCGGACAAACCGGAAGAAACCGCCGACGCGCTGACGGCCCCGGCGTATGATCTGGCCGCTTATCCGCTGCTGAATATCCGATACGACGGCGAAAGCTACCTGGCGATGAACGATCTGGCCCTCACCCGCGGCGAGCATCCCGGCGTGATCGAGGTCATCGCCCGGGCGGACGGGGAAGAAATCTTCCGCGCCCACGGAGACGGGGCGGTGGTGTCCACGCCGGTGGGGGCCACGGCTTACGGCCTGTCCGCCGGGGGGCCTGTGGTGCGGCACGACGCGCCCTGCCTGCTGGTGACGCCGCTGTGCGCCAGGGAATTATTGCTCCGCCCCGTGATCCTGCCGCTGACGGCGAAGATCACCCTGCTGGCTCATGGCCGCGAACGGCGGAGGCTGCAACTGGCCATCGACGGCCAGACCCTGCTGCCCGTGACCCACGAGGCCCAGGTGGAAATCTCCGCCGCGAAAGAAACCATCCGCATGATCCGCCTCCGTCCATCCCGCTTTTTCGCGACCCTGCGCCGCAAGCAGGCGGCATGGAACGATTATGAAATACAGGAGTGAATGAAATGAAGAACGCGCGTCAAACAGCCATCCTCAGCATCATCGAGCAGAACGACATCGAAACCCAGGAAGAGCTGGCTGGAAAGCTGCGGGACATGGGCATCGTGGTCACCCAGGCCACCGTTTCCCGCGACATCAAGGAACTGCGGCTGCTGAAGGTGCTGTCCGGCACCGGCGGGTACAAGTACGCCACGGCGGACAAGGCGGAGCACGGCCTTTCGGAACGGTTCGTGCGCATGTTCAAGGATTCCGTGCTGTCCGTTGATTATTCGGGCAACATCGTGGTGCTCAAGACCCTGTCCGGCAGCGCGAACGTGGCGGGCGAAGCCATCGACTCCATGCGCCTGCCCGAGATCCTGGGTACCATGGCGGGGGATAACACCGTGTTCGCGGTGGTGCGCAGCGACGCCGACGCCGCGGAAACGGTGAAACGGTTTGAGGAAATGCTGAAGTAATGAAAGGGATTAGGGAATAGGGATTAGGGAATAGGGAATAGGGATTAGGGATTAGGGATTAGGGGATAAGAGTGCAGAGTACAGAGTACAGATTTATATACCCGACCAATAAACGAATCTTAATGCCTGATCCCATTAACCAATCTGCGCTTTGTCCTCCCGTCCTAATCCCTAATCCCTAATCCCTGAAAAAAAGAGGTACACATGCTTCAATCATTATCAATCCGCAACATCGCCCTGATGGACGAAATGCAGGTGGAGTTTTCCTCCGGGCTGCACGTGCTGACGGGCGAAACGGGCGCGGGCAAATCCATCCTGGTGGACGCGGTGACGCTGCTGCTGGGGGGCCGGGCGCAAAAGGAGCTCATCCGCCATGGCGAAGAAAAGGCCAGGGTGGAGGGCGTTTTTGACATCTCCGACTGCCCGCCCGTGCAAAAGCTGCTGAAAGAGCAGGAATTGGACGAGGGAAACGAGCTCATCCTCAGCCGGGAAATCACCCTGTCGGGGCGCTCCTCCTGCCGGGTGAACGGCACGCTGCTGCCCCTGGCCCAGTATCACCAGTTCACCGACCTGCTCATGGACATTCACGGCCAGCATGAGCACCAGTCTTTGATGGACGAAAAAAAGCATCTGGGCTATCTGGACGCCTCCGGGGACGACGCGCACCGGGTGCTGCTGGAAAAGATCCAGAAGGATTTTACCGCCTGGCACGACTGCAAAAAAGAACTGGAACGGCTGCAAAAGCAGAGCGCCCAGGCCGGGGAACGGATGGAGCTTTTGCGCATCCGGCAGCAGGAATTAAAGAAAGCCAAGCTGGTGCCCGGCGAGGAAGACGAACTGGCAAAGGAGCGGGACAAGTACCGCAACGTGGAAAAGATCGAAAACGGCCTCAGGGAAGCCTATGAGCAGGTGTACGACGGCAGCGAGCCCGCCGCCGAAGCCCTGCGCACCGCCGCGGCGGCTCTGCAGCCGATCGAGAATCTGGACGAAGCGTATGCCTCCCTCCGCACTCGCCTGGACGCGCTGTATTACGAAGCGGAGGACATCGGCCTGACCCTGCGGGATTTATTGGAACAGTTGGATACCGACCCGGATCGGCTGGAAGCGGTGCAGAGCCGCCTGGATCTGATTCGCCGCCTGAGCCGCAAGTACGGCGGGGCCACCACCGGGGAAATGGTTCAAAAGCTGAAAGAAATCGAAAAAGAGCTTTCCAGCTTTGAAAGCATCGACGACGACCTGGACGCGCTGACGAAAAAGGAAAAGCAGCTTTCCCAGCAATACAAAAAAACGGCGGATCAATTGACCGTGTCCCGCAACGCCCTGGCCCGGAAGTTCGAGCAGGAAATGGAAATCCAGCTTCGCGACCTGAATATGGCGGGAACGAAATTCCAGGTGAACCTGCCCGCCTGCCCGCCGGGGCCGCTGGGCAATGAGAGCGCCGCGTTCCTCATCGCGCCCAACCGGGGCGAGGAATTGCAGCCCCTTTCCAAAATCGCCTCCGGCGGCGAGCTGAGCCGCCTGATGCTGGCCATCAAGTCCGTGGCCGCCCAGCGGGAGGGCGTGCCCTCCATGATCTTTGACGAGATCGACACCGGTATTTCCGGCCGCGCCGCCCAGGTGGTGGGGGAGAAGATGGCCGCCATCGCCAAAGACCGGCAGGTGCTGTGCGTGACGCATTTGCAGCAGATCGCCGCCCTGGCCGACCACCATTACCTGGTAGAAAAATCCTTCGACGGTGAACGCACCCGCACCCAATTAACGCCCCTCTCCGGCGAAGCCCGGGTGAACGAAATCGCCCGCATGCTGGGCGGCGACCCGGACAGCGCCCGCAGCCATGCCAGGGAAATGCTGAAATCCGTGAAGAACAATTCTATATAAATCCTTTTTTCCGCAACAGGGCCTTTGGCCCTTTTCAAATGTCAAAAAATGCGATATAATGTATAAAGAAAGGAGGCTTCACTAGAAGATGTGGGTAAATTATCAAGGGCAAACTTATGATTTGCACGGGTTTACATGGAGCAGACATATGTGATAGCCTGTCTGGCGAG
>CADBKQ010000005.1 GCA_902795275.1 uncultured Eubacteriales bacterium | reverse complement strand
GTTTTCAGCGAAGGCCGGGCGGTAGCCCAAGGCGTGTACGTCGCCGAGGAGCAACAGAATGTTGCTTCCTCTATCAATTTCTGACCGTAAAATGAGCGGTTCCGGGCATTTTGCCCGGAACCGCCATTTTACAAGAAATTGATGCATCGAATGAAAGGACGGTTTTCCGGCCTTTCATTCGCAGAGTGTCGAAAACACTTTTTCGACACTCTGAAAGCCCGCCGGCGGCAGGCTTAGGAATGAAGAATTATTGAGCTAAGGCTTCTTCGTCCCCGTCTGCGGGCGGGTCGGAGAACAAGGGTGCTTCTTCCGGGTTTTCCTCCGTGATCTCTTCCGGAATTTCTTCCGGCTCTGTCTCCGACAGCGTTTCGGTGGGTTCGGCCTCCGCCGGTTCCACTTCCGGTTCGGTTTCCGTTTCTTCTTCCGGTTCCGTTGGCGCTTCTTCTATTTCGGCTTCGGTCGGCTCTTCTTCCGGCTGCGTTTCTTCCGCGGCGGCGTCCGCCTGCTCCGTTTCCGGTTCGGCAGGCGTTTCTTCGCCCGGCATCAGCACCGCCAGGATTTCAGACAGACGCCCGGAGGCTTCGTCCTTTTCCGCGGCCAGGGTTTCCTGTTCCGCTTTCACGCTGTCCATCTCCTGCCGGGCTTCCTGCAGCGCCGCGGCCAGGGCTTCTTTCTCCAGGGTCAGGGCGGTGTTGTCGGCGTTCAGCGAATCAGCTGCGGATTGCCATTCCGCTTTTTCCCGATCGTACATGGTTTTCAGCGCGTCATACTTCTGCTTGTTCTTCCGGGCTTCGTCGCTCATGGAAGCCTTTTCTCCCGCCATGGTAAAGAGAGCGACCACGCTCGCCGCCAGGCAGAGCCACAACAGTACCGTAAAAAACTTCTTCAAAGGTTTCTCCCTCCTTGTCGCGTTTCTACGGTATAAATTGGCCCGGTTGCCCGCAAAATATACCTGAAAAGCGCAAAGAAGGGAGAAGAAATCCATGGAAAAACGAAACGACCCGCCCGCCGTCCCCTATCGCCGGGGGCTGATGGACGCGCTGCTGCGCCGCCGCGATCCCGGCGGGGACGCGCCCTTTGAGCCCGATGAGGAAGAGGAAGAAACCTGATACAAAAGAGAAAAGCCCGGATGACCGGTTACAAAGCGCCGCACTCTCTTTCCGCATCAAGCGCATGGATCGTCCACGCGAACGCCTTGGCTGTGCGCAGGGCGGCATCCCGGAAGTGGTTGCCCTCGTTCCATTCAAGGAGGGAAACCACATTCGGGGTTTCTTTATATTGGGCACCCAACGCGCGGATGCAATCGCCCACCTGTCGCATCACAGGGCTGCGGGCGCGTTCTTCCCTGTCGCCCAGACTGAGATATACGGCTTCGGCCTGCATGGGATGCTGGGCGGCATACGCCCAAAAGCCGGGAAACCACACCGATGGGGACGCGGCGGCGATGCCGTGGAAGAGGCCGGTTTCATGCCCGCACCACAGAGCGAACAGTCCGGCCAGCGAATAACCGCCCAAGATGATCTTCGCGCCGTCCGGCAGGCCGTATGCCCGCTTCGCGCCGGGAATCACTTCCTCGCGGATTCTCCGCAGCGTTTCCCCAGCGCCGTCGCCGAAGCCCTCTTTCCCAAAGACCGGCGGGGCGGGCCAGGGGGACAGATCGCCGTTCCAGCTTGCAACCCTGACGGGTATCAAGAGGAAAGACGCTTTCACAGTCTCCCGAATCGCGGAGACAATGGCCTCCGTCTCTGCCGGGCCGCGGCTGTCCACCGGCTGGATGAGCAGGTATTTCGCGCCTGCGCCGCCATACGCTTCCACGCTCACACCTCCGCGTGATTGTTTTTTATGATTTTATGCCAGCCGCTTTTCCTTGTCAAGCTCGCTGTTTTTCATAAAATAGGGGCTGTACAAAAAGGGGGTCTTCCTGTATAATAGGAAGACAGCACGACAGAAGGCCCTGTGCTGACGTTCCCGGATCATCACAAAGGGAAAAAAGGAGATACGACAATGAAAAAAATGATTGCTCTGCTGCTGGCGGCAGCGTTTATTCTTTCCTGCGTGCCTGCGATGGCTCTGGATAAGAAAGTGACATCCGATCTGCTGGGCACCAGCGTATTCGTGCCGGAAAACCTTGAGCTGCTGGCCGAGTTTTCCTCCGACGATACGGACGATATTTATATGTTCTTTCTCATGAACGATTTTTCCAACCTGCAAATAAACAGTTCGCTGCTTTATAAGCCGGAGTATCTGGGAATGCAGACCAAGGATGTGCCGAAGGAAGATATTGAAAGCTGGAAGGAATTCTTCACCGCAAGCTATCCCAAACGCTTCAAGAGCACCATGCTGCGCCCGTCGTACGGCGGTTCCCAGCGCATCTATCGTTTTTACGGCCGGAGCAAAGACGGCAAATGGCTTCTCAGCTACACCGGCGTGAAGGACGGTCTCTATGTATGCACCAGCTGCGAAACGGGTCAGTTTGGTTTCAGAAGAAACGAAATGCAGATGATTTTTAAAGTGTTTAATCTCTCCTTCCAAATGTTCGCTGAAAGCCGCGGGGTGGACTTCGTTCCGTTTAACCCGGACGACTATGAAGTGGAAATCTTCAACCTGCTCTACGACGATTCCCCGGACAGCATTTTCCGGTCCATGTAACGACGTTTCCGGCAAGCGGGACTGCGCAGCATTTTGCGCGGCCTCGCTTGTGCTTTTGGGGGAAATGGGATATAATGATTTCAACGAGGAAAGCGGTGCTTTCCGTCTCGGCGGGCCTCGAATGGTCGCACACCGAGCGTTAAAAAAGGAGGGATTCTGACATGGCCAATCAGGAAGAATGGGACATCATCGAACTGGAAGGGGACGACGGCGAACCCATCCGCCTGTGCGTAGAGCGGTATTTCTTCTACAACGGCGATGAATACGTGCTGCTCAGCGACGCCTGCGACGTGGAGGACGAGGACGAGATCTCCCGTTACGTGATGAAGGTGCAGCCCATGGAGGGCGAGGGCAACGAGGACATGGAAGAATTCGTGCCCGTGGATGAGGACCTGATGGATCAGCTGATCGAGGTCGCCGAAGCCACGTTTGATGTGGACGGCGACGAGGACGAAGAATAAGAGGTAGGAGGTTGGAGGTAGGAAGTAGGAGGTTTTATGATGTCTTGCTTTTTCGCAGAAGCCGCGGCTTGCGCGTCAGCAGTTGACTGTATAAACCTCCTGCCTCCTACTTCCTACCTCCTACTTTATCGCTAAAAAGATGAACGAAGTAATCGCCCAAAAGCTCCGCCTCCTGCCCGATTCGCCCGGCTGCTACCAGATGAAGGAGAACGGGAAAATCATCTATGTGGGCAAGGCGGTCAATTTAAAAAACCGCGTGAGAAGCTATTTCCATGGCCACGACCACACGCCAAAGGTTGCGGCCATGGTTTCGCATATCACCGATTTCGACATCATCCTGTGCCGCACCAACCTTGAAGCGCTGATTTTAGAATGCAACCTGATCAAGCTGTATAAACCCTATTACAACATTCTTTTAAAGGACGACAAGCACTACCCCTACATCCGCATCAACCTGAACGAGCCGTTTCCCCGGGTCACGCTGGCGCGGCGTCAGACGGCGGACGGGGCGAAGTATTTCGGCCCGTACATCGGAGCCACGGCCGTCAGGGAAGTGCTGGAGCATTTAAAGAAGCTGTTCCCTCTGCGCACCTGCAACCATCACCTGCCGGAGCACGGCCCCAAGCGGCCCTGCATGAACTACGAGATTGGCCGGTGCCTGGGCCCCTGCTGCGGCAAATGCACGGAAAACGAATACCGGGCCGTGGTGCAGCGGGTGATCGCGTTCCTGAACGGCAAGTATCAGGACGTGACGGACGATCTGGAACGGGAAATGCGGGAAGCGGCCAAGGCATTGCAGTTTGAGAAGGCCGCCAGGCTGCGGGATCAGATCAAGGACATCCAGGGCCTGATGCAGCGCCAGCAGGCCATTCAGACCAGCGGCGCGGAGCAGGACGTGTTCGCCCTGGCCCAGGACGACCTGGACGCCATGGCGCAGGTATTGTATGTGCGCAACGGCCATATCTTAGGCGGCGATTCCTTCGCCCTGCCACGGGAAGGCAAGGAAGACCCCGGCGAAGTGCTGTTCGATTTTATCGTGCAGTTTTACGAGAGCGACCGCAAGCCCGCCCGGGAGATTCTGTGTCCCGGCCTGCCGGGAGAAATCGGCGGCGACCTGGAAGAATGGCTGCGCCAGCGCCGGGGCGGGGCCTGTACCCTCACCATCCCACAGCGGGGCGACAAGCGCGCCCTGACGCTGCTGGCCGAAAAGAACGCCCGGGACGCCCTGGAAAAGCGCAACGCGAAAAAGGAAGCGCAGTACGAGCGCACCATCGGCGCGGTGGAGGAATTGGCAAAGGCCATCGGCATGGACACCGTACCCCGCCGCATCGAGGGCTACGATATTTCCAACACCCAGGGAGCCCAGAACGTGGCTTCCATGGTGGTGTTCATCGACGGCGCGCCCGCGCCCAAGGAGTACCGGCATTACCGCATCAAAAGCTTTGAAGGGGCCAACGACTTCGCCGCCATGAACGAGGTGCTGGGCCGCCGCTTCCGCCGCTGCTTCGCGGAGGACGAAAAGGAGCGCTGGCCCCTGCCCGACCTGGTGCTGATCGACGGCGGCCCGGAGCAATTGCAGTTTGCCCGGGAAGCCATGCTGGCCGCCGGGGCGGACGTGCCCATGTTCGGTTTAGCCAAGCGCCTGGAAGAAATCTTCCTGCCGGGGCGGGAGGAGTCTATTCTCATCGACCACCATTCCCCGGCGCTGCATCTCATCCAGCGCATCCGCGACGAAGCCCACCGCTTTGCCATCACCTACCATCGGGGACTGCGGGGCAAAGCATCCGTCCACAGCGTCCTGGAGGACATTCCCGGCGTGGGCCCCGCCCGCAGAAGGGCCTTGCTGCAATACTTTAAATCCGTGAGAGCCATCCGGGAAGCGAATCTGGACGAGCTGAAACAGGCCCCCGGCATGAACGCGCCCGCTGCCGAAGCCGTCTACGCCTGGGCGCATCCCGCCCGGGAAAACCAGGCGGCAGAAGCTGCACCGGATGCTGCATCCTCTTTTCCTTCTTCCCAAGGAGTACACGCATGACCCATCGTACCAAGGAATTTTTCAAAACCCATTTCTATTTTCCGCCCCTCGGCCAGCGCATCATCAAGACGAGCGTCGCGGTGTTTTTGTGCCTGGTGTTTTACCGTCTGCGGGGCTATCGGGGGGAAACCATGCCCGCCGAAGCCGCCATCACCGCCATCATCTGCATGCAGCCCTATGTGCAGGATACCAAGGAATACGCCCTGAACCGGCTGTCCGGCACGCTGATCGGCGCTTTTTGGGGCTTTGTGTTTCTGCTGATCGTGCCGCTGTTCCGAACGGCAGGCCAAACCCCCTATACGCTGTATCCGCTTATGGGCCTGGGCACGATGATTTCCCTGTACAGCGCCGTCGCCATCCGCAAGCCGGACACCTCCAGCCTGGCGGCCATTGTGTTTGTGTGCGTCGTGATTGCCTACCCGGACATTGAGCAGCCGCTGGACCAGGCGTTCCATCGGGTGCTGGACGTGATGGTGGGCACGGCAATCGCCATTGGAGTGAACCTGGCCCATCTGCCCCGGGAGAAGCAGGAGGACAGGGTGTTCTTTGTGCGCACCAAAGACCTGGCTCCCGATCAGTTGTCCCAGATTCCTTCCTCCGTGCTGTTCCGGCTGAATTACCTGTTCAGCGACGGGGCGAAAATCTGCCTCATGTCCGAGCACGCGCCCGCGTTCTTTATGAGCCAGATCAACGCGGTCAACCTGAATGTGCCGATGATCGTGATGGATGGCGCGGGCATTTACGACGCCATCGAGAACAGCTACCTTTCCACTGTGAACATGGATCCCGATTCCTCCCGCTGGCTCATGAAGCGGCTGGACGCGCTGGATATTTCCTACTTTATTTATACCGTGCATAAGAACCGCAACTGCATTTACCACCGCGGCAAAATGAACGCTTCCGAAGCCGTTGTCTACCGGCACATGAAACGCTCTCCCTACCGCCAGTATCTGGACGACGACCATTTTGCCCTGGAAGACATTGTTTATATCAAGGTGGTGGCGGCGGATGAAAAGGCGATCAAGACAGAGCGCGCTTTGCAGCCCTCCCTGGCCCGGCGGAACCTGCGGGCGGTGATCCGTCCCCAGGCGGGGCTGGAGGACAGCAGCAGCGTGTACTTCTACGCCGCGAACGCTGACATGGCCCACGCGGAGGATAGGCTGATGCGCCTGCTGCATAAAAACGAACCGGAGCTGAAAGCCGTGGAGGTTTTCTCCGAGAATGGCTACCAGTCCGAGCACGACGCCTTCCATCTGCTGCATACCCTGGGCAACAGCTACGAGCCTTTCCGTCCCTTTGCCTGGCTTCATCCCAAAAAAGAATTTGACCGCCGCCTCCTGCGCTGAATCATGGAACTTTTTTCCCGTCTTTCCGTCTAATCAGATGAAAGCCAAAGCACACCGGAAAAAGGAGGAAACAGCATGCGTAAATTTCAGTTGATCGCGGTCATCGTTCTGATGGTTGGATTCCTTGGGTCAGCCCAGGCGGAGCGGCCTCGTATCATCCTGTACACGGCTTACCGGCAGGTGGGCTGGGGCGACGCGGTGCAAATCGGATGCGTTGACGAAACAGGCGGCTTGTGGACGGCGAAAGGCTACGATTCTGAGCTGAAATGGCCCTACGGCTGGGAAAAGCAAATCGCGTACCTGCAAGCGTCCGATGCTCTGGCGGAAGCGGGGAAGCTCAGCCACGACGAGCTGTTCGCCCTCAAAAGCCTGGTCAACGCCGTTTCAGCGCCGGAAGGCAAGCCCAGCGGCTGGATGTGCGACGCGGGCACGGAAAGCAGCTATGCCCTGCGCTGTGACCGGGAAGGTAGCGCCGAAGCCATCCTGCTGGGCATGACGGGCGACGATTTCCTGGAAAACACCGACCCCAATGCCCAGGCGCTGTACCTGAAGCTGCGCCTCCTGTTCCCCTTCGTCCGGTGCTATGCCGATGAAATCGACAAAAGCTGGGGCTTCCAGCCCGTGCCTCTGGCGGCGTTCTGCGGCTTGGAGGGCATCGACTGGGACAGTGTGACGGTCTCCGCCGTGTATGAGGACTGCGAGGCCGGGCCCCGGGAGCTGGAAGTGACCGAGGACGAGGCGAACCGGGTGATCAGCCTGATGAAAAACGGCGCTGTGACCGGCAAGGAAAACGCGCTGGGCGTTACCGGCGGCACCAAAGTGCTGTTCTTTACCGACCGCAGCGGCAAAGTCCTGGGCTCCATCACGCTTTATAACGGCCTGCTTGTGCGCAATGACGGCATGTACAGCGTGCAAAAAACGCCGTCGAATAGCAAATGAAAGGACACTTTAGGTTATAAAAGGGATTAGGGAATAGGGAATAGGGATTAGGGATTAGGCATTAGGGATTAGTACAAAAGCGGAAGACATTATTACTAATCCCTACTCCCTAATCCCTATTCCCTCGTTCCCCTAATCCCTCCGTTACTTAAAGCGTCCATCAAATCCCCAAAAGGAGTTGTTCCCATGAACCTATCCGACATCATTGTTCTGCTCCTGGTGGCCGCGGCGGTGGGGTGTGCGGTCTGGCTGATGCGCAGGCCGAAGAAGTCCGGCTGCTGCGGCGATTGTTCCTCCTGCGGATGCGGCTGCGGGCAGCGGGAGAAAAAACCATAAAGAAAACATCGCGCCGCCGCCTGGAAAAACGCCGGGCGGCGCATTGTTTTAGAAATGTTTTCCATTTCATACAATTGTCAAAACCGCCGTTTGCAGGTATAATAAGGGTGTAAGTGATAAGACCTTTTAGACCGCCGCATGAGAACGGAGGCGTTGTAAATGGATTGGCGTATTGTAGCGGATTCCAGCTGTGATTTATTTGACCTGCCGGAAGAATGTCCCAACGTAGAATTTGCCACCATTCCCTTTATCATCCGGGTGGGACATACGGAATACATCGACGATGAAAAGATTTCCGTAGACACCATGCTGACCGCTAACGAGAACCACCGGGAAATGGCCCAGACGGCGTGTCCTTCCCCCCAGGCCTTTGCGGAGGAATTCTCCAAGCCGGGGAATGTGCTGGCGTTTACCATTTCCAGCAACCTGTCCGGCAGCTACAACAGCGCCTGCACCGCCAAACAGATGGTGGAGGAGGAGCAGCCCGGCAAGCGCATCGCCGTGATCGACACCAAGGCCACCGGCCCGGAAACGGTGCTGATTATCCGCAAGGCGTGCGAGCTGATCAGGCAAGGGCTTTCCATCGACGAGATCGAAAAAGCGCTGATCGACACCGCCGCAAAGACCCACATCATTTTCTCCCTGTCCTCGTACCATAACCTCATCAAGGCGGGCCGCGTGAACCGGCTCGTGGGCCTGATCGCCGGACACCTGGGCTTCTGGGGCATCGGCGTGGGCGACGACAACGGCGAAATCGCCATGCGCGGCAAGGCCCGGGGGCCGAAGAACATGTTGAAAGTGATGATGGAGGAGATCGGCAAAATCGGCCTGTGCGGAAACCGGGTGGTCATCTCCCACAGCCTGAACGAGGAAACGGCGCTGCAATTGAAGGAACGGCTGCTGGCCGCCTATCCCCACATCACCGTGGACGTGATTCCTACCCGCGGGCTGGACAGCTTCTACGCCG
This sequence comes from uncultured Eubacteriales bacterium, assembly GCA_902795275.1. Taxonomy (GTDB): domain Bacteria; phylum Bacillota; class Clostridia; order Christensenellales; family Aristaeellaceae; genus RUG563. The sequence goes on along the minus strand of CADBKQ010000005.1, from coordinate 101,133 downwards.
AGCGCCACGGGCTGATCGCCGCGTTCTGACAAAAACGGGCGTGGTTCCTCTCAAAGGAGCCACGCCCGTTTATTTAATCTATCGTCGTTATACGTAGTATTGCTTGTACCATTCCGCGAACTTCCGCAGCCCCTCGCGGATGCCGATGGCAGGGCGGAAGCCGTAGTCCGCTTCCAGAGCGGCGCTGTCAGCGTAGGTGACAGGCACGTCGCCGGGCTGCATGGGCACCAGCTTTTTGTGCGCCTCAAAGTCGTAATCCGCGGGCAGCACTCCGGCGCGCACCAGTTCTTCCTGCAAGGTGCTGATGTAGTCCAGCAGATTTTCCGGCGTACCGCCGCCGATGTTGTACACGGCATAGGGCGGCAGGGGCAGGCCGTCCTCGCCCACGGCCTTTTCCGGCGCGCCGCCCATCACCCGCAGCACGCCCTCCACAATGTCATCCACGTAGGTGAAGTCCCGCTTGCAGTTGCCGTAATTGAAGATGGAAATAGTTTCGCCCCTGACCAGCTTTTGCGTGGCGGAATAATAGAACATGTCGGGCCGCCCGGCGGGGCCGTACACCGTGAAGAACCGCAGGCCCGTGGAAGGAATGTTGTACAGCTTGGCATAGCTGTGGGCCAATAATTCGTTGCTCTTCTTCGTGGCGGCGTAGAGGCTGACGGGATTATCCACCTTATCCTCCACGCTGAAAGGCACCTTCTTGTTCCCGCCGTACACGGAGGAAGAGGAAGCGTACACCAGATGTTCCACACCCGTTTCCCCGCCGTCATAGCTGTGGCGGCAAGCTTCCAGGATGTTGTAAAACCCGATCAGGTTGCTTTCGATGTACACGTCGGGATGGTCGATGGAATAGCGCACGCCCGCCTGGGCCGCCAGGTTCACCACCACGGCCGGTTTATATTCCGCGAACACCCGATCCACCAGCGCCTTGTCCGCGATGGAGCCCCGGATGAACACATGCTTCACCGGCGAGGAAGCGGCTGCCTGCTCGATGAGGGACAGGCGGTATTCCTTTAATTTCGGGTCGTAGTAATCGTTCATATTGTCCAGGCTGACCACCGTGCCGCCCGTCATTTCCCGCAGCAGGCGCAGAACCAGGTTCGCCCCGATGAAGCCGGGTGACCCCGTGACCAGGATGGTTTTCTTGTTCAGGTCAATATGCTGTTTCCCCATTTTTCTGTCTCCCGATCTTAAAAGCTGGAAATGCCGTGGGCGTTTACCAGCGCGTCGATGCGGACGCCGGCCTTGCACAGGGGGCAGTCGTGGCTGTCGGTGCTGGCATAGTCCATCAGGTCATTTTGGGTGTTGAAAATGGACACCACCGGGAAGCCCTCGCAGGAATCCACGCAGGCAAAGATGGCGGCGATGCCCACGCAAATGCCGCTGTAATAGCGGATGGCCTCGATTGCGGCCTTGGCGGTGTAGCCCGTGGTGACGGAGGCGGCCAGCACCAGCACATGCTTGCCCACGATCATGGGGGCGGAATTGTCGCGGAAGAGCAGCTGGCTGCCGGAGGTGTGCTCAGGCGTGGCCACGTAAATGGTGCGGTGGGCGTTCATGTTCATGAAGCCCGCCTTGGTCAGCTCGCTGGCCATGCACGCGCCGATCACCTCCGTCCCGTCCAGGCACAGGATGGTGTCGATGATGGTGGAGGGCTTGAAGGTGGACGCCAGTTCCACCGCGGCCTCCCGTGCTTCGGACAGACGGTGCTTGGTCATGGTCAGGTCGATGTAATAGTTGATGTGGCTGTGGCTGGTGGCAAAGTGTCCCCGGGCCACGCGCAGGGGCAGGTTGGAACTGGTGGTTGGGTATTTGATCAGCTGAATCGCCATGCAGACTCACTCCTTCTATTTCAATGGGATGTTCATATTTGCCAATTGTTTCCCTCATCATACCAAAATATCCCGGCTCTGTCAAATCAGAATCGGGAAAAAAGATGGCGGTTTCCGGTTTTTTATTGTATAATTGTCATAACAACCATATTATGAAGGGCAACGAAGCAGGGGCCTGTGCGGCCCCTAAACCCCGCACCAGGACGGTGACCGCCCTGGACCCCCATTTGCGGTTGTTGCTTGCATTGCTGACCAAGCTTGGTTTCCGCTGTTGCTTGGAGGAACGCGGAAGTCGGGCTTCGCCAGTGGCGGGAATCTCATCGGCGGTGAGATCAGGCGAAACGAGCAATGTCCGCTGTGCGGACTTGCGACGATTGAGCCTGCGGAAAGAGCCGCCAACCCGGATGCAAAGCATCCGGGGAAAGCCTGGGAATAATCCCCAGGGAAAAGCGAGCTTTTCCCTCAGGGATTTTCCCGGCTTTCTTGGACCAGAAGCCCTCAAACTTTTCGTAACCCCAGCGCAGCAGGCGGAGGCTGTCGGTTTATCCCAACGACGTTATTTCGCCAGGTGCGGGTCCAGGGGGATCATCCCCCTGGTGGGGGTCTGGGGCGCATAGCCCCAGCGTTCCCCCTTTGTTTGATTTATATGTGCTCAATTCCAAGGAGGAAATGCCGCGTGATTTTATTCATCTGTACCGGAAACACCTGCCGCAGCCCCATGGCCGCGGCGCTGGCAAAAAACCATGGCGTGGACGCGGAATCGGCGGGCCTCATGGCATTCCCCGGCAGTCCCGCATCGCCGGCGGCCATCCGCGCCGCCCAACGCCACGGCGCCGACCTGACGAGCCACCGCGCCCGGCAGGTGACGGAAGAAATGCTCATGCAGGCCGACCAGGTGTGGGTGATGACCCCCGAACACTGGGACGCGCTGAATATGCGCTTTGGCGACCTGGCGGCAAAGGCGGATGTCCTCTATCCTTTTGTTCCCGACCCGCACGGCGGGGACGACGCGGTGTATGAGCGCTGCGCCCTGCGCCTGCTGGACGCCATGAAAAGAGCGGGAATCATCAGCGATTAGGAGCGAACGAAGGCTTCTTTCAGGACGCATCCCTCCGCGCCGGGCAGATCCAGGTTCAGAGCATGGGCCAGGGTTGGCGCGATGTCGATGAGGTTCGCTTCTTCGATTCGCCGCCCAATGCGGATACCGGGGCCGGAGAGCCACAGCAGCGTCCGGGCCTGTGGGCAGTCCAGATCGAATCCGTGCTCGCCGAAGGTTTCTTCCTGCCGGTCGATAAAACAATGACCCGGCAATGCGTCCACCGCCAGCTTCACGTGCTCCGGCGCGTGGAGAGCTTTCAGTTCTTCTTCGCCCAGGATGGCTTTGATGCCCCATTCTGCCTGGTGTTCTTGCAGGGCTTTTCTGGCGGCTGCCAGGTCAGGGCCGAAGATGTACGCCCCCATGCCCAGGCTCTGGGCCCGGGCCCCGCAGGTGGCTTGCAGCGCTTTGTCCAATAGAATCCCCTTCGGCGCGTCCTGCTGCCCGTGGTCGCTGACCACGCAGAAAAGCATATCGTCCAGCAGATTCGCTTTCCGCACCGCATTGATGATGCGTTCCACCCGCCGGTTCAGGCGTTCCATGGCGGCGTGGGCTTCGGCGCTTTCCACGCCGTAGTTGTGGCGCATGGCGTCGCAGTCCACCAGATGCACGAACAGCGCGTCCGGGGGGCGGCGGGAAGCATACAGCTTTTCGCAGAGCAGGGCGGCGTATTCGTCTAAGTCGGGCTGATGGATGCTTTTCCGGGTCTTGCCGTAGCGCGCTTCCATCCGCAGAATCCATACGGGAGAGGCGTATTCCAGCATCTTCTTTACCGCGCTTTCCCCCGGCAGGGGCAGCACCTCGGGGAAGTTCCGGCGCACGAAGCGGTTTTTCCCGCTGACGGGCCAGAGGATGGAAGCCACGTCCATCCTTTTTTCTTTGGCCGCCTGGTAAAGCGTTTTCGCCCGGATGTCCCCCACCGACCAGTACCACTTCCGCATGTTGGGCGGGGTATCGGGCTGGAAGGGCTGGTTATGGCCGATGCCGTGGGTGGTGGGGTAACAGCCGGTGATTAAAGAGGTATGAATCGGATAGGTCAGGGTGGGGTAAATGGTTTTCACGTTGCCGCAGAACACACCGTTTTCCGCTAAAGCAGAAAAAGCGGACAGGCTCAGAAGCCTATCCGCGTCAGGCTGCGCCACCGCGTCCAGGGAAATCATACAAAGACGCATGAATGCTTACCTCAATTCATCACAATGCCTTGTAATTATCGAGTCAACCCGGAAAAGATCAAATCACAAATGATTCTCTACCCTTTTATGGCTTTCTCGGAAGGGGGTGTGGGGGGAACCTCTCTTTGGCCTCCAAAGAGAGGTTCCCCCCACAAAACCTTATACGTCCTTACCTCCGATGGCGGCGCTTTTTGCGGAAGAAGAGGAAATAGATCACAAGGCCCCAGATGATGACGCTGCGCCAGTTGATGCGGGTTTCCTCATAGTGCCACTGGTTCTGCCAGTCCTGCCAGAACTTGTCGTTGTCGCTTTCCCGGGCGTCGTAATCGTCCCGGGCGAACATGCCGTACCACCAGTCGTCGGTGGTCTGGGGCTGGGGAGTGGACTGGATAGCGGTCTGGCCGAAGAGTCCGGTCACGTCCAGGGTTTGGTTCTTGGCTTTCGCAAGGGTCTGGCCCAATTGCACGGTCACGTCGGCCAGGGCTTCGTCATACTTCCGGGCCAGGAAAGCGTTGCGAAAGTGGTTCGCCAGCAAGCTGATCTGGGTGTCGTTGGGGACGGCCTTTTCCGCGGCGCTGCCCAGGGCGATGGCGGAGGTTTCCTCGCCGATGACCATCAGCAGCAGGGCGTCGTTTTTGTCCAGGCTCCACACGTCAAACACTTTCTTGGCATAATTGCTGGCGTTCACGCCGCCCAGGAAGTGGCGGGTGAGGATGTACAGCTTGCCTCCCGCGGCGGTGTTCAGCCGGGTGTTCAGGGTTTCCATATCGGCGATGGTCTGCTCTCCCAGCACCCCAGCCAGGTCGGCCACGGTGCCCTGGGGGCGGGGAGGATACTTGGTCTCCGCGAACGCGGGCACAGCCAGCCCCGCGCACAGCATGAGCGCCAGAACGAACGCAAGGATACGGGTCATACGCATGTTGTCCTCCCCCTTTCTTACTCAGCGTTAAAGACTTCCGCCGGGCGGACGCCCATGAGCTTGGCCAGGAAGCCGCTGAACGTGCGGTTGATGCGGCCGTTGAACTCCGCCGCCGCCTGGTTGTAGGTGGCGCCCACGGTCATCTGCTCGCTTTCGGAGAGCATTTGAGGCAGATAGTTGTCCACGTACATGGCGTCCCGGTTATCGTTCTTCACAGAGTCCAGCTGGGACAGATTTTTCAGCAGCGCCGCCGCGTCCCGGCCCAGGGCGTCGTTGGCCTCGGCCTTGCGGCTGAGGTCATTGTACTGGTTGTCCAGTTGGCTTAAATCCATGGATACCCGCTGGTAGGCTTCGTCCGTCTCCGGCACGTGGCGCTTGGCGACGGCCAGGATGTTGTAGGCGGTTTCCACCCGGGTTTGCAGCATGCTTTCCAGGCCCGCGTAGGTGGCGTCCACATAGGCCTTTTCTTCCGTCCACCCCTTGTACGCGCCGAACAGCACGCTGCCGATGATCAGCACAACCATGATCGCAAATGCGGTGCCTGTCTTGAGTTTCATTGATGGCCTCCTGATTCAGTTTCAAGTTCTAAGTTCTGAGTTCTAAGTTCTAAGCCTGATCATCGTTTGAAATTCGTCTGGAATCATCAACGGTGAATGAGCTTAGAACTCAGAACTTAGAACTTAGAACTAAAATGGATTACATCGTCAGCAGCTTTTCCTTGAGGTTCTTCTCCATCGTCGCCAGGGTCTTTTCGGCCTCGGCCCGCTTCTGGCGGCCTTCCGCCTGGATGCGGGAAACCTCGTTAATGGTGTCGATCAGGGACTGGTTGGTGGCGATGAGGGTTTCCATATCGATGATGCCGCGCTCGGATTCCTTGGCCGTTTCGATGGTACCCATCTTGAGGGTCTCGGCGTTCTTGCGCAGCAGGTCGTTGGTCATGTTGGTGACGGCGCGCTGGGCCTGCATGGCCTGCTGGCTGTGGTGCAGGCCCAGGGCCAGCACCATCTGGTTTTTCCAGAGGGGCAGGGTGTTCACCAGCGTGGACTGGATGCGCTCCACCAGCAGGGAATTGTTGTTTTGCAGCAGGCGGATCTGCGGAGCCATCTGCATGGAAATCTGCCGGGTCAGCTTCAAATCGTGGAGCTTTTTCTCGAACCGGTCGCACTGTGCCGCCAGGTCGTTGGCCCGCTGGGCGTCCATGGCGTCGCCGCTCTTGGCCGCGATCTCCTGGAGCTTCACCAGGTCGTTTTCCCGCACTTCCTTCAGCCGCTGCTCACCCGCCACGATGTACATAGTCAGCTCGTGGAAATAGGCCAGGTTCATATCATACAGCTTGTTGAACATGGCAACGTCTTTCAGCAATTGCACCTGATGCTCTTCCAGGTTGCCCGCGATGCCCTCGACGTTCTTGCTCACGTCCTCGTACTTGGCCTGGATGGTGGAAATCTGCTGCTTCGCGCCGAAGAACAGGCCCCTGAGTCCCTTGGGCTTTTCGCCCGCGGCGTTGAAGCCTTTGAGCTCCGTGACCAGCTTGGTCAGCATATCGCCCACTTCGCCGGTGTCCCCGGTCTTGACGTTGGAAAGCACTGTGTCCGCGAAGCCGGAAATCTTCTTTTGAGCGTCCGCGCCGTAGAGCATCACATGGTCGGGGTTCGTCAGGTCGATGGTCTTGGAGAATTCCTCCACCTGCTTTTTTTCTTCCTCGGTCAGCGAGCTTTCCAGCGTCGCCACCGCCTCCGCGGCGTCGGGAGCTTTCGGCTCCTGGGCGTTGATCTCGTCCAGCTTTTCCACCGCCTGCTCCACCTGCAATTTGGCTTCCGCTTCGGAATGGAGGGTCAGAATCGGCGCGGCATGGGCCTGCGCTTCGGCCATGTTGTTTTCAGTCATCGGGGACGCTCCTTTCGCAATCAAGTCAAAGTTTTCTGGGGGAAACCTCTCTTTGGAGGCCAAAGAGAGGTTTCCCCCAGACCCCCTTCCGAGAAAGCCGAATAGGAATCATTTTCTATACAGTTCCTATTCACTCCATAAAGTGTTACATGTTATTTGGTCTGCGTTTTCACTCCGCCTTCGATCAGCCCGTCCTGCCGGAGCATGGTTTCCATCACGTCGATGTCGGTGGAGATGTCCAGCATTTCGTCCTGATACAGGGCGTCCAGCTGCTTGTCGAAGGCTTTGAGCACCGTGTCCATGGCCTCGCGGATCTGGGCGCGGGTCTCGTTGGCGTTCTGGCCCTTCACCTGGCGCTCGTCCATCCTGCGGTAGCCGGTGAGCATTTTCAGCGTCGTGGGCAGGTAGTAGTCCATAAACCGGCGAATCTGGGGCGCTTTCTCGGGATGCTCGGCCACAGTGTGGAAAATCTGGTTCGACACCTTATCCAGCTGATTCATCTGGTCGGTCAGCTGGGCGTCGGGAATCAGGTCGTTTTCATGGCGAATCTGGGCCAGCATTTCCTGTCCCTTTTCCACCAGGCTGTCCACCGCGCTGTCGCCCGTCTTGGGAATGGGCTGCTGCACCGGCGCTTCCTTGGAGGTATCCAGCCCCTGGGCCATAATAAACACCACCCGGCCCACCAGCAGGGCGATGCCCGCAACGATCAGGTAGTGCTGCCAGCGGTACATGGGAAAAATCAGGGAATACAGCACCACCACGGCGCCCATGGCGATAAAGGAAATCACATAAGCCTTGGTGTCGTTCTTCTTGTTCTGCTGCATTGTTTCCTCCCCCTTCTGATTGATTGCGGGAAAAGTATATCAAATCCGGGCCGGAACGCAACAGGTCTTTGCCGAATCATACGTTTTCTCCGCTGAAAGCGACATTCCGCCGCCTTTTCGTTCGGGAAACAGTATACCACAATTATCCTGTCATTTCAATGTGAATATGATTAGGAAATGATGAAAATGCATCTTCAATCCTTGCGAAAAATAGTGTATAATGAAATCGGGACCTGCACTTCTCGCAAAAGACGATTTTACGGGAGATGATGAATATGAAGCTGCTGTCCATCGCCATTCCCAGCTACAATTCCCAGGACTACCTGAGCCACGCCGTGGAATCCCTGCTGCCCGGCGGCGACGAGGTGGAAATCCTCATCGTAAACGACGGCTCCAAGGACGATACCGCGAAGATCGCCGACGACTACGAACGCAGGTATCCCGGCATCGTGCGGGCCGTGCACAAGGAAAACGGCGGCCACGGCGACGCGGTGATGACCGGCCTTGCCAACGCCACGGGCCTGTATTTCAAAGTGGTGGACTCCGACGACTGGGTGGACGCGGAGGCGTATCCCAAGGTGCTGGAATGCCTGCGGGGCTTCGCCGCCGAGGAAAACCGGATCGACATGCTGGTGAGCAATTACATTTACGATAAGGTCGGCGCTGTCCACAAGCACACCATGAGCTACCACCACGCCCTGCCCCAGGGCCGGGTGTTCGGCTGGGAGGAAACAAAACATTTCCGCAAGGGCCAGTACATGCTGATGCACTCCGTCATCTACCGCACCCAGCTGCTTCGGGACTGCGGCATGACCCTGCCCAAGCACACCTTCTACGTGGACGAGCTGTACGTGTATATCCCCCTCAGGAACGTGGAAAAAATGTATTACCTGGACGTGGACTTCTACCACTACTTCATCGGCCGGGACGACCAGTCCGTACAGGAGCAGGTGATGATCCGCCGCATCGACCAGGCCCTGCTGGTGAACCGGCTGCTGGTGAGTTCGATTGACCCGTTCTCGATTGAGGACGAACACAAGCGCAAGTATATGCTCAACTACCTGGAAATCGTCACCACCGTGTCCTCCGTCCTGCTCACCAAGAGCGGCACGGAAGAAAACCTGCAAAAGAAAAAGGAACTTTGGGAATTCATCGAGAAGGAAAACCCCAAGGTTTACGACACCCTCCGCCACCGCCTCATGGGCCGCGCCCTGCACCTTCCCGGCAAGAGCGGCCGGGACTTGACCATCGGGGCGTATAAGATCGCGCAGAAGATTTTTGGGTTTAACTGATTTTTCAGAGTTCAGTGTACAGAGTACAGAGTTCAGATTTATATAGTTTCCAATCCGTATTTTTCATTAAACACCATACCATCTGTACTCTGCTCTCTGTACTCTCTCCCTGTTTTCTTACCGAAGCAATGCAAAAAAGGAGGCCACCAAAATGTACGTCATGAAGGTTCCCGCGCCGCTTGATCCCGCTTACCGCCCCCTGGAAATGGAGGCCCGCGCCTATGAACAGGACGTTGCCGCCAGCGGCCAGGGCATCCCGTTCGCCGTGCTGATCCTGCGCAACCAGGGCTTCTGCGACCACTACCAAATGAACATCTTCCCCGACGGCAAAGACGCCCGCACCGTGCCGCTGCTGGACCGGCTCATCAAGACCCTGCTGTGGGCGCGCGGCGGCTGGAAGATCGTCACCTTCGGCTCCAAGGAAGTGCATGACCACCTGAAAGCCGCGTACCGTGCGGGCGGCGAACGCGCCTTTGACGCGGACTTCATGGCCACCGTGTACGAGCGCCCCTTCGAGGTGGAGCAGGCGGACAAGATCGAGGACGTACTCATCACCCGCTCCTCCGCCAACAGCGTGGGCCGCCACCTGGACGGCTGCCGCATCGGCTTCGACGCGGGCGGCAGCGACCGCAAGGTGTCCGCGGTGATCGACGGCGAGCCGGTCTATTCCGAGGAAGTGGTCTGGTTCCCCAAGACCAACAGCGACCCGCAGTACCATTACGACGGCATCCTGGAAGCCATGAAGACCGCCGCTGGCCACATGCCCCGGGTGGACGCCATCGGCGTTTCCAGCGCGGGTGTGTACATCGACAACAAGGTGATGGTGGCCTCCCTGTTCCTGAAAGTGCCGAAGGAGGACTTCGCCCGCCGGGTCAAGACCATGTACATGGACGTGGCGAAGGAGATCGGCGCGCCCATCGAGGTGGCCAACGACGGCGACGTGACCGCCCTGGCCGGGGCCATGGAGCTGAACGCGGGCAACGTGTTCGGCGTCGCCATGGGCACCAGCGAGGCCGCGGGCTATGTGGACAAAGACATGAATATCACCGGCTGGCTGAACGAGCTGGCCTTCGCCCCCGTGGACGCGAACCCCGATTCCCTCTCCGACGAGTGGAGCGGCGACTGGGGCTGCGGCGTCAAGTATTTCAGCCAGGACAGCGTGATCAAGCTGGCCCCCGCCGCGGGCATTGCGCTGGACGAAAGCCTGTCCCCCGCCGAAAAGCTGAAAATCGTGCAGAAGGAAATGCTCGCGGGCAACCCCGAAGCCGCGAAGATTTACGCCACCATCGGCGTGTACTTCGGCTATACCCTGGCCTGGTACAGCCGGTTCTACGACATCGACCATGTCCTCATCATGGGCCGCGTCACCTCCGGCGCGGGCGGGCCCATCATCCTGGAAAAAGCCCAGGAAGTGCTGGACAGGGAGTTCCCCGAAATCGCCGCGAAGGTTCAGCTCCATATCCCCGACGAAAAGAGCCGCCGCGTGGGCCAGAGCGTCGCCGCCGCCAGCTTGCCGCAGATTTAAGGAATGACGAAGCAGGGGGCTTCTTCAGCCCCCTGTACCCCTGAACCAAAGGTCTTCGGCCTCTGGACTCCAATAGCGGATGTTGCTTGAATTATTGACCCAGCTTGATTCCCGCTGTTGATTGGAAGAACCGACGAAGTCAAACTTGGTGCCGTTGTGCTTCTGGCCCGGCGGCAAAGACGCCAGCCCGGACGCTTTGCGTCCGGGGAAAGCCTGGGAATAATCCCAAGGGGAAAGTGAACTTTCCCCTGGGATTTTCCCGGCTTTCTTGGGCCAGAAGCCTCTTGCTTTCGTAAACCTCTGCGCGGCAGGCGGAACCTGTTTTCTCTGCCTTACTTGAATGATCGCCTACTGGGATGCAAGGGATGAAATCCCTTGCCGCGGGGTTTAGGGGCCGCGGAGGCCCCTGCCTCGTATAGCAGCAATTATGAACCAATCAGAAAGAACGATCTATGAAGCCCTGGGCTCTCGCTGGGCGCATGTCCCGGTGCTGGCCCTGGATGAAACGGACTCCACCAACACGCGGTTGAAAACATGGGCGCGGGAAGGAAGAATCACCGCGCCGTATTTGCTGACCGCGGACAGCCAGACCGCCGGGCGGGGACGGCTGGGACGCCGGTTCGTGTCGCCGCCGGGTACGGGGCTGTACATGAGCCTGCTGGTTCAGCCGCCGCAGGGCGCCGACGCGGGGAGAATCACCATTCTTGCGGCTGTGGCGGTGTGCAAGGCAATCCATGAACGGACCGGCTTGCAGCCCAAAATCAAGTGGGTGAACGACCTGTTCCTGCACGGGAAAAAAGTCTGCGGCATTTTAGCCGAGGGCGTCCAGCAGGGCGTGGTGGTGGGCATCGGCGTGAACCTGAAAACGCCGCCCGGCGGGTTCCCGCCCGAAGCCGCCATCGCCGGGGCGCTGGACGCGGAAACAGACCGCTTCGCCCTGGCCGGGACGATTGCCCGGCATTTCCTGGATGGAATGGAGAAGCTGGACACCAGCGAAGCCATCGACTATTACCGCGCCCATATGCCGCTGATTGACCGGGACATCCATTACACTGAAAACGGCCACGAAAAAAACGCCCGGGTCACGGGCGTGGCAGACGACGGCGGGCTGATGATCGAGGACGAAGAAGGCCCCCACATCCTGCGGACAGGCGAAGTGAGCCTGGGAAGTCAGGGGTTTGAGGGCTTGCTGTAAAGGCACCCGCAGTAATCCTGCCGGTACAGATCATATTCCTTGGACAATTGCAGCGAACGCAGGTAGCCATTTTTCTTTTTAAAGTCGGCAAACAGATACTTGACCCCCGCCTGCCGTCCGGCGGCCTCCCCGATGCGGTTCACGTTTTCCGCGTTCTTATGGGGGCTGACGGACAGGGTGGTGGTGAAGTATTCAAAGCCATGGGCCTTCGCCTGCTTCGCCGTTTCGTTCAGGCGCAGGGCAAAGCACGCCAAACACCGGTCGCCGCCCTCCGGGCAGTCGGCCATGCCCTCCGCGAAGGCGGCGAAAGCGGCGTGGTCATATTCGCAGGGCAGCAGCGGAATATTCCCCGGCAGCAGCGACAGCAGCCGTTCCTGCTCGGACAGGCGGTGGCGGTACTCCTCCTCCGGCTCGATGTTGGGGTTGTAGTACAGCACCGTCACCAGGAAGTGTTCGGTCAGCCTTTCCAGCACCGCGCTGGAGCACGGCCCGCAGCAGCTATGCAGCAGCAGCGTGGGCCGCCGCCCCTCCAGCCGCTTGATTTCTTCTTCCATCTCCAACTGATAGTTCCGCTTCATAAGCGCCTCCGCAGGCGTTTTTTGTTTTATCCTGAAACTACCGCTTTTTATACAGGACAAGCTCCGGATTCACGCCGTCCTTCTCATAGGTGCAAATCAGGATAAAGTCCATGTTCGCCAGAACGCCGAAGCAGCGGTCGCCGCCGAATTCGGATTCCAGCTGGTTTCCCAGGTAGGTCGTCCCGTCGTCCAGGAATTTCACATTCATGCCGTTGGGCAACCGGTATTCCAGATTGACAAACCGCCCCACAAGCGCGTTCAGCTTTTCCACCTTGGGCATTCCCTCGATGTGCAGCGCGTTGATTTCCTCAATCAGCTGCTGCTTGAACGCCTCGAACTGGCCGTCGTCGCTGAGCTCCTCATACCGTTTCCAGTAATTCAGCTTGGGCAGCGTTTGCTTCAGATAGGCGCGTGCCTGGTCTTCCGTAAAGCTTTCATTCACCATATGGCCGACGCAGACGTCAATCAGGTCGTCCATATTGCTGTAGGTGTAGGTTCCGTCCGCGTAGCACCATTGGCAGTATTCTTCATTGGGGGTTCCGTCCTTGTCCCTGCCGATGATGGAATCGTCCATCGGCATGCCGCAGCACTGGCAGATCAGCGGATGCGGCGAGCCCAGCAGCGTGTTGATGGAAACATGAAAGAGCTTTGAAAGCAGCTTCAACGTTTCCGTATTTGGCACGGTTTCGCCGTTTTCCCAGCGGGACACCGCCTGCCGGGTGACAAAGACTTTTTCCGCCAGTTCATCCTGGGACAGGCCGCTTTTTGTCCTGAGTTTGTAAAACACATTCTGCTCGTTCATGCAAGCACCTCCCTGTAATGTTCGTTGATTCCATTGTATTACAGAGATTCCCGGAATACAAGCAACTGGCTGTTGCCTCAGGCTCTTGCCTGCATCAGCGCCAGGGCGGGCTGCTCGCTCAGGTCCTGCTTGGTGACGCGCAGGAGAGGCAGGGGAGAGACGCCTTCGGCTTTCATCAGGCGCAGGAATTCCTTTTCGTCGCTGATCGGCCATTCAGCGTTGACCGCGGTTTTATAGTGCATGGGAATGACAATGCGGGGCTTGACGGCCTGCACGATGCCATAGGCTGTTTGGGAATCAATGGTGTAGAACCCGCCGATGGGGAGCATCAGGATATCCGCATTGCCGATGGCTTTGATTTGCTCGGCGGTCAGTGGCGCGCCCTGGTCGCCCAGATGAACCAGCGTCAGGCCTTCCATCTCGATCTTCATGATCAGGTTCGGGCCGCGCTTGGCCCCGCCCGCGTCGTCATGAACGGAAGGAATGGCGGTCACCTTCACCTCCGGCGCGGGATACCATTCCCCGGCCTGGTCGATGATGGCGGGCGCGCCGGTGGCCTTGGCGGTGTAATTGTGATCGCCGTGGCCGTGGGTCACGGTCACGGCATCGGCGCGGTATTCGCCCATGGGATAGCCCACGTGGGCGTCATAGGGGTCGGTGAGCAGGGCGAAGCCGTTGGCGGCTTCCAGATAAAACTCCGAATGTCCGTGATAGGTGATCAGCATATCAGTGCGCTCCTTTCGGGTTTTCGATGGCGTATATAATTAACTGCCCCGCCGGTTTGGGCAGGGGAATATGCTTCCGCTGGGCCTCCGCTACGGCGGGCGGCAGCAGGCGTTCCAGGCCGGGCAGGTCGCCCGCGTCCAGTGCTTTCAGCGTCAGGCGGATCAAATACAGGTTTTCGGGGCAGGGTTCCGCGCCCGTTCTTTGCAGATGCAGCGCCAGGGAACGCAGCCAGAAGCATTCTTCCGTCAGCGGAGATTCAGCGTCCCGCAGGCTGCCCGCCAGCGCGCAGTATTTTTCCAAATTGCCGTCTACATAAGCCAGACTGCCGCGCAGGTCAACGGTATAGCCCGCCCGCCGCAGGGCGTCGGAAACCGGCGTTTCATTCCCAAAGCGGGGATAATCGCTCACGAACAGCCCGTCCCCTTGATCCCGGCGCAGAAAGCCCCGGGGAATCAGGCGGCGCAATTCTTCCCGCCAGGCATCCAGCGCGCTCACTGCTTGCCTGCCGGACAGAAGCGGATGCGCAGTTCGTGCATGGCGGCAAACTGCCCCTGCAAGTCCAACTGATACGTCAGGTTCACTTCGCCCACCGGCCCGTCCTGCACCTGATACTTCACATGGGTGGGATACACGCCCATCGCCAGATCGCCGTACGGCGTGCTGTAATTGCCCTCGAAACGGCGGCCCTGATCGAACACCATGCTGGTGGAGAATGTGCCCGTGCGCTGCATGGTCACCACACCCTTGTCCAGCGTCAGCGTCACGTCGCTGCTCTCATTGTCCGGCTGGGTTTCCGTGTAGTCGATGCGCCACAGCCCCTTGTCCCCGCTCATGGTGCCGGTGGTCAGCAGCCGGATGGAATCGCCCGGCTCGTCGTCATCGTGGGTCCAGCCCATCACCGACAGCAGCACTTGCTGTTTTTTCTTCATATTCCGTATAATCCTCCCGTTTACAGTATACCAAAAGCCGCGGCCCGATGCAAGGGGAAGCGCTCACTTTCGCCGGAGAGAAGCTTTCTGCGTTGAACCGCGAATGCGCAGGAAGAAAAAACATTTTTTCCCAATACTTTTTTATTGAGTTTTTTCCATTTATTCTATATAATATAGAATATCTGATACCGTTTTCCCCAAAATTGACAAGTGAAGGAGAAATGAGGAATGAAAAAAAGCGAGAAGCTCCTATGGTCGCTGCTTGCGGCATTGGCCCTGATGGTGCTGATCGCCGGCGTGATGCTGGTGAGAAGCAACAGCGCGAATAAAGCCAGTCAAACCGAACAGGCTTACCTGGAAGACAGGCTGTGGAAAGCCAACAATGAATTGACGGAAGCGCAGAAGCTCGCCGACGAACAGAAAAAGACAGCGGAAACCCAAGCCGCCGCCTATCAGAAGCAGATTGATGAGATACAGCAAACGCTGACCAGCGCCGTCAGCGACCGCGATGCTCTGGCAGAGCGCGTCCAGAGCATGGAAAAAGAAGCGGAACAGGCCGCGAAGGACGCAGCAGCGCTGCAGTCCCGCTATGATGCCGCTTCCTCCGGCCTGGACGATCAAAAACAGCAAATCGAATCGCTGAACGCACAGATTGCGAAGCTGCAAGCCGATCAGGAGGCGGCCAGCGCCCGTTCCGCAGCGGAGCAACAATCCCTTTCGGACGCGCTGGAAAAGTCCCAGGCTGATTTGACCGCCTTGCAGCAGGAAAAGGAAGCGCTGGAGAAAAGCATCGCGGAACTGAAGGAACAGACTGATTCCACGAAGCCCGTCATCCAGCAGCAGGAGATCCTGAACGCGCAGATCGCCGCGCTGCAGGAAGAACTGGAAACCGCGAAAACCGCCGCGGACGAAGAAAAAAAGGCCCTGGAGCAGACTGTCGCTTCCCTGAAAACCCAGCTGGCCAGCGCGAAAACCGCCGCCGAAAAGCAGGCGGATGAAGCCGCTGCCCAGATAGCCGGCCTGAATGAACAGATCGCCCAGATAGAAGCCGACCTGACCGCGGCCCGGAAGGAAAAAGACGAACTGGCCCAGGCGGTGGCTTCGCTGAATGACCAGCTGGCCGCGGCAAACAGCGCGCAGCAGTCTGCTTCGGAGAATGAAACGGAAGCTTTTGCCGCGCTGAACGAGCAGCTTGACGGCGCCCGGAAAGCGCTTGAAGCCACCCTCGAGAAAAATGAGACACTGGAGCAGACCGTGGCTTCCCTGGAAAGCCAGCTTGCCGCCGTCCAGGAAAACCTTTCCGCCGCAGAGAAGGAAAAAGAAGAATTGACGAAGACCGTCGCTTCCCTGAAATTCCAGCTGGACAATTCCAAAATTGCCGCTGAAAAGCAGGCGAAAGAAGCCGCTGATCAGGAATCCAGCCTGAACGGTCTGCGGGAGCAGCTGAGCAAAACCCAGGAAGACCTGGCCGCCGCGGGCAAGGAAAAGGAAGAATTGACCCAGGCCGTCGCTTCCCTGAACGAACAGCTTGCCAAGGCGCAGGAAGAGGCCGCAGCGAAGGTCGACAAGGAAACGATGGACAAAGCCGTCGCCGCCATGAACGAACAGCTCACCTCCGCGGAGGAGACTGCCGCGGCGCTGAATGCGCAAATCACTGCGCTGAATGAAGAGCTGGCGCAGACAAAGGCCGCCTCCGAGGAAGCCGCGGCGGCGCTGAGCGAACAGCTGAAAACCACGCAGGATGAACTGTCCCAGACCCGTGAGATCCTCGTTGCGACCACTTCCGCCATGGAGAAGGCGGGAGAAGAAGCGGGCGTGACCATTTCCGCGCTGGAAAAGGAGAATCAGGAATTGTCCGGCGAACTGGCTTCCCTGCGGGACAGCCTGGAAGCGGAAACGCAAAAATCCGCCCGCCTGCAGGAAGAACTGGATGTGCAGTCCGCCAAGCCCGACGCGCTGCAAAAGCGCCTGGAAGCGGCGGCCGGGCAGGATGATCTTTCCGCTCTTGCCAGCCCGATCCTGCGCGCTTTCCGGGAAAGCATCCCGGCCGACACAGAAGGCGCGGCAACGCGTCCCGTGCCCGTATCGCTGCTGATCGACGGCAACGACGCGCTGACCATTACCTATGACCTGACGAAAGAGCAGGAAACCCAGGCTTACGAAGCCGCCAAGCAGGTGAATGAAAGCCAAGCCCTGTATCAGATCGACCTGAATCACGACCGGACCGCCGCGCTGGTCATCAACGGCACCGCGTACAGCAAAGCCGCGTTTGAAACGGTATATGCGGAAGTGTTCTCCCGCAACCCGGCGGCGACCCAGGCCGAGCTGAACCTGCTGACTGCGGATGAGATGACCAGAAATCAGGTGCTTCGGGAGCATGCCGAAGCCGTGGGAATCGACGCCGACGCCCCGGATATGGAAAGCCGCCTGTGGGAAGCAGCATTGAAGAATGTGGCCGTCGGTGACGAAGACTTCGCGGCGGCGCTGCAAGTACGGCAGCAGGAAGAAGATGCGGTCCTCGCCGCCGACGCCGCGGAATACGCCCGGATGCTGGAGGAAGGAAAAATTGCCTCCGCCGTCCTGCCCGAGGGCAGCCGGTTCGTCAAGCATCTGATCATTCCCGTGGATATGTCCGGCCTGGATGAAATCCTGAACGAAATGAACGCGGCGCAAAAACGGCTTGATGAAGTGAGCGCGATCATAAACGACCGAAAAGCCAGCAGTAAAGAGATTGAAAAACTGCAGGCGGAAAGAGACCTTCTGGCCAGGCAGGTTTCTCAGCTCAACAGCGACCGCAAGCTGCTGCTGGCGAACGGGCAGCGGGCGAAAGAAATGGCCGCCGATATTGCGCAGCAGATCAGGAAAGGGCAGACGACGTTTGAAGCCGCCGCCGCGCTGGTCATGCAGGACGAGGCCATGCCCGCCATCGGCTACGCCGTATTCAAAGGCGCGGTGAATCCCGGGACAGAGCTCGTGGACGCGGCCCTGGCTCTGGAGAAACCGGGCGATGTGAGCGAACCCCTCCAGCTGGCCGACGGATTCCACCTGCTGTATTACAGCGAGGAAATCACCGGGGATTCCGGCGTCATCCAGACGGCGCGGGATGCGCTGCGGCAGGAAGCGCTGCAAACGCTTCGGAAGAATACCCAGGAAAGCCTGCTGGCCCAATGGATCAGCGAAGCGGAAGTGGTATCCAACGTGAAATAATCTTCCGTGATACACCGGGGGAAGCGGCAGCGCTTCCCCCGGTTTTTGAATTGCGCGCGAAATTTTTGCCTTTTGCAGGAAAAGCAGCGCAGAATGGCGAAATATTCATTTTATGTGTTTTCAGGTCAGGGCTTCCCCTTCGGCCTGAGAACAGGAAAATTCACTGCGAATGAACGCAAAAGGATGAATGATGATGTGGGTTTGTCAAAGCTGCCATACGGAAGTGAAAGACAATATGGCTTCCTGTCCCGTCTGCGGTATGTCCCGTCCCATGCGCCGCTTCGGTTCCGCCCCGCAGTCGCACGCGCCGGGCGTGCCCACGGTGCAGTCGGCTCCGACGCAGCAGAATAACGCCGGTTCTTCCTCCGCGCCTGTCCCCGACGCGCGCACAGCCGCCGCGGCCCGGACTGCTTATCAGCCGCCGGTTCGGCAGCGGGACGAGGAAGAATACGACGATGAAGAGGAAATGTATGATCGTCCCCGCCGGGGCGGATCCGTTTTCGGCAAGATCATTGGCGGGCTGCTGATCGTGCTGCTGCCGCTGCTGGTTGGATTGCTGGCCTGGCGGCAATACGACGTACTGGCCGAAGCGCTGCTGCCGCTGTACCTCACCGAGAAAGCCCCGGACTGGCTGCGCTCGGTGTTCTATGGCGCGCTCACCGCCGCCGCCGTGCTGCTGTCCATGCTGCCGGGACTGTGGACGATTCTTTTGTCCCGTAAGCCGCCTAAACAAGATTAACCTTCCGGCGTGCAGATACAAGCAGGGCAGGGAATTTCTTCCCTGCCCTGTTTCTTGGAAATGCTTATTTGCCGAAGAGAGACTTGAGCTTGCCCAGGATACCGCCGGCGTTCTTGGCTACGTCCTCGATGCTCAGCTTGCCCTGCACCGCCTTGATGACCGCCTGGATCAGCTGATCATCCAGCTTGATGCCCAGAATGTCCGTCACGATCTTTACAGGATTCTTTTTGAACTGCTCGATCAGACTGTTGTTTCCGGTCAGCTTACTGACTACCTGATCAACGTACTTGGTAATGTCCTGACTCATTGCGTTCACCTCCCTTGGTCAGAATTGTTTATCGAAGCCTCTTGCCTGAGGCTTTTTTCGTGTCCGGCTCCGCGATGGAAGCCAGCGGATACAGCATCACGAAATTATACCATACTTCCAGGCCGGGTCGCTCCATCACCGCGAAAATCAGCATGAAGCTGCCGATGAGCAGGATGCTGTAATCCTTGTTTTTCCAGCCCCTCCATTGCGCGAAGGTCAGCCAGGCAAGGCAGGCAGCGATCCACAGCACGCCCTTCGTGATCGTAAAGGTAGCATACGCGTTGTCCATCACGTACAGGTGCTCCACAACGCCGGTGGAAGGATCCAGATACAGCGGGGCTTTCAGCGTCATCTGGCGGCCAAAGAGCGGAAAGCCAAAGTAATCCAGCGCCAAGCCGCCCTGCACGAAGCGCATCGCGGTGGAATGAAGCGGCGCGTTGGGATGAAGCTCCGTGGGGTAGAAGGTTACGGCCACCCATTCTTTCGCCAGGCAGAGCCCGATGGAAAGCGCATAGCATAAAATCGGCAGGGCGATGGCGAGCCATCCGATCGCCCCCGGTTTCTTCCCCGGTGCCCTTTCCCGCTTTTCCATCTGCACGGTCAGGAGCGAGATAAGCGGGAAGGCCAGGGAAAGCCCGGCGATGGTCTTGCATCCGATCACAAAATACATAAACACGCCTGTCAGCCAGAACATCGCGAATGAAATCAGCGGCTTTTTCCTCAGATACAGATACCAGACCAGCAGCATCGTCTGAAACGCGATATAGCCCCAGGTATTCGGGTAAATGATGCCCAGGGAATGGGTTGATTCCTCCTGGCCTACCTTCACGAATTCCTGGGTCAGGCCCGTCAGCAGGCCCAGGCCGGCAATCAGCAGCGTCGCGGCGGGAACAAAAACAAGCCATTGAAGCAGCTTTTTATAATTCTTTCCATACGCCATCAGGCACAGGAAAATGTCAATGATCACCGTGAAGACCACTTTTCTGTGCTTCCAGTCCTGATCCAGAAACATCAGGAGCAGCCCGCATAAAGCGCCGATTGCCAGAATCAGCGGAAGCAGGATGTAGGGCTTCTCCAGCAGCTTCTTCCATACCGTGATTTTATAGCACAGGTAAACACCGGAGCCAAACAGTATAAAATAATCCAGGAAATTGAACCGACTGACGGAAAAAATATCGCTCGTCCAATAAATGCGCTCCGCGTATTCGGACACAACATAGCAGATGACAAGAATAAAATACAGAAAATCAGGCCCCTTCTTCACCGTTTCCATAAATGAAAGGGCCGTCTTTCGGACCTGCTGCCATCCTGTTTTTTTCGTGCTTTCCAAAAAGGACCATCCTTTCCCTCTCGGGCGGTGAACGGTATTTCGCATTGTCTCTGTCCCGCTCCAATCGCCCTCACTTTACCATAAAAAACACGGTCTGTCAAATGCATGTCATTCCTCCGCGTTCGGGCTGGGCATAAAATCCCCCGGAAGAAAAATGGTACCGCCCAGGGTTTCCGGCTGGGTGCCCGCCACGAAAATCGCCACCCGCTTCACACCGGGCAGACAGCACAGGGTATTCACCAGCCCGTACACCATTTGCTCAACCGCTTTTCCATCCATATCTTCTGCGGCTTTCGCAAGCTGATCGGAAAAGTTTACCAGCAGCACATTGCCGTCATAGGAAAAGCCCAGCAGATCGTCCGCGGTCAGTATCCGGGGCAGAACGGGCTGCAGGCCGCTTTTGCTGTCGTAAGCCTGGGGCCCCTCCGCCAGCTGCCGGACGATCGCCCGCGGGTTAAAGGCGTCGCGGCAGGGAATGGGCCGCTCCGCCCGGCTCAGCCGCCCGCTTTCATCCAGGAAATACAGGGAGCATTCCGCCAGCAGAAACTCCCTGAAATCCCGGCGGCTCATCACGCCGTCCGGGAAGGAGATGGTTTCCCCCACGCGGCGGTAAACGCCGGAGGGCGTGAGGGACGTGATCTGCTCCTCCCCGATATACACTTCCAATCCGTCTATGCCCGGCAGGAAGGAGGTAAAGGTGTACACAAAGGACGCCATCATCACCGAGCGCGTGATGCCCGCGTCGATCAGGGTGGAATTCATTGCGTCCTGAAAGCGGAGCGACAGCACGCGGCGGCCGTCCCGTTCTTCCACGGCGGGCGCGGCGGCAAGCAGCGCCCGGAAATCGGGGCACCGGGGCATGCCCGGCAGGGTGACAGGCTCTGAGGCAAGGGCATCCAGCAGCGATTGGGTGAGGGAAACGATGTCTGTGGAAACAAAGGCAAAGGTGCGCGCTTCGCACAGGATTCCCTTTCCGGAAGGCGCCGGATAATACAGCGGGACAACGAGAACCCGCCGATTCTGGGACACGGGCGCGGAAGCGCGTGACCACAGCGCGGCTAAATCCTCCCGCATGTTCATCTGGAAGCAGCCCGCGGGCAGCGTGCCTTCCTGATTCAGCCCCGGCTGAGTTCCGTTGACGAGCACATTCACATACTGAATATCCCCAAACTGGCACAGGGTATTCGCCAAAGCCTGGGCCACGGTGAAAAACTGTTCGTTGGACAGGGCCTGCGCGGAAGCGCTCAGGTTCACCGTGGCCACCTTGCCGGACACCTCCACGCTTTCCCTTTCCGCCAGCGACAGCCTGATGCCCGCGCCTACAGCGGCGGCGCTGTCATTGCCCGGATGGGCCAGCAGCACGTCACACAGCATCTTCGCCATATGCTCGCTCGCAGGCACCAGCACCCGCTGGGGCACGGCCAGGAGGCGCGTGCCGTCCAGAGAGGGCAGGTACATCATCACCGTTTGCTCATACGCCCCTTCCGCGTCAGCGACAGGCGCTTCCTGCCTCACCATGGCCGGAGGCAGCGTTGCCTGCACGGCCGCGACCCTTCCCTGGCTCTCGCATCCGGTTGCCAGCACACATACGCACAGCAGGCACAGAAAACCGATCAGGCGATGCTTCATTGTTTCCATCTTCTTTCCGCAACGGCGCGCGCCGTCCTTTGCCATTGATCCTTTGCAATCATTCTTCCGCCCGCATCATGGAGAGCAGGGCTTCATAATCCGTTTTCCAAAGGCCTTCCTCGCGAATCAGGCGCAGCGGATACCCGGAAATCTCAACGTCCTGATTGTCCCCGCGCAGAGTCAGCTTCGCCGTCACCACGGCCCGCTGGCCATCGTAAGCCACGCTGCCGGGGGACAGCGCAAAGCCCACCAGCACCTTGGCGGCCTCGAACGCTTCAAACACGCTCTGTTCCCCCGGCGCATGGACGCAGAACAGCGAAAGCGCGTCCCAGTCCTGCCGCAGCCAGGCGTTCAGCACGCACTCCGCCGTATTGTGGGGCGTGAGCAGCACGCTTTCGTTCCGCACGATGGGGGGCAGCATGGACGTATCCCCGCTGCGGTTCAGAAAGCCGGCCTGCAGCCGCATACTCGAAGCATGGCCCAGATCCCGCTGCACCAGCACCTGCACCCGGTCGCACAGGCCCGCCTCCGTCAGGGTGGCGGCCAGCGCGTCCAGGCAGAGCTGGCGGCGGGCAGGCCCCTCCGTTTTCCAGTAGCCCGCGGAACTGTCGCCCGGCTCATCGGGATAGCGGCCCAGGAACGCTTCGTTCAGGGTGACGAACAGGGTGCCGTTCTGGGTGGATGTGCTCACCACTTCGCTGCCCGTGGGGAACAGCGGCGAAAGCTCGGTATTCAGCGGGCCGCTGATCAGCGCTTGAACGACGGCCTTTTCCAGGCTCTCGTTCCGCTGCACTACCACCAGGCGCGGTTCCGACGCCAGAAACGCCGAATTCTGATAGCGGAAATACAGGGCCATCGGCTTTTCATCCGGGCTCAGCTCCACCGTGCTGGCGCTGATGAGGCTGCGGCTGTCCACGCCGCTGCGTTTCAGGGAATCCGGCGGGGAAATGGCGCAGCCGGCCAGGCACAGGGCGCAGGCCAGCAGCAGACAGAATACGCTCGCCGCTTTCTTTTTGTTCCGGATCATTTGGGATTCGGCTCCTCTCCCAGGCACCAGCCCTGCAGTTTGTTGATCGTCCTCTCCAGGGAGCCCCGGCTGTCGCCCCAGGGCTTGTCCGCGTTGCGGTAATCGAATTTCAGGGTGAAGCCCTCGATGTCCTTTTCCAGCTTGTCCATGCTCGCCTGCATGGTGTTTTTCAGGTCTTTCAGGAAGTCCAGCAGCGTGTCGCCGCTGAGGGCTTCCTCCGCCATTTCCAGCAGCATCGCCATATCCGGCATGCAAACGCCTTTGGACGCGGCGAACTCCTTGCGGAAAGCGGGATCGTTTTTATACAGATGCAGCATGGTGTAGGCGTAGCGCCGGGTGTTTTCCTCGATGGTGTCGCACAGGATGCAGCTTTCGCTCATGGCGCGCACCTTCTTCGCCGCCTCCTGTAAGCCGCCCTTGCCCTCGCTCTTGCCCAGCATCCGCTTGAGGGCGGGGGTTCTGGCGCTCTTTTCCCCGGCGGAAGCAGCCTCCTCCAGGATGGGCTGCAATTTGCGGATGGTCTCTTTCAGGTGAGTGTGCATCATCAGCGCGTGGCCCAGGCGGTTTTTCTGCTCGTAGAGCAGGACCTGGTGATGGGCGCAGAAGCCGATGTCGTTCACCTGGATGCGGGTGTCCGGCTCCATGACCGACGCGCCCAAAAACCGTTCCACGTCGATGAACTCGTTGCGTCGGCGCAGCGCGCACAGGGGGCATTCGCCGTGCTGCTTCACGGCGTCCCAGACCGGGATGGTGTCAATGTGGTAACGCATATGTGCCTCCATCGTTTGTGATGTTTCTCATATTCCTTCAGCCCGCCGCATACAATGAGGAGAAAGGGCGGTGATGCGCGTGCGGGCGGGCAGGCTGGCGACCAGGCGGTACAAGGTGCGCAGGGCGCGGGGAGGATGGGCGCTGGCGCTGCTGGTAGGCATCGGGCTGGGCTTCGGCGGGTCGGCGTATCTGCGGAGGATGGTTCCGGTTCCCCAGGCGCACATCGCCGCTGACCCCGCGCCCACCCTGCCGCCGGAGGAAACCCAGGCGGACGAACGGACGATCACCCTTTCCGGCCAAAGCTGGTACGCCCTGCAAACCGGCGTATTTGAGGATACCGCTTTGGCCCGCCAGGAAGCGGAGGGGCTTCGCGCCCGCGGCGCGGGCGGTTACCTCTTTCAGAAGGACGGCTGCCGGGTGCTGGCCGCGGCCTATGACGCCCGGGCGGACGCCCAGGCCGTGATGACCCGCCTGAAAACCCGGCACAGTCTGGATACCGAGGTGGTGGAGATCGTGTCCCCTGAAATCACGCTGCGCCTGACCGGTCAGAAAGGCCAGCTGACCGCCCTCAGCGACGCCTATGCCGCCCTGGAAAAGCTGTGCGGCCATTTGTATCAGCTGTCGCTGTCCCTGGACAAACAGGAAACGGATGCCCGCGATACGCTGGCGGCCATGAAATCGGAGCAGGACACCCTGAACGAACTGGCTGAACGGTTGAAAGCCCGCTTCGGCGCGTCCGCGCCGCCCGCCGTGTCCGGTCTGCGGCAAATCCTGTCAGACTGCGCCCAAAGCCTCCATGCAGCCGGTTCGGCCCAGAGCCTCACCCGGCTCGGCGCCCAGGTGAAATACTGCCACCTGGAATGTATCTGCCGTATGGCGGCGTATGCCGCGGCGCTGGGGAATAAGTAGGGAATAGGGAATGGACTGCGAGAATTGAATAGTCAGGAGAAGGAGACGGAAAAAGACTATTCCCTAATCCCTATTCCCTAATCCCTTAACCCCTACTGTCCCACGCTGGGCCGGGGCGGAGCGCCGCACTTCTGGCAGGGCAGCAGGTTTTTGAACTCGCGGCTGTTGATCAGATCAAAGGAGAATTCCGTAAGCGGCCACCACTGGGAAGCCACAGCGGGACAATGCTTGTCCGTATGGTAATACTTGCCCTTGCCTTCTTTGTTGTAGTACACCACGATCTGCGGCTCGTTGGGGTCCTTGGTGACTTCCGGCGCGATGGTGGTGTTGATCACCATGTTGTTCGATATGGACGCCTTCTGCTCCGCCGCTTCGTTCACCGGCACCAGGTCGAGGGAATTGGGGTCCACATACCACACGTCGTTGGTTTTCACCATGCGCACGTTCAGCCGATACGCCTTCGTCTCGGCGCCGTCCTGGAAATAGGCTTTCACCGTAATCACGCGGTTGGCGTTGGCGTCGCTGCCGTTATCGTTTTCCACCTCGAAGTCCAAAGGAATATTGCCGCTGAGAGACTGGAACAGCACGTTGGTATGCGCGGGAGTGGCGTTGATCCAGGCCGGGCTGCAATATTTCAGAATCTCCTGAATCTGGTTTTTCCCCCAGGCGTCAAAGAAGCCTTTCAGCCGCTTCTGCGCTTCGGGAATGAGGGAGGAAGGGTCGGTGGTGGGCTCCGGCGCTTCCGTGGCCATGGCATTCATCAGCGCCTGCTGATCCTGCTGCACGGCGGAAGGAGGATTGCGGGTGGCAATGGCCCGCAGCGCTTCGGGCGACTGCTGATTAATGAACAGCGCCAGGCCGATCACCACCGACAGGGCGATATAAATCACCGTCAGCGTGTTCCGCGCGCTGCGCACAAACGCGCCCAGAATCCACATACTCAGCACGCTCAGCGCCGTGACCGCTAGGAACGCCCAGCGAAGCTCGTTGCTGGGCACAATCAGCGATGCCAGAAACAGCAGCGGCAGCAGGAAGGACAGCACCAGGGATAAAAACACGTGGCGCTTGATTCCCTGAGGTTCGCTTTCCTGGGGCGACTGGGCCCAGCCCTGCTCCTGTTCCTGGCTCCGGGGCGCAGGCGCGGGCTTTTTGCGGCCTCCGCGCTTGGTTTTCATATTATAAAGAGGAGAATCGTTGTATTGACCGCGGTTGGAATTCATAGCACGCTCCTTTTTTTGAGGGATTAGGGATTAGGGATTAGGGAATAGGGATTAGGGTATATAGTTGAACAATGGAAACCAATTATGCTTTCAATGACTATTATCTAATCTCTAATCCCTATTCCCTAATCCCTCACTCACTCATCAATCTGCACCTTATCCCGCCCGAACATATCGATCAGACTGTTCATGTTTTCCTCCCGGCGCTTGCCCGCGTCAGGGTCGGGCGGGGGAAGATTGGAAGCGGCCTCGAACTTCGGGTTCAGCCCGCCGCAGTCCTTGAGCGCCTGCTCGATTTTTGCTCTGTGCTTTTCATTGGACAGCATATTCCGGAAGATTTCTTCTCCCGGCAGGAACAGGGCTTTATAGGTGCCGTCCTGATACCCGCCGTATTTGGCCCGGGACAGGGGGCCGTAAATGGAGGGCTCGGTTTTCTTGAGCAATTTCAGCGCGTCGTTCCACACGTCCTTGGGCGCTTTGCCGCCGTCGGGCACCGGGGTTTCCACGATGGGCGCGGGCTTAGGCGCGACGGGCTTTTTTGCTGCCTGTCCGCTGCTTTCCGCGGGCGCGGGGGCAGCGCGGACGCCTGTGGCTTTCAGTTCCGCCAGCTCGTGCTCCAGCTCCGTCACTCGCTCCAGCAGGGCTTCGATGTCCCTGTCCTCCGGCTGGTCGCAGGCCCGGAGGGCGAAGATTTCCAGCACCGACCGGGCCGATGCCGCCCAGCGGGTGTCCGCTTCTGCTTTCATGCACAGATCCAGCACCCGCAAAAGCCGCTGCTGGGAAAACTGCTTGGCCTGGTCGGTATAGCGGCGCATGTTGTCCCCGCTGGCTCCCGGCAGCGCTTCATCTTTTCCGCAGAGCAGCGCCGCCATCAGCAGCCGCAGGTGGGCGGACACGTCCTTTAAAAACACCTGCACGTCCCGCCCGCCCCGCATGAGCTGTTCAATGAGCTTTAGCGCTTCGGCGGCGTCTTTATGCGCCAGGGCATCGGCAAAGGAAAAGAGGAACGCCCGATCCGCCGTACCTAAAGCCGCGCGGACATGCTCTTCGGTGATGATCTCACCGCCGCCCATGCACATATCCAGGATGGACAGGGCGTCGCGCATGCCGCCCTCGGCGGCGCGGGCAATCAGATTCAGGGCTTCCGGCTCGGCCTGCTCGCCGCTCTCCGTCACCACATGCAAAAGATGCCCGGCGATCTGGTCTTCGGAGTAGCGCCCGAAGTCGTAGCGCTGGCAGCGGGAGAGGATGGTGGAGGGCAGCTTCTGCGGCTCGGTGGTGGCTAAAATGAACACCATATATTCCGGCGGCTCTTCCAGGGTTTTCAATAAGGCGTTGAAGGCCGCGTTGGAGAGCATGTGCACTTCGTCGATGATGTACACCTTGTATTTGCCGAACTGGGGCGGATAGTCCACCTTTTCCAGCAGCTCCCGAATTTCCTCCACCCGGCTGTTGCTGGCCGCGTCCATTTCGTACACGTCGAAGGACGCGCCGCTTTCAATGGTCTGGCAGGACGCGCATTCCCCGCAAGGGTCGCCGTTTTGCGGGTTCAGGCAGTTGATGGCCCGGGTCAGGATGCGGGCGGCGCTGGTCTTGCCCGTGCCGCGGCTGCCGCAGAACAGGTAGGCGTGAGCAATGCGCCCCGTCATCACCTGGTTGCGGAGCGTGCGCACGATGGCCTCCTGGCCCACCATGTCGGAAAAGGTCTTGGGCCGCCAGACGCGGTACAGGGCTTGGTACAAAGAGGTGACCTCCTGCCATAATAGAGTGTGGAGAGTGGAGTGTGAAGAGTGGAGTGATAAACAGTGAATGCTTGATTTGGAGAAGGAGAAAGCCATGAGAAAACTCCACACTCCACTCTCCATACTCCACACTTTATTTCAGCGCTTCCATCCGGCGCTTGAGCACATCCGGCGCGGCGACGGAATAGCCGAAGAAACCCAGGGCTTTCCCCAGGGCGTAGTAATTGCCATGGTTATAGGCCACTAAGCTGGCCTTGCTGAAATCAATGCGGCCCGCTTCGTCCATGAGCGCGGGGTTTACGCCCACCTGCTCTATGGTGCCGATAAACATGTCATGGCTGCCAAGCTCCAAAACGTTTGTGACCTTGCAAGCCAGGTACAGGGGGCATTCCGCGATAGCGGGGGCGGTGAACCCCGGCACGGCGGCGGGGGTCAGCTTGCGTTCGGCGAACTTATCCACGTCCCGGCCGGAACGCACGCCGCAGAAATCTGTATCCGCTAAGTCGTCCTGGCCGCAGAGGTTGATGACGAATTCGCCGGAGTCCCGGATGATGTCGTGAGAAAAGCGCTCCTTGCGCACGGAAATAGAGCACATGGGCGGCTCGGAATTCACCGTGCCCACCCAGGCCAGGGTAATGATATTGGGCTTCTGTCCCGGCAAGGCGCAGGACACCATCACCGCGGGCACGGGAGCCAGCAGCGTGCCGGGCTTGATATTTATAAATTGTTCAGACATAGATTACCTCCCATTGATGATAAGCCACCTCATCCGGCGCTTCGCGCCACCTTCCCCTCAAGGGGAAGGCTTTTGGCTGATCGTTTTGCATGAAGTGCGAGTAATACTTTTACGAAGATAGAAAAGACGTCCCAAAAGGCTTCCCCTTGAGGGGAAGCTGTCAGGCGAAGCCTGACTGATGAGGTGAAGCCTTCGCCGCATTCTCTCCGGCGATGAGGCCGGAGGCGAAAGCGAATTGCAGGTTATAGCCGCCGCAGTCGCCGTCCACATCCAGGGCTTCCCCGGCGGCGAACAGGCCGGGACATCTGCGAGATTGCAGGGTCTTTGGGTCAAACTCGCCGCTCCGGATGCCGCCCGCGGTGACCTGGGCGTTTTCCATGCCCCGTACGCCGACGACCGGCGCGGGGAAGGCAGCCAGGCTTTTCGCCAATTCCGGCAGCGCCAGCCCTTTCAGCCGTTCCGCCAGCAGGCGCGGGGCCAGGCCGGTGAGCAGCGCCTCTCTGGGCAGGGTATGCTGCCGTTCCTTCAAACATGCCAGCAGCAGCGGCACGTTTGCAAAGGGGTCGCCCGCCTCCACACGGTCATAAATCCGTAGGGTCAATCCCAGCATGGGGGAAAAGTCCAGGTACAGCATGGGCTGCTTTCCCCTGTTCAGCAGTTCTCCCGCCGTGCGGGACAGCTGCATGGCGCACACGCCGCTGACGCCGTAATCGGTGAACAGCGCTTCGCCAGACGCGGCTTCCACGGGCTTCACTCCGTCGCACAGGGTCAGCCGGGCGGGGAGCCGCAGGCCGCTCAACCCCCGTACCGCTTTCTTCTCCGTCACCAGCGCCGTCAGCGCGGGGCGGGGCGGAACGAGGGTGTGGCCCAGCTTCGTCAGCAACTGGTAAGGCCCGCCGTCGTGGCCCAGCTTCCCGCCCGCCATGCCGCCGAACGCGGCGACCACCGCGCGGGCTTCAAAGCTTCCCTGGGGCGTGGCCGCGCGAAAGCCCGCTTTCGTTCTTTCGAGCTTTGTCACCGGTGCTTCACAGACGACCTTCACGCCCTGCCTGTCCAGCGTCAGCCGCAGCACGTCCAGCACTGCCGCCGCCTGGCCGCAGGCGGGATACACCCTGCCGCCCGCTTCCTCCACGGTCACAAGGCCCAGAGAAGCGAAAAACGCCAGCACCTGCGCCGGGGGAAGGGCTTCCATGACCGCTTCGGCCAGCGCCTTGTCTCCATTGTACCGCATCGCGCCCAGATTGGCAAGATTGCACCGCCCGTTGCCCGATGCCAATATTTTTCTGCCGACGCGCGGCGCGGCTTCCAGCACGGTCACAGGAGCGCCCTGTTTTGATGCGGAAAGCGCGGCGGTCAATCCCGCCGCGCCTCCGCCGATGATGATCACATCGTTCATTTGTTTGTTATTTCTGCCCGCTGATGGAGTGCTCATACGCATACTGGATG
This sequence comes from uncultured Eubacteriales bacterium, assembly GCA_902795275.1. GTDB lineage: Bacteria > Bacillota > Clostridia > Christensenellales > Aristaeellaceae > RUG563. The sequence goes on along the minus strand of CADBKQ010000005.1, from coordinate 71,293 downwards.
GCGCTCTGGGCTCCGAAGTAGTTGTTGTAGCTGGCATCCGGATCCACGATGTTGCTGGTATGCGTCCGGCTGTTGGTGAAGTGGACGCAGAACTGGCCGTTATAGCCGTTGTTGGCAATGCGGTCGCCGGAGTAGTTATGGGGAATGCCGTACACGGATGCGCAGAAGGTGCGTCCGCCCACGGTGACCCAGGTGGGACGGCGGCGGTAGGATTGCAGCTCGGACTCCCGGTCCTCGATCTCCTGGGGCCTGCTGACGCCGTAGATGGCGCAGATGGCGGCGGTATCGGCGGTGTCGACCGGTTCGCAGTCGGCGTGGTTGCCGCCGTAGAGGCGCTGGGCCTTGAAGGAGATGCCGGTGTACACGTCGGTCAGGATGGCCACGGAACCGTTGGGCCAGATATCCTGGATGCCGCCGTTGAACCAGTCGATCTTCTCCACGGGATAGAGGGTCACGGAAACGGAGGAGCCGTTCACATACTGGTTGGTGCCGCCGTTGTAATAGGGGCTGTTCGTCACGGTGGGCTGGGTGCCGTACAGCACCTGCTGGGTCTGGATGCCGGCGATGCCGTCAACGGTCAGGCCCTTGGCCTTCTGGAACGCGCGCACGGCGGCTTCCGTGGTGGCCTTATAATTGCCGTCCACCTGATCGCCCGCCAGATAGCCCAGCTGGTACAGCCGGTACTGCAAAGCGTACACATCGTCGCCGGCGGCGTTCAGGCCCAGGCTGCGGTAGCTTGTGGTCGGGATCGTCACAGGCGCGCTGGGATTGGATTTCCGTGCTTTCTTTTCCGCTTCGGTCAGCACATGCAGGCAGTCGCCGCGCACCCAGCCAGTCACCTTGCCGTAACGGATATTGAACCAGTAGTAATCATTGCCCTTCGCCGGATCGGGTACGGTGTACTTGCCCAGGTAAGTCACTTCCGTGTTGGCGTGGTCGATCATCTCGATGTCCCGGCCCTTCATGGAAGCGCTGGCCCGGATATTCACCTTGTCCATGGTGGTGATCGCCAGATCGCTCAGGTTTTCAAAGCTGGGCGCTGTGGTAGGAACCACCGTGGTCCCGGGCTGCGGTGTCGGGGTGGCGTTCATGGCGTCGTATTCCGCGTTGCTCAGGATGCGGACAAAGTCGCCGTGGATCCAGCCGGTCTGGTTGCCGTAGACCACCTGATACCAGGTGACCGCTTTCGCGGTGCCCGTGCCGATGGTCTGGGTGGTGTTGAACTTCATCACGCTGCCCAGCGCCACCTGGCCGATGGCCGTCGCTTTGGTGGTGGGGGACTGGCGGATGTACACCTTATCCATGGTGGTCATGATGTAGCTGCTGTTGCCGGGCCGCGGCGTAGCGGGGCCGGGCGTGGGAGTGGGCACCTTGCCGCTCAGCTTGAATTCCGCCAGCTGCCATTCAGCCAGGGTGAACACGCAGTCGCCGCGCAGGTAGCCGCGCTTGCCGTCCGTGGTCTGGACGGGATACCAGTCGTAGCCATTCTGCACCACGGGCCCGATCTGGGGCAGCACAGTGCCCTTCTGCTTGATCTGGCTCACGATGTCGCCGTCGGCGTAAGGCGTGGCGCGCAGCCACACGCCGGAAACCTTGGTGGCCACATATCCCACGTTCGAGCCGGGATCACCGGTAGGCAGCGCGGGCGTGATGGGGTTGCCCTGCGCGTCGCAGGTCTGGGCCATGGTGGTCAGCACGAAGCCGAACACGCCCTTTTCAGGCCAGTACACTTCGTACCAGGTTTCCAGGTTGTTGGTGCCGGTGGTGGTGAGGTTAAAGTAAGGCAGCACGGTATCCTTCGCCAGCTGGGCGATGGTATTGCCGCCGGGCGTGGAACGCAGGTTCACGCCGCCCTTGAGCAGCTTGATATAGCCCTGGCTGCCCGGCACGCCGGAAGCGGGCGTGGCGGTGGGAACCACGGCGGGCGCCTGGGTCGGCGCAGCGACGGGGTTGCCCTTTTCGTCGCAGTAGGTGAAGCAGTCGTTGCGGATATAGCCGGTGATGTTATCGTTGGTCACCTTCACCCAGGTGAAGCCGTCGATCACCGCGGTGGGGCCTTCATAATAAGCCATCACCTTACCGACGGGCAGCTTGGATTTATCAGTGGCGGTGAGGATTTCTCCGTTGGGGGTCTTGCGGATGTTTACCTTGTCCTTGATCAGCTTTACATAGCCCTTCGCGCCGGCCGGCAGGTTGGGCGCGGGGGACGCGGTGATCACCACGCCGCCGGGCAGTTGGTAGTTGGCCAGTTCATTGGTGTTCAGCGCCCGCAGGGCTGTGGCGGGCAGATAGCCCATCACATTGTCATACTTCACAAAGAACCAGTCGTTGGCAGTGTAAGTGGCAGGCCGGGAAAGAATGGTCACCACATCGTTCAGCCGCAGTACGCTGACGGTGGCGCCGCCGGGCGTCTGGCGCAGATTCACGCCGTCCACCAGCACCAGGCCGTAATTGGAATTGCCCTGGGGCGCGGCGGTCACAGTGCCAGGCACGCCGGTGGGCATATACCAGGGAGCGGCAGTAGCCGAACCGTTGGTTTCAATCGGCACAAAGTAATCGCCGTGGATGTAGCCCGTATAAATCCGGTTGGGATTCTGGGGCGTGCCGCCCTTCACTTTATACCAGGTGATCTTGCCCTTTGTCTGCACGCCCAGAATGGTCATCGTCCACCCATAGGGCAGCCGGGCCCAGAAATCGCCCGCCGTGGACATATCCTTGCGAAAGAACACGTTGTCCTGGGTCACCACACCCATCGTCTGCCCGGCCACGACAGCCGGGGCTGTATACACGGTGGGCGCAGGCGCCACATAACCAGGCGTCGTGACCTGAGGCGTGATGACCTGGGAACCCTGCGACACGGTGGTGACGGTCTGGCCGACGCGCTGGTAGCAATCCTCCCGGATATAACCGCCATCGCCGTTATACTTGACCAGCAGCCATTCATAAGCATCCACCGTGGTGGAGACTATCAACTCATAGTAAGGCAACGATGTGCCCTGGGGCACCGTCACGCCTGTTTCCACGCCGCTGGCCGGAGCTGTGTAGAGTTTGGCGTCGTTTTTTGTGACGGTCGCATAACCTTTGACAGTTGCGTTAGCCGGCACGGTCACGCTCGTCGTCAAGTTTTCAATCACAGGAAGGGCATCCGGAGACTCGGGAACAAGCGTGCTAAAGCGGAATGCGTTGCCGCCCCTGCTCTGAAACTCCGCCACTTCCTCTTCCGTCATGATATGGATGTATTCTTCTTTTATAAATCCCGTTTCATACTTAACAGGATCCCCGGCGTTGACGCCGATGTTTGCCTGAACATAGTACCAGTTATCTTCGCCGACATTCTTGAGCCCCAGAATTTCCACGACCCAGTACTCAGGCAGGCGGGCAAGAGGATAATTGGTATTGTCGTTGTTATTGGGATTGCGGCGAAAATTCACCACCCGGTTCTTGGCGCTGCTCGGAACGACAATGTATCCATACTGCTGTTCTGCGGCGAACACGGGCGCAGCCGAAAGAACCATTGCCATCAGGAGCAGGATGGAAACGATCCGTCTGAAATTCCCTGTCTGCTTCATAGTAACCAACACTCCATCCACATGTGTTTTCCCGGCCCTTCAGACCGGTTCACTTTGGAATACGTCAAAAAGTGAAATTTCGACCTTTCTGTTACATTCTATTACATTTTTGTTACAAGGTCAAGAGATTTTTTAAAAATTGTTACATTTTTTATAAGGTAACTTTATATTCATTTCTATTTCGTAGGGTGTGTTTTATGGTATACTATATATTGAAGCAGAATATAAAGTTTTTGAATCGGAAGTGTCTTTTATGGATATTATTTCTGTTCTGGAAGACAAGAAGCGCGGCAAGGCGCTCAGCCGCGAACAGATCGCTTTTTTTGTGAAAGGCGCGGCGGACCACTCCATCCCCAATTACCAGCTGACCGCCCTGCTGATGGCGATCCGCATTAACGGCATGGACAGCCGGGAGACCGCCGACCTGACCATGGAGATGGCGGCGTCGGGCGATATGCTTTCTCCCGACGTGGGCGGCGTGCCGGTGGATAAGCATTCCACCGGCGGCGTGGGTGACACCACCACCCTGGTGCTGGCTCCCCTGGTGGCGGCCTGCGGCGGCAAGGTGCTCAAGATGAGCGGCCGCGGCCTGGGCCACACTGGCGGCACCATTGATAAGCTGGAAAGCATCGAAGGCATGAAGGTGGAGCTGCCGGAGGAAGAATTTGTATCTATCGTTCGTTCTGTTGGGTGCGCGGTGGTGGGCCAAAGCGCCCAGCTGGCCCCGGCGGACAAGACGCTCTACGCCCTCCGGGACGTGACCGCCACGGTGGATTCCATTCCCCTGATCGTGAGCAGCATCCTGTCCAAGAAGTTCGCGGCGGGCGCGAAGGCCATCGTGCTGGATGTCAAGACCGGCTCCGGCGCGCTGATGCCGACGCTGACAGCCTCCATCGAACTGGCCCAGGCCATGGTGAACATCGGCCACCACGCGGGCCGGAACATCGTGGCGGTGGTCAGCGGCATGGAAGAGCCCCTGGGCTCCCACGTGGGCAACGCCCTGGAAGTGAAGGAAGCCATCGACATTTTAGCGGGCAGGACGGGCGGGCCCCTCAAACGGGTGTCCCTGTTCCTGGGCAGCCAGATGCTGGTGGCCTCCGGCGTGACGAAGACCGAAGAAGAAGCGCTGGAAAAGCTGAACGCGGCCCTAGACAGCGGGGCGGGCCTGCAAAAACTGAAGGAAATGATCAACGCCCAAGGCGGCGACAGCCGGGTGTGCGACGACGTGAGCCTGCTGCCCCAGGCCCCGGTGCGTTACCAGGTAAAGGCGCAAGCCGACGGCTATCTGGCCCATGTGAACGGCACGGCTCTGGGCCTGGCCGCCCAGCGTATGGGCGCGGGCCGCGTGAGCAAGGAAGACAAGATCGACCCCGCCGTGGGCTTTGTGATGGAAAAGCGCATCGGCGATTTCGTGAAAGCCGGAGACGTGGTGTGCACCCTCCACGCCGCCAGCGAAGAAAACACCAAGGAAACCGAACAGCGCATTCTGGACGCGCTGACCTTTACGAAAGAACCCGCGCCCAAAGCCCGGCTGCTGTACGCCCTGGTCAAGCCCGAGGGCGTGACAGAGCTGGAAGACTGACAGAGAGTTCAGATTAAGCGTCTGCCAAATTTCTCTTTTTTGCCGGAGGCATGACTCCCTATGCGAATCGACCTTTCCTCCCCTGTGGAATTGTGGCATTGCAGGATCCCTTCGCCGGATGATCCTGTATTGACCATGCAGATATTCAACCTGGACGACAAAGATGTGCGCAGCATTCAGGTGTGCGTGCATTGTTATAATGCCGAAGGCGAGCAGTACGCCCGCCACGTGGAACGGCTGCAGGGCATTGACGGCCCCGGCAGGCACGTGTTTGAGGCTTCTCTTGAAGTGGAAGAAGCGGAATACGCCCAGGATCTGGAAGTGATCATCGAAAAGGTCTGGTTCGACGACAACACCGTTTGGCGCAAGGGCTTGACCGAGCCCCTTGAATACAGGCCGTCGCCCCTGCTGCAAGGGCCCCAGCTGCAAGTGATGCAGGAAATGGCAGGCCGCGACGCCGCCAGCTATCCCAGTGACCAGGGCGCGGTGTGGGTCTGCGTGTGCGGACGGGCAAATTCTGCCAGAGAGGACACCTGCCGCCGTTGCCGCCGGGACAGGCACGCCATCTTCACCAAGCTGAATGAAGCCGCCATCGAGCGCGTGCTGTTCATGCGCCAGTCCGCCATCGAGGATGAGCAGCGCCGCCAGCGCGAGGAAGCGCGCCGCCAGGCGGCGGCCAAGGAAGCCCGGCAGCGCCGCCAGCGCCGCCGCCGCAGGATCATTTTCACCACGCTTTTCTCCATCCTGCTGGTGATCGGCCTGTTCTACGCCGTGTATTTCCACGGCATCCCCTATTACCGCTACTATCAGGCCAACCGCACCCTGGAAAACGGCCAGTTCGATTCCGCAAAGGCGCAGTTCCTGGCCCTGGCCGATTACCGCGACAGCGCGGATCTGGCCCTGGAATGCGATTACCGCGCCGCCATGAACGCCCTGAACGGCGGCACCTATACCTCTCTCCGCGCCGCGCAGAGCGGCTTTGACGCCCTGGGCGACTATAAGGACAGCGCCACCCGCGCCCAGGAAGCGCGGTATGTCTATGCCGAAAAGCTGCTGGCCTCCGGCAAGTGGGCGGAGGCCATCGCCCTGTACGAGCAGGTGCCCAATTACAGCAACGCCCGCATGCGGCGCAGCCAGGCAGAGTACGAATGGGCGCTGAACCTGATGGGGAGAAGGCAGTACGCGGAAGCGCGCGAAAAATTCCTGGCCCTGGAATCCTTCCAGAACGCCGAGGCCAACGCCAAGGAATGCCTCTACCAGCCCGCAATGGAAGCGCTGGACGACGGCGGCGATCCGCTGACCGCTGTGGCGGCGTTCACGGAGCTGGGCGATTACCGCGATTCTCCCATTCAATTGCAGCGCGCCTATTACGCCGCGGGCGACGCGGCGTTCCGGGATTCCGATTATGAAACCGCCGCCGAATACTTCCTTGCCGCCGGGGACTATTCCGACGCTTACCGCCGGGCCGCGGCCTGCCTCTACACGCCCGCTGTAACGGCTATGAACGAGGGCGATTACCAGAAAGCGGCGGGGATGCTGGAAAAAATCAGCGTCTACCAGGATTCCCGCGCCCTGCTGATGCAATGCTACTATTATATTGGCGCCGCGCTGATGGCCGAAGGCGAATACGCCCGGGCCGCCGAATACTTCGATAAGGCCCCCGACCTGCTGGCCGCCCAGGAAGCCAAAAAGGAATGCGTCTACCGCCCGGCCTTGATGATGCTGGAGGAGGGCGACCAGGAAGGCGCGCTGGCCCTGCTGCAAACGATTTCGGATTACGGCAACGCCGCCGGCTACATCAACCAGATTTTGTATGACCGGGCGATGCAGCAGATGGAGCAGGAAGACTACGAAAGCGCCGCCGCCCTGCTGCGCCAGGTGGGCGATTATCAGGACGCCGTGGCGCAGCTGGCCACCGCCCTGACGAAGGCCGCCCAGATTCGCATCGAAAACGGCCAGTATGAACAGGCGATCACCCTCGTTTCCGCCGAAAGTGACAGCGAACCGGTGCTGGAAGCCCTGCGCCGCGCCCGTTATCTGCTGGCCATGGAAATGAAGGACATCGGCGATTACGAGACCGCCCGCGGCCTGTTTGAAGAACTGGCCGACTATGAGGACGCCGCGGCGCAATATCGTTATTGCGTGTATCAGCTGGCCCTGGCAAAAGCGGACGAAGGCGATTTGACCGCCGCCATGGAAGGACTCGCCTCCATCGAAGCCGACGACGCCGCGGCGCGGGACAAGCTGCATGAGCTGGCCTACCAGGCCGGCGAGGATGCCGTCGCCGCCGGGGATATGGCTGCCGCTGCCGCCATGTTTGATAAAGCCGGGAATTACCGGGACGCGCAGGCCCGCGCCCAGGAATGCGCCGACGCCTATTGCTCCGCCGCCTACGAGGCCGCCCTGGCCGCCCTGGCCGAAAAGGATTACCTGACGGTGATCAACGTCCTCTCTCCCTTGCAGGGCGGCTTCCTGACCGAGAAATACGCCGACATCCCGTCCATGTACAAGGACGCCTGTTATCTTTACGCCAACGAGCTGTACAACGCCCACAAGCCCTTCGAGGCCCTGAAATACTACAAGCTGATTCCCGATTACCGGGATGTGGCCTCCTATCGCCTGGACAAGGCGGTGTACAAGCTGATGGGCAAGTGGGAGTCCGACAAGGGCCAGACCTTTGAATTCCGGGAGGACGGTTCCTGCGATCTGAACGGCGAGGAAGCGTTCTACTATGTGCCGAATATGTACGCCGTAAACACCGGCGACGAGCCCGATCCCAGCGCCGCCACCTACGAAATCGTCTCCTTAAAGCAAAACGCCCTCACCCTCCGCCACATCAAAAACAGAACCACTTACCGCTTAAAGCGCGTGGAGGAAGAAACGATTTAAGATGGATCATGAAACTGTCGGCAAAGCTCCCCGGCACGAAAGAAAACAGTTCCAGCCCTTCCTTTCCTATCGCATGGGGCCGGATACGAAGCACCTGGACGTCCTGGACGGCGTCCGGGTGCTTTGCATCCTGCTGGTCGGCTGGTTCCACATCTGGCAGCAAGGCTGGCTGACGCCCCATTTTGAGCTCCTGGGCGAAACGGTCAGCCTGGATTTTCTGCTGCGCTCCGGGTACCTGTGGGTGGACGGGCTGCTGCTGCTCAGCGGCTTTCTGCTGTATCTGCCATATACCCAGGCGGGCGGCAAGCTGCCTTCCATCGGCGCGTTTTACAAGCGGCGGCTCATCCGCATCCTGCCCTCGTATCTGTTGTGCGTCGTGCCCATGTTCATCCTCTGCTGCGTCCGGGGCGATTATTTCCAGACCTCCGACGCGGTGCTGGACATCCTTTCCCACCTTACCTTCACCCATAACCTGTTTTATTTCAGCTACCTGCGCTCCCCCCTGAACGGCGCGCTGTGGACGCTGGCGGTGGAAATGCAGTTTTATCTGCTGTTCCCCTTCCTGGCCCGGGCCTTCCGGAAGCTGCCCATCGTTACCTATATCGCCATGGCGGGCGCAGCGTTCGCGTTCCGCTATTATGCTTCCACCCGGCCGGACACCAGTATGTATTTCAACCAGCTTCCCGCGTTCCTGGACGTGTACGCCAACGGCTTCGTCGCCGCTTCGGTGTTCGCCGCCCTGCGCAAGCGCCTGGGCAATGAGCCCGATGCCAAATCGCGCCTGCTCTTTACGGTAATGGTCATCCTCTGCGGCTCCGTGCTGATGCACATCGCTCAGGCCCAGGCCTATTCTCCCACCGGCGAGGCCATCCGCCAGGGGCAGATGGACCGGCGGTTCTCCCTTTCCGTCGCGCTGGCCTGCCTGATGGTCTGCGCCGCGTTCTCGCTGCCGGTGATGCGGTTCCTGCTGGGGAACAGGGTGATGCACTTTCTTTCCCTCATTTCCTTCCAGTTTTATATCTACCACCAGATGCTGGCGGTGAAGCTCAAGGAATGGGGCTTTCCCCCCAGCGATTCCATGCAGCCCTGGATGGACGGAGACTTTCGCTGGCAGCTCAGCTACACCCTCTGCTGCTTCGTGTTCGCCCTCGTGCTCGCGGCGCTGCTCACCTTCCTTTTTGAGCGCCCCATCGCCCGCGCTCTGCGGCGAAGAACCGGGGCGGAAAAGTGATTTTCTGAATCTATCGCCGTAAAAAGCGACTGCCCTTCCGATCAGGAAGGGCAGTCGCTGTATATAACTATATTATACGGCGTGTTTCACGCGGTCATGTTCCTCGGCGCGCTTGGCGTTATTGAAGCGATCCAGGGTACCCACCAGGTAACCGGTAATGCGGCGGATGCGCTGGAAAGGCATGTTGCCGAAGTCATAGGACAGTTCCACATATTCGCCGTCCACTTTGATGTCGATGCCCTGGGGCTTGGTGCCATACTTCTGTTCCGCACGATGGATATAAGCCTGAATTTCTTCCTGGGGCAGCGTACCGCCCGTCACATTTACTTTGCATTCCATGGTTTTTTCCTCCCTTTTTCTCGTTGGCCGATTGTTTTCTCGGCTGTACCTTTATCGCGCTCAGCGCGTAGTCTTTCTTCCGACAAGATTATTATACACAACTTGGGGGCATTTGAAACACATACCGCAAAATTTTGTGGAAAAAGGACAAATTTTTCAATGGAAGAGTTTTGGGGGGAAACCGCTCTTTGTTGGTCAAAGAGCGGTTTCCCCCCATACCCCCTTTCCGAGAAAGCCATAAGGGATGACGAAAAACCATCGAAGCGTTGGTTTTACGCAGCGCCAAAAAACAGGCTATGTTTCCACACAGCCTGTTTTTCGCTTATCCGTCAATCGTCACACCAATTCGATGATGACCATTTCGGCGGCGTCGCCGCGGCGGGGGCCCAGCTTATAGATGCGGGTATAGCCGCCGGCGCAGCCCTTTTCCGCGTTGCGGGCGCGGTACTTGGGGCCGTATTCACGGAACAGCTTTTCCACCACGGGATGCTTGCTATCCTTGGTGCGTTCCTTGTATTCCTTCTTGCTCTCGTCGTCGTTCTTGGCTTCCTTGATGTCGTACAGGTAAGCCATCATCAGGCGGCGGGCATGCAGCTTGGAAGGCAGGTCGTTGGTGAAGGTCTGCTTCACGATCTGCTTCTTGTCGTTATAAAACTCCTTCTCCACTTCCACGGTCTTGTCATATTCGCGGATGGCGAGGGTGATCATTTTATCCACGATGCTGCGCACTTCCTTGGCCTTAGCCTCGGTGGTTTCGATGCGGCCGTACCACAGGAGATTGGTGGTCAGGTTCCGCAGCATCGCCTTGCGCTGGCTCGCGGTACGGCCCAGCTTGCGCTCTGTTGCCATGGGGGTTTCCTCCTATCACTCTTCGGTCGGACGCAGCCCCAGGCCCAGCGCCTGCAGCTTCTGCTCGACTTCTTCCAGACTCTTTTTGCCCAGGTTGCGCACCTTCATCATGTCCTCCTGGTTGCGCTGAACCAGCTCGGCCACAGTGTTGATGCCCGCGCGCTTGAGGCAATTGTAGGCGCGGACGGAGAGATCGAGGTCTTCGATCGTCATCTCCATCACTTTCTCCATCTTGTCGTCTTCCGGTTCGGAGGTGCTGATGGGCATCGCCTGGTCGGTGAGGCCGACAAAGAGGGAGAGCTGTTCGGTGAGGATGTGGGCGGAGATGGCAATGGCTTCGTCGGGAGCCACGGAGCCGTCCGTCCACACTTCCAGGGTCAATTTATCGTAGTCCGTGATCTGGCCCACGCGGGTGTCTTCCACCACGTAGTTGACCTTGCGGATGGGGGTGTAGATGGAATCGATGGGAATGACGCCGATGGGCATCTGGGCCGTCTTGTTCTTGTCGGAACTGACATAGCCCCGGCCCCGGTCCAGGCTCAGCCACATGTGCAGCTTCGCGCCCTCGCCCAGCGTGGCGATATGCAGATCGGGGTTCACAATTTCCACTTCATCATCCACCCGGATGTCCGCCGCGGTCAGTTCGCAGGGGCCCTGGGCGCTGATCTCCACCATCTTGACCTGGTCCGTGTACAGTTTCAGGGCCAGCTCCTTCAGGTTCAGGATCAGTTCAGTCACGTCTTCTTTCACACCGGGAACGGTGGAAAATTCGTGCTGCACGCCGTCGATGCTCACGCTGGTCACAGCGGCGCCGGGGAGCGAATTGATCAGCACCCGCCGCAGCGCGTTGCCCAGCGTGTGGCCGAAGCCGCGCTCAAGCGGCTCGATCACGAATTTGCCGTAGGTGTTGTTGGCCGCCATCTCGATACAATCGATATGCGCTTTTTCGATTTCGATAATCACTGAGTCCAACCCTCCTATCCGATACGGTCGTTGTGGACTGCATCATACGGTCAGAACAGGATCAGCGGCTATAGAATTCAACGATCATGTTCTCCTGCACTTCGTAGTCGATGTCAGCGCGGGTGGGCAGCTCGTTCACGGTGCCGGTCAGGTTCTGGGCATCGAAAGTGAGCCACTTGGGAGTCAGCACGCTGGTGCCTTCCCGCAGCGCCTTGAACATTTCCATCTGAGTGGAGCGTTCACGCAGGGTGATCACGTCGCCCTTCTTCACTTCGTAAGAAGGAATATCCACCTTCTGTCCGTTCACGCGGATGTGGCCGTGGCCCACGATCTGGCGCGCCATGCGGCGGGTCTTGGCCAGGCCCAGGCGATACACCACGTTGTCCAGCCGCAGTTCCAGCAGGGACAGCATGTTTTCACCGGTAACGCCCTTCATGTTGGAGGCCTTGTCAAAGTAATGGCGGAACTGCTTTTCCAGCACGCCATAGATGAACTTGACCTTCTGCTTTTCTTTCAGCTGGCCGCCGTATTCGGAGACCTTCTTGCGGCGGTTTCCGCCGGGGTTGCGCGTAGACTTTTTCTTCGCGTAGCCCATGGTAGCCGGAGTAATGTCAAGAGCACGGCATTTCCGGGCAATAGGCTGCTTATTGTTAGCCATTCTTGTTTTCCTCCTTCAATTACACGCGGCGGCGCTTGGGGGGACGGCAGCCATTGTGAGGAATGGGAGTCACGTCCTTGATCATGGTCACGTCCAGGCCGGCGGTCTGCAGGGCGCGGATGGCGGCTTCACGGCCGGAACCGGGGCCCTTCACCAGCACGTCCACAGACTTGAGGCCGAATTCAGCGCTGGCTTTCGCAGCGGTTTCGGCGGCCATCTGAGCGGCGAAGGGGGTGGACTTCTTGTTGCCGCGGAAACCCATGCCGCCGGCGGAAGCCCAGGACAGGGCGTTGCCCTGCACGTCAGTGATGGTGACGATGGTATTATTGAAGGAAGAACGGATGTGCGCCACGCCGCGCTCCACGAGCTTCTTTTCACGGCGCTTGCGCGATACCTTCTTCAGCGCTTTCTTAGGAGCCATTCTTATATCCCTCCGAACCCCTTTCGGGGCGTCCTTTTGGATGTTGATGCGTCAGGCGGATTGGATGAATCTTTCATGCCGATCCCGCCGTTTTACCGGTTTCACTCCGGCAATGATTAAGACTTCTTCTTGCCGCCGACAGTGCGCTTCGGGCCCTTGCGGGTACGGGCGTTCTGCTTGGTGTTCTGGCCGCGGACGGGCAGATTGCGGCGATGGCGGACGCCGCGGTAGCAGCCGATTTCCACCAGACGCTTGATATTCAGGGAGACTTCGCGGCGCAGATCGCCTTCCACCTTCAGGTGATGTTCGATGTATTCGCGCAGCTTGCTCACGTCCGATTCACTCAGGTCCTTCACCCGGGTGTCGGGATTCACTTCGGTCACTTCAAGGATCTGCTTGCTCACGGTGGGGCCGATGCCGTAAATGTAAGTCAAGCCAACCTCGACGCGCTTTTCTCGGGGCAGGTCAACACCCGCAATACGTGCCATGTGTTGGTTACACCTCCAAATGATTCTGTGGGAATGGGTGGTTGGGGAGCCGCTTGCTTCCTTACCTCGGACAAGGCGTAGATAACTTGTCCTTTCAGGCGCGCGGCCCGCGTTTTCGCTCCGCCCGCAACCCAGGCGGATTTTATGTGACAGCCGCATGGTCCCCGACGTTCAGTTGCCATCGGGGCAGCCGCCCACACAGGCGTGTCTGCTTATAGGATAGGGATTCCGTTGCTGCGAATCCGGGCGGATTCGCGCGGGGAACGCCGTCCCCGGCGTCCGTTGGATCCGGGCGCTCGGGACGGCGCTCCCAAAGTCGTCAAGGGTGGGTCAGCCCTGACGCTGCTTATGCTTGGGGTTTTCGCAAATCACCATCACGCGGCCCTTGCGCTTGATGATCTTGCACTTTTCACAGATGGGCTTCACAGAAGGACGGACTTTCATGTGCGTTGTACCTCCTCAGGTCAGAATCAGTTCTTGCTGCGCCACGTAATGCGGCCGCGGGTCAAGTCGTAGGGGGAGAGCTCGATCGTGACCTTATCCCCTGGGTAAATGCGGATGAAGTTCATGCGCATCTTGCCGGAAATATGGGCCATGATGCGATGGCCGTTCGGCAGTTCAACCTGGAACATGGCATTGGGCAGCGCCTCAATGACCTTGCCTTCCATTTCGATGACATCGTCCTTGGACAATCGGATTAACCCTCCCTGTTTTCGGTCGGCGATTGTTGTTCGCCATTGCCATTGCTTACGATGGAATGAAGCGCCCTGCGGATGTCGCTGTCCTTAAGCTGCCCCTTCTCCTGCAGCATCAGAAGGTCGGGGAATTCATGGGGACAGGCCGTCAGGTGCTTCCGCCGTTTTTTCTTCATGTGATCGAGCTTCCGGGTGTCCCCGTCGGCCATCATCACAAATTCGGCGTCCAAGGTATATAATACCACAAAGTACCTGCCTTTGTCACGCCCTTTTTTTGAAAAAACTGCGTAACCGGGCAAAATTGGTGGTTTCATTCTTCCTGCTCCTTCCAAGTGAAGCCCGGAAGCGTTAAAAGTTCGGGCAGGCCCTTGGGCGTGATGGCCAAAGTATGCTCATAATGGGCGGCGGGCTTGTGGTCGTTGGTCACGACGGTCCAGCCGTCGCTGAGCTGATGCACCTGCCAGCGGCCCATGGCGATCATGGGTTCCACGCAGAACGTCATGCCGGGACGGATCCTGGGGCCATGGCCCGCCGCGCCGAAGTTCGGCACCGCCGGGTCCTCGTGCATTTCCTTGCCGATGCCGTGGCCCGTCAGGTCGCGCACCACGCCGTAGCCGTGGGCTTCCGCGTGGGTCTGCACCGCGGCGCTGATGTCGCCGATGCGGTTGCCGTTCACCGCCTGCCGGGCGCCCAGCCAGAAGCATTCCTCCGTGACCTGGATCAGCCGCTGTTTTTCCTCGCTGATTTTTCCCACCGGGGCGGTGAAGCAGCTGTCAGCCTGCCAACCGTCCAGGGCCAGGGTCACGTCGATGGAAATGATGCTGCCCTCTTTGAGCTCCACGTTCTTGGAGGGGATGCCGTGCACCACCTCGTCGTCGATGGAAGCGCAGATGGAGGCGGGATACCCGCAGTAGCCCAGCTCCGTGGGGATACCGCCGCCCTTTCGGATGGCTTCGTCCACGAAGGCATTGATGTCCATGGTGGTCATCTCCGGGCGAATGATCTCCCGGGTCGCACACAGCACATCATGGAGCAGGTGGCCGGCGCTGCGCATCTTGGCCAGCTGGATGGGATTTTTGATGCTGATCATTTGATCCCCAGCGTTTCACGCACTTTGGCGTAGTTTTCCGCAACGGTGGCCTTGGGGGCGCACTCCACGGTTTTCAGCAGGCCCTTCTTCTCATAGTAGTCGATGAGGGGCGCGGTCTGGGCGGCATACACCGCCAGGCGGTTCTTCACCGTTTCGGGAGCGTCGTCCTTGCGCTGCACCAGCTTTTCGCCGCACGCCGCGCAGGTATCGCTGCCATTCAGGGTGCTGGTGTGATACGTCGCGCCGCACTTGAGGCACACGCGCCGTCCGCCCAGCCGGCTGATGATGACTTCATCGTCCAAGGCGATATTCAGCGCTACGTCGATCTTAGCAAACTGCGCCAGCGCTTCCGCCTGCGGAACCGTCCGGGGGAACCCGTCCAGGATATAGCCGTTCTTGCAGTCATCCGCCTGGAGGCGATCCTTCACGATGCCGATGACCACTTCATCGGGCACCAGCTCGCCCGCTTCGATATACCGCTTGGCGCTCAGGCCCATCTCTGTGCCCGCTTTCATCGCCTGGCGGAGCATATCACCAGTGGAAATCTGGGGGATGCCCACTTCATTCATCAGCAGCTGCGCCATGGTGCCTTTTCCCGCACCGGGAGGGCCCAGGAAAATCAGGTTCATACCAGCACCTCCTGTTTGTATTTTTCTCTGGGGGAAACCGCTCTTTGGTATTGCTTCGCATGGCCTGCGACGCCTTCGGCGCTTGCCCGTGCTGTTGGTTTCCTCATTGTTTGCTGAAGTCGCGCCAGGCGTCAACGCCGCCTGGCTAAGAGCGGTTTCCCCCTTTTCCGCATCCTCAATCGGCGCAACTCCGCACTGCGGAGATTGCTTGTTTCGGATGATCTCACCGCCGATGAAATTCCCGCCACTGGCGGTCATCGGCGGTTCGTCCCCTTCCGAGAAAGCCGTTGAGTACGTCGGGTATTGCCTGCTCTTTGAATCCAGAAATCAGTAAACCCCAAATATTGTATCTATGTATTAAAGCAACCACAATTTACATTGCCTATACATAGAACGTGGAATGCCGCCCCTGGGGAAACCTTCGCTCCCGCCAGGGGTGCATTCCGCGTATTCCGTGAGTGAATCTTTCGATTAACCCAGGAAGCCTTTGTAGTTTCTCATCACCAGCTGGCTCTCCACCTGGCGCACCGTCTCGATGGCCACGCTCACAGCGATCAGGATGGAAGAAGCGCCGAAGGGAATCTGCACTTGCTGCCAAACCGTCAGCAGGGAGGGGATGGTGGACAGGACGGCCAGGAACAGGGCGGCGAACAGGGTCAGGCGGTTGGAAGTCCGCTTGAGGAATTCCACGGTCTTGCTGCCGGTACGGATGCCGGGGATGTGACCGCCCTGCTGCTGGATATTCTTGGCGATATCCTCAGGGTTGAAGGTGATGGAGGTGTAGAAGTAGCTGAACGCGATGATCAGCAGGGCGCACACGATCATGTACCAGGGAGAAGCCTGATGCATATTGGCCTGCCACCACTTATACGCGCCGGAGTTGGTGCCGAACATGGCGAAGATGGTGCCCGGGAACGCCATGAAAGAGTAGGCGAAGATCAGGGGCAGCACGCCGACGCTCAGCAGCTTCAGCGGGATGTGGGTGCTCTGGCCGCCGTACATCTTCCGGCCCACCACGCGCTTGGCGTACTGGACGGGGATGCGGCGCTCGGCCATATCCACGAAGGTAACGATCACCAGGATCACCAGCGTGGAGATCAGGATGATCGCCAGCTGTCCGACAGCCGCCATGCCGCCGCCGTTGAAGATGCGGGCAGTGGCAGTCACGATGCCGTTGAACAGGTTGGAGATGATACCGGCGAAGATCAGCAGGGAAATGCCGTTGCCGATGCCGTTCTTGGTGATGCGCTCACCGATCCACATAGCCAGGGCGGTACCGCCGGCCATGATGATACCGATGGTCATGTAGCCGAAGAAGTTGGCATAGGCGGGCTTGATGGCGCGCAGACCGGCGATGATGCCGATGGCCTGCAGGGCCGCCAGGCCGACCGTGACATAACGGGTGATGCGGTTGATCTTCTTCTTGCCTTCTTCGCCGCCGTCCTTCTGCAGCCGCTCCAGCGCCGGGATGGCGATGGTGAGCAGCTGCATGATGATGGAAGCGTTGATGTAGGGAGAGATACCCATCGCCATGATGGTCATTTGCCCGAAGGAGTTACCGGTCATCATGTTCACCAGGCCCAGCATGTCATACTGGCCCATGGCTTCCTGAACAGCCTTCACATCGACGCCGGGCGCGGGGATAACGCTGACCAAACGGAAGATCAGCAGCATGAAGAACGTGTAGAGCACCTTTTTGCGGAGCTCCGGAACCCGCCAGACGTTACGCAGGGTTTCCCACATCGTTACTTCACCTCAACTTTCCCGCCAATCGCTTCGATTTTCTGCTTCGCGGACTCGGTGACCTTGTCCACGTTCACAGTCAGCTTCTTGGTGAGCTCGCCGCCGCCCAGGATCTTCACGCCGTCCAGGGTCTTTTTGATCAGGCCCGCTTCGATCAGCGCTTCGTTGGTGATCACGGCGCCATCCTCAAACACGTTGAGGGCGGCCACGTTCACGGCAGCGTATTCCTTGCGGTAGATATTGGTAAAGCCGCGCTTGGGGATGCGGCGGGTCAGAGGCATCTGGCCGCCTTCAAATCCGGGGCGCTTGCCGCCGCCAGAGCGCGCCTTCGCGCCCTTGTGGCCTTTACCGGAGGTTTTGCCCAACTGAGAGCCTACGCCTCGGCCGAGGCGCTTCGGGGCAGTCGTCGAACCGATGGCCGGTTGCAACTCATGCAATTTCATGGGGGTTGCCCTCCTTTAATATTATTCGTTTACTTCCTCGACCTTGACCATATGCTTCACCCGGAAGATCTGGCCGCGGACGCAGGGATTGTCCTCTTTGACGACCGTCTGGCCGACCTTGCGCAGACCAAGCGCGGCCACGGTGTCCTTGTGCACCTGGAGGGCAGCGATGGGGGATTTGGTCAGGGTGATCTTCAGTTTCATCTTTCCAATCCTCCTTAGCCCACGATTTCTTCCACCGTCTTGCCGCGCATCTTGGCAACGGTTTCGGCGTTGCGCAGGCCCTTGAGGCCTTCGAGGGTGGCTTTCACGGTGTTGATGCGGTTGTTGGTACCAAAGGTCTTGGTGCGGATGTCCTTCACACCGGCCAGCTCCAGCACGGCGCGGGCGCCGCCGCCGGCGATAACGCCAGCGCCTTCTTCAGCGGGCAGCAGCACCACTTTGGCGGTGCCGAACAGGCCGTCGATGGCATGGGGGATGGTGGTGCCGGACATGGGCACGGTGACCAGATGCTTCATAGCGGCTTCCTTGGCCTTGCGGATGGCTTCGGGCACTTCCTTGGCCTTGCCGATGGCAGCGCCAACCTGGTGGGTCTTCTCGTTGCCGACCACAACCAGCGCGGCGAAGCGGAAATTCTTACCGCCCTTAACAACCTTGGTCACGCGGTTCAGGGCGACCAGGCGCTCTCCCCAATCGCTCTCAGGCTGTTCGCGATCCCGGCGGTCCCGGCGATCCCGGCGCTCGAAGGGGCGATCCTGCCGATCGTTTTTACGGTCGTTCTGACGATCGTTTTCGTTCATAGGCATGTTACGTTTTCCTCCCCTTAGAAGTTCAGCCCGGCTTCACGGGCGGCGGCGGCCAGGGCGGCCACACGGCCGGTGTACAGGTAACCGCCGCGGTCGAACACGACGTCCTTGATTCCGGCGGCGATGGCGCGTTCAGCCACCAGCTTGCCCACCAGCTCAGAAGCGCCGGTCTTGCTCTTGTCATCCAGCTGGCCGCGGATGGCGGGATCCAGCGTGGAGGCGGACACCAGGGTCACGCCCTTGGTGTCGTCGATAACCTGCGCATAGATGCTCTTATTGCTGCGATACACGCACAGGCGCGGCATTTCGGGGGTGCCGCTGATCTTTTTGCGGACGCGGGCGTGACGGATCACGCGCACTTCATTACGGTCGCGCTTATTGAACATTTGCGTTCACTCCCTTTCTTACTTCTTACCGGCCTTGCCTTCCTTGCGGCGGATATGCTCGCCTTCGTACTTGATGCCCTTGCCCAGGTAGGGTTCGGGTTTCCGAATGGCGCGGATATCAGCGGCAATCCTGCCGACCTGCTGCTTGTCGATGCCCTTGACCACGATCTTGGTCTGCACGGGCGTTTCATACGAGATGTTTTCTTCGGCTTCCAGGATCACGGGATGAGAGAAGCCGATGGCAATGTTCAGGGTCTTGCCGTTGTTTTCGGCGGCGGCGCGATAGCCGGTGCCGACCATTTCCAGCGTCTTGGAGAAGCCTTCGGTCACGCCGACCACCATGTTGTGGATCAGGGCGCGGTACAGGCCGTGCCAGGCGCGGTGCTGCTTGTCGTCGCTGGGACGGGCAACTTTGATTTCGTTATTTTCCAGCTTGACGCTGATATCGGGATTGATCTGCTGAGACAGCGTACCCTTGGGACCTTTCACGGTAACCAGATTGTTTTCATCAATGGTAACCGTCACGCCCGCGGGAACGGCAATCGGGAGCCTTCCGATACGAGACATAGTCTTTTACCTCCTGACGATCAGATTACCAGATGTAGCAAAGCACTTCGCCGCCCATGTTTTCCTTCCGGGCGGCCTTGTCGGTCATCAGGCCCTTGGAAGTGGAAACGATGGCGATGCCCAGGCCGCCCAGAACCTTGGGCAGCTCGTCGCAGGTGGCGTACACCCGCAGGCCGGGCTTGGAAATGCGCTTGAGGCCGACGATGACGGGCTGCTTCTTTTCCAGGTACTTCAGCCCGATCTTGATGCTGCCCTGCAGGCCGTCGGAAATATTTTCAACCGATTTGATATAACCCTCATCAAGCAGGATCTTGGCGATGGCCTTCTTGATGTTGCTGGCGGGGATCACGACGCTGTCGTGGCGGGCGATCTGCGCGTTGCGAATGCGGGTGAGCATATCGGCAATGGGATCATTGACAACCATGATTTTACCTCCTTACACTTACCAGCTCGCTTTGCGCACGCCGGGGATCTGGCCCTTATAGGCCAATTCGCGGAAGCAGATACGGCAGATGCCATACCGGCGGAGCACGGAATGAGGCCGGCCGCACAGGCGGCAGCGGGTGTAAGCGCGGGTAGAGAACTTGGCAGGCCGCGCCTGACGGATCTTCATGCTGGTTTTTGCCATTGTTGTTTCTCCTCCCTTACTGCTGAGCGAAGGGCATGCCCAGCAGCCGCAGCAGCTCCTTGGCCTCTTCGTCGGTCTTGGCGGTGGTCACGAAAATCATTTCCATGCCGCGAATCTTCTCCACCTTATCGTATTCGATTTCGGGGAAGATCAGCTGTTCCTTGATGCCCAGGGCATAGTTGCCGCGGCCGTCGAAGGCTTTCGTGCTCACGCCGCGGAAGTCGCGGACGCGGGGCAGCGCGATGTTGACCAGCTTATCCATGAACTCTTCCATGCGGGCGCCGCGGAGAGTCACCTTCGCGCCGACGTTCATGCCCTGACGGAGCTTGAAGTTGGCAACGCTCTTCTTGGCCTTGGTCACCAGGGGCTTCTGGCCCGCAATCTGGGTCAGCTCAGAAACGGCGGCTTCCAGCGCTTTCGCGTTGTCTTTGCAGTCGCCCAGGCCCATGTTGATGATGACCTTTTCCAGCCGGGGGATTTCCATCACGTTCTTATAGCCGAACTTTTGCTGCAAGGCAGGCACAGCTTCGGCCAAATACTTTTCCTTGATACGGGTAGCCATTTGCTTGTTGCCTCCTTATCAGTCGAGCTGCGCGCCGCATTTGGGGCACACGCGCACGTTCTTCTTGCTGACTTTGCCATCCTTGCCGGTGACTTCCACAGCCTTGTGGGCCACGCGGATAGCTTTGCCGCACTTGG
This sequence comes from uncultured Eubacteriales bacterium, assembly GCA_902795275.1. Classification (GTDB taxonomy): domain Bacteria; phylum Bacillota; class Clostridia; order Christensenellales; family Aristaeellaceae; genus RUG563. The sequence goes on along the minus strand of CADBKQ010000005.1, from coordinate 50,618 downwards.
GGCAGATGACCATCACGTTGCTGGCGTCAATGAAGGCTTCCTTCTTGATGATGCCGCCGGGCTGGCCCTGCTGCTTGGATTTCTGGTGCTTGGTGACCATGGCCACGTTTTCCACAACGACCTTGCCGGTCTTGGGAGCGGCGGCGACGACCTTGCCCTTCGCGCCCTTGTCCTTGCCGGAGATGACAACGACCTGATCCTTGGCTTTTACAAACATCTTCATTGTCCTCCTTACAGCACTTCGGGAGCGAGGGACACGATCTTCATGTAGTCCTTCTCACGCAGTTCGCGGGCAACCGGCCCAAAGATGCGGGTGCCGCGGGGCATTTTGTCATTGCCGATGATGACGGCGGCGTTATCGTCGAAACGAATGTAGCTGCCATCGGGGCGGCGCTGGGGCTGGTGTACGCGGACGATGACGGCCTTGACCACGTCGCCCTTCTTCACCTGGCCACCGGGGGTAGCGGTCTTCACGCTGGCGACGATCACATCGCCGATGGAGCCGGTACGCCGGAAGGACCCACCCAGCACGCGGATGCACATGATTTCCTTGGCGCCGGAGTTGTCGGCTACCTTGAGTCGCGTTTGCGGCTGAATCATAGGGGTTTCCTCCTTTATAGGTTCCTCATTCATGGTGGGTACGCAATGCCCCCATGAGAGGTCGGATGCTTTGTCACCCGCTCCGTTTTTCTTCCTATATAATAGGATCAACGCAGGCGGAGCGAGGGCGATGGGGCTTTGGGGTTATGCCTCAGATTTGGGATGGGATTTCCCCGATAAGGGCCGCCGCTGTAGCAGCGCTACCGCAAGGCCCGCAGAGGGGAAAGACCGCCCAAAGATGAGGCAGAACGCCGAAGAACCATCGCACGAGCGAGGCCCTTACTTGGCCTTTTCGATGATTTCCACCAGCCGCCAGTGCTTATCCTTGGACAGGGGACGGCATTCCATGATCTTCACGGTGTCGCCGACGCCGCAGGCATTCTCTTCATCGTGCACCTTGATTTTGCTGGTACGGGTGATGAACTTGCCATACAGGGGATGACGCACGCGGGTGGACAGCAGAACCACGCAGGTCTTGTCCATCTTATCGCTTACGACCACGCCAACGCGGGTCTTGCGGATGCCTCTTACTTCAGACATGGTATTGACTCCTTTCACGGCTTATCGGTCACGCCTTGCTCTGCTGGGTCTGCACGGTCATCGCCCGGGCGATGTCACGCTTGACCGCAGTGATCTGCATGGTGTTTTCGAGCTGACCGGTGGCAAGCCGGAAACGAAGGTTGAAGAGCTCTTCCTTGAGCTCGGCGATCTTCGCGGTCAATTCCTCAGGCTTCATGGCTGCGAATTCCTTGGCCTTCATTTACTTTCACCACCCGCTACATTTTCGTTGGGATTGGGAGCGTCTTCGTGCTTCACAATCTTGGTTTTCAGAGGGAGCTTGCCGGCGGCGAGACGCAGGGCTTCACGGGCCACGGTCTCTTCGATGCCGCCGATTTCAAACAGAACCCGGCCGGGCTTTACCACGGCCACCCAGTATTCGGGCGTACCTTTACCGGAACCCATGCGGGTCTCGGCAGGCTTTTCGGTAACGGGCTTGTCGGGGAAAATCTTGATCCAGACCTGGCCGCCGCGCTTGGTGTAACGGGTCAGCGCGATACGGGCGGCTTCGATCTGCTGGGAGGTGACCCAGCAGGGCTCGGTGGCCATCAGGCCGATATCACCGTTGGAAACGAAATTGCCGCGATGGGCAGTTCCCTTCATGCGACCGCGGAATTGCTTGCGGTGCTTTACTCTTTTCGGCATCAGCATAGGATTACTTGCCTCCTTCGATCGCGGCAGCGGGCTGCGCGGCCTTCTTGGGCTTGGGGAGAACCTCTCCCTTGTACACCCAAACCTTCACGCCCAGACGGCCGTAGGAAGTTTTCGCTTCGCTGAAGCCGTAGTCGATGTTGGCGCGCAGGGTCTGCAGGGGGATGGAACCCTCGTGGTACTTTTCGGTGCGGGCGATTTCAGCGCCGCCGACGCGGCCGCCGATGGCAATCTTGACGCCCTTGACGCCCAGCTTCATGGCGCGCTGAATGCTCTGCTTCATGGCGCGGCGGAAGCCGATGCGCTTTTCCAGCTGCTGGGCAATGTTCTCGGCGATCAGCTGCGCGTCGATGTCGGGGTTCTTGATGTCCAGCACGCGGATATTCACGGCGTGGCCGCAGAACTTTTCGACGTCGGCCCGGATCTCGTCGATGCCCTTGCCGCTGCGGCCGATCACCATGCCGGGCTTGCCGGCGAACAGGGTGACGGTCATGCGGGAAGCGCTGCGCTCGATGTCGATGCGGCTGATCCCGGCGGCGTTGTACTTTTCTTTCAGCATTTTGCGAAGACGGAAGTCTTCGTTCAGGTTATCGGCAAATTCTTTTTTCCCGGCATACCAGCGGGTGCTCCAGTCAAAAATGACACCAACGCGAGCGCCATGGGGATTTACTTTGTGACCCATTTTATTTCCTCCCTTTACTTCTTCTGGTCGAGCACCACGCTGATGTGGCAGGTGCGCTTAAGCATGGGGGAAGCGCTGCCGCGGCTGCGGGCTACGTAGCGCTTGAGGGTCGGGCCGGGATTGGCGTAGCACTCGGCGACATACAGGGTGCTGCGGTCCAGATCCTGGTTGTTCACCGCGTTGGCGATGGCGGAAGAAAGCACCTTCGCGATCACGGGAGAAGCAGCCTTGGGGGTAAACTGCAGGATGGCGAGCGCCTGATCCACATTCTTGCCGCGGATCAGATCGAGAACGATCTTGGCCTTGCGGGAAGACAGGCGGATGTGCCTGGCGTGCGCCTGGGGACGCTTATCCCGGCTTTCAGCGCGGGCCGCGCCCTTTTCACGGGTACGAGTAGCCATTTATTTTCTCTCCTTCCCTTATTTACGGCCGGTGGCCTTTTCACCCGCGTGCCCGCGGAACGTGCGGGTGGGGGCGAATTCGCCCAGCTTGTGGCCAACCATGTCCTCGGTGATGTAAACCGGCACATGCTTGCGGCCGTCGTGGACCGCGATGGTGTGGCCGACGAATTCGGGGAAGATGGTGGAGGCGCGGCTCCAGGTCTTGAGCACCTGCTTGGCGCCGGTTTTGTTCATATCGACGATGCGCTTAAACAGCGCTTCCTGTACAAACGGGCCTTTCTTTACGGAACGGCTCATGCGGTTTCCTCCTTCCTGTCCGCGCCTTATTACTTGCTGGCACGCTTAACGATGAGGTTATTGGAATACTTCTTGTGCTTGCGGGTCTTGAGGCCCAGAGCGGGCTTGCCCCACGGAGTCACAGGAGCGGGCATGCCGACGGGGCTCTTGCCCTCGCCGCCGCCATGGGGATGGTCGCAGGGGTTCATGACCACGCCGCGGACGGTGGGACGGATGCCCATGTGGCGGGTGCGGCCGGCCTTGCCGATGCGCACGTTGCTGTGGTCGGTGTTGCCCACAGTGCCGATGGTGGCCATGGCGTTCATGGGGAACTTGCGGAATTCGCCGGAGGGCATACGCACCTGGGCGTAGCCGCCTTCTTTACCCATCAGCTGGGCATAGGCGCCGGCGGACCGAACCAGCTGGCCGCCCTTGCCGGGCTTGATCTCCAGGTTGTGGATCAGGGTACCGACGGGGATGTTGGCCATGGGCAGGGCGTTGCCGGGCTTGATGTCGGCGTTTTCGCCGGCCATCACGGTGTCGCCCACCTTCAGATCCAGAGGAGCCAGGATGTAGCGCTTCTCGCCGTCCACGTAATGCAGCAGGGCGATGAAGGCGCTGCGGTTGGGATCGTACTCGATGGCGGCCACTTTGGCGGGCACATCTTTCTTATCGCGCTTAAAATCGATGATGCGGTACTTTACCTTGTTGCCGCCGCCCTGGTGGCGAACGGTGATTTTGCCCTGCTTGTTGCGGCCGGCGTTCTTTTTCTTATATTCCAGCAGGCTCTTTTCAGGGGCTTTCTTGGTCAGTTCCTCAAACGTCAGCACCGACATAAAGCGGCGGGCGGACGAAGTCGGCTTATAGACTCGAATTGCCATTTTGCTTCTCCTCCCTTACACCATGCCCTCGAAGAATTCGATGGGCTTGGAATCTTCCGTCAGGATCACATAGGCCTTTTTGACTTCGGGGGTACGGCCGGTGTGGACGCCCTGGCGCTTCATTTTTCCCAGGGTGCGCAGGGTGTTGACCCGGGCGACCTTGATTTCGGGGAAAACCTTTTCCAGCGCGGTTTTGATTTCGATCTTGTTGGCGTCGATGGCCACTTCAAACACGTACCGCTTGTCGGCGATGCCGTCGTAGCCTTTTTCCGTCAGGACGGGGCGCAGAATAATGTCATGCGGGTTCTTCATGCGTACACCTCCTGGAGGTCCTGCATGGCCCCTTTGAGCACGATGATCTTATCGGCGTTCAGCAGGTCATACACATTGATGGTGTTTACATAAGCGTCTTTCAGGGTGGGGATGTTCTTGCCGGCGCGGATGACGGATTCATCCCGGTCGGCCAGCACCAGCAGGGCCTTCTGTTCGCTGACGTTCAGGGCCTTGAGCACCTGGGCCATCAGCTTGGTCTTGCTTTCCTGGAGCTTGATTTCGTCCACCACGATGATGGAGCCTTCATTATATTTGCTGGTCAGGGCGCTCTTCATGGCCAGGCGGCGCACCTTCTTGGGCACCTTGATGACGTAATCGCGAGGCTGGGGAGCGAACACCACGCCGCCGTGACGGAACTGGGGAGCCCGGTTGCCATGGTGGCGAGCGTTACCAGTGCCCTTTTGCCGGTAAATTTTCCGGCCGCCGCCGCGGACCATGCCGCGGGTGAGGGCGCTCTGGGTGCCCTGGCGCTGATTGGCTAAAATGGAGCGAACGACCAGATGCATGGCGGGGACGTTGATGGGGGAAGCGAAGATTTCCTCGCTCAGCTCCATGCTGCCCACTTTCTTGCCCTGCATGTCGAGCACATCGATGTTAGGCATTGTTTCTGTTTCCTCCTTCATCAGGCCTTGCAGGAATTACGGATGAGCAGCAGGCCTTCCTTGGGGCCGGGAACCGCGCCGTGCACCAGCAGCAGGCTGCGCTCGGCGTCCACCTTCACGATGGACAGGTTCTGAACCGTGACCCGCTCCACGCCGTAATGACCGGCCATGTGCTTGTTCTTGAACACGCGGGAAGGATCGGAGTTGGCGCTCATGGAACCGACGCCGCGGTGATACTTGGAACCGTGGGCCATGGGGCCGGTGTGCTGGTTCCAGCGGTAGATGGGGCCGGTGTAGCCGCGGCCCTTGGTGATGCCGGTGATGTCCACGGCTTCGCCTTCTTCAAACACGTCAGCCTTGATTTCCTGGCCGATTTCGTAAGCGGAGCAGTCGTCAAACCGGAATTCCCGCAGCGCCCGGGTGGGGGCCACGCCCGCCTTGGCGAAGTGGCCGGCGTCGGGCTTGTTCACCAGCTTGGAAGCCCGGTTTTCGGGGATCTTGTCGAAGCCGAACTGAACAGCTTCATAACCGTCTTTTTCGAGGGTTTTCTTCTGCACCACAGTGCAGGGGCCCGCCTGAATGACCGTCACGGGAACCAGACGGCCGTCGGGCAGGAAAATCTGGGTCATGCCCAGCTTTTTGCCAACGATCGCTTTCTTCATAATTGCCCTCCTGCCTTACAGCTTGATTTCGATTTCGACGCCGGCCGGCAAATCGAGCTTCATCATGGCGTCCACGGTGCGGGGATTGGGATTGAGCACGTCGATCAGGCGCTTATGGGTGCGGCGCTCGAACTGTTCGCGGCTATCCTTGTACTTATGGGGGGAGCGGAGAATCGTAACGATTTCCTTTTCGGTGGGCAGCGGGATCGGGCCGGACACCCGGGCGCCCGTGCGCTTCGCGGTTTCCACAATACGCTCGGCGGACTGATCGATCAGGTTGTGCTCGTAGGCCTTGAGCTTGATGCGGATCTTCTGGTTGGCCATGGTTTTTCCTCCTTGATTTCGTACTCACGGCTGAAACGGGGGGAGTCTTTCCCACTCATCTCTGGCGCTTCGCAGGCGGCGCCATCCTTAGCATGGGGAAGCCCGTCGCCTTCCGTGCCTTTTCGCACGGCTCGAGTCCGTTCGTCGGGGTCGCGCCCCGGCTGGTCCGCATTAATTACCTGCTCTGGCCTGAGCAGCAACTTAATGCATCATCCCTTAAACAGACAGCTTTACAATTATAAAGCATGTCCGGAAAAATTGCAAGCATTTTTCAAGCCATTTTGAAAATTTTTTTCGTCTTTTTTTCGTAACACCTGCCCGCAAACGCCCATGGCAGGCGCTTTTTCCGAATGAAGTGTGTCAACCTGCCCGGGTGTGTCCTGATAACAAAATCAGCCGCTTTTTTCTCCCGCATCTATATCTTGTGGATACGGGCAGGAACACACGCAATGAAATGATATTCTTACATTATAGATAAACGACAGAAGCAACGCAAATAAAGGGACTGCCTCATATCGCCGATACAACCCGGCGAAAGAGACAGTCTCCCTTTGTCTTTGAATCTTTTTACTTTTCCTGGAAAATCATGGGCAAGAAGTCATGGATACACCTGCGCCATACGCCCCAGTCGTGACCGCCGGGGAAGGTGCGGCGGATCATGTCCACGCCCTTTTCCTCCACCAACTGATCGTCGGCCCGGAAGGCTTCAAAGAACTGGTCGCCCGTACCCATAGCGCGATAGAACACTTTGAAAGACGCCTGGAACTTTGCTTTGTCGTCCAACAGGGCCAGGTGCTCGTTCTTCCCTTCCCGGATGGCCCGCAGGAAGCCGCTGAACAGGCCCGCGTAGCCGAACAGGTCGGGATGGGTCAGGGTCACCAGGCTGGTCTGGAAGCTGCCCATGCTCAGGCCCGCCATGGCCCGGTGCCATTTATCGGTCAGTACGGGGTAATGGGCTTCGATGAAAGGAATCAAATCGGTCAGCAGCACCTGGGGGAACAGCATCCGCCCCTGGTGGATGTCGTCGCCCTGGGTCATGCCGTTGCCCATCACGATTAGCATTTCCTTCATCTTGCCTTCGTGCAGCAGTCGGTCGGCGATGCGGCCCACGTGGCCCTGGTACACCCAGCCCGTTTCGTTTTCGCCGTAACCATGCTGCAAATACAGCACCGGGTACTTCTTATTCGGGTCGTAGGACGCGGGGGTGTACACCAGGCAGATTTCCTGCTTGCCGGTGATGGTGGAGGGGAAGTAATGCCGGGTCACAGCGCCGTGGGGAATATCGTCCAGGATGCCCCATTCCTCCTCGCCCGGCACGGGAATATCCAGGAAATTCATGGGGCGGCAGCAGCCGTAGCCGATGGGCAGATAGGGGCTGAGCACGTCGTTCCCGTCGATTTTGAGGAAGAAATACTGGAAGCCCCGGCCCAGGTTCACCGTGCCTTCCCACAGTTCATCGTTTGCCTTTTGCAGCGGATGCATGTTCCCAAACTGATCCAGCGCCACTTCCCTCGCGCCGGGCGCTTTCAGGCGGAGGAACACGCTGCCGTCCGGCTGGATTTCATAGCCCTGATCGCCGTCGCGGTTCGGCTCTCCAAAGTATGGATCGAAGGATACGGCGGTATCCAGCGGCCAGGCTTTCTTCATGAGGGTCACTCCTTTGTTTTCGTTTTTCTTTACAGCCATTATAATGGTATGAAAAGAGGAAGTCAATGGCGCTTTTACCGTTTGAATAAAATGCGCAGGTCATCTTGTGTATGCGGTCAATGTGGGTTATAATGGAAGCAACGACGACCCAATCCCATATTTATCCCGAATGGAAGCCCCAACAAACTGCCAAAAGGAGAAGGACGATGAAAAAAGCAAAGCTGACCCTGCATCCGGCCTATCGGGTGGGCGGGATTTCCCCCCGGCTGTTCGGCGCGTTTCTGGAGCCCATCGGCTCCATGGTGAACGGCAGCATGTACAATCCCAAGCACCCCGAAGCGGACGAACAGGGCCTGCGGAAAGATTTCTATTCCGCGCTGAAAGAAACCAGCCTGCCCTGCGTGCGTCTGCCCGGCGGCAACTTCGTGTCCGGCTGGCAGTGGAAGGATTCCATCGGGCCGATGGCGGAACGCAAGCAGCACCTGGACATGGCCTGGTTTCAGTACATCCCCAACGACGTGGGCCACGACGAATACCTGCAATGGGCGGAGAAGGCCGGGACGCAGGCCATCTACACCGTGAACCTGGGAACGGGTACCCTTCAGGACGCGGCGGACTGCGTGGAATACACCAACTTTGAAAGCGGCTCTTACTGGGCCGACCTGCGCCGGAAGAACGGGCGCGCAAAGCCCTACAGCGTGAAAACCTGGTGCCTCGGCAACGAAATGGACGGGCCGTGGCAAATTGCATCCTATGAGAAAGACCCGCGGGCTTACGGCGTGCTGGCCCAGGAAACCAGCAAGGCCATGAAGTGGGTGGATCCCACCATCGAAACCATCGCCTGCGTTTCCTCCTCGCCCTTCCTGAATCACTACCCGGATTGGGACATGCAGGTATTGGAGCAGTGCTACAGCGCGGTGGACTACATTTCCCTGCACCATTACCATTCCGCCCCGCCCGACCTGCCGAAGGCTTTGCTGGCGGGATACAAGGCGTTTGAAGATTACATCCGCACCGAAATCGCCCTGTGCGATTACCTGAAAACCAAGCTGCGCACGAAGAAAACCATGATGCTTTCCCTGGATGAGTACGGCAGCATGGTGCGGCCCCGGGGCGAAGCCCATCTGGGCCTGGCCGGGCGGCAGAACGCGGACATGTTCGGGCTGTTCAATCCCGACCGGAAGTACGTGCGCCACGACCCGGACAACTGGGCCACCCGCCGCAATCCGCCATTGGGGAACGAAATGCTGCAAGCTCTGGGTACCGCCAGCACCATGATGGTGATGCTGCGCCACGCGGACCGGGTCAAAATCGGCTGTGCCACCGGCGGCCTGGGCTGCCTCTGCCGCACCGACCGGGAGCACGTCTGGAAGGGCGCGGCGTACTATCCCTTCACCCAGATGATCCACTGGGCCAAGGGCATGTCCCTGGTATGCCCGGTGGAGTGCGAGCGCTACGGCGTGCCGGGCTACGCCATCGACGATATGAACCAGTACGGCGGTTTTGAGGACGTGGATACCGTGCAGGCCGCCGCCGCGTTCGATGAAGAAACCGGCGAACTGACCGTGTTCGTCATCAACGCCGACCTGGATGAAGCCCAGGAATTCACCCTGGACATCCGGGGCTTTGCGGGCTTGGAGCTGCGGGAGCACATCGAAATGCACGCCGACAGTCCGGATCAGATGAACACTTTTGAAAACCCGAATGCGCTGCTGCCCCGCAGCGTAAAAGAAAGCCGCCTGGACGGCGGCGTGCTGACGGTGAAGATCGAAAAGGCGTCCTGGAACGTGTTCCGGTTCGCTCCGAAGCAGGGTTAAGCGCTGGGGTTGGCCGGCCTTTTCCCGGAAAGGAGAGCAGCCATGCGGCAATTGGATTACGCGCAGATGTTCCACCACATGCACCCCGGCTTCTTTGAGCGGGAAAGCATCCGGAGCATTCCGCGGGACGAGGTTTTTGAAGAAATGATTTTGTGGCTGGACGGGTTTTCCCCGGACGCTGTGGAAATCGACGCGCCGCCGCAAATCACGTTTGATTATTATGATGGCGATCTGGACACGCTGCTGGACGCCGTGACCCAGGTGGAGGAAGGCTGGCTGCCGATTTACCGGGAACCCAACCGGGTGTTCTGCGCGTTTGACGGCGGCAGGCCGGTCAGCTTCTGCATCGTGGAACCCATGGGATCCTACGCTTCGCTCAAAATCGGCGGGCCGGGGTGCGTGGGCACAGTGCCCGATTACCGGAAGCGGGGCATCGGCTTGCGGATGGTGCAGCTGGCGACGGGCATTCTGAAAAAGGAAGGATTCGATATCAGCTATATCCACTATACCGGTGTGGCGAAATGGTATGCCAAGCTCGGCTATCAATCCATTCTGAAATGGAATGGCGAAGGATTGCTGTAATTCTCTCCAGCACAAAAACGGCAGACAGAATCAACCGGAAGAAACGTTCATTGACCCGATCATCGCATAAAGGAGAAAAAGCAATGAAAAAGGCATCCATGACCCTGGACAAAAACTACCGCATCGGGCAGATCGACCCCCGGATGTATGGTTCTTTCATCGAGCACCTGGGCCGCGCGGTGTACGGCGGCATTTACGAACCCAGCCATCCCCTGGCGGATGAGCAGGGCTTCCGCAAAGATGTATTGGAAAAGGTGCGGGAAATCGGCGTGCCCGTGGTGCGCTATCCCGGCGGCAACTTCGTGTCGGGCTTCAACTGGGAGGATTCTGTCGGCCCCAGGGAGCAGCGGCCCAAACGCCTGGATCTGGCCTGGTTCACCACCGAGACCAACGAAGTCGGCTTGCATGAGTTCGCGGACTGGGCAAAGAAAGCCGATACCCAGGTGATGTACGCCATCAACCTGGGCACCCGCGGCCCCGAACAGGCCCGGGACGTGGTGGAATACGCCAACCACAAAGGCGGCAGCAAGTTCTCTGACCTGCGCATCCGGAACGGCGCGAAGGAGCCCTTCGGCATCAAGCTGTTCTGCCTAGGCAACGAAATGGACGGCCCCTGGCAGATGGGCCACAAGACCGCCTATGAATACGGCCGCGTCGCCAACGAAGCCGCCAAGATGATGAAGTGGGTGGACCCCTCCATCGAGCTGGTGGCCTGCGGTTCTTCCTCCACCCAGATGCCCACCTTCGGGGACTGGGAGCTGGAAATGCTGAACGAGTGCTACGAGAACATTGATTATGTGTCCCTGCACCGCTACTACGGCAATCCCACCGGCGACACCCCCGGCTTCCTGGCACGCAGCATGGACATGGACGATTTCATCCACACCGTGGTTTCCATCTGCGACGCGGTGAAGGGCAAGAAGCACAGCAAGAAAAAGATCAATCTGTCCTTCGACGAATGGAACGTGTGGTACCATTCCGGCGAGCAGGACAAGGAAATCTGGAAGCGGGAGAAGTGGGGGCCCGCCCTGCCGCTTCTGGAAGATATTTACAATTTCGAGGACGCGCTGCTGGTGGGCTCCATGCTGATTACCTTCCTGCGCAACGCCGACCGGGTGAAGATCGCCTGCATGGCCCAGCTGGTAAACGTCATCGCCCCCATCATGACCCGCAACGGCGGCGGATGCTGGGCGCAGACCATCTTCTATCCCTACATGCACGCCAGCCGCTACGGACGGGGCACCGCCTTGCAGGCTATCGTGGACACGCCGGTGTACGACTGCCGGGACTACGAGGGCGTACCGCTCATCGACGCCACCGCCACCCAGGCGGACGACGGCAGCGTGACCGTGTTCTGCGTAAACCGGGACATGGAGGAGGATTTCTGCCTGGACATCGACCTGCGCTCCTTCGGGAATATGCAGTTGAAAGAACACATCCTGCTGCACCATGACGACGTGAAGGCCATAAACACCGAGGAAAACCCCGGCAACGTCGCGCCCGTCGCCGGCCCCGGCGGGACATTGGACGGCGGCAAAGCGGAAATCAGAATTCCCGCCCTCAGCTGGAATGTGCTCCGGTTTGCGAAAGCGGAATAAGGGAAGCGGGGAAAGCAGGATGAAAGCATTTCTTCCATGGCTGTTCGCCTTAACGCTGATTCTTGGGGCGTCGCTGCCCGGCAGGGCGGAGGAATTTGGAAACAGCGCAGAATATGTCTGTATTTCAGTGAAGGATTACGGCGATATTTACGCGGAGCTGTATCCCGAAATTGCGCCGATCACCGTGGAAAACTTTATGAAGCTGGTGAATCAGGGCTTCTATGACGGCCTGACATTTCACCGGATCATCTCCGGCTTCATGATTCAGGGCGGCGACCCCAACGGCAACGGCACGGGCAGCAGCTTCGAGACAATCAAAGGGGAGTTTGCCCAGAACGCTGTGGAAAACCCTCTGCTGCATGACCGGGGCGTGCTGTCCATGGCCCGCTCCAAGGATATGAACAGCGCTTCTTCCCAGTTCTTCATCATGCACCGTGATTCGCCCCACCTGGACGGCAGCTACGCCGCCTTTGGCCGCGTCCTGGCGGGCATGTGGATCGTGGACAAAATCTGCCAGGTCACGCCGGTGCAGGACAGGAACGGCACAGTCTTGAAGGACGACCAGCCGGTGATTGCCTGCATCCGGGCGTGCGGCAAGGAGGAAGCGTCAGCCGCCAAGGCGGCGGAAGCGGAAATCGGCCGGGGCGGCACGGTGTTCCGGGACAGGCTGAGTCCGCTGTCTTTGACAGTGCCCGAAGGCTGGCATATGGCGTCGGACGTCCGCGGGCAAGTCACCTTTGAAAAGGACGGCGGCGACCTGCGGTTCGTGGTGGTGCGCACCGATCAATGGTCTTCCCTGCCCGCGGCGTATAAGATGAATTACGCCGCCAAGGGTATCACCCGGGAAAGCCTGGATACCAATGCCTTCACCAAGGAATCTCTGGTGGGCATGGTGGGCGGCAGGGCGGAGGATTATGCGGCGGAAAGCCACAGCGGAACGGATTTCTATACCGCTGAACAGAAAACCGCTATCGGCCTGTTTACCTATTTTGTCGGCACACGGGATGGCTATTCTTACCTGTTTGCGTTCTCCGGCGCGCGAAGTGACGGTTCTTTCTCCGAAATCGGCCAACTCATGGATGAATTAACGTTTTAATCAATCTTCGGATATTCAAAAAACGGCGGCGCTTCTCCACAGCGTCCGCCGTTTTTTATCGTGTCATTCATTTTCCTCCGGGGCGGGATTGATGGGCAGCTTGGGAAGCTGAATCGTTTCCAGCCTGGAAAGCAGGGCTTTTTTTGTTCCCTGCAATAAGGTGTCGCTGCCCGCCATAAAGAATTGCACGAGCATGTTCCAGATGGTATCCCGCTGCTCCTTCTGCATAGTTTCCAGCATCTTTTTCATGCTAAGCAGGGAGCCCAGCATATCCCCTTTTATTTCTCCAATCGTGGCTTTCCCGGTGGATTCCAAAAGCCCAAAGAGGGTGTTTACGAACATGCGGCGGTTTTCTTCGCTCTGTTCGGAAAGCCATTGATGCAGGGTGCTTTCCAGAACGACGCTGCCTTCGGTGCGCTTTTCCGTTTCCACAAAGCGGGTGCCCAGCACCTGCCAGGAAAAGCCGTCGTGCTGATAAATGCCCGACGCCGTGCTTTTCACCACATGCTGATACGCTTTATTGGTCAGCAGCGTTCCGATAACCGCCTTTTCCGGCACCGTGCAGATGATACGGGGCAGCATGTCCCTGTATGCATCGGTTTCGGTGAACTCTTTGAGGAATCCCGGCCCGTCGTTGTTGTACACGGCAATGATCTGCCGCCGCACTTGGGGCTCCGCTTTGATCGCCGCGAACATCGCCAGATTGCCGCCCTTGGAATGGCCGCCCACCCGGAGAAGGAGGGTCTGGCCGCTGAAATGCCGGTTCAGGTACTGCGCTGCCCGGCGCTGTCCTTCGGTTTCGGGCATATAGCTGAGAATAAAATCCTCCTTCCAGCCGACCACCGTATCGTCCGTGCCGCGGAACGCGACGAACGCGGTGCCGTCGGGAAGATAAAACGTGACGGCCGCCAGCTGGATATCTTCATCGGTATCGATCACATCATAATAATACGCCATGGCCGTGCCGCCGAAGCGGGCCTTGCCCGCCATGCCGTCCAGCAGGAAAGGGGCGGTCTTGGTATAGCTGTCCTGGGCCATGATTTCTTCCTTGGTATGTTTGTCCCAGAAAAGGCGGCGGGCTTCCTCAATGGTCACGCGCTCTCCGTCCTCCGGCACAACGCCGTGGAAATCCGCATACGCCAGCTCCGACAGCACCAGGCCGTCCACCTCGTTGAACGGGGAAACAGAAAACGGCACGTCTCCCCGCCAGATCAGGTAATCATGTATATTCGCCATTTTTGAACTCCTCAGTTGATAAAAGGTTCAGAGCCGAAGCAGCTCTGAACCGGTTTTTATTGTCTGCTCCCCTTGTCCAGCAGGTAAGCGGACGCAAAGCCGATGGCCAGCATTGCCAGGCTGATCAGCACGGTGACGAAGTTCACGCCGGTCATGTCGGTCTGGATCAGCAGGGAAATGGGAGAGGCAGCCACCAGGCCCAGCACGCCGCAGTAGGTGGCGGTGGGATATTTGGAAGTGAGCCACTCAATGGCTTTCGCTACGCCAAAGATGCCCAGCACGATGCCGATTAAAAACGGCAGCAGCATCAGCACCGGCTGACCCATCACGGAGAAGTCAAAATGCACCAGGCCGGAAGCCAGGGTTTTCAGCGCGCCCGTCACCGCCTTGTAATACCCCAGCAGCATCAGCACCAGGCTGCCGGACACGCCGGGAATGATCATGGTGCCGGAAGCGATGACGCCCAGGACCACCATGATCAACATCTGCCCGACATTCATTTCAATGGTGTCGGCATTCTGAATGCTGTCTCGGTTCTGAAGGCCCATCCAGATGATGAGGGCAAAGAGGAGAACAAACGCGATGACCGCAGCCGCGTTGATTTTCTTCTTCTCGATCTTCTTCAGCAGCGGCCCCAGGCCTCCCAGGATCAAGCCGATAAAGAGGGCGTTGGTGGGAAGAGGATGATTTTCCAGGCCCCAGTGAATCACGCTGGCGAACGCCAGGATACCGATCAGCATACCGGCGGCGTAAGGCAGCAGCGTCAGGATGCTCTTTTTGAATTCTTTAAACAGGTGGGTGATACAGTGAATGAGGGTGTCATAGACGCCCATGCTCACCATCATCGTGCCGCCAGACACGCCGGGAATAATATTCGCTACGCCAATGACAATGCCGCGGAGAATCTGGTTGATCAGGTTTTTCATGGTTTCCCTTCCTTTCAAAAAAATCGGAATACAGTGTACCATATAATTAGTATGAAGTCAATCAAACAAATGGCGTTTTTATGAAAAGCGGGCCTTCCGGAGACGGAAAGGCCCGATGAAGGGAATATTCTGATTGTTTCACGTGAAACAATTATTCGGAGAGGATTTCCCGCAGCGCGGCGCATGCGGCGTCAAACGCTTCGTCATTGGTTTCGTAAACGTAAGAGGCGCCAACTTTGGTCTGTTCTCCTGCGCGTTCCAGCGCGTTCAGGCCGCTGAACACTTTCAGGTGCGGTTCAACGGTCATGCATTCTCCGCCCATCGCCAGATAGTCCTTCACAATGGCCGCCACGTTTCCTTCGCCCTTTCCCGCGGGAACCACACTGCCGTCGGCAAACATGGCGTCTTTGATGTGCATGTACTTGATACGGGTTTTCAGCAGGCTCCACGCTTCCAACGTATCCTGGCCGCACTGGACGAAATTCGCCGGATCAAAAATGCCCGCAAGATCGGGAACCTCCGTCAGGATTTCGCAGCACCGCGCTGCATTGTCGCCGTAAATGCCTTTTTCGTTCTCGTGGCACAGGGCCACGCCGCTGTCTTTCGCTGCTTCCGCCATGCTGTGCAGCCGATCCATCACTTCGTTTTTGTAATCTTCCGGGGCTTTGTCATGGGGCAGATAGAAAGAAAACATGCGGATGTTTTCGCTTTTCAATTCGTGGGCAATTTCGATGGTCCTCTTCAGCACATCCATGTGCTGATTGAAGTCGTCCTTTTCAATGTCGATCTTGCCGATGGGGGAACCGATACTCCAGACTTTCAATCCCGCATCAGTCATCTTTTGATAAACTTCCTTTGCCTTGGCCATCGTGATGAAAGAAACATTCTCTCCGTCAACCAGGCGAATCTCCAGGCCCTGAAGGCCGTTCCGCTTCATCGCTTTGATCTGGCTGTCTATCATGGGGCTTGCCTCATCGGCAAATGCGAAAACCCGGGGATTGTACATGATAATCATCCTTTCGTGATTTGAATCATTGTTTCACGTGAATCAGGAATGTATCAATCGTTTCTGCGGCGGGCAATCAGAATCAGGCGAAGCAGCTGCATCAGCGTGCCGATAAAGGAGGCGACATAGGTGAGCGCCGCCGCGTTCAGCACGGTTCGCACGCCGTTTAATTCATCCTGGGTGAAACAGCCGCTTTCAGAGAGCATTTGGTTAGCCCGCCTGCTGGCGTCAAATTCCACAGGCAGCGTAATGAGGGAAAAGACCATCACAGCGGCGAATGTAACGATGCCCGCATACATGAGCGGTTTCCAGGAAAAGATGATGCCCAGCATAAAAATGGGCCAGGCCAGGCTGGAGCCGATATTGACCACCGGCACCATGAAAGAGCGAAGCGATAAGAAGGTATATCCCTGTTCCTTTTGCAATGCATGGCCCGCTTCGTGCGCCGCAACCCCAACGGCGGATACGCTGTCCGACCCGTAAACGCCCTGGGAAAGCCGAAGCGTATTGGAGGAGGGATCGTAATGGTCGGAAAGCGTTCCCTGCGTGGGCGCGATGGCAATATCGACCACGCCCTGGCGGGCCAGCAGCTGACGAACAAGCTCCTGTGCAGGAATGCCGCGCTGGGTATGCACCTTGCTGTACTTTTCAAAAGCTGATTTTACGCGGGCCTGAGCCCATAATCCGAGAAGCAGGCCGGGCAGCATCAGAATGATCGTCCAATCGAAATACATGAAACGGCTCCTTTCCAGATTGTTCAGCGGAGAAACCTCAAATATGATAACCCAAATATGTGAATAATTTATTGCGAAACGGGAGAAAAAGAATTTTCGGGTTAGGAACGGCTTTTTGTTCCCAAAATTTCTAAAAAGACTGTGCAAATGCCTTTTTCTATGGTATACTGCTTTTGAGATATATGGCGTAAAAATCGCCTGATTCATAAAGGAGAGACACGCATGTATGATGTGATTATCATCGGCGCGGGCGTAGTTGGCTGCGCGCTCGCGCGGAAGCTGAGCCAGTACAACGGCGCAATCGCCGTGCTGGACGCCGCCGAGGACGTGGCCGACGGAGCCAGCAAAGCCAACAGCGGCATCGTCCACGCCGGCTTCGACGCAAAGCCCGGCACAAAGAAAGCCTACTATAACGTTCGCGGGGCGAACATGTACGCGCAGCTGGCAAAGGAGCTGGGCGTGCCGTACAATCCCATCGGCGCGCTGGTGCTGGGCTTCTCGGAAGAAGACAGGGCCACGCTGAACAAGCTGCTGGAGCAGGGAAAGCAGAACGGCGTGAAAGAGCTTCGGGTCATCGAGCGGGATGAAATTCTGAAACTGGAACCCAACACCAATCCCGACGTGGTCTGCGCGCTGTTTGCTCCCACCAGCGCGGTGGTCAGCCCCTACGAAATGACGCTGGCCCTCAGCTACCACGCCGCGCAGAACGGCGTTGAGTTTATCTTCAACAGTCCCGTTTCCAAGGTCTATGAGGAACACGACACCTGGCATGTGGAAACGCCCCAGGGCGTGCTGGAAGCGCGGGCCATCGTGAACTGCGCGGGCGTTGGCGCAGCGGATCTCCACAACCAGATTTCCGACCAGCCCCTGCAGATTATTCCCCGCCGCGGCGAATACTATCTGCTGGACTCCACCGTCAAATGCCCCTTCACCCGCACCATGTTCCAGGTGCCGGGCAAAATGGGCAAGGGCGTTCTGATTTCCCCCACCGCCCACGGGAACGCGCTGCTCGGCCCTTCCGCCGAGGATATCGAGGACGGCACCGACACCCGCACCACCCGCCAGGGCCTGGACTTTGTGCTGGATAAATGCCGCCTCACCTGGCCCAAAGTCAATACCCGCCCGGTCATTACCACCTTCTCCGGCGTCCGGGCTCATCCCGCCACCGACGATTTTATCATTGGCCCCGTGCATGGCGCGCCGGACAACGCTTTTGAAGCCATCGGCATCGAAAGCCCCGGCCTGAGCGCTGCGCCCGCCATCGCGGAGGAACTGGGCGAGATGGTAGCAGAGCATTTGAAGCTGCCCTCCGCCCGCTTCGTTCGCGCCGCCGTGCCGCTGCTCAAGCCCTTCGCCGCCATGTCGGAGGAAGAACGCAAGGAAGCCTGCAAACGGGACGCCAATTACGGGCGCATCGTCTGCCGCTGCGAGGTGGTCACGGAAGCGGAGATCCGCGACGCCATCCGCCGTCCCGTGGGCGCGAAGTCCATTGACGGCGTGAAACGCCGCACCAGGGCGGGCATGGGCCGCTGCCAGGGCGGGTTCTGCTCCCCCCGTGTCATGGAAATCCTGTGCGAAGAGCTGCATTGCTCGCCGCTGGATATTACGAAATGCGGAGGCGAAAGCAAGCTGCTTGTTGGCACGCTGAACGAAATCGCAAAGGAGGGCCGGCGCCATGAGTGAATTGACCATCAAAGTAGACGTGCTGGTGATCGGCGCGGGCCCCGCGGGTCTGGCCGCCGCCATCGCCGCGAAAAAAGCGGGCGTTGACAATCTGATCGTGCTGGAGCGCGAGGATCATCCCGGCGGCATCCTGCGCCAGTGCATCCATAACGGCTTCGGCCTGCACCGCTTCAAGGAAGAACTGACCGGCCCCGAATACGCCCAGCGGGACATCGACACCGCCTACGAAATGGGCATCGACATCCGCACCGGCGTGACCGTGCTGAGCGTGAGCAAGGATAAGCGGGTCACCGCCGTCAGCCGGGAAAACGGCTTGCAGGTGTTTGAAGCGAAGGCCATCGTGCTGGCCATGGGCTGCCGCGAACGTCCCCGCGGGGCGCTGGCCATTCCCGGCACCCGCTGCGCCGGCATTTACAGCGCGGGTACCGCCCAGAAGTTCGTGAACTTAGAAGGCTATATGCCCGGACGCAAGGTTGTCATCCTGGGCAGCGGCGACATCGGCCTCATCATGGCCCGCCGCATGACGCTACAAGGCGCGAAGGTGCTGGCCTGTGTGGAGCTGATGCCTTATTCCAGCGGCCTGAACCGCAACATCGTCCAGTGCCTCCAGGACTACGGCATTCCCCTGTATCTCAGCCATACCGTGATTGACATTCACGGCAAGGAGCGCCTCACCGGCGTGACCGTGGCGAAGGTGGACGAGAACCGCCGCCCCATCCCCGGCACCGAGATCGAGTTTGAATGCGACACGCTTCTGCTCTCCGTAGGCCTGATTCCCGAAAACGAGCTGTCCGCGGGCGCGGGCGTGGAGCTTTCTCCCGTCACCAGCGGCGCGGTGGTCAGCGACACGCTGGAAACCAGCGTGCCCGGCATTTTCGCCTGCGGCAACGTGCTGCACGTGCATGATCTGGTGGACCACGTGAGTAACGAATCCTTCCGCGCCGGGGAAATGGCGGCGCGCTACGCCCAGGGCGAACGCAGGCAAGGCCGGGAAATCCCTGTAAAGGACGGCGCAGGCGTCCGCGGCGTGGTGCCCCAGAAGATCGTGGTGGAGGAAGGCTTGCAGGAAGTAAACCTCATGTTCCGCCCCGATAAGGTGTACAGAGACCATTATCTGACGGTGTACGCGGACGGCAAGCCGCTGTCCTCCGCGAAGAAAATGATCCTGACCCCCGGCGAAATGGTAGTGCAGCCCATGAATGAAAAGATGCTGAACCAGTGCAAGGACGCCAGGGAAATCACCGTGGCGATCACCGAACAAAAGGCAGTATAACCTTTGAATTGTAGAAAGCCTTCGCTTTTCCGAATCAGGATCTGCGAAGGCTTTCTTTTATTCCTGTGTGATGGTTCCATTCTGTACGCGCAGCACGCAGGCGGGGCGCGCGCCGATATAGTCGCTGGGGTCGGTGCAGGTCAGCAGGGCCTGGGCGCGGCCGATGCGGGCAATCAGGCGGCGGCGGCGGTCGGGGTCAAGCTCGCTGAGCACGTCGTCCAGCAACAGCAGCGGCGGTTCGCCTTGGTTTGCTTCCAGCAGGTCAAACGCCGCCAGCTTCATGGACAGGGCGGCTGTCCGCATCTGCCCCTGAGAGCCGAAGGATTTGAGCAGTTCTCCGCTGAGCGTCAGTTCGATTTCGTCCCGATGCGGCCCGAAGCTGGTGGTCTGGCGGCGAATGTCTTCCTCCCGGGTTTCCCGCAAGCCTTTCAGCATATCTTCCCCGATATTGCTGCTTTCCGCCAGCGGCCCACGGTAGACCATAGAGAAGATTTCTTCGTCTCTGCCGCCGATATACAGGTAATGAGTCTGCGCCTTTTCGCGCAATTGCTCACACGCGGCGCGGCGCAGCCTGACCACCGGCGCGGCGGACAAAGCCAATTGATCGTCCCATGCCTGCAATTGCCGCAGGTCGCCCTGTTTCAGCAGGGCGTTTCTTTGTTTCAGCGCGTTTGAGTAGGTTTGCAAGGCGTAGAAGTACGCTTTCTGCTGCTGGGAAAGCAGCATGTCCAGAAACTTTCTTCTCGTCTGCGGCCCTTCTTTGACCAGCGCCAGATCCTCCGGGGAGAAAATGACGCAGGTGGCGTGGCCCATCAGTTCGCCCAATCGGGAAGCGGTTTTCCCATTCACGAATACCACCTTCCGCTTCCTCGCGTTTTCAAACAGCCGC
The DNA here is from genome assembly GCA_902795275.1 of uncultured Eubacteriales bacterium. Classification (GTDB taxonomy): domain Bacteria; phylum Bacillota; class Clostridia; order Christensenellales; family Aristaeellaceae; genus RUG563. The sequence goes on along the minus strand of CADBKQ010000005.1, from coordinate 30,161 downwards.
ACGCCCACCTCATGCCGTCCGTCGTTCTTTTCCACTGTGAGCTGCACGGCGGCGGTCTCCTGGCCCTTGCGGATCATTTCCTTGTCCTGGGAGGTACGGTGGCTGCGGCCAACGCAGCAGAGATGCACGGCTTCCAGCAGGTTGGTTTTTCCCGCGCCGTTTTCGCCCACCAGCATGGTCACGCCCTCCGGCGGCGACAGCAGCACCTGCTGATAACCCCGAAAATCCCGCAGCCGCAGACTTGTCATGCGCATAAGCTTCCCTCCCTGCCTGAATCAGTTTGCCACATCCGCAAGGGAATGTCAATCAAAAAAACGGAATGTTTCACGTGAAACATTCCGCGGCGTCTTGTCTATGAATCAATCAAACCAGTTTCTTCAAATCCTCCACCGTCTGGGCGAACACCTGCATGGCGTTCTTCACCGCGTCGGGCATTTCCATGTCCACGCCAGCATAGCGCAGGGCTTCGATGGGCGGAACGGAGCATCCGGCGGAGAGAAACTTTTTGTAGTCCTTCACGGCGGGCTCGCCCTCGTTGAGAATACGGGTGGCGATGGCGACGGCGGCGGAGAAGCCGGTGGCGTACTGGTACACGTAGAAATTGCGGTAGAAGTGGGGAATGCGCATCCATTCGCTGGCGATCAGCGGATCGACCTCGCATCCACCACCGTAATACTTTTTGTTGAGATCGTAATACATGCTGCTCAGGGATTCCTTCGTCAGCGCTTCGCCGCGTTCGTACATGGCATGAGCTTCCTTCTCAAAGGCGGCAAACATGGTCTGGCGGAACACGGTGGTGCGGAATTCCTCCAACAGCTGGTTGCACAGGAACGCGGCGGCTTTGGGGTCGTCCGCGTGCTTCTTCATCAGGTGGCGCATGAGCAGCACTTCGTTGCAGGTGGAGGCCACCTCCGCCACGAACAGGGAATAATTGGACTTCACAAAGGGCTGGGCCGCGTTGCTGTAATAGGTGTGCATGCTGTGGCCCAGCTCGTGGGCGATGGTCATGGCGCCCAGCAGGTCGTCGGTGTGGTTCAGCAGCACGAAGGGATGCACGCCGTAGCAGCCCCAGGAATACGCGCCGCTGCGCTTGTTCTTGTTTTCATACACGTCCATCCAGCCGCCCGCGTAGCCCTTCCGCAGCTCGGCGATGTATTCCTCGCCCAGGGGAGCCAGCCCTTCGCAGACCAGATCGAAGGCTTCGGGGAAGGTGAGCTTCATATCGTAATCGCCGATCATGGGCACATAGAGGTCATACAGGCGCAGGGTGTCCACGCCCAGCTTCTTTTTGCGAATGTTCATGTATTCCGTCAGCGCGGGCAGGGCGTCCTCCACGGCGGAAAGCAGGTTGTCATACACGCTCTCGGGGATTTCCAGCGGAGCCAGCACCGCCTGGCGCGCGGAATCGTAATGCCGGGCTTTCGCCATGAAAGCGGCCCGCTTCACCGCGCCCGCGTACATGGCGGTCATGGTGGAGCCAAAGCGCTCAAAGGTACCCATCATTCCCTCAAAGGCTTCCCTGCGCACTTCCCGCTTCTGGCTGCGGATGAGGGGGCCGTAATTGCCGTGGGTCAATTGAACTTTTTCGCCGCTTTCATCCGTCACCGCGGGCAGGGGCAGATCCACGTCGTTGAACATGGAAAATACATCGTGGGGAACGTCCATCACGTCGCCCGCCTCCGCCAGCAGCTTTTCCTGTTCGGCGGGAAGGGTGTGGGGTTTTTGCAGCAGCAGCAGTCGGATGGATTCGCTGTAATCCGCGAACGACGGATCCTTCGCCATGGCCTGCAATTCTGTTTCCGGCAGGGCCAGCAGTTCCGGGCTGAGGAAGGACGTGGCCGCGTCCGCTTTCACGGCCAGGGATTGGAACTTCGCCGCCCGGGCCTGGCGCGCGGGGTCACCGCTGTCCTCGTCCTTGTGCATGAGGGCGTAAGCGGCTAAATGGTCCAATTGCAGGGCCAAGGCGTCCGCGTCCAGAATGGCCTGCCGGGGATTCTCGCTGACCCGTCCCTGCCAGGACGCCATCTTTTCAATGTCTTTCTGCGCCTTGGCATACGCCTGCTCATAGGCTTCTTCGGTGGCAAAAATGTGGTCCAGCCGCCACTGCCAGCGGGGGTCCATGTCCTGTCTGTTTTTCAGTTCTTTCGCCATGTTCCATCCTCCTTGCCGATCATCGTCAAATAACCGTCCAAATTAATTTTTCCAGATATTGTAATTTCATCAAACCCACACAGTTCCATGGCGGTGATCAGGATACACAGGCCGTGGGGATAATGCTGCGCTCTGGCGGGCGGCAGGCCGGGCACGCGCATGCGCTCCTCCAGCGTCATGGAAGATAGCTGCGCGAGTTGCTCCATGGCGGTTTGCCGCGTCACGATCCTTCCTTCCACCGCTTCCCCATGCGCTTCCCGGCCCATGGTGATGGCCGCGGCGGTGGTGCAGGTGCCGCCCAGCCCGATCATGGCGGGAGCGGACGGGATTTCCGCAAGCCGCTCCGCGTAAGGGGCCATGATTTCATGGCAGATTTTTCTCGCTTTTTCCGCGTCCTCCGGGCTTTTCATCGGCTGCATTTTCAGCAGCCGCGACGCGCCCAGCTGCATGCTGACCGCCCATTCCGCCCGGTTGTTTTCGCCGACCGTCCATTCCGTGGAGCCGCCGCCGATGTCCATCACCAGCCGCCGCTTTCCTTCCGACACCGCCGCGAAGGCCAGCCGGGCTTCTTCCTCGCCGGAGATAATTCGCAGTTCCAGCCCCGTCAGTTCCCGGATGCGCGAGGCGAAATCCGCGCTGTTCCCGGCGTCGCGGATGGCGCTGGTGGCGAACAGATCCACCGTTTCCGCGCCGTAAGCCAGCGCGTTCAGGTACAGCCGCTTCACCGCCTGGGCCGTGTCCTCCAGCTTTTCGGGAGAGATATTGCCCGCTTCGTCCAGACCTAAAAAAAGCCGCGTTTCTTCGCGGCCTCTGATTGGGTTGCGCAGCGCGCCGCCCGTTGTTTCGGCGGCAAGCATCCGGGTGGAGTTCGATCCGATGGCTATTGCGGCGCGTTTCATCCTTCCGTATCCTCCTGTACAGGTTCCGCTTCGGTGTCGGTTTCTTCAGCCGTTTCCGTTTCCAGCTCGATTTCCTGGCCCGGCATTTCGCCCGGCGCGTACAGGGCTTCCGGGTTCACCACCACAAAGCGGGTTTCCCCCGGCATGAGGAACCGGTTGTTCTTTCGCGCCATCTTGCGGATATAGCTTTCCGTGTCCTTCACGGCGATTTCCTGCTTCATATTGCCGTTTTCGGTTTCCAATGCCAGCTGCCTCAGTCGGGTTTCCCTGGCCGTATCCTCCAGTACGGCGATTTCCTGATCCAGGCGGTTCATCGTCATCAGTCCGCCGGCGACGATCACAAAGGCGATCACGACCACATAAAACAGTTTGATGCGTTTCCGCACGTTACCGCCTCCTTCCGAACAATAAGATATTCGCCGGCAGCGGGCGTTTTTCCTGCGTGGCATTTGTAAACCATTTGTAACGATTCCGCTCTATGCGCTTTCCCCTTTCAGCAATTGCTGCTTGGTGAATTGCAGGGTGTAGAGCTGGTAATACTGCCCGCGCTTATGCAGCAGTTCCTGGTGGCTGCCCTGCTCCTGAATGACGCCGTTCGACAGCACGATGATGTTGTCCGCGTGCTGGATGGTGGACAGGCGGTGGGCCACGATGAGCATGGTGCCGATGGACTTGATCTTTTCCAAAGAGTCCTGAATCAGCAGTTCGGTTTCCGTGTCGATGTTGGCGGTGGCTTCGTCCAGGATGATGACCGAGGGCTTATGGATGATGGTGCGGGCGAAGGACAAAAGCTGCCGCTGCCCGGCGGAGAAGTTGTTGCCCCGCTCGCGCACGGGCTCGTCCAGGCCCTTTTCCAGCTTGCAGATGAAGGAATCAGCGTTCACGTATTTGCAGGCCGCCATGACCTCCGCATCGGATATGCCTTCTTCCCGCAGCAGGATGTTGCTGCGGATGTCGCCGGAGAACAGAAAAACGTCCTGGAGCATCTGGCCGAAGTGCTTTCTCAGGGAAGCGATTTTGATGGTTTTAATATCGCGCCCGTCGATGAGGATTTGGCCCTTCTGAATGTCATAGTTGCGGCAGATCAAAGAAAGAATCGTTGTCTTGCCGCTGCCGGTCGCGCCCACAAAGGCTACGGTCTGCCGGGGCAGGATGTGGAAGGACACGCCCTTGAGCACCCATTCGTCGGGTTTGTAGGAGAACCACACGTCCTTAAACTCGATCTCGCCGCGAATTTCGTCCAGCTCCACCGCGTCCGGGCTGTCCACGATTTCGGGAACCATGTCCATGATGGTGAAGATTTTTTCGGCGGCGGCGAAGGAGCGCTGGAGCTGGTCAAACTGCTCCGCCAGGGCCTGGATGGGGTTGAAGAAGCGGGAGATATACATATAGAAGGACACCAGGATGCCGGAGGTGATGCGCTGTCCCAGGAACAGGGTGTCCTGAATGTAGCCCCTGCCGCCCAGGTACAAGAGGCACATGACCGAGGAGATATAGAGCATGTACACCAGCGGGCGGAAGATGCCGAACACCATCATCCGGGCGCGCTTGGCGTTGCGGAGGTTTCTGCTCTTCACCAGGAAGTCCGCCATCTTCCGGTCTTCCCGGTTGAAGATCTGGGTGATTTTGATGCCCGACAGGTTTTCCGAAAGATAGGTGTTGATGTCGGTGGTGGCGTCGTTGACCTTCCGGTGTACCTTGCGGGAAAACTTGCGGAAGATCACCGTGAACAGCACCACGAAGGGCACGAAGCAAAGCACCATCAACGTCAGCGCGTAGTTCAGCACCAGCATGGCCCCTAACACGCCGAAGATCACCATGGTATTTTTCGCCAGCGTCACCAGGATGTTGGTGAACATGAAGGAAATGGCGTTGGGATCGTTGCTGACACGGGTGACCAGCTTGCCCACGGGCATGTTGTTGAGCTGCTCCTGGGACAGGGATTCGATGTGGGTAAACACGTCCTGCCGGATGGCGGAGAGGATTTTCTGCCCCGTCTTTTGCAGGATCATGGCCTGGGCGTAGGTGCACACCATGCTGACCACCAGGATGCCCGCGTACACCGCCACCACGGAAAACAGGTAGGACAGTTCAAACTGCCCCTTCACCGTTTCCTCGATGTGGCCCACCAGCAGCGGAGAAACCAAGTCATAGCCGATGGACAGCAGCATCACCACGAACACCAGGGCAAATTCTTTCTTGTAGGGCTTGGCGTAGGCCAGCAGGCGTTTGATGATTTTCCTGTCGTCCATGTGGCGGTCAAAGCCCATGGATTCTTTTTTGTTCTTTTCCAGCGCGTAGGCCATGGTGAAGATGATGGCGAACACCCCGATGATCGCGCCCACGATCAGGATGGGCAAATACTCAGTCAAGGCCGTTCCCTCCTTCCTCTTCCAACTTTTGCAGCTCCACCATCTTTTTGTATTCGGGGCAGGAGGCCAGCAGTTCTTCGTGCTTCCCCGCCGCGGCCAGCCTGCCGTCGTCGATGAACAGGATCAAATCCATCCGCTCGATGGTGGAAATGCGATGGGCGATCAGGATGGTGGTCTTGCCCTGCCGGGTGGTTTTCAGGTTTTCCAGGATGTTCTTTTCGGTCTTAGTGTCCACGGCGGACACGGAGTCGTCTAAAATCAGGATGGGCGCGTCCTTCATCAAGGCCCGGGCGATGGAAATGCGCTGCTTCTGCCCGCCGCTGACGGTCACGCCCCGCTCGCCCAAAATGGTGTCGTAACCCTGCTGGAACTCGGCGATGTTGTCATGCACGTCGGAGAGCTTCGCGGCCTCCATCACCGCGTCCCGGTTCTCCTCGTCCACGCCGAAAGCGATGTTGTGTTCGATGGTGTCGGAGAACAGGAAGTTGTCCTGGGGCACGTAGGCGCAGCCCGCCCGCAGGGAGTGGATGGAAATGTCGTTCACGTCATGCCCGTCCACGAACAGCGTGCCGTCGGGCACGTTGTAAATGCGCAGAATCAAATCCACCAGCGTGGTCTTGCCGCTGCCGGTCTTGCCCACCAGGCCCACGTTCTGGCCCGCCTGAATATTAAAGGACACGTCCTGCAGCGCGTCGAACTCGCCGTCTGGATAGCGGAAGGTCAGATGCCGGAATTCAATATCCCCCTTGATGCTGTTCAGGTCGGTCACGCCAGGCCTGTCCTTCACCGTCCGTTCCGCGTCCAGCAGTTCGCCGATGCGCTCCAGGCTGGCCTTGCCCCGGCTGGTCATGTCGATCAGCTCCGACACCGCCATGATGGGCCACACCACGGAGGTAAAGTAGCCGATGAACTCCACCAGCTGGCCCGCGTTGAACGTGCCCCGGTACACCAGATAGCCGCCGTAGCCCAGGATGATGCAGATGACGCTTTCCACAAACAGCGTCACCAGAATCCGCAGCAGCACCGCCGCCTTGGTGTGCTCCACGTTGGTTTTTTCGTTCTCGATATTCAGCTTTTTGAAGGCCATCAATTCCTTGGTTTCCTTCACGAACGCCTTCACCACCGCGATGCCGGAAAAGCTCTCCTGGGCAAAGTCGCTGAGCTTAGAAAAAGCGGCCTGGCGGGCGTCCCATTTCCGCATCATGCGGCGGCCCACCACCGAGCTGATTGCCAGCAGCAGCGCCATGGGAATCATGGAAAGCAGGGCCAGCGCCCAGCTCATTTTCCACATTTTGCTGACCGCCATCACGCCCAGCAGCAGCGCGTCAAAGAACATTAAGATGCCCCAGCCGAAGCACTCCTGCACCGTGTCCAGGTCGTTGGTAAACAGGCTCATCAGCGTGCCGACTTTGTTCACCTGGTAATACTCCCGGCTCAGGAACCGGGCGTTATCGAACATGGCGTTGCGCAGGTCGGTTTCCACCCGGATAGCGGCCTCAAAAAAGCAGATGCGCCACAAAAACCGCCCGAACACCAGCGACAGGATCACCGCCACCATGGGCATGCAGATTTTGTCCAGCAGGAAGGGCATGTCAAAAGCGACCCGTTCCCCGTTCACCATCACGAATCCCTGGTTGATGCCGTTCACCGTCATCTGGTACAGGCTGGGGATGATCAATTGCAGGTAGTCCACCGCCGCCAGCGTCAGAACGCCGATCAAAAGAAAAATGCCGTACTTGAGGTAATACCGGTTGATGTGCTTCCCGAATATCATGGAACCATATTCCTCCGCTTGATTCAGTAAAAACAAAAGCAGAAACGCTTCCATTATAGAGGGTGATCTGTTTTCCCGCAAGGGGGAAAGGGAAATATTCTATTGCGAACAATTAAGGAAATCAGCCAAAAGCCTTCCCCTCAAGGGGAAGGCTTAAGGTTAGTTAGCAACATAAATCATTCTTTCATCTTCGACTGACCAATTACAAAAAAGCAAGAAAAACCCCAAAAAATTTTGAAATCATGCAAAACAGCGAGAAAAAAGCAGAGAAACCGTTAAAGGTCAAAGAAAATCAAACTTCAAAGGCAAATTGTAATTTGACTATCTTTGACTATTATAGTATACTATAATCACCGAACAGGGAAAGGGGACGAAAGAAGCCCTCCCCCGAATCGGGACGGCGAAAGCCGGGAACAATAACAATGAACCGCCCGATGGGCCGGAGCGATCCGAAGCCGCAGGGCCATTAAAAATGGAGGTTTGACTTATGAGTACGTATCTTCCTACCGTGTTTGGTGAAAACTTGATGGACGTTTTTGATGATTTTGACCGCGCTTTCTTCCGCGGCTTCCCGCAGCCTGACCGCGCCCTGTATGGCAAGAACGCGGCCCGCATGATGAAGACCGACGTGAAGGAAACCGACGAAGCCTACGAGCTGGACGTGGAACTGCCCGGCTTCAAGAAGGAAGAAATCAAGCTGGAGCTGAACAGCGGCTACCTGACCATCTCCACCGAAAAGAGCCTGGAGAAAGAGGAGAAGAACCAGAAGGGCAAAGTGCTGCGGCAGGAGCGCTATTCCGGCGCCATGCAGCGCAGCTTCTACGTGGGCGGTAGCATCACCGAAGAGGACATCAAGGCGAAGTATGAAAACGGCGTGCTGAGCTTGACCATCCCCAAGAAGGAAGCCAAGAAGGTGCCCGAAAAGAAACAGATTCTGATCGAAGGTTAAACCAAAAACCAGCGAACCCGCCGGGGCGAAAAGCTCCGGCGGGTTTTTTGTTCTTATCGTTTTTTACCTGAACAGCGGCGTTTCTTCCTCGCCGTACACGTTCACCACTTTGGGCTGCCAGACGGATTTTTCTTTCATCCGCTTTTCCACCCACCGCAGGATGAGCCAGCTGACGCCCATGCACACGATGCCGGTGAGCGCTTTCAAAAGATCGTTTTCAAAGATCACGCTGCCCAGGGCCAGCCCGCCCAGCAGCATCAGCAGCGGCATCACATACGCCAGCATGGAGGCTTTCAGCACCTGGCCCTCCGGCATATCCACGTCGATCCACCGGCCCACCGGCGCGTCGCCGGGAACCTTCACCAGCGTTTCTTTCTTCTGCCCAGCGCACTGCCCGCAATGGGCGCAGGCCTCGGGCCGCTCAAAACATACTTCCAGCACGCCGTTTTCCGCGGCGACCACTTTTCCGCTGCGCAGCATAAGGATTACGCGCCTCCTTCATGAGCTTTCACGGAAACAGTATACCACAAAAACCGCCCGCCGCATAGAGAAAAAAACAGGGCGCTTCCTATCCGCTCGCTGAATTGTCATAAAATGCGTCCGGAATGTCGGTTTGCCTACTGGAAAAACGCAAAGAAATTTGCTATAATTATCCTGTCGCAAGGGAGTAGCCAAACGCGGAAAGCCGCGTGGTTTCCGGGCCGTCAGCCGACGCGGGAGCGTCCGGAGGAAACGAGAAGGCAAGACTTGCATCCACAATCTGGGTGCAGGTTTTTTGTGCCCGCTGACCGCCTGAAAGGAGGAAACCGCAATGCTCAGGCTGCTCGCTATCTTCTTCGTTCTTTCCCTCGTGTTCCGCCGTCCCCGTTACCATTGCCATCCCTTCATGGGCTGGGGCATGGGCTTCCCCTTCCATCATCATTATCATCATCATTGCCACCATCACGGCCCGTATGGGATGTTCTGACGAATCACTGACCATTCAATAAGGAGGTTATCCCATGGAAATGGTACTTCAATTCCTGGCTGAAAAATGGTGGATCGTCCTGGCGGCGCTGGCCGGGCTGTACGCGCTGATCAAGCTGGTGCCCCGCTACAAGGTGGCCCCGCCGGACACCGCGCTGATCATCTCCGGCCTGATCCGGCACAACTACAAGGTGCGCACGGCGGAAGGCACGGTGGCGTCCAAGAAGTTCGGCTACCGCATCGTGCGTGGCGGCGCGACGTTCTACGTTCCCGCCATCGAGCGCATCGACAAGCTGGACATGTGCCTGATGCAGGTGGATATCAAAACCGCCCAGCCCGTACCCACCAAAGAATACATCTCCGTGCTGGTGGACGCCGTGGCGAACATCAAGATCGGCTCGGACGACCTGTCCATCGCCACCGCCGCCGAACAATTGCTGCATTACGACGCCAACCAGATCAAAGCCCTGGCCAAGGATGTGCTGGAGGGCAACATGCGCGAGATCATCGGCCAGATGACCATCGCCGAGCTGGTGCAGAACCGCGACAAGTTCGCCCAGGAGTCCATCAAGGCCGCCATGAGCGACATGAAGAACATGGGCCTGGAGATCATCAACCTGACCATTCAGAACTTCTCCGACAAGGACGGCCAGGTGATCGAGACCATGGCCATCCAGAACGTGGTGCAGAAGGAGCGCGACGCCGCCATCGCCCGCGCCAAGGCCGAGCAGGAAGGCCACAAGGCCGAAATCGAAGCCCAGGCCGCCATCGCCGAGCAGGACAAGGAGCTGGCCTTGCTCAAGGCCGCGTATCAGATCGAGAGCGACCAGAAGAAAGCGAACGCCGACGAAGCCTACCGCATCGAGCAGGAGCGCGTGCGCAAGATCTTCGAGGAGGAGCGCGCCGCCGCCGAGCTGACCCGCCTGGAAAAGGAAACCGAGCTCAAGAAGCAGGAAGTCGAAATTCAGCGCGAACGCCTGAACGTGGAGATCCGCGAGAAGGCCGCCGCCGAGAAGGACGCCCGCCAGTTCCAGGCCGAGGCCGAACGGTTCGAGCGCCAGGCCAAGGCCGATGCCCAGCTGTACGAAGCCGAAAAGGAAGCCGAAGCCATCCGCATGAAGGGCGAAGCCGAGGCCGAAGCCATCCGCCGCAAGGCCGAAGCCATGCAGCTCTACGGCCAGGCCGCCATGCTGGAAATGGTCGTCGACAAGCTGCCCGACATCGCGCATTCCGTCAGCGAGCCCCTCAGCAAGACCGAAAAGATCATCCTCTTCGGCGAGGGCGGCGCGTCTTCCATGGCCCGCGACACCGCCGGTACCATGCTGCAGACCTTCGAGGCCGTCAAGCAGGCCGTGGGCCTGGACATCCCCAAGATGCTCCGCGACGTGTCCGTGGGCGGACTGGTCGGCAAAGCCGCCGCCGAGAACAAAGCGGACAGCAGCGCCGACGCCAAAGACGAAACCGACAAAGAATAATTCCTTCCCCGCCCCGCAGTCAGAAATGACCGCGGGGCGTTTTTTTCATAAAAGAAAGGAATAAACAGAAGGCCCCCGCTCCGTTCCCCTTTACTGCACCGCTATCAAAAGAAAGAGGATAAACACAAGGAATACTTGACAACCGCGCAGGATTTACGGATAATAAACATCGGTAACTTTTTGATCCATTTTATTTTCATGCAAAAAACGGAGGCTTCAAGATGATAAAGCTGTACGATTCCGGAGTATATCTCGTCCATGGCCGTCAGGTAGTCACCGACGCACAGGAGGCAGCGCGGAAAGCGGGCCGCCCCGTATCCAAAGAGGAAGCCGCGCAGGGTACCATCGCCTACGGCATCCTGAAAACGCATAATCAAAGCGGCGACATGGAACATCTGCAAATGCGCTTCGACAGCCTGACCAGCCACGACATCACCTATGTGGGCATCATCCAGACCGCCCGGGCCTCCGGCATGACGAAATTCCCCATGCCCTACGTGCTCACCAACTGCCACAACAGCCTGTGCGCCGTGGGCGGCACCATCAACGAGGACGACCACATGTTTGCCCTCAGCGCGGCGCACAAGTACGGCGGCATTTACGTGCCCACCAACATGGCGGTCATCCACTCCTTCAACCGGGAAATGATGGCGGGCTGCGGCCGGATGATTTTAGGCTCCGATTCCCATACCCGCTACGGCGCCATCGGCACCCTGGCCGTGGGCGAGGGCGGAGGAGAGCTGGCCAAGCAATTGGTAGGCCGCACCTATGACGTGGCCCGGCCCGGTGTTGTGCTGATTTATCTGGACGGCGAACCCCGGCCCGGCGTCGGCCCCCAGGATGTGGCCCTGCAAATCTGCGGCGCGGTGTACGCTAACGGCTATGTAAAGAACAAGGTGATGGAATTTGTCGGCCCCGGCGTCAAAAAGCTGCCCATGGAATACCGCAACGGCATCGACGTGATGACCACCGAAACCACCTGTTGGTCCTCCATCTGGGAAACGGACGAGGCGACGGAAGAATACCTGACCATTCACGGCCGCCCCGAGGAATATAAGGAAATGAAGCCCGCCGACGTGGCGTACTACGACGGCTGCGTGTACATTGATCTTTCCACCATCGAAAGCACCATCGCCCTGCCCATGCATCCCAGCCACGCCATCACCATCCGGGAGTTGTTGGAAAACCCCAAGGACATCCTGCACGAATGTGAAGAAAAGGCCAACAAGCAGATCGTCGGCGCGAAGGTCAATTTGGTCGGCAAGGTGCACGACGGCGGCGTGTGGGTGGAACAGGGCCTGGTAGCGGGCTGCTCCGGCGGCACCTTCGACAACATCTGCGCCGTGGCGGACATCCTGCGCGGCCAGTCCACCGGCAACGGGGCCTTCACCATGAGCGTGTATCCCGGCTCCATGCCCGCCTACCTGCAATTGATGAAGAACGGCGCATTGGCCGACATTGCTGCCGCGGGCGCAATCATCCGGGAATGCTTCTGCGGCCCCTGCTTCGGCGCAGGTGACACCCCCGCCAACGGGGAATTCTCCATCCGCCACACCACCCGCAACTTCCCCAACCGCGAAGGCAGCAAGCCCGGCGAGGGCCAGATGAGCGCCGTCGCCCTGATGGACGCCCGTTCCATCGCCGCCACCGCCATCAACCACGGCAGGCTGACTCCCGCCACCGACCTGGATATCAAGTATCAGAAGTATCCCTACGCCTTCGACAAGGCCGTGTACGAAAAGCGCGTGTACTTCGGCTTTGGCAAGGCGGAACCCGAATACGCCTTGAAGTTTGGCCCCAACATCAAGGACTGGCCCGAACAGCCCGCCCTGACCGACGATTTGCTGGTGAAGGTGTGCAGCTACATCACCGACCCCGTCACCACCACCGACGAGCTGATTCCCTCCGGCGAAGCCTCCTCCTACCGCTCCAATCCCGAACGCCTGAGCGAGTTCACCCTCAGCCGCAAAGACCCCGGCTATGTGGGCCGCAGCAAGGCGGTGCGGCAGATCGAGCGCGACCGTGCCGCGGGCAAGGGCTTGCCGGAGGAAGTGAAGCAGGTGTACGAAGCCCTGTCCAAGATGGTGAAGGTGGACCCTGAACACACCGACATCGGCTCCACGATTTACGCCGTGAAGCCCGGCGACGGCTCCGCCCGGGAGCAGGCCGCCTCCTGCCAGCGGGTACTGGGGGCATCCGCCAACCTGGCCAAGGAATACGCCACCAAACGCTACCGCAGCAACTGCATCAACTGGGGCATGGCGCCCCTGCTGGTGAAGGACGAAACGGCCTTCGCCCTGGGAGACTGGGTGTTCGTGCCGGGCCTGCGGAAAGCGGTGCTGGAAGGCACGCCCGAATTCACCGCTTATGCTGTGAAGCCCGACGGCGCGGTGACGCCCTTCACCGTGTCCCTGGGCGACCTGACGCCCGACGAACGGGAAATCATCGCCGACGGCTGCCTCATCAACTACTACAGGAACCATCCGGTGAAGGGCTAATACCATTCAGAGTTATCCTGTAAAAGGTGGTTTTCAAATCACCTGAATACAGCATAACTTTGTACAGTATAAATAATGAAAATACTGTTATCGCCATAAAGAACGCAGGACTGCGAACGATTCACAGTCCTGCGTTCTTTACGGTTTATAGGGTTCTCCGGCGGATTTGTCGCGTTCCAGGGAGCGATTGATTTCGCCGCGGAAGATTTTTTCAAACTCAGGGGAGGCGAAGACCTCGGCGGGGGGGCCTTGCTTTAACAGCTTTTGCTGTACCAGCACCACCCAGTCCGCGTAGCGGCGCACCATTTCCCAGTCGTGGCTGACCATGAGGATGGCCAGGTGGTGGGTGTTGCGCAGGGCGCTGACCGTTTGCAGAAACAGGCTCAGGCCGTTCTGGTCCACGCCGGACACCGGCTCGTCCAGCACCAGCAGGTCGGGAACCGGGGTCAGGGCCATGGCCAGCAGCACCCGCTGCAATTCGCCGCCGCTCAGCGCGCCCAAACGCTTGTCGATTAGCTTCGCCGCCTGGGTCTCGTCCAGGGCGGCGTGTACCTGTTCCCTTGTGGCCTTGCTAACACCCGTCCACACCGGGCGGCGGGACAGGGAGGAGGCCATCAGGTCGCACACCGTCAGCGGCATTTCCCGGTCAAAGGGCAATTGCTGCGGCACATAGCCGATACGCGGCGCGGGGAAATTGTGGCCGTCCGCGTCCACGTGGCGGATGCTGCCCGTGTGCGCCCGCTGGCCCAGAATCGCCTGGATCAGCGTGGTTTTGCCCGCGCCGTTGGGGCCGACCAGGGCGGTCAATTGGCCGCAGTGGATGTGGAAGCTCACATCCTGGAGCAGCACGTCCGCCCCGGCAGTGACACCCACGTGATCCAGCTCGATGCGGCACAGGTTGCAGGCGTCGGGCCGGGGTTTGATATTATTCTTCATCGTTTTCGGTCATGTCCGCGTCCACGTCCATTTCGGGAATGTCGTCCTCGGACACGGCGGGAACAGTGGTCTGGGCCAATTGCTGGCGTACCAGGGCGTCGATTTCGTCGAACACGTCGGGATGATCCTTCAGGTACTGGCGGGCGTTGTCGCGGCCCTGGGCGATGCGCTGGTCTTTATAGGAGAACCACGCGCCGCTCTTCTGGATAATATCCTTGGCGATGGCCATATCCAGCAGGCTGCCTTCCTTGCTGATGCCCTGGCCGAAAATCAGGTCAAATTCACAGGTGCGGAAGGGCGGGGCTACCTTGTTTTTGACCACCTTCACCTTGGTGCGGTTGCCGATCACTTCGCTGCCGTTCTTGAGCTGCTCGCCCTTGCGCACATCCAGGCGCACGGAGGAATAGAATTTCAGGGCGCGGCCGCCGGGGGTGGTTTCGGGGTTGCCGTACATGACGCCGACCTTTTCACGAATCTGGTTGATGAACAGGGCGATGGCGTTGGTTTTCGCCACCACGCCGGTCAGCTTGCGCATGGCCTGGCTCATCAGGCGGGCCTGGATGCCCACGAAGGAATCGCCCATTTCGCCGTCGATCTCGGCGCGCGGCACCAGCGCCGCCACGGAGTCGATGACCACAATATCAATCGCGCCGCTGCGAAGCAGGGCTTCGGCGATTTCAAGCGCGTCCTCGCCGCAGTTGGGCTGGCTGACGTACAGCTCGTCGATGTTCACGCCTAAGTTCTTGGCGTAAGCGGGGTCGAGGGCATGCTCCGCGTCGATGAACGCCGCCGCGCCGCCCATCTTCTGCACCTGGGCCACCACATGCAGGGCCACGGTGGTTTTGCCGCTGGATTCCGGGCCGAACACTTCAATGATGCGGCCCCGGGGAATGCCGCCCACGCCCAGCGCCATGTCCAGGTCCAGGCAGCCGGTGGGCACCACGTCCACCTGCATGGCGGTCTTTTCGCCCAGCTTCATCACGGTACCCTTGCCGAATTCCTTTTCAATGCTGGACAGGGTGGCTTCCAGCGCTTTCATCTTTTCCTGCTGGGTGTTGTCCAGTTTCAGGTCGTTTTTCTTGCTTTCCTTCTTGGCCATGGCGTCTGATCTCCTTTTTTTCCTTCTGTCTATATCGTTTCATTGAAAAAGACAGGGATTGGATGCACTCCCTGTCTGTCATTCCTTGACGCAAAGAGCAAGTTTATTATAGAACATCCGTTCTGATTCGTCAAGAGGGGAAAACAGTTCTAAGCTCAAAGTTCTTAGTTCTAAGCCTTTTGTCGTATGATTGGAATTGCATTGCACATGAACAAATTTAGCTTAGAACTTATAACTTAGAACTTGGAACTTTCCATTACATCCCGCCGGATTTGAGAATTTCCCGGTGGCCCCACACGTACTGCCAGCCGCTCCACACGGTCATGATGGCCATGAGGATGGTGAGAGTGAGGGTGAGCCAATGGCCCTTGGGCAGCACCATGGCGGCGACGACGCAGAAGTATTGCAGGTTGGTTTTGATCTTGCCCAGCCAGCCCGCGGCAATCACGTTGCCCTTGCCCGCGGCTACCAGGCGCAGGCCGTCCACCAGCAGCTCCCGGGCTGCCACGATGGACACGGCCCAGGCGGGCAAATGCCCGTCGGCGCAGAGGAACACCATGGCCGTCAGCACCAGCACCTTGTCCGCCACCGGGTCGGCGAACTTGCCGAACACGGTCACGATGTTGCGTTTTCGGGCGATATAGCCGTCGAAGAAGTCGGTAATCGCCGCCACGGCAAAGGTGATCGCGGCGGGAATGGGCTGGTCCAGCGCCCACAAAAGCAGGCACAAAGGAATCAGGCAAATGCGCAGCAGCGTTAATTTATTCGGCAGATTCATATCCGTATTTCACACCGCGTCCCGCGGCTTCTCCTCTCTCCTGACGAATTTACTTTTTCCCCTGCCCGTAAGACCGGTGGAAAAAATTCCCCGCCCATTCCACCACCCGGTAGCGCAGCTTCTGATGGCGCTTGATGGCGACGGCGGCGTCCAGCGCGCCCTGGCGGTAAGCGCGGTTATCGGGCTGCATCCGCACGGCCTCCCGGAAAGACTGGTGGGCGGTGCTGTACTGGTGCATGTTCATGAGCAGCCGGCCGTGGATGTAATACCATTCATCATCCCGGGCTTCAACATGGCTCAGTTGCAGCAAGGCGCTTTCATAGCGGCGCTGCTCCATCAGCTTGACGGCCAAGCGCTTGGCTTCCTCCGCCGACATCACGTTCAGCGGCGCCCCCGGCTGATTCCCCATGGCCAGGCGCAGCGCTTCCTCATAGGCCAGGTTCAGCTGGATCAGCTGTTCCTGGGCCTTTTGCTGGGTCTGGCCGTCCGTGAACTGGTCGGGGTGGCAGGCCTTTACTTTTGTATGATAGGCCTGCCGCACCTGCTGTTCCGTGGCAGTGCGAGGCAGGCCCAGTAACTCAAAGGAATTCAATCGATTCATCCCTTCCGTAATTCCCCGTTTCGGGGAAGGAGCGGAAGCATACATCGAAAAGGCAAACTCGAATAAGCCGCAGTGGAATCAAATATCTTCCAGCGGCTCCCGACGGATGTCCGCGCCCAGGGCGCGCAGCTTTTCTTCGATATGCTCATAGCCCCGCTCGATATAGCCGGGCTCGTAAATTTCAGTCACGCCGTTGGCCATCAGTCCGGCGATCACCAGCGCGGCCCCGGCCCGCAGGTCGGTGGCGGTGACGGGCGCGCCGTACAGCTCGGGCACGCCCTGGATGATGGCGGTCTGATCCAGAATCTGCACCTGCGCGCCCATACGGCGCATCTCCATCAGGTGCTTGAACCGGGATTCAAAGATGGTTTCGATCACCACGGAATCGCCGCTGGCCCGGGTGAGCATGGCGCTCATGGGCTGCTGCAGGTCCGTGGGGAAGCCGGGATATTCCTGGGTTTTGATGTTCACCGCCCGGTGGCCCCGCACGGTGCGCACGCGGATGGCGTCGTCCATATCGCTGACCGCCACGCCCATTTCCAGCAGCTTGGCCGTCAGGGATTCCATATGGGTGGGAATGCACCCGCGAATCACCACGTCGCCCCTGGTGGCGGCGGCGGCGATCATGAGGGTGCCCGTTTCAATCTGGTCGGGAATGACGGTATACACGCTGCCGTGCAGCTTTTTCGCGCCGGTGATGCGGATGGTGTCGGTACCGGCGCCCTTCACGCGGCAGCCCATGGAGTTGAGGAAGTTGGCCAGGTCAACCACGTGGGGCTCCCGGGCCGCGTTGTACAGCGTGGTGTTGCCTTCGGCCCTGGCCGCGGCCAGCATGGCGTTGATGGTGCCGCCCACGGTGATGCGGTCAAATACCACGGAACCGCCCACCATTTTGCCCTTGGCGGTGATCTTTGCGCCCCGGTCCTTCACTTCCGCGCCGATGGCCCGGAAGGCCTTCAAATGCTGATCCACGGGCCGCGCCCCGATGGAGCAGCCGCCGGGGTAGCCAACCTCCGCCTGACCGAAGCGGCCCAGCAGCGCGCCCAGCATGTAATAGCTGGCCCGCATGCGCTGGGTCTGGCGGTAAGGCACGCGGAAGGTGTTCACATTCCGGGGGTCAACGGTCATGCGCTTCGCTTCGGGCTGGTAATCCACCTTCGCACCCAGGCCGGTCAGAATGTCGATCAGGACGTGCACATCCTCGATGTCGGGCAGGTTTTCCAGCACGCACGGCTCGTCGCAAAGCAGCGTGGCGGAAATCACCGCCACGGATGTATTCTTTCCGCCGGATACATAAGTTTCTCCTACCAGTGGAATCCCACCCGTAATGAGCAGCTTGTAAGAATCCATCCAGCCGTTTCCTCCTCGTGTAAAAAGCATGCAAGGCTAAGGTACCATTTTCAGTATACCATAGGATAACGGATTTGTTAAGATTTTTTTATAAATTATTATCCCCTTCCGATGTCCGGATGATGGCCGGGCGAGGTTTTTCCGCCGCTTTTCCCGTTTATCCGGGTCAGGGGAGCAAGAAACCATGCGGCCTGCGCTGTTTACAGCAGGTTCCGCTGAATCTTGCCGCTGATGGTCTTGGGCAGTTCGTCCTTGAAGACCACGATGCGGGGATACTTATACGGCGCGGTGCGCTGTTTGACGTAGTTCTGAATTTCTTTCTTGAGCTCCTCGGAGCCCTCCTTGCCTTTGACCAGGACAATGCTGGCCTTGACCACCTGGCCGCGGATGGGATCGGGGGCGGCGCTGACGCCGCACTCCAGCACGTAGGGAAGCTCCATGATGACGGACTCGATTTCAAACGGCCCGATGCGGTAGCCGGAAGACTTGATCACGTCGTCCAGACGGCCCACGTACCAGAAGAAGCCGTCCTCATCCCGCCAGGCGGTGTCGCCGGTGTGGTAAAGGCCGTCCTCGTGGTGATCCTCGATGCCCACATAGCCCAGGTACAGGCCGCAGGCGGGCTTGCCTTCGCCCAGCCGGATGACGATCTCGCCCACCTCGCCGACGGGCACCGGGTTGCCCTCCGTGTCCACAATGTCCACGTCGAACAGGGGCGAGGGCTTGCCCATGGAGCCGACCTTGGGGGTCATGCCCACTAAGTTGCCCACCGACAGGGTGGTTTCGGTCTGGCCGAAGCCCTCCATCAAAGACAGGCCCGTGGCCTTCTGGAACTGGTAGAACACTTCGGGGTTCAGCGCTTCGCCCGCGACGGTGGCGTGGTGGATGGAAGAAAGGTCGTACTTGCTCAAATCTTCCTTGATCAGCATGCGCAGCATGGTGGGCGGCGCGCAGAAGGTGGCGATGTCGTACTGCTTAAACAGCGGCAGAATCTCTTCCGCATGGAAGCGGTCGAAGTCATACACGAACACCGCGGCCTCGCACAGCCACTGGCCGTACAGCTTACCCCACAGGGCCTTGCCCCAGCCGGTGTCGGAGATGGTCAGGTGCAGCCGTCCCGGCTCCACGCAGTGCCAGTATTTGGCGGTGATGAAGTGGCCCATGGGGTAGGTGTGGGCGTGAGCCACCAGCTTGGGATAACCGGTGGTGCCGGAGGTGAAGAACATCACCATGGGGTCGTGGCCGCAGGCGGTGTCGACTTCCCGGGGGAAGCGGGAGGAGAACCGGGCAAAGTCCGCGTCAAAGTCGTGCCAGCCCTCGCGGGAACCGCCGCAGAGGATGAGGGTCTTGACGGTGGGACACTGGGGCAGCGCTTCCTCCACGTGCTCCGCGGCCAGGCCGTGGGCGGTGCACAGCATGGCGCTGACCTCCGCCTTGTTGAAGCGGTATTCGTAATCGTGGGCCAGCAGCTGGTCGGTGGCCGGAATGGCGATGGCCCCGATCTTGCACAGCGCCAACATGCTCAGCCAGAAATGGTATTGCCGCCGCAGCACCACCAGCACCTTATCGCCCTTCTTGATGCCCAGGGAGCGGAAATAGTTGGCGGCGCGGTTGCTCTGCTTCTTCATGTCCAAGAAGGTGAAGCGGCGCTCCTGCTTGTGCTCGTCCAGGTGCAGCATGGCGAGGGCTTCGGGCTTGGTGTCGGCCAGGGCATCCACCACGTCGAAGGCAAAGTTGAAGGTGTCCAGGTTGGTGAAGGAAATGGACTGGAGCGCGCCGTTCTCGTCCTCCACGGGATGGGCGAACTTTTCGTAAATATAATGTGCGTCCTCGGGCGTCTGGCTGGCCTTGATGGTCTGCATCACCTGGCGCTCTTCCACTTCCTCGCCGGGCAGCACCACGGCCAGGAACACGCAGTCCTGGCCCTCGGCGGCGATCATGCCGTGGGGGGTGGAGGAGTCGTAGTAAATGGAGTCGCCCTCCCGGAGCAGCTCGATGTTGTGGCCCACCTGCACCTTCATGGCCCCGGACAGGATGTAGTCAAACTCCTGGCCGGAGTGGGTGGTGGTGTGGATGGGCTTGTCCTGCAGGGCGGGATCGTAGGTGTATCGGACGAAATAGGGCTCCGAAATCTTCTTGCGGAACATGGGGGCCAGGTTACGGATGTCGATGCCCTGCTCCCTTGCCGTCACCTCGCCCGCGCCTTTGCGGGTGATGGTGTAGGAGGACAGCATGGCGCTGCGGCCTTCCAGCAGGTCGATCATTTCCACCTTGAAGGTCAGGGCGCACTTGTGCAGGAAGGTAAAGGGCAGGTCCATTTGGGCGTTTTCATACGCCCGGTAGGTTTCCTCGGTCACGTCGGTCATCCGGGCCATTTCCGCCACGGAATACCCGCTGATTTCGCGCAGCTCCCGGATACGGGCGGCTACCTCGCGCACCTGGTCGGGGATATGCTGGGCCTGGGCTACGTCCATGATTGTGTTCCTCGCTTTCGTTTGATGAGGGCGGCATTCGTTCTTCCGCAAAGAAAAGCCCGCCCCAAAGTGTTTTTGCTTTGAGACGGGCTGAAAATCAGCTCGCGGTACCACTCAAATTGCGCATTGCTGCGCCGCTCATGAAGCTCGTGTTCCAAGCTTCCTGCTCTCACGCGGCGTCACGGAAGACGATTAGTTCCGGTTTCTGTCTCCGTGCGCCTCTTCTCCAACTCTGTCCGGAGGAAGATCGCCCTTGACACAGGCCCCGGTTTCACCGCTTCGGCTCGGAAGGGATGGGCGATTCGGGAATGTTCCGCCGCCGGTTTTCAGCTGCCCCGGCTCTCTGGATGCGGCGCGTTCCCCGCCGTCTTCGTCATCGCCTTTGATATGGAATTGCAAGTAGTGTAACACCGGAAACCCGAATTGTCAAGCCACGAATCGCAAAAACACACGAAAAACAGCCCCGGGAATTGACAAACGGCCCGCTTCTTGCTATTCTTTCTGGGTAATTAAAAGGAGGGAATCTGCATGAGCCATGTGATTGTCCCCAAAGGATATACATCCAGCCTGAGCTTATATGAAACCCAGGAAGCCATTGCCCTGATCAAAAAAACCTTTGAAAGCAACCTGAGCCACGCGCTGAACTTGAAGCGCGTGTCCGCGCCGCTGTTCGTGGACGGAGCTTCCGGTCTGAACGACGACCTGAACGGCGTCGAGCGGCCCGTGTCCTTTGACATGCTGGAAACCGGCGAACTGGCCCAGGTGGTGCATTCCCTGGCTAAGTGGAAGCGCTACGCCCTGGCCCGCTACCGCTTTCCCGTGGGCGAAGGGCTGTACACCGATATGAACGCCATTCGCCGGGACGAAACCCTGGATAACCTGCATTCCGTGTACGTGGACCAGTGGGACTGGGAGAAGGTGATCGAAGAAAAAGACCGCACCATGGATCTGCTGAAAGACACCATGGAGCGCATCGTGACAGCGATCTGCATCACCCTGGATCGCATCAAGTGGGAATATCCCGCGGTGAAAACCACCCTGTGCCGGGACGTTTCCTTCGTGACCACCCAGGAGCTGGAGGACATGTATCCCGACAACACCCCCAAGGAGCGGGAAAACCTGTACCTGCAGGAGCACAAGACCGCCTGCATTTTGCAGATCGGCGGCAAGCTGAAATCAGGCCAGCCCCACGACGGCCGCGCCCCCGACTACGACGACTGGGAGCTGAACGGCGACATCATGTTCTGGAACGACCTGCTGGGCTGCGCCTTTGAGATTTCCTCCATGGGCATCCGCGTGTCCCCCACGTCCCTCAAGCGCCAGCTGAAATTGGCGGGCAAGGAGGAGCGCCGCAAGCTGCCTTTCCACCAGGCGCTCATGAAGGGCGAACTGCCCTACACCATCGGCGGCGGCATCGGCCAGAGCCGCATGTGCATGCTGCTGCTGGGCAAGGCCCACATCGGCGAAGTGCAGTCCTCCTATTGGGACCCCGCCACCCGCGAGACCTGCGAGAAAGCGGGCATCGTGCTGCTGTAATCAGCGGAACAGAGGGATGATGATGGACGAAGCCATATTCCAGGCCGCGAAATGCCTGTATGATTTTATGTCCGCCTGCCCGCCCCTGCCTGAAAAAGCAGATGTGATTCTGGCGCTTGGCAGCCACGATCTGCGGGTGCCCGACCATGCCGCGGCGCTGTTCCTGTCCGGCGCGGCGCCGCTGATGATCTGCACCGGCGGCTATGGCAAGATGACGGAGGGCGTATTTCAGCGGCCGGAGGGCGTTTTGTTTGCCGAACGCTGCGTGGAAAAGGGAGTGCCCGAAGGCTGTATTCTGGTTGAGGACAAGGCGACGAACACCGGCGAAAACTTTTCTCTGTCCAGGCAGCTTGCGGGAGACAGGAAACTGAAAACCGGCATCGCGGTCTGCAAGCCCTACATGGCCAAACGCGCCTGGGCTACAGGAACAAAGCAATGGCCTGAGATCCAATGGAGCGTCAGCACGCCGGCCATTCCCTTTGCGGAATACGCTCCGGACGAAACCGCGCTGAGGGCGGAAACAGAGTTGATGGCGGGCGACCTGCAGCGGCTGAAAGTCTACGCTGAAAAAGGCTATCAAGCGCCCGTCGCCGTCCCGCCCAACGTCTGGGACGCCTGGCGGCTTCTGGTGGACGCGGGCTTTGACCGGTATCTTCTTCCTTGACGAATCCTCAATGCTCCGACATAAAAACGGCCCGGGAACGGCTTGCGCCTGTTCCCGGGCCTTTCGCATCGCTGCGTTATTCTGTTCATAGTTATACTGTAAAGGGTGATTTTCAAATCACCTGAATATAGCATAACGCTGAATCGTATCAATCCATCTCGATCACGCCGGGATAGTAGGTCATGATCTCGGTGTCCTGGTTGAGGAAGGTGGGCTGGGCGGCTTCGGGCGGCTGGTAAGGCTCGCCCTCCACGGCGATTTTGACCTGCTTCACGCCGGGAAACTGGGCGGCGGTGAACATCACGGCCCGCAGCGCCTGGATACCGTTTTCCCCCTTCGCGGCTTCCACAAACTCCTTGGTAAAATTGATGGTCACCACGCCGTCCTTCATGGTCACGCCCAGCAAGCCGCAGTCATCCGGCAGGGGCGCGTTCAGGCCGCTGTCCTTTTTCGGGCCCTTGATCAATTCCAGAACGGCGGTGGTCACATCCGCGTCGGAAAACACCGTGCGGGTGACGGGTACCAGCATCCGGCCCGTGGAGGAGGGAAAATACAGCTGCACGCTGTTGCTGCCCGCCATGGTCTCCACGCTTTCCAGGTTCAGATTGTCCCCGTTGAATACGCCGCTCACGTCGGTGCCCCAAGTGAGCTTGCTGCGCTTCTGGCCGTCAAAGAGGAAGGACACTTCGTCCACCGAATCAAATGCACACAGCGCCTGGGCCACGGACTGCACCATCAGCGTTTCCTGCTCGGCGTTCGCGCAGTTCAGCGCTTCCTTGGACAAGTCCACCCGCGCCTTTCCATCCGCAATATCCAGGTCAAACTTCGTCCCCTCCGGCACCGTGGTTTTCAGGCCCAGCCTGGCAGCGGCCAGGTCGTTGGCGCTGCTCTGCACCATCAGGTTCAGCGTCGCCTTGGCGATGCCGTCGGTTTTATCCACCTGCCGCGTCACCGGCACCAGATAGCCTTCCCCGTCCTGATAATACACCACCGTGGGCTGGGTGTCCGCGGCGGTCAGCAGGGTGCTGTCCGATAACACGGGGATTTTTTCCATGTCCTGCGCCTGCCGCGTTGGCACGGTGTCATCCTGCCGCAGCGCCAGGGCCACCACCAGCGCCGAAGCGCACAGGATCAGCATCCGTTCCACGTCCACGCGCCGTATGTTCAGTTTCCAGTTTCGCTTTTTCATGCCCGCACACTCCTTCACTTTGTCCTCGGGCTATCCTATGAGGCATGCCGGGCAGATATGCACTTGCCAGAAAAGGGATTTGCGTTTATACTGATACCGGAATTTGATTTGCGAAAGGAACACCATGGACAAAACCTTGCAGATAACGATCATCCGCAGCAGCCGCAAAACCGTCGCCATGCGGATTACGGGCCCAAACGCCGTGGAGATCCGCGCGCCGAAAACCATGCCCCAGGCACAGATCGACGATTTTATCCGGCAGCATCAAGCCTGGCTGGACAAGCATCTGGGTATGGTGAACCGCAGGGAAGAGGAGATCTCAAAGCTGCCGCCGCTGACCGCCGCGGAGATCCGGGCGCTGGCGGATAAGGCCCTGGCGTATATCCCGCAGAGAGTGCGGTATTTTTCACGGCTGGTCGGCGTGACCTACGGTCGCATCACCATCCGCAACCAGAAAAGCAAATGGGGCAGCTGCTCCAGCCAGGGAAATCTGAACTTCAACTGCCTGCTGATGCTCTGCCCGCCGGAGGTGCTGGACTACGTGGTGGTACACGAGCTGTGCCACCGGAAGGAAATGAACCATTCGCCCCGCTTCTGGGCGGAGGTGGAAAAGGTCGACCCGGACTACAAAGCCCACCGGAAATGGCTGAAAGACGAGGGAAGCAAGCTGATTGCGAGGATGGAAAAATGATCGTTGATTTTCACACCCACACCTTCCCGGACGCCATCGCTCCGGCGGCCATCGGCAAATTGCAGGCCGCGTCCCACACAAAGCCTTTTACCGACGGCACGGTGAACGGCCTGCGGGCGTCCATGGCGGCTGCGGGTATTGATATTTCGGTGGTGCTCCCCGTGGCGACCAGCCCGAAGCAGGTGCCCCACATCAACGACAGCGCCATTGCGCTCAACGCCCGCGCGAACGAGACCGGGGTGTATTCCCTGGGCGCAATGCACCCGGACTTTCCCGATTGGGAACGAGAAATGGAACGGCTCTGCGCGGCGGGGGTGCGGGGCGTGAAGGTGCATCCGCCGTACCAGGGCGTGGACTTCGACGACCCGCGGTATATCCGCATACTGAAAAAAGCATCCGCGCTGGGGATGCTGGCGGTGACCCACGCGGGTCTGGACGTGGGCCTGCCCGGAGCGGAACAGTCCATCCCGGAAAAAATCCTCCGGGCAAGGGAACAGGCCCCGGATGCGTGTCTGGTGCTGGCCCATATGGGCGGCTGGCGCTGCTGGGACGAGGTGGAAAGGCTGCTGCCCGGTACGGGGGTATACCTGGATACTTCTTTCGCTCTGGGGAGTATGACCTCCAACGGCGATGGCTATTATACTTCGGAAGCCAGTCTTGCCATGCTGGAAGAAGAACAGTTCCTGCGCCTCATTTCCCTCTTCGGCGCGGATCACATTCTTTTCGGCACCGATTCCCCCTGGGGCGACCAAACCGCAGCCCTGCAAAAAATCCGTGATCTGCCGCTGCCGGAAACCGACATGCGCGCCATCCTGGGCGGGAATGCGGAAAGACTGCTAAAGTAAATCAATCATGAAACAGAACAAGGGGCTGCCATGCTTTCGCGTGGCAGCCCCAATTTTTTGATGGGATGATTCCAGACCGTGGATTACACGCCGGCCATCCGCTTGTAGTTGGCAAGACGGACCTTGGCGTCCTCTTCGTTCTGGGCAAAGAGCTTCTCGGCGGCATCGGGGAACATCTTGAGCAGCGTCTGGTAACGGGTTTCGCCGCGGATGAAGTCCTGATAGCTTTCGGTGGGATCCTTGCTGTCGATGGTGAGAGGCTGATCCAGATCGGGATTGTAGCGGTACAGCGGCCAGTAGCCGGCGGCGACCGCCTTGCGGATCTCGGCCTGCGCCTTGCTCATGTTGATGCCGTGGTTGATGCAGGGCGCGTAGGCGATGATCAGGGACGGGCCGTGATACTTCTCGGCCTCGATCATGGCCTTGATCAACTGGGCGGGGTTGGCGCTCATGGCGACGGTGGCAACGTACACGTAGCCGTAGCTCATGGCCATCATGCCCAGGTCCTTCTTCTTGGTGCGCTTGCCGGCGGCGGCGAACTTCGCCACGGAGCCGGTGGGGGTGGACTTGGAGGCCTGTCCGCCGGTGTTGGAGTACACTTCGGTATCGAGCACGAGGACGTTGACATCCTGGTTCTGGGCCAGCACATGGTCCACGCCGCCGTAGCCGATGTCATAGGCCCAGCCGTCGCCGCCGAAGATCCAGATGGACTTCTTGACCAGCATATCCTTGTCGGCGAAGATGGCCTTGCACAGCGGGTCGCATTCGCAGCCGCAGTCCTTGCAGCTTTCCACGGCGGCAATGACCTTCTTGGCCGCGGCCTTGCTGCCTTCGGCGTCGTCCATGTTGTCCAGCCATTCCTTGCCGGCTTCCTGGAATTCCTTCCAGTCGGGAGCCTTTTCCAGCAGAGCCTTGACGTTTTCGGCCAGCTTGGCGCGGCGCTGGGCGGTGGCCAGGTTCATGCCGAAGCCGAACTCGGCGTTGTCCTCGAACAGGCTGTTCGCCCAGGCGGGGCCGTGGCCTTCTTCGTTGACGGTGTAGGGGCAGGTGGGAGCGGAGCCGCCGTAGATGGAGGAGCAGCCGGTGGCGTTGGCGATGATCATGCGGTCGCCGAACAGCTGGGTAACGAGCTTCACATACGGAGTCTCGCCGCAGCCCGCGCACGCGCCGGAGAACTCAAACAGGGGCTGCAGGAACTGGCTGCCCTTGACGGTGGCAGGATTGATCTGCACCTCGGGCTTCGGCAGCTTCATCGCGAACTCCCAGTTCTTTTCTTCCTTGCGCTGTTCGTCCAGGGGCTTCATTTCCAGAGCCTTGGTCTTGGCGGGGCACACTTCCACGCAGTTGCCGCAGCCGGTGCAGTCCAGGGGGCTGACCTGCATACGGTACTGATAGCCGGCCAGTTCCTTGCCGATGGTCTTGGGAGCGACCACGAAGCCTTCGGGCTTTTCGGCTCCTTCCTTGACCAGCACGGGACGGATGCAGGCGTGGGGGCAAACCAGCGAGCACTGGCCGCACTGGATACAGTTCTCGGGAATCCACTCGGGCACCTTCACGGCGATGCCGCGCTTTTCGTACTTGGTGGTGCCGGTCTCCACGAAGCCGCGGGGGTCGAACGCGCTGACGGGCAGCTGGTCGCCTTCCTGGGCCAGGATGGGACGGATGAGGGTGTCGAAGTATTCGCTGGCTTCCACCTTGACGGGGACCGCGCCGGTGGTGGCGTTGGCCCATTCAGCGGGAACCTTGACTTCCTTCAGGCCGGAGATGGCGATGTCGATGGCGTCCCAGTTCTTCTGAACGACGGCGTCGCCCTTCTTGCCGTAGGTCTTCTTGGCATAGGCCTTCATGTACTGGTCAGCGTCGGCGTAGGGGATGATGTTGGCCAGCTTGAAGAACGCAGCCTGCATGATGGTATTGATGCGGCCGCCCATGCCCACCTTCGCGGCCAGCGCGATGGCGTTGATGGTGTAGAACTTGGCGTGCTTCCTGGCCAGCAGCTGCTTCATGGCGGCGGGCAGATGCTCGTCCATGTCCTCGGGCTCCCACTGGGAGTTGAGCAGGAAGGTGCCGCCGTCCTTGAGGGAGGACACCATGTCGTACATGGTCACATAGGCGGGGTTGTGGCAGGCGATGAAGTCAGCCGCGTCGATCAGGTAGGTGCTGCGGATCGGCACGTCGCCAAAGCGCAGATGGCTGACGGTCAGACCGCCGGACTTCTTGGAGTCGTAGGCGAAATAGGCCTGCGCATATTTATCGGTGTGGTCGCCGATGATCTTGATGGAGTTCTTGTTGGCGCCGACGGTGCCGTCAGAGCCCAGGCCATAGAACTTGCAGGAAACGGTGCCCGCGGGGGCCGCGTTGAACAGTTCGCCGAGCTTGAGGCTGGTATTGGTCACGTCGTCGTTGATGCCCACGGTGAAGTGATTCTTGGGGCATTCGGCTTCCAGGTTGTCGTACACAGCCTTGACCATGGTGGGGTTAAATTCCTTGCTGCCCAGACCATAGCGGCCGCCCACGACCTGAATGTCCTTGCGGCCGTTTTCGGCCAGCACGGAAACGACGTCTTCAAACAGAGGCTCGCCCAGGGAGCCGGGCTCCTTGGTGCGGTCGAGCACCGCGATCTTCTTGACGGAGGCGGGCACGGCGGCCAGGAAGTGCTTGGCGGAGAAGGGACGGTACAGGTGAACCTTCACCATACCAACCTTCTTGCCCTGCTTGAGCAGCACGTCAATGGTTTCATGGATGGCTTCGCAGCTGGAGCCCATGGCCACGATCACTTCTTCGGCATCGGGAGCGCCGTAGTAATCGAACAGCTTGTAGGCGCGGCCGGTCACCTTGGCCACTTCGTTCATGTAGCATTCCACGATTTCGGGGATGGCTGCATAGTACTTGTTGGCCGCTTCACGGTTCTGGAAGTAGATGTCGGGGTTCTGGGCGGTACCGGCCTGATGGGGATGTTCGGGGTTCAGGGCGCGGCCGCGGAATTCGGCGATCTTGTCCCAGTCCACCAGCTTGGCGATTTCGTCCAGCTCCAGCGCGTCGATCTTCTGGATCTCGTGGCTGGTGCGGAAACCGTCGAAGAAGTGCAGGAAGGGCACGCTGCCCTTGATGGCGCTCAGGTGAGCGACCAGGGCCATGTCATGGGCTTCCTGAACGGAACCGGAGGCCAGCATGGCGAAACCGGTCTGGCGGCAGGCCATCACGTCGCTGTGGTCGCCGAAGATGCTCAGAGCGTGAGCGGCCAGAGCACGGGCGGACACGTGGAACACGCCGGGCAGCAGTTCGCCGCTGATCTTGTACATGTTGGGGATCATCAGCAGCAGGCCCTGGGAAGCGGTGAAGGTGCTGGTGAGAGCGCCGGCGGCCAGAGAGCCGTGCACAGCGCCGGCCGCGCCGGCTTCACTCTGCATTTCAGCAACATGCACCTGCTGGCCAAACAGATTCTTGCGGCCCTGGGCGGCCCACTCGTCGATGTACTCGGCCATGGTGGAGGACGGCGTAATGGGGTAGATGGCGGCTACGTCGCTGAAAGCATACGCGACATGGCTGACAGCACCGTTACCGTCGATGGTCAATTTAATAGCCATGGGAAACTCCTCCTCTTTTTATGAGCGGAAAATGGAAGAACTGTTCCGCTACTTCTCCACCTGATATTATACGGCGAATGAACGTATATTGTCAAGCAAACGATTGAAAAATCACCCATTATTCCAGCGAGTTTACTTGGAATAGATGTCCCAGTTTTCCAGCGTGTCGTAAGGCACGTCCAGGCAGCCGGTAGGGATGAAGCCGCGCACGCGCTGGCCGCCCACGGTGGTTTCGATGTAGTCGAAGCTCCAGCCGCTTTGGTTGGTCATGGTGGTCAGGTACGTCACCGTGTCGCCCGCGCGCAGGTTGGTGATGGTGGTCATGGTGCGCAGGGGGTCATCGGTGAGGGTGGCGGAGGAAGCCAGGCGGCAGGAGGAGCGATCAAAGAACAGCTGATCGTTCACGCTCACCCGGCCCGAAATCTGGGAGCCGTTCACATAGCCCACGCGCACGCTGCCCGCGTTGGTTTCATAGAACACCAGCAGCCAGCCGTTTTCCCAGCCCGCGGCCCATACCGCGCCGTTGGTGTTCACCATGGCCTTGCCGTTGGCCCCGCGCCAGGAGGACGCGGAAGGCGCGGAATACACGGCCAGCTTCTGGTTGGCGTTCAGCTTCACATACTCAAAGCCCGTCAGCTTGAGGGAAGTGTCCGGGGGCGTGAAGTCGCGCCAGGATTTGAGGCTGGACCCAGCGGGCTTGCGGAAAGGCCAGCCAATGGCGTCCATCTGGCTGATGACGGATTTGATGGTTTTGTAGTTCTGCCATTCCAGGTTGCTGGCAGCGGCCACGGCCTGCTCCTTCGTCACCTTGCGAACAGCCTGATACCAGGGCTGGGCGTTGAACCAGTTGTAGAACTTGCCGCCCGCCTGGAAGGGATAGCCGTGCCGGGCGAAGATTTCATTGAACATGAAGCTCAGCGATTCCCGATCCCAGTCCCACAGCTCGGCCTCGGTGATCTTCCGGGTGTCGCTGTCCAGCAGATACTGGTGGTCGGCCAGCGTGCCCATCGGCAGCGCCAGCATCAGCAGGCAAACGACGCACAGGCAGCTTACGATTCTTTTCATGTGAATGTCCCTCCTTGTAAATGATAACGTCCAACATCATCCGATCAATGGAAAAATGCTTTGTGACAGCAGTATACCATATTTTAAGCAAATAATCATCTATATTTTTACTCAACTTTCCCATAAGCAAATGACGCCCACTCTCAGTAACTGCAACCAAAAGCAGGAAGAAAAAAGAAGCATTGACAATCAAGCGGGAACGCAATTTGCAGAATCCAAACTGCCAAAGAGTGGATGAAAAAGGGTCTGAATGAAACGAGGC
>CADBKQ010000004.1 GCA_902795275.1 uncultured Eubacteriales bacterium | reverse complement strand
CTGGGACGGAACTTTCACCCACCGCCGGGTGGTATCGCCATCGGGGAAATTATAACGCCACTGGTCATAGGCTTCCTGGGTGATCTCGCCCTTCCGCAGAGCATTGGCTGCTGCCTGCCACTCGTACAGCATCCGATGCAGCTCAGCCGCCTGCTGGCTGTCCCTCAGATTCACTCGCAGGCAGACGTCGCCCTCGGATTCCTCCACATAGAAGCCATATCGGTCTTCCAGGGTGAAAAGGGTGTGCATGAGGCCGACATAGGAATCAATATCCGGCACAGATATGGCATGAGGCGAGACGCCGAAAATGGACGCCATCTGCGCTGTCAGGTCAGCCTTCGGATTCCGATCCTCGGATTCATACTGCGCCATGCGCACGTCGGCAGAATTGGCTGGGAAGCCCAGAAGCTGCCCCAAATAACGCTGCGTCATCTTCATGCGCTTGCGGAAATGATGAATGCGCTCGCCAGTGGCCATAAGAAAATCCCCTTTTCAACGAGATATGTTTAGTATAACAGATTTGTTTAGGAGAATCAATATGAAATTGGAGAATTGTGAAATAAAGCGGTACGGGAGTGCTTTTCTGACTGCGCCGGAAGCGGCCCAGTTCCTGCACATCTCAACCTCCCACGCCTACAAGGTCATCCACCGGCTGAATCAGGAGCTCAAAGCCCAGGGCTTTCTCACGATTGCCGGACGGATCAGCCGGGATTATCTTCTTCAGCGCACCATGGGAAAGTCACCGGATAAGGAGGCGCAGCGGGATGAGCGTCTATCGGAGATCGGGATACTGCATCCGGAATTCCCGTATCTCCCGGGCCAGATACTGAATCAGATGAGATTCCGCCAGCCCAAAGTAAATATCTCCGCCGGTGATATCATCCAGGGTTACGAATTCCTGAGCGATCCGGTCGGCCATGCTGACCAGGTCTTCCGCCCGGTTGCGCAGCAGGACGCCTTCCTCCGTAAGCCGAATCGAAAAGCTGTGCCGTGTAAACAGCTTTTTACCCAGTTCATCTTCCAGCGCTTTCAGCGTCTTCGACAGCGTAGGCTGGGTTACGTGCAGCTGCTCCGCTGCCCGGGTCATGTTTTCTTCCCTTGCGACCGCCAGAAAATAGCGCAGCGTTCTGATTTCCATTCTGCCCTCCTTGAAATGCCAAATCAGAATATCATGATATTCATTATAACCATTAGCGAAGATTCCCGCAAGGTGCTATGATGTAAATGTCCTCAGAAAATGATATGCTCAGGAGGAATCCATGAACGCAGAAAACGCAAGGCAATGCCTTACAGATATCGGATGCAGTCAGGATAGGATTAACCGTCTGGCAGAACTTGTGGAAGCAGGCAGACTGACGGAAGCAAAGCAGCGGCTCCGCTGCCTGCGCTGTGACCTGATGGAAGAGCTTCATGTCTGTCAGCGCCGGGTGGATCAGCTGGACTGGCTTATCCGGGAAACCGAAAGAGCCAATACCGAAAAGACAGCAAGAAGGATCTGAAATGAGCAATGTGAAGGGAGACAGGACATGAAAAAGAGAACTCTATTTTTCTTCGTTACAATTCTTGCATTGATCCTGACCTGCGCAGGCTTTGCAGAAGGAGCTGGAGAAACGGCAATGGATTACAGAACGGAAGAAATCTGGTGCCAGAACGGCACAGACAGCATCTATGGCATCGCCTATATTCCAGACACGAATGCAAAAGTTCCCCTGGTGATCTTCTCTCACGAGCTGGGCAATAACCATGAATCCGGCATCCGCTACGCGGAGAGGCTTACGCAGAACGGGTACGCGGCCTATGTCTTTGATTTCCGCGGCGGAAGCGCTCCGGGAACGCAGAACAGAAGCAGCGGCACAAGCCATGAGATGTCTGTTCTGACAGAAGCCTCCGACCTGGAATCTGTACTGGAAGCAGCAAAGGGCTGGAGCTTTGTGGACAGAGGCAGGGTCTTCCTTCTGGGCGGCAGCCAGGGCGGTCTGGTCACAATCATTGCGGGGAGCCGTCATCAGGACGAGATCGCCGGGATGATACTGATGTACCCTGCCCTGTCCGCAAAGGAGGATCACAGCGTCAACCGCTACCACTCCAAGGATGAAGTTCCCGAGGACGTCGGTTTGTTCGGCGGATGGATGCACGTGGGCAGCAATTACATCACCGATCTGTGGGATATCGATTTCAACGCGATGCTTGCCTCTTATTCCGGAAAAGTCCTGCTGCTCCACGGCGACCGGGACGGCACCGTTCCGCTTCGCTGGTCGGAAGACGCGTCCCAAATCATTCCTGACTGCGAGTTCCATGTGATCAGCGGCAGCGGGCATGAATTCTTCGGCCAGCCTTTTGAAGAGGCCCTGACTTATATTCTCTCTTACCTGGACAGCCAGATCGAAAACCAGACGAAGGAAGTGCAGACCCAAATGAAAATGAGAATCGGCGATACGCCCGTGGAAGTGGCCTGGGAAAACAATGAATCCGTGGAAACGCTGAAAGAGCTGGCGCAGAACGGCCTGACGATCCAGATGTCCATGTATGGTGGCTTTGAGCAGGTTGGTCCCATTGGCCGGCGGCTGCCCAACAATGACAGACAGACCACAACCTCGGCAGGGGACATCGTCCTCTATTCCGGCAGCCAGATGGTCGTTTTCTATGGGAGCAATTCCTGGGCTTATACCCGGCTGGGTCATATCGTGGACAAGACCCCGGCGGAGCTGCGGGAGCTGCTGGGGCAGGGGGATGTGATTATCACCATCTCAGCCGAATAAGGCGGTATGGAGAGCCTGAACAAAGAATAAAAAAACAAGAGGAGGACGGGATCATGATCTACAGAGACTTTCAGGGCCTGAAGCTTTCCGCGCTGGGGTTTGGCGCGATGCGTCTGCCGGTGCTTGATGGAGATGACAGCCGGATCGACGAAGCCGCCGCCCTGCGCATGGTGGACACAGCCATGCAAAACGGCATCAACTATTATGACACTGCCTGGGGCTATCACGGCGAGAACTCCGAAACCGTGATGGGCAGAGCGCTGGCCCGCTATCCCCGGGACAGCTTCTATGTGGCCACCAAATTCCCCGGCTATGACGCTTCCAACTGGAGCAAGGTCAGGGAGATCTTCCCCCGCCAGCTGGAAAAGCTGGGTGTGGACTACTTCGACTTCTACCTCTTCCACAACGTGTGCGAGATGAACATCGACGCCTATCTGGACGATGAGAAGTACGGCATCTACAGCTACCTGATGGCGCAGAAGCACCAGGGCCGCATCAAGCACCTGGGTTTTTCATGCCATGGGGAGCTGGATGTGCTCAAACGATTCCTGGACGCCTATGGCAAGGACATGGAATTCTGTCAGCTGCAGCTCAACTATCTGGACTGGACATTCCAGCACGGCAAGGAGAAGGTAGAATTGCTCCGGCAGTGGGGCATTCCGGTCTGGGTGATGGAGCCCCTGCGCGGCGGCAAGCTGGCAAGGCTTCGGCCGGAGCATGAGGCGGCCTTGACAGCGCTCCGCCCGGATGAGGAGATCCCCGCCTGGGCCTTCCGCTTCCTGCAGAGCATCCCGTCTGTGACCGTGATCCTCTCCGGCATGTCCAACCAGGAGCAGCTGGAAAAGAACCTTGCGACCTTTGCGGAAGACAAGCCCCTGAGCGAAGCGGAAATGAAAACGCTGATGGATATCGCCGCCCGGATGCTCTCCCGCGGTACCGTGCCCTGCACGGCCTGCCATTACTGCGTCAGCCATTGCCCGATGAGCCTGGATATTGCGAAACCTTTGGCAAAGTGGCCATCCTTTCGGGCGCACTGCATTTTTACGAGTACCCTGTGGAATGGGTGGAAACCCAGGGGAACATCGTCGGGGAAGTCCGAAATTTTGGCAATCTGGAGGAAACGAGTAACACAGACCGGAATCCCCGCTATCTGATCCGCGCGATCCAAAGTGATCCTACCAAGCGCTTCCCTGCCTTCTATATCGCCTGCGGGCTTCAGGATCATTTGCTGGAGGCGAACCGCTCCATCGCCAAAGCACTCTCGGAAGCAGGCGCCGACGTTACCTATGAGGAAGGCAAAGGCATCCACGACTGGTATTTCTGGGATGCCTATATCCAGCATGTTCTTAAATGGCTGGACTATCGGGCTGAACGAAAAGTATGACCATCATCTGCAAGTATCCCGTCATAGTTCGCTGCCGGACAGTCTTCACTGTTCCGGCAGTTTTTTGACGCCCGCCTTTATTAGCTGACACTCCACCCAAAAACTTCACGGCACCCATTACGGCCTGCCGCAGAAGGTGACGAGATTC
Organism: uncultured Eubacteriales bacterium; assembly: GCA_902795275.1. Classification (GTDB taxonomy): domain Bacteria; phylum Bacillota; class Clostridia; order Christensenellales; family Aristaeellaceae; genus RUG563. Next base: position 294,954 of record CADBKQ010000004.1, on the reverse strand, counting down.
AATACGGAAACCTGGGGAAAGCTGCTGGATCATGTGACGGTCTACACCGACGGCAGCATCCGCTTCACCTTCCGCAACGGCATGGAGATTTGACAAAAAGATAAAGGAAAACCATGTTGACACCGTGTCAGGTTTGTGATAGAATGTCAATGTTGACACGTCGTCAGTTTTGCTTTTAGGAGGGATTGCCCATGTCGAGAGGTTCACCGGCGCTGACGGCAGCCCGTAAGGAAGAGATTATTGAGGCTTGCGCGAGGCTCTACGAAACCATGAGCTTCAAGGAGATTACCATCAAGGAGATCGGCGCGGCCACCAGCTTTACCCGCACCTCGATCTATAATTACTTCGAGACGAAGGAAGAAATCTTCCTGGCGCTGCTGCAAAGGGAATATGAGCTTTGGGTGGACACGATGAACACTGTGATGGCTGAGAAAGTTTCCATGACCCGCGATGAGCTGGCTCAGACGATGGCCCGCACTCTCACAGACAGGCCCCGGCTGCTTCGGCTGCTGTCCATGAACCTTTACGATATGGAGGCCAATACCCGTCCGGAGCGGCTGGCGGAGTTTAAGGTGGCCTATGGTTCGTCGCTTGATGCCGTCACCCGGATGGTGAAGAAGTACATCCCGGAGATGGTTGAAGCGGAGCGTCAGCAGTTCCTGTATGCTTTCTTCCCTTTTATATACGGCATCTATCCCTACACCAGCGTGACAGAGAAACAGAAGACAGCCATGTCGCAGGCGAAGGTCCCGTATGTATATCAAACAGCCTATGACCTGACCTATACCTGTCTGAAAAAGCTGCTGAACGCAAAGGAGGCATAACGCATGAAATACACAAAGCTGGGCACATCCGATCTGACCGTTTCCCGCATCTGCATGGGGTGCATGAGCTTTGGCGACGCCGGGCAGGGACAGCACCCCTGGACGCTGGATGAGGAGCATTCCCGCGAAATCATCCGGCACGGGCTGGAGATGGGCATCAACTTCTACGATACGGCCATCGCCTACCAGAGCGGCACCAGTGAGCAGTACGTGGGCCGCGCCCTGCGGGACTTCGCGAAGCGTGACGAGGTCGTTGTGGCCACGAAATTTCTGCCCCGCACCCAGGAGGAAATCGAAAGCGGCATCACCGGACAGCAGCACATCGAGCGGATGATGAACAAAAGTCTGCAGAATCTCGGCATGGATCATGTGGATCTTTATATCTATCATATGTGGGACTGGCAGACGCCCATTGAGGATATTCTGGACGGCCTGAACCGGGTCGTTCAGGCAGGCAAGGCGAGATACATCGGCATCTCCAACTGCTTTGCCTGGCAGTTGGCCAAGGCCAACGCCATCGCCGAGCGCGAAGGCTGGGCAAAATTCATATCTGTGCAGGGGCATTATAACCTGATCTTCCGGGAGGAGGAGCGGGAGATGGTGCCCTACTGTCAGGAGGAAGGAATCGCCCTGACGCCCTACAGCGCCCTGGCGGCGGGCAGGTTATCCCGCAAGCCCGGTGAAACCTCCGAGCGACTGGAAAAGGACGCCTACGCTAAGTTCAAGTACGACGCCACCGCGCAGCAGGACGGGGGCATTATCGACCGGGTGGCGAAAATCGCGGAAAAGCGGGGCGTGACCATGACGGAGGTCTCGCTGGCCTGGCTGCTGACAAAGGTCACTTCGCCCGTGGTCTGTGCGACGAAATTCCATCACGTGGAAGGTGCTGCCAAGGCCACAGACCTGGAGCTGACGGAGGAGGAAATCGCTTATCTGGAAGCGCCGTATGTGCCGCATTCGCTGGCAGGAGTCATGGCACAGAACAAACCTGTGAACGCCAAAGAAAAGCATGTCTGGTCTACAGGCAATCAAAGCATCTGAGGAGGAAAGCAGTATGAAAAAGAACATTGGCGCGACCCTGGCCCTGTATCCCTCTCCGCTGATCGTGGTGGGCGCAATGGTAGAAGGCAAGCCCACCTGGACGCTGGTAGCGCACGCGGGCATCATGGCCCACAGCCACCTGATGGTCTCCCTGGTGCAGGCACACTACATCAATCAGGGCATCCGGGAAAACAAAAAGCTATCGGTCAACGTGGTGGACGCTTCCTGGCTGAAGGCGGCGGATCGCATGGGCACGATCAGCGGCAGCAAGGCGGACAAGTCCGAAGCCTTCGCCTGGACCATGGGCGAGCACGGCACGCCGCTGATTGACGACGCCAAGGTGTCCATTGAGTGCGAGGCGGACGGCAACTATGAGCTGGAGCACTTCGACCACTTCGTCTGCAGAATTCTGGCCACTTATGCGGATGAAGGAGTGCTCAATGAAAAGGGCAAGATCGACTATCACGTGTTCAAGCCCGTACTGTTCGAATTCCCCACCTATGAGTATTTCGTGACGGGCGAAAAGATTGGCGACTGTGCGAAAATGAACCAGTGAGGAGGGAGACCATGAAAAGACTGTTTGCCGTTCTGCTGACACTCTGTATGCTCTGCGCCTCCGCCCTGGCGGACAGCCTGACCACGAACGGCGGCGTCACCCTGGACACCGCCGACCTCCCTTACTGCACGGCGGATGAATCCGCGCCGGTGGTGTACTTCATCAGCGACATTTCCCCGGAAAGCCTGGTCGCGGCCTATCAGGCGCTGGGCGTTGAGCTGCCCGGCAAGGTGGGCGTCAAGATGTCCACCGGCGAGAGCGAGCGCAGCAACTACCTGCGCCCTGAGCTGATCGCCGATCTGATCCACCGGGTGAACGGCACCATCGTGGAGTGCAATACCGCCTATGGCGGCAGCCGTTCCTCCACAGCCATGCATCGGCAGCAGGCGAAGGACAACGGCCTGCTGGAGGTAGCGGAGCTGGACATTCTGGACGAGGAAGGCAGCATGGAGATCCCGATCGAAGACGGTGTCCGCATCAATGCAGATTATGTGGGCAGCCATTTCGCGGCCTATGATTCCTTCCTCGTGCTGACTCATTTCAAGGGCCACGCCATGGCGGGCTTCGGCGGGGCCATCAAGAACATCTCCATCGGCTTCGGCTCCTCCATGGGAAAGGTCTGGATCCACTCCGGCGGCACCAAGAAAAGCGGCGGCATCTGGGGAGAACAGGATCCCTTCCTGGAGGCCATGGCCGACGCGGCCAAGGGCGTGGACACCTACATGGGCGACAACATCCTCTACATCAGTGTGATGAACCGCCTGTCTGTGGACTGTGACTGCGACGGAAACCCCGCCGAGCCGGACATGCACGACATCGGCATCCTGGCCTCCACCGATCCGTTAGCCATCGACCAGGCCGCCATCGATCTGGTGTACGCCATGCCGGACAGCGGCAGCCTCATTCGCCGCATCGAGCGCCAGAACGGCTTATACACGTTAGAAGTTGGCGAGCGGAACGGTCTGGGCAGCCGGAACTACCGGCTGGTCGTCATCGGAGAATAAGCCATGTGGGACTGGATTCAACGGGAAGCCGTCTATCTGTGGTACTACCTGGACATCCAGATCCGGCAGATCGCGCCGTACTGGGCGCTGGGCATCGTGCTGGGAAGCTTCGTCTCCGTGTTCGGCAAGAAGTACATCCACGGCGCGTTTGCAAAGATCGGGCAAAGAAAAATGGGCTGGCTGGGCGTCATCCCGGCCAGCATCCTGGGCATCGCTTCACCCCTGTGCATGTACGGCACCATCCCCATTGCCGCCTCCTTTTCGGAGCAGGGGGTGAAGGACGATTACCTGGCGGCCTTCATGATGAGCAGTATTCTGCTCAATCCCCAGCTGATCTTATACAGCGGCGCGCTGGGCCAGACTGCGCTGATCATCCGCTGCGCCAGCTGCTTTCTGTGCGGCTGTGCTGCGGGGTGGCTGATTCGCTTTTTCTACAGCGGAAAGGGAAAAAGCTTCTTTGACTTCACCGGTTTCCATGAGGGAAAGAGCCGGGACACCGATCCCAATATGCTGCTTCGATTTCTCAAAAATATCTGGCGCAACATCAAAGCCACCGGCCCCATGTTCGCCCTGGGCATTCTGCTGACGGCCCTGTATCAGATCCACGTGCCCGGCGATTTCGTCAGCGGACTGTTCGGAAAGAACAACGGCTTCGGCGTCCTGATGGCGGCGACCATCGGGGTGCCGGTGTACATGTGCGGCGGGGGCACCATTCCGCTGCTGAACGAATGGCTGGCGGACGGCATGAGCATGGGCAGTGCGGCGGCTTTCATGCTGACCGGCCCGGCCACCAAGATCACCAACCTGGGCGCGATGAAGATCGTTCTGGGCTGGAAGCGGTTCCTGATCTATCTCGCGTTTGTAATACTGTTTTCCCTGTGTACGGGGTTGATTGTAGACTTTATATGTTAGAAAAGGAGACCCTGAACAAAATGAAAAAGATGCTTGCTGTGCTTATTATGCTGACCCTGGTTGTTTCCTGTTTGCCGGCGGCTTTCGCGGAGGAAGGCGCTTCCACCGCCGAAGCGACAAAGCCCGTCCGCCATATTCTGGTCGTCTACTTTTCCGCCACCGGCACCACGAAGGGCGTCGCGGAGAAACTGGCGGAGGGCCTTTCCGCCGATCTGTACGAGATCGTCCCCGAGGAGCCCTATACCGACGCCGACCTGAACTACAATAATTCCAAGAGCCGTACCTCCATCGAGACGGATGATCCCTCCTGCCGTCCCGCCATCGCGGGTGAGCTGCCGGATCTGTCGGCCTATGACACGATTCTGGTCGGCTATCCCATCTGGTGGGGGGGACGTGCCCCGCATCGTCTCCAATTTTGTGGAAAACGTGGATCTGACCGGCAAGACCCTGGCGGTGTTCTTTACCTCCGGCAGCAGCGGCTTGGGCAGCAGCATGAAGCACCTGGAGGCGCAGGCCGGCGCGGGCACCTGGCTGGAGGGTAAGCGCTTTTCTGCCCGCACCACGGTGGAGGAGCTGACGCAGTGGGCAGCCTCGCTGGGCATTGAGCCCTGAAACGAGGAGGCCGCATGCGCTCGAAACACTTTAAACACATTGTTGACGTCCTGCTGGGCGTTGGCCTGCTTCTGCTGATGAGCTATCAGGTCACGGGCGAAGACGGACACGAATGGACCGGCATCGTCATGACAGCGCTGATGATCCTGCATCAGATCCTGAACTGGAAATGGTACGCGGCGGTGTTCAAGGGAAAGTATACGCCTCTCCGGACCGTACAGACGGTGGTCAACACGGTCCTGGTAATCCGCTTTGTACTGACCGCCCTGTGCGGCATCAACATGAGCATGCACGCCGTACCCTTCCTTTCCGAATTTATGCGGGCCTCCCTTGGCCGCAGGCTGCACCTGACCCTGTCCCACTGGTGCTTTGTCCTGATGGGGCTGCATCTGGGCATGCATGTGCCCGCTATGCTGAAGAACATCAAAGGGCAGGCTGTACGACGCGTTGGCTTTGGCTGTTCCATACTTGCTGCCGGAGCCGGGCTGTGGCTGTTTCTGAAAAACAGCTATCCGAATTACCTGTTCTGCCGTGTGCCCTTTGCCTTCATTGATTATGATACTACGGTCATTATCCCTATGAGATCGAGGAGAACTACTTCGACGATTCCGTGCTGGAAACCCGACCCGGGCGTTATCGGCAGACAACGGTTGAAGTGAACAGCTTCTCGCCGAATCCCTGGGGCTTGTACAATATGCACGGCAATGTGAACGAATGGTGCTGGGATCTCTACGGCGCATACGATCTGACAAACACCGTCGATCCCACGGGCGCGGAAACCGGGACCCGCCGGGTCTATCGCGGCGGTGGATGGAACGACTTCGGCAAGAATCTGCGCAGCGCCTACCGCGCAGCTGGCGAGCTGAACATGGCCAGCTATAATCTGGGCATCCGCCTTGTGCGCAGCGCCGGAAAGACGCTTACCGGAACCGTCTCCACCAGCAGCGAGGTGGAAAAGACGAAAAGCTCCGGCAAAATGCTGATCGCCTATTTCTCCTGGAGCGGCAATACGCAGGGTGTCGCGGAGGAAATCCGGCGTCAGACCGGAGCGGACATCTTTGAGATCGTACCGGTCCCTGCCTACTCGGACGATTACAACACTGTCCTGATGGAGGCGCAGCGGGATCAGCACGAGCAGGATCGTCCGGCGATCACCAATCCGCCCCAAAGCATCGACGAATATGATGTGATCCTGTTGAGCTATCCCAACTGGTGGGCGTCCATCCCTATGCCCATTGCTACCTTCCTGGAATCCTATGATTTCAGCGGAAAGACGATCCTGCCCTTCTGCTCCCATGGCGGCGGGCGCTTCGGTCAGAGCCTGACGGCCATTGCCAAGCTGGCACCTCAGGCTGTCATCGCCCCCGGCCTCTCCGTTCACTATTCCGGCGGGTCAGGCCTGCCGAACGATGTCCAGGCATGGCTGGAATCCCAGGGCATTCCGACAAATCAATAAACCAGAAGGAGCGTTGTATTATGGCAAAGAAGCAAACTGCTGGAAGGGACAACCTTGGCAGGCTGGCCCCCAAATTCGCTGAGCTGAACGACGACGTGCTCTTCGGAGAGGTCTGGGCGCGGGAGAAGGAGCTCTCTCCCCGCGACCGCAGCATGATCACCATCGCGGCCCTGTTCTCCGCGGGATTGTATCCGCAACTGAAGGCGCATCTGGCCATTGGCAAGGATCACGGCGTCACGAAGCAGGAAGCAGTGGAGCTCGTGACTCATCTGGCCTTCTACTGCGGTTGGCCCAAGGCCTGGAGCACCTTCCCGCTGATCCAGGAGGTGTACGGCGATGAGGAAAGCGAGCTGGACGGTGTACCCTCCAACCTGTCGGCATTTCCGGTGGGTGAAAAGAACCCTTATGGCCAGTATTTCATCGGTCAGAGCTATCTGGCTCCGCTTTCCACTGAGCAGGTACCGGTCTTCAATGTTACCTTTGAGCCTGGCTGCCGGAACAACTGGCACATTCATCACGCCAGCGAGGGCGGCGGCCAGATGCTCATCTGTGTCAGCGGCCGCGGCTGGTATCAGGAATGGGGCAAAGAAGCCCGTGAGCTTCATCCCGGTGATGTAGTGAATATTCCCGAGGGTGTCAAGCATTGGCATGGCGCTGCCGCAGACAGCTGGTTCCAGCATCTGGCCATTGAGGTGCCTGGTAAGGATGGAAGAGCTGATTGGCTGGAACCAGTAGATGATGAGCAATATGAAAAGCTGAAATAATATCATCGCAAATGAGCAATATAAAAGGCATCCTGCTGACTCACTCTCTGCGAGTTTTAGGATGCCATTTTATATTCCTGCCTTGCCAATCGTAAAAACATCAATTCTGAGTGAAATAAAAGAGTGCCGGCAACACTGATGCTTTGTCGCGCAAGCACTCTTTTGTTGAGCTACTGGCTAAATGATAATGTCGAGTGAGTCAAACGTTTTTGCTTGACTTTTGCTCCACTATTTGCTATTCTATAGTTGCCAAGCGTGGCAACACTTTGGCAACACAAAGTCGGATAGCCCATCCCAAAGGATGGAATATGACGAATGTGGATAATAGGAGCTAAATAAGCCTAACAAAATCGCTTAAAATGGCTTTGCCAGGAGCGAGTGGGAATGAGGGCTGCTTGCCGGATACAGATAAAAACGCTTCTGGATCATCATGGTTCAGAAGCGTTTTTTCCTGCTTCCAAAAAGAAGCGCATTTATCCCTTTTCAAATGCCGCCGTTCCTGATATAATAAAAAAGAAAGCGCCGCTTTCCGTTCCGGCAGGCGCAAAAGGGCTGCCGGGCGATTGTTTTACGAATGATTGATTGACCGATTCTGGAGGAACCTATGCGGATTATCATCATCGGCGGGGGCAAGCTGGGCATTTCCCTGGCCCATCATTTGGTGGACGAGGGCCACAACGTGACCATGATCGACCGCAGCGAAACCGTGGTGCAGAAATCCATGGACACCATGGACGCCATGTTTATCCACGGCAGCGGCGTGAGCGCCAACACGCTGAAGGAAGCCGATGTGCAGCACACGGACATCGTGATCGCCGCGACCGTGAGCGACGAGGTCAACATGCTGGCCTGCCTGACCGCCAAGCGCCTGGGCGCGCAGTATACCATCGCCCGCATCCGCGACCCGGAATATTTGAACACCCTGTCTTTCCTGCAAAAGGAGCTGTCCATCGACTATGCCATCAACCCCGAGCGCGCCACCGCCCGGGAAATCAGCCGTATGCTGCGCTTCCCCTTCGCGGGCAGTATTGAAACCTTCGCCCGGGGCCGGGTGGAAATGGTGGACTTCCGCGCTGCCGAAGGCGACCCGGTGGTAGGGATTCCGATGAAGGAAATGTACAAAAAGAACCGGCAGCTGCCCCAGGTGCTGTTCTGCGCCGTGGAACGGGGCACCGAAATCATCATCCCCAAGGGCGACTTCATCATCAAGCCCGGCGACCGGGTGCACGTGGTGTCCGACGTGGAAACCATCACCCGCTTCTTCACCGCCCTGGGCAAAGGCATGTCCACCATCCGTTCCGTCATGGTGATGGGCGGCAGCAAAATCGCGTTTTACCTGGTGTCTATGCTGGTGCGGATGAAGATGAAGGTATCCGTGATCGAAGTGAAAAAGGACAAAGCCCGCAGGCTCGCCGACGCCTTGCCCGGCGCCACCATCATTGAGGGCGACGGCACCGACCAGGAACTGCTGGAAAGCGAAGGACTTGCCGACACCCACGCCTTCATTACCCTCTCCGACCGGGACGAGGAAAACCTGATGGCCGGGTTCTACGCCGCCCAGCGGGGCGTGAAAAAGGTGATCGTCAAGTCCAGCCGGGACACGTATTCCAGCATCATGCATAACATGGGACTGGACAGTATCATCAGCACCAAAGCCATCGCCTGCAACGATATTCTGCGGGTGGTGCGCTCCCGCTCCAGCCGCGCCAACGCCGCCGTGGAGAGGATGTACCGGCTCATGAACGGCCAGGCCGAAGCACTGGAATTTATCGCCCAGGCCGGAGACAAATACATCCATGTGCCGCTGAAGGATTTGAAAATCATCCCTGACGCCCTGATCGCCGTGATCGTGCGGGAGGGCCTGGTGAAGGTGCCTTTCGGTAACGACACCATCGAGGTGGGCGACTACGTGGTGGTAATCAGCCGCAAGGCGGGTTTGAGCGCGCTGGGACAGGTGTTCAGGTGAGCGAAATAAAGGGGCGTGGAACATGGATCTGCCGTTGCCCCCTTCGTTATCATCCCGCCCGGAACGGAGCGATTTGAGCATTGAGGTGCTATCGCCGGGAAGCGTTGCTTTTCCCCGGCTCTTTTTCTATTTTTGGTCTTGTCCTTCGCCCTTTTTTCCTGTATAATGTATTGGAAAAAAATACGTCCAAAGAATACATTTGGAATGCCGGTCATTCTGAACGGGCGCTGTACTTCGATGATGGATAAGGCGGCACTATGACGCAGTTTATCAGATTCTCCAACTATTCGCCGGCGGCGGACATCGTCGTTTCGGCGATTTGCCTTGTTATGATGGTTCTGGTATACTTTTCCAACATCAGCCGGACGAGGAGCTTCAAGCTGTTTCTGACCATCGTTGCCCTGGTGCTTGCCGCTGCATGGACGGACATGATGTTTTATTTCCTGGCCGCCATGCCGGGCCGTCAGCTGCTGGCAAACTGGATGCGATGTATTCACCACGTCATGCTGCTGCTGGTTTTCGTGTACTATATCGCTTACATATGCGACGTGACCCGCTACGAAAAGCAGAAATGGTTCCTCTTTGCCGCCAACCTGGTTTTCGCCGTCGCCATAGCGGCGGATATTATCACGACAGCGCAGGGGATCACCTTCGCGGTTGATGATACCGGGATCAGCTTTGACCGGCGCGGCATTTTTATTTACGCCTATTTGGGGTATACGATCCTTTGCGTCATCCTTCTCGCCCGCGTGCGGAGGCTGCTTTTCCACCGCGTCATGCTCGGTTTCTATGGTACGGTCGCTATTTCGATTGCGGTGCTGGTCGCCCAGGGCTTCAGCAATCAGTCCTCCTTTACGGTTTCCAGCCAGCTTTTGCCTGTGATTGCCATGATGTATGTGCTGCATTCCAATCCGTATGACGCTTTGCTGGGCGCGAATGACGAGAAGGCCATGCAGGATTACGTGGCATACTGTTATGCGAAAAAGCGGGACTTCGTTTTTATGAGCCTGTATATGAAAGAACTGGACGAGGAAGGAAAGGAACTCCCTCACGATATGCAGGTCAGTATCAGGCAGGTCATCTATCAGTGCGCCAGAAGCGGCAGACTGTTCAAAATCGGCAACGGGCATGTGGTTTTTTTCATTCTGAAAAAGCAATATAAGGATTATGAGAAAAGGGTCAAAAGTATCCTGGAAGCGTTTCATCCGCTCTACGAAAAATACCGGTACGATTATAAAATGGTGATCGGCGAGTCCGTGAATCAGATCAGCGAAATGAACGAATATATCAGCTATATCCGGAACATCCATCGGAAGATGCCGGTATGCACGATTCACAGAGCAGACGCGGAAGATGTGGAGGAATTCAATCGCAGCGAGGATATTCTGAAGGAACTGGCGGATATTTACCGTCAGGGGAATCTGGACGATCCGCGTGTACTCGTCTGCTGCCAGCCGGTGCTGAATGTCAAAACAGGAAAGTACGACACGGCGGAAGCGCTGATGCGGCTGAATCTGGAGGAAATCGGGATTGTTTTCCCCGATCAGTTCATCCATCTGGCGGAGGAGGAGGGCTATATCCATATCCTGACGGAAATCATTCTCCACAAGACCTGCGACGCCATCCGCCATTTCTCCGACGCGGGATATGAAATCAACCGCATCTCCGTCAATATCTCCGTGCCCGAATTGAAGGATGAGCATTTCCGCGGGGACATCATCAACATCATCAACAAAAGCGGCATTTCCGGCGACAAGATTGCCCTGGAGCTTACCGAATCCCAGAACGAAGGGAATTTCATGCTGATGAAGCAGAAGATCGGGGACTTAAAAGAAACCGGCATCAAATTCTATCTGGACGATTTTGGCACCGGCTATTCCAATATGGAAAGAATCATGTCCCTGCCCTTCGATATTATCAAGTTTGACCGGTCGCTTGTGATCGCCAGCGGAACGGATCAGCGGTCTGAACAGATCGTGGAGAACCTGGCCCACATGTTTGAGGATATGGACTATTCCGTGCTGTATGAGGGCGTGGAGAATAACGGCGACGAAAAGCGCTGCCGGGAAATGTCCGCTTCGTATTTGCAGGGCTTCAAGTATTCAAAGCCCGTGCCGATTGAACAGTTGACAGCTTTTCTGTGACAGGTGCCATCCGACAGCGCAGTGACGAAGGGCGAGCCGCCGCACGTCATCCGGCGAATTGCTCCATTTAAAGAGGCGAGGCAGCGCTGCGCATTAGGGGAACACGGAAGAAAAAAACAAGGGGACTCGAGGGGGATAAAAAGATGAAACTGACAAAGCGTCGGATTTTAGGAATCCTGCTTTCCGTATCGCTTCTTGCCGCTCTCATGCTTCCGGGAAGCGGAGCGGCCCAGAACGAACGAAGAACGGTCCGCGTCGGCTGGCATGAGGTTCCGTATTTTATCACGGATCAATATGGCAGATGGTCTGGCTATTCTTACGATTACCAGCGGAAGGTCGCCGCATATACCGGATGGGATTATGAGTACGTCAAGGGCAGCTGGTCTGAACTGCTGCAAATGCTGAAAGACGGAGAAATCGACCTGCTGAGCGACGTGTCCTATACGGAGGAACGCACGCAATATCTGCTGTATCCATCGCTTCCCATGGGGACGGAGGTATACTATGTTTTTGCCGCCCCCGATAACAAAGAGATCATACAGGACGATTACGCTTCGCTGAACGGAAAGAAAGTGGGCGTCGCAAAAAGCAGCATCCAGAAGGATTTGTTTCTTGAATGGGCCAGGATGCACGGCGTACAGGCGGAACTGATCGAATTGACAAGCACGGAAGAAGAGTCCCTTCGGCTTCTGGGAACGCAGCTGGACGCCTTTGTTTCAATGGATATATTTGGAAATCCCGACACCGCCGTGCCCATCTGCAAAATCGGGGCTTCCGATTTCTTCTTCGCCGTGAATAAAAACCGTCCCGACCTGCTGAGCGAATTGAACGCCGCCATGAACCGGATACAGGACGAAAACATCTACTATAACCAGGAACTGCATGAACAATACCTGAGCGGCGGAGAAACCCATTTATTCCTCGATTCCCAGGAAAAAGCCTGGCTTCTCAATCACGGCACGATCAGAGTGGGCTATCAGGACAACTACCTGGCTTTCTGCGCGCAGGATGAAACCGGCGCCTTGATCGGCGCGCTGAAAGACTATCTGGAGTCCGCCTCCACCGTCCTGGAAAACGCCCGTCTGAATTTCACAGCCACCGCGTATCCTACGGCAGCGGCGGCAATCGAAGCGCTGAAGAACGACGAAATTGACTGCGTTTTTCCCGCTAATCTGACGAACTACGACGCCGAGATGCTGGGCGTTGTGATGACGCCCGCGCTGATGCGCACAGAGATGGATGCGGTGGTCCGGGCGTCAGAACAGAAGGAGTTTATCAGGAAAGCATCCATCACCGTGGCTGTCAATCAGGGCAACACGAATTATGATATGTGGCTGTCCGATCATTTTCCCAGCTGGAAGAGAGCGTATTTCAAGGACACGCCCACCGGCCTGGAGGCGGTCGCGGCCGGGGAAGCAGACTGCGTGATCATCAGCAACTACCGCTTCAACAACATATCCAAGCAGTGCGAAAAGCTGCATCTGGCGACGGTGTATACCGGTGTGGATATGGACTACTATTTCGCCCTGCGCGAAGGCGATACCGAATTGTATTCGATCCTCACAAGGGTGAATGGCGCGGTGCCTGACGCCACCATTCACACGGCCCTGACATATTATTCCACCGAGGATGTGAAGACAAATTTCACCGATCTGATCAAGGATAACCTGTTCATCGTCATGGCGGCGATTGCCCTGGTGCTGCTGATCATTTTAATCCTTCTCCTGCGGAGTATCCAGGCCGAGAAAAAAGTCCTGGAGGAGGAGCATCTGGTCAGCGACCTGAACAAGCGCGTATTCGTCGATGCGCTGACATCCGTGCGCAATAAAGGCGCTTTTGACGAGTATATCCAAACCCTCCAGGACAAGCTGGCCCAGGAAAGCCAGATTGCGTATGGCATCGGCGTGTTTGACTGTGACAATCTGAAAACAATCAACGACCAGAGCGGCCACGACAAGGGAAATATCTATCTGAAAACCGCCAGCCGTCTGATATGCCGCGTTTTCCAGCACAGTCCTGTTTTCAGGATTGGCGGGGATGAATTCGCCGTCATTCTCCAGAACGATGATTTCCAGAATCGGGAAGACCTGATCGAAAAGTTCAGCGCGATGCAGGAAGAAATATGCGCTGCCGCGGAGAATCAATGGGAAGAAGTGCATATTGCGATGGGCATTGCCGTGTACGATCCGGAAAACGACCATTCCGTGTCGGATACGGTCCGGCGCGCGGATAAGCTGATGTATGAGAATAAACGGGAAGGAAAGAAAAAACGGAATTAGGGCGTGTTCACACGATCTGAAATGAAGAAGAAGTTCAGCGGTACTCTGCTTTGGCACGAAGAAGAATGGCCTTTATCACATTTCAGTAAACCCCTCCCTGCGAAATTCAAGCGCCTTCTCCTTGGATGAAGAAGATTGTGCATGACAATTTCCGCTGTTCATGATATAATAATCAGCAAGCACCACGGTACTGCCGGCCGATCCGGCAAATCGAACCCTTGAGCAAGGGTGGGTTTTCCGGGCGCTTCGGCCTTACCGCTTTCCTTAATCTCCATCGAAAGAAGGTATTTCCCCTTTGAATTACAAGCTGGTGTTCCGGCTGATGGGCAGGCTGCTGCTGATGGAAGCGGCGCTGATGCTGCCCTCCCTGGCCGTATCGCTGATTTTTCGCCAGGGAGACACGCTGGCGTTCCTGGAAGCCATCGCCATCACGGCCACGATCGGCGTGCTGCTTTCCTTCCTGCTCAAGCCTGAGCGGGACGATCTGACGGCTCGGGACGGCATGGCGGTGGCGGGGCTGAGCTGGGTGATCCTGTCCTTTTTCGGGGCCCTGCCCTTCGTGCTTTCCGGGGCCATCCCCCATGTGGTGGACGCTTACTTTGAGGCCGTCAGCGGCTTTACCACCACCGGCTCCACCATCCTGAGGGAGATCGAGCATCTGCCCAAAGGCGTGCTGTTTTGGCGTTCCTTCACCCACTGGATCGGCGGCATGGGCGTACTGGTGTTCACCCTGGCGGTGCTGCCCAAGCTGTCGGGCCGCACCTCCCATCTGGCCCGCGCCGAAAGCCCCGGCCCCACCTTTTCCAAGCTGCTGCCCAAAATGGGCGATACCGCCAAGATGCTGTACGCCCTGTATTTCGGCCTGTCCCTGATCGAAACGGCCTGCCTGCTGCTGGCGGGCATGAACCTGTACGACGCCCTGATCCACACCTTCGGCACCGCGGGCACCGGCGGGTTTTCCAACTACAACGCCAGCGTCGGCGCGTTCCACAATCCCCTGATCGAGTGGATCATCGGCGTGTTCATGATGCTGTTTGGCATCAACTTCGCCGTATATTTCCATCTGGTGCGCAAGGAAAAGGAACCCATCCTGCAAAGCGAGGAAATGTGGATTTACCTGTCCATCGTGCTGGTCAGCACTTTGCTGGTCACGGTCAGCATCCTGCCCCAGTACGGCGCTTTCTTTACCGCGCTGCGCTACGCTTTCTTCCAGGTGACCTCCATCATTTCCACCACCGGGTTCGGCACCACGGACTTTAACCTGTGGCCCCTGTTCGCCCGGGCGCTGCTGCTGCTGCTCATGTGCATGGGCGCGTGCGCCGGTTCCACGGCGGGCGGCATCAAGACCAGCCGCGTGCTGCTGCTGAGCAAGTCCGCCTACCGCGACCTGGAGCACACCATCCAGCCCCGCAAGGTGGCCGTGGTGCGGCTGGAGGGCAAAGCGGTGCAGGAAAGCACGCTGGCCCAGGTGGGCGTGTACCTGTCGCTGTGGGTGGCGCTGGCTATCAGCGGTACGCTGCTTGTTTCCCTGGAATCGTCGGATTTTGTCACGGCCTTCACCGCCGTGCTCACCACTCTGTCCAACGTAGGCCCCGGCCTGAACGGCGTCGGGCCGACGGAAAACTTCGCCGCCTTCTCCCCCGCCGCCAAGCTGCTTTTGTCTTTCCTGATGCTGGCGGGCCGACTGGAAATCTACCCCATCCTGCTGCTCTTCGCCCCCCATGTGTGGCGGAAAAACTGACGACAACGGAAAAATACAGGAGGGATTAGGGATTAGTCATTTTGTTTTATTCTTTCGTTTGCTTCCAATTGTATCGCACACGATCTTCACTAATCCCTAATCCCTATTCCCTATTCCCTTTTATAACTTAAGATGTTCTTTAAACAGTTTTGTCAAGGTTCAAATACCGGCGTTCCTCCTCTGTGAGGTTCAGGGACAGCGCTTCGATGTTTTCCTGAATCCGGGCGGGAGAGGACATGGTGACGATGGCGAAGGTGTTGATCGGCTGGGCGTAGAGCCAGGCCATGGCAATTTGCGCCACGGTGCAGCCCTTCTGGGCGGCCAGTTCCTCGCAGCGGGCGAGGCGCTCAAAATTGTCCTTGCAGCCGTAGCCCTTCATGGCGAACACATCCAGCACTTTTCCCGCGCGGGCAGCGTCCGCGCTTTTTAATTTGCCGGACAAAAGGCCGCGGCCCAGGCTGGAATAGGCGAACACAGGGGTCTGGGTTTCGGCGTACCAGCGGCGGGCGGCGGCGTTTTCGTTCCCAGTGAGGGACACGCAGCCCCCGCCGTAGGGGTCGGCCTGCTGGCGGGCCAGGCTGTAATGCGGGCTGGAAACGGAGAAGGGAACCAGACTGTGCTTCTCCGCGTATTCCTGCGCCTGGCGGAAGCGCTCATACGTCCAGTTGGACGCGCCGAAAGCGTCGATCTTTCCCTCCGCTTTCAGGGCGTTCATGATCTCGATCAGGACACCCGGCTCCACGGAGGGATGGTCCCGGTGCAGAAGATAAATGTCGATCCTGTCCGTGCCCAGCTCCCGCAGTGAGGTTTCGCAGTCCTTGCGGATGTCGCGTTCCGTCAGGCGCATGGGATGCAGCAGGGAGGGATGGGCGCATTTCGTAATCAGCACCACTTCGTCCCGGTGCTTCCCCAGCCATTGCCCGATCACCCGCTCGGACTGGGCGTAGACCCGGGCGGTGTCCAGGGTGTTGATGCCCGCGGCCAGGGCGGCGTCCAGCAGGTCGTTTTGGTTCTTCCCGCCGTTGAACCCGTCCGACGCGCAGCCCATGATGATCCTGGACACCGGCAGCCTGACCTGGGGGATGGAACGGTATTCCATAAGCCCGAACCTCCATGTGTTTTAGAAGAATAATCTATTTTTCCCCTTTATGGCTTTCTCGGAAGGGGGTGCGGGGGGAACCGCTCTTTGGCCCCCAAAGAGCGGTTCCCCCGCAATAAATTTAAAAGTTTCTCGTCATGTCGTACTTTTCGTAGAACTCCCGGCGGTAGTCCAGGAACCGGTCTTCCAAAATCGCCTGGCGAATTTCCTCCATCATGCGGATGAGGAAGCGCAGGTTGTGGATGGAGGCCAGCCGCCCGCCGGTGATTTCGTCGGCTTTGAGCAAGTGCCGCACGTAGGCACGGGTGAAGTGCTGGCAGGCGTAGCAGTCGCAGCCCTCTTCGATGGGCGTGAAGTCCCGGGCGTAGGTGGCGTTGCGCACAACCAAGCGGCCATTGCGGGTAAAGCACGTGCCGTTGCGGGCGATGCGGGTGGCCAGCACGCAGTCGAACATGTCCACGCCGCGAAGGATACCCTCCAGGAAGCAGTCCGGCGTCCCCACGCCCATGAGGTAGCGCGGCTTGTTCTTGGGCAGGTAGGGCTCGATCTTTTCCAACATTTCGTACATGAGGGGCTTAGGTTCGCCCACGGAAAGCCCGCCGATGCCGTAGCCGGGGAAGTCCATGTCGGCCAGGGTCTTGGCGGATTCAATGCGCAAATCCTCAAAGAACGCGCCCTGCACGATGCCGAACAGCGCTTGGTCGCTGCGGGTGTGGTGCTTCTTGCAGCGGGCGGCCCAGCGGTGGGTGCGATGCATGGCGTCCTCGGCAGTCCTGTGGTCGCAGGGGTAAGCGGTGCATACGTCGAAGGCCATGGCAATGTCCGACCCTAAAGCTTCTTGAATGTCCATGGAAATCTCGGGGCTGATAAACTGCTTGCTGCCGTCCAGGTGGCTACGGAACGCCGCACCCTCCTCGGTGATCTTGCGCAGCTCGGACAGGGAAAACACCTGGAACCCGCCGCTGTCGGTGAGGATGGGATGGCGCCAGTCCATGAACGTATGCAGCCCGCCCGCTTCCCGGATAATATCTTCGCCGGGGCGCAGGTGGAGATGGTAGGTATTGGACAGGATGATCTTGGCGTTGATCTCCTCCATCTCCCGGGGGGTCATGGCCTTGACGGTGGCTTGCGTGCCCACGGGCATGTAAATGGGCGTGGGAATATCGCCGTGGGGCGTGTGCAGCACGCCTAAGCGCGCGCCGGACTGCTTGCAGGTGTGCAGAAGTTCAAAAGTGACGGGATTGCTCATCGTTTATTTCTCCATGATTGAGTTCAATGCTTTTCGTTCTAAGTTCTTAGTTCTAAGTTCTAAGCGAAAGAGTGTTCGTCATTCTAAGCTTAGAACTTAGAACTTGGAACTATTCGCTTTCTTGCATCGCCGGCTTGATCTGGGGCCAGATGGTTTCCAGACCCTTGAGCTCGCGCTCGAAGAACAGCCAGGGCTTTTCCTCCGGCGTGGGGGCGATGAACAGCATTTGATCCTTGGTGATGGGGTGGGCGAAGGAAAGCCGCATGCCCCACAGGGCGATCTGCTCCTTGCCCTTGCCGTTGCCGTAGCGGTGGTCGCCCCAGAGGGGATGGCCCGCATGCTGCATTTGCACCCGAATCTGGTGCGCCCGGCCCGTTTCCAGCTGAATGGCGACCAGGCTCAGGCCGTCCCGGTGGGCCACCGTGCGGCCGTGGAGAACGGCTTCCTTGCCCTGCAATTTGAGATACGAGGGCAGAACCGTCACCATGTTCTTTTCCGGGTCCTTCGCCAGATAGTCCACGTAGGTGAAGCGGTCGGGGGTCTCCCCTTCCACAATCGCCACGTACTGCCGGTTCAGCTCATGCACCTTCACCTGTTCACTCAGCCGCGCCGCCGCCTTGCTGGTGCGGGCGAACACCAGCAGCCCGCCCACGGGACGGTCCATCCGGTGCACCAGGCCGATGTACGCTTCGCCGGGCTTGTTGTATTTTTCCTTCACGTATTCCTTGATCTGATCCAGCAGGTTTTCATCCTTGGATTCGTCCCCCTGGGTCAGCAGGTTCTGCGGCTTCACCGCCACGATCAGGTGGTTATCTTCGTATAAAATGGTGGGCGTATTCATGGTATCCCTCTTTCAAATAATCATTCTGTGTCAAGGTAGAAGGTTATTTAGGTAGGAGGTAGGAGGTTAATATAGTTTGATACAAAAGGCAAGCCGGATTGTATCAAAAGCATTAGCACGATAAAACCTCCTACCTCCTACTTCCTACCTCTATTTACTGATCCATCTCCCCGTGGCCCCGCAGGGCAGCACGCCGCCGGAACGGACGGGGAGGCAGAGTTCCTCGGAGTCGATCTCGCCGCCGTATTTCCGGGCGACGGTCTTTTGCAGGATATTTTGCAGCACGGCGGGCTGGAAGCCGGTGGTGTAGCTGTTGATGAAAAAGAACAGCGGATCGTCGGACAGCACCCCGGCGCAGGTGTCCACCAGGTTGAACAGCTCGTTTTCCAGCTTCCACACTTCGCCCGTGGGTCCGCGGCCATAGCTGGGCGGGTCCATCACCACGCCGTCGTATTTGCTGCCGCGCCGGATCTCCCGCTTCACGAAAGCCAAGGCGTCCTCCACAATAAAGCGGAAGCTGGTCTCCGGCAGGCCGGAGAGCTCCCGGTTTTCCTTGGCCCAGAGCACCATACCCTTCGCCGCGTCCACGTGGGTCACGTGCGCCCCCGCCGCCGCGCAGGCCAGGGACGCGCCGCCGGTGTAGGCGAACAGGTTCAGCACCTTCGCCCCGGGCCGCTTTGAAATCATGCCTGCCATGGCGTCCCAGTTCGCCGCCTGTTCGGGGAAGAGCCCCGTATGCTTGAAGCCCGTGGGCCGCACGTAAAACTTCAAATCCCGGTAGGCAATCACCCACCTGTCCGGCAGCTTTTCCCTGAAATCCCACGCGCCGCCGCCCCGCTCACTGCGGGTGTAATGGGCCTGGGCCTTTTGCCAGAGCCGGTCATTCTCCCGGGGCCAGATCACCTGCGGGTCGGGCCGGGCAAGGATAATGTCCCCCCAGCGCTCCAGCTTTTCCCCTCCGCCGGTATCCAGCACTTCAAAATCCTTCCATCCGTTGGCAAGAAACATACGCTTCCTCCTCGCTCGCGGGAAAATCCCAGTTTTGATTATAGCATGGAAAAACCCGCGTTACAAGCACAAAAAAAGATCGGGCGGCGCGTTTTCTTTCAAAAAACGTCATCCCGATCATTTTCCGGCTGCGTGCTCTTACGCCTCCCGGTACTTCCGGGCGCATTCGTTCACGATGGCCTGCATGGCGCCCATTTTCTCCAGCATGTCCTTGGCCAGGGCGATCTGGCAGCGGGTGCGCACCAGATTGTGCTTATCCTTTTTGACGTTGAAATACTTATCGCCGTTGATGTAGTCGTCCAGGAAGCGGGTGGCCAGCTCGCAGGCCAGCACGAAGCAGGACAGGCCCAGGGTGGCGATTTCGTTTTCCGTGAGGGTCTTGGCGGTGTACTTCAGAAAGCCCTCCGCGAACGCCCAGAAGATGTTCAGGTTGATGCCCGCTTTGCCATATTCCGCCGCGTCCTCCTCCACAAAGTTGGCGGCAAAGCGGATGGCGTCGCCGAAATCGTGGCCCACCAAGCCGGGCATCACCGTGTCCAGATCGACGACCACCAGGGCGTCATGGGTGTCCGTGTCAAACAGCACGTTGTTGATCTTGGTGTCGTTGTGGGTCACGCGCAGGGGCAGCTGGCCGGCGTTATACATATCGGTGAGCTTGCACGCCTGATCCTGCACGGACAGGAGCCACGCCAGTTCTTCCTTCACTTCCGCCACCCGGCCGCAGGGGTCGGCCTCCGCGTCCTGAATCAGGGTTTCGTAGCGCTTGCGGGTGTTGTGGAAATCGGGGATGGTGTAAAACAGGCGGCTGGCGTCAAAGTCGCTGAGTACCATCTGGAACTCGCCGAAGGCTTCGCCGGCGTTGCGCACCACGCGCAGGTCGTCGCAGGTGTCGAACGTGACGGAGGGCACATAATTGCAGATGCGCCAGAAGCTGCCGTCCTCGTCCATCAGATAGGTTTTCCGGCCGTCCTCCTCGCCGGTGTGGTGATAATGCAGGCTGACTTTATCCGGCTGCTTTTTCCGGATGTATTCCGTGACCAGGTCGATATTCTCCATCAGCTGAATAGGATTGCGGAACGCGTAGGTGTTCACCCGCTGCACCAGATAGGACTTGATCACCGCCATGCCGGTGCCGTCGTCGCGGACGTAATTGGCTTTGAACGTCCGGTTCACGTTGCCCTGGCTCACTTCCTCGTAGGAGAAAAACGGCCCTCTGATATGAAACCCTTCCCCTACCTGCTGCAATTTGCGCGCCATTTGCTGATCCATGCTTTTCCCTCGCTTTGATTTTGATGCCCGGAGGCACTCGGTATTTATAATAAAATCACCTGCATATCATACCTGATTTTCCCCGAAATGTCAACCATGGGAAGAAGTGTGCCAGAAAAACGGCCTCCCTGGCAGTTACTATTCAGGTAAAGAAAAGTTTTTTGGGGGGAACCATTCTTTGGATGCCAAAGAATGGTTCCCCCCACCCCCCTTCCAAGAAAGCAATAATAATATCATTCCGTATTATTTGAATATTTGTTGGAAAATGTGTTTTTAATCGTCTTTCTCGGAAGGGGCCTGGGGGAACCGCTCTTTGGACGCCAAAGAGCGGTTCCCCCAGAAATATCCGGATCGTAACCCTTGTCAAAGAAGGTCGCTCTGAAAAAGTTATTCCGTTTATTCCGGCTGGCTGACCTCCCGGGCGTATTCCCGGGCGCGCTGCATGGGCTTGGTGTTGCCGGGGTCGGCGATCTCCGTCATGTCAGGAATATCTTTGCCTGGCTCTTTGCCCGCAATCACCTGCCCCGCCGCGCTCATGATCGCCATGGCCATGCGCTCGGCGGTGTCGGGCTCGTAACGCTGGGCCAGCTCGATGGCCATATTCTGCCACATGGCCAGCATCTGCCGGGAAAGCGCCTGCTGCTGAATGTTCCGCAGCAGTTCGTCCTTCTTGCTGAAGTCCATCAGGGACAAAAGCATGGCGCTCTGCTCGCTCAGCTGCGGATTGAACACGCCCGCGCCCAGCAGCTGCAAGGCCAGCTCGTTCTGTGCCATCTTGCTGTAGGCGTTCTGCTTCTGGGCGCTGACCTGGATATCGAACACCGGCTTGCGCCATCCCATGTCCAGCCCGGCCAGGGGCGGATTGGGCTGCATCACCAGGCCCGAATTGTCATAATGGACGAACTCATAAGCGGCGTTTTCGCCCAGGATGCGGAAGGTGCGGGGCACGTCGTAGAACTGCCGGATGCGCTCGATCACCTTTTCCAGCACGCGGCTGTACGCCCGGTAGGTGCCGCGGTTGCCGTCGCGGCTGGTGCGGCCCGCGGCCTCCATCTGGGCGGCAATGCCGCTGGCGGCGGTGACGCCGGAGGTGATGCCGTTGGAAACGTCGTGATTGCCGCAGGTCTGTTTCAGCTCCTCGATCTTGTTGTTCAAGTGCTGCACATACGCGCCGTCCAGGGGATAATGCTGCACCGGCACCATGTCCGTGTCACTGAGACCGCCCTCCACCTCGATCACCGGGCTGGTGAAATCCAAAAACTGCTCCAGGTTGATGGCGCTGTCCCGGCGGCGGAAGTAGCGGGGAATGGCCCCGGCCTGGGCGTTGATGGTGATAGCCTGGTTCATCAGGTCGATTTCCTCCTGGGTGTCTTTTCCCAGGTCAATGTAGCCCCAGCCCGCCGGGCTTTCCTTCTGGGGGAACAGCACGTCCAGCACGAAGGGATATTCCCCGTCGGCGTACCAGCCCGTCCCTTGCAGCGCCGGGTCGTCCTCGCTGGCATAGAGCACCGTGTCCCCCACGAATTTGCAGTATTGCAGGGTTTTCACGCCGCCTTCGTAGGTGTGGTAATACCAGTCCACCACCATGGCTTTTCCTGCCTTGCCGCTGGCGTCCTCAGTGCGGTACTGGGGCAGGGTGAAGTCCGTTTGCAGGTTGGCGTTTTTCAGCTGCGGATAGCGCTGCGTCAGCGTTTCCCCGTCCATCACCGACACCAGGAACACGTTGCGGCTCTGCTGGATGTCCTCGATGCCCGGCTCCCAGAACAGGTTGGCCAGGTCGACACCGCAGACCGTCACGTCGCCCAGACCGTTCCATTTGCCGCTGTCCCAGTAGATGGCGTACACGCCGGTGCCGTGTTTGTTCTTTTCCCAGGCTTGCTTGCTGTACACTTCCTCGAAGCGGTTCTGCTCCAGCACCACCGGCAGGATGCTGGTGAGGCGGCGGGCCTCCTCCTCGTCGCCCTGCTCCCGGGGCAGGATGACCGGCTCGGGGTAAGCGTCCATCATGTCGGAATGTTTGCCCATGATCACGTTCACCAGCCATTTGGTGGAGCGCTTCGCCGCGCCGGGATTGCCCTGCTCCCGCATGGTGTCCCAGGCGTGGCCCTTCCACCACTGCTCGTCGGCAATCAGCCGGGCTTCCAGCCGGGCCTTGCCCGCCTTGTACTTTTTCAGGGTCTTGCCGGCTTCCAGAATCCTCTCCGGGGTCATTTTCGACTGGTGAGGTGTCGTCCATTCGTTCATTTTTTCATTCTCCTCCTTGTGAATTGATTCAGCGGGTCAAAGCCAATGTCCGTCTTTCGCTGTTCCGGCTGGGGCTGGATGGGATTGGTCATGCAGAAGTAGCGCCACTCGTCCGCCGCGTGGTCCTCCTGGCTGCTGTCCAGGTCTTCCGCCGTGTGCGGGTCGTAGCACAGCAGCGGGATGGTGCGGACGAAGGCTTCGCAGGTCTTGAACACGTACATCATGGGGTAGCCGTTCTTGTCAAAGCTCAGGCGGTAATGACACTGCATCCAGCCGGGAATGCGGTCGTTGTTGCCCTTCTCGAAATACACCCGATGCTTTACCGCCGCGTCGTACCGGCTGACGCCGCTTTCCTCGCCCGCCCAGATGCTGGGGTCGGCCACGCCCTGAATGGATTTGCCCGCCAGCCAGGGATGCTCCCGCTCCATCCGGGCGATCTCCGAAAAGATTTTGTCGTCCACCCACTTGACGCCCTCGTTGGGAATGTCTCTGCCGTCCTGATCCTTGCGGCAGCCGTACAGCTCCAGGATGCGGTAAACCACCCCGTCGTAGTCCACCGCCCACCAGGCGCAGGAAAAGGGCCGGGCGTAGCCCCAGTCGAAGGAGCGGTAGATTTTCCAGCCGGGCGGCGGCGCGAAGGGCGCAATCACGTGGGTGAAGCGCTTGTCCCCGTAATGCTCGGGATTGTCGGTAAACTCCTCGAAGAACTGGCCTTCGTAAATGTCCCAGTTGCCGTACAGCCAGGCGTCCCGCATCTTGGGCGGCAGGGCCTTCAATTGCTCGATGTAGTCCGGCTGCTCCCGCATCAGCGCCGCGTTGTCCGTCACCAGGGACTGGATGAACACGTAATCCTCCGGCTTTTCCCCGTCCCGGAACTTGCGTTCCTTGAGACGCTTGATGTACTGGTGTCCCTTTCCCCCGGGGTTGCAGGTCATGTACAGCCGCTTGGGGAAGGCGTTCACCCCGCGCACGCAGGCGGCGATGGTCTTGATTTGGTATTCCGTCATCTGCGTGGCCTCGTCGATGCAGATCACGTCGTACTCGTGGCCCTGGATGTTCAGCAGGTCGTCGTCGTTGGCGCAGTACATGAATTTGATCGTGCTGCCGTTGGGGAAGCGGAATTCGTGCTCGGTGCCGTTGTAATCCGCAAAACCATACAGCAGGCTTTTCAGTGGGTTAATGTGGTTGGCCAGCAGTTCCGGGTAGCTCCTGCGCATGATCAGCACCCGGCTGCCCGGATACTTGCAGCACATCAGCACCGCTTTCCACCGCACCGCCCAGCTCTTTCCCCCGCCCCGCGCCCCGCCGAAGATCACGTATTTCTGCTTCGCCCGGAAGAAGAGACGCTGGCGGGGGTTGGGAGGGGGCATTTTCAAGGTGTGGAGGCAGGAGGCAGAAGGTAGGAGGTTATTCTTTGTTTCCATTTTGTTCACGCTTCCTATCCGGCAGAATTCATTTCACATTTCACACTTCCTACCTCCTACTTCCTACCTCCTACCTGCCGAATCATTCGGCAAGCTCCTCCGTCTCCCCATCCATCACGATGGCCATGCCCCCCGCGGCGTCCTGCATTTCCTTGCGTTCCTCCAGGCTCTGCTTCCGGCGCATGAGGGCGATCTTTTCTTCCTCGTCCTTGGCCATGATGCCGGAGAGCATCATCCGGGTCTCCGCCTGCTTGCCGATGGCCGCTACGATGTGGTTCAGGTTGTCCGCCCAGGTCTTTTTGTCGGTGAGGATTTCGCTGCCGCCCTCTCCCTCCAGGTAGGCGGAGAAGGCTTTCGCCGCCAGCAGCAGGGCCTTTTCCAGCTCGTCCGACGCTTCCAGCAGCTTGCACAGCTCCCGCGCCTTTTTGTTCACCGCCTTGACCGCGGCTTTCTTGAACGCCCTGTTTTCAACGGACGCCTTTTCTTCCGCCCAGCCCTCCTTCCGGCACCAGGTTTTCAGCGTGGAATACTTGACGCCGGTTTCTTCCGACAGTTTTTTGAGCGACAGGCCTTCGGCCATATACCGTTCTTTTGCTTTCAGCTTATCTGTTTCTGAACACAATGCGGTTCACCTCCCGTGCTATTTTCCCAGAATCGCCCTACAATTGAGAGTCCCCCTTTTCCTCGTCCTCCTCATAGGTTTTCATGATGGCCCGGTACATCTCGCAGTTTTCATACTTGAAGCAGCAGAACAGGTTGTAATGCAGCTTCTTTTCCTTGGGCTTGCCAAAGACGATCTTCGCGCGCGTATCGGGAATCAGGCTTTCGCAGGTGATGCTTTCCCGCATGTGATAGGAAAAAAACGGACATTTCGCATCCCGGTCGTTCAGCTTTCCGTTCATGGTGTCTTCCCTCCGTTCGTGGTAAAAGTTTGATTTGCAAACATTATAATTTGTTTTTTAAACTTTGTCAAGCATATTTTGTTTTATTTTTAAACTTTTCTGAAAAAGTTTACAGACCGGCCCTGTTGTTCATCTCTGCAAGGTATGCTATAATGTTGATGTTTTCTTATGCATTTCAAGGAGGCGGAACCATGCTCCTTTTCGACACCCATGCCGACACCCTCTACCGCCGCGTCAGCAGGCCCGGCGCACAGCATGACATTACGCCGGACAAATTAAGGGCGGGCGGCGTGACCGTGCAGACCATGGCGCTGTTCGTGGGCGACAGCCCGGCCCTTCCCCAGATCGCGGAGATGTTCGGGAAGATGGTGAAAGAGGGTGAAAAGCTCAAAGCGGACGGTGTAAAGCAGCTGGACGATTACCGGGACTGCGTGGAGGGTGAAACCGCCTTCATCTATTCCGTGGAGGGCTGCGACCTGCTGGACGGTTCCGTTTCCCTGCTGGCGGCCTGGCGCGGCATGGGTGTGCGCATGGCGGCGCTGACCTGGAATTATGAAAACTGCATCGGCGTCCCCGCCTGCTTGGATCAGAGCACGCCGCTGAAACCCTTCGGAAAGCAGGCAGCCAAAGAAATGATGCGCTTAGGCATCGCGCCGGACACCTCGCACCTGAGCGAGCGGGGCTTTTATGATTTATTGGAACTGGGCGTCGTGCCGCTGGCCTCCCATTCCTGCTGCCGCGATTTATGCGATCATTGCCGCAACCTCACCGACGATCAGCTGAAAGCACTGTTCCGGGCGGGCGGCTATGTGGGTGTCAACTTCTGCCCGGAGTTTCTGAGCCCAAACAATGAGGCAACTCTCGACACCCTCTGCGACCACGTGATCCACATCATGGAACTGGGCGGCGCGGGCAATGTGGGCTTCGGCTCCGACTTTGACGGCATCGACAAAAAGCCCGACGGCCTGAACGGCCCCCAGGACTTCCCTGCCCTATTGAACGCCCTGCGCCGCCGGGGACTTTCAGAGGAAGCAATCGCGGGCGTTGCGGGGAAAAACCTTTTGGCATATTATGACCGTATCGACCCAAGGCAGAAATGAGAGTACAGAGTGCAGATAAAATAGTGTTCACTGAACGGAATCCAAAATGAATCGACTAAATAATCTGTACTCTCCACAGAAGAAAAGGAGGAACCGCGAAGTGCTCGGTATCATTGGCGCGATGGACAAGGAGATCCAGGATCTGCTGCAGGACATGACGGAGATACAGGAACAGCAAACCGGCTACGCCCGTTATTATGTGGGAACGCTCCACGGCCTGCACCTGTGCCTGGCCCGGTGCGGCATCGGCAAGGTACACGCGGCGCTGTGCGCCCAAGGCATGCTGCTGACCCATCCCGAAATCAAAGCCATCCTGAATATCGGCGTGGCGGGGGCGCTGCGTCCGTCGCTGAACATCGGCGACATTGTGGTGGCCCGCAGCGCGGTGCAGCACGACATGGACACCACCCCCATCGGCGACCCGCTGGGCATGATTTCCGGGCCGGACATCGTGCATATCCCCTGCGACGAAGGGCTTGCCGCCCTGCTGCAAACCGCCGCGGATGAAGCGGGCCTGCGCACGGAGCACGCCGCCGTCGCCACCGGCGACCAGTTCATCGTGGGCACGGAGAAGAAAGCCTTCCTCTCCGACACCTTTAACGCCGCCGCCTGCGACATGGAGGGCGGAGCCATCGCCCAGTGCTGCTATGAAATGGGCGTACCCTACGCCGCCATCCGGGCCATTTCCGACACCCGGGACGGGGACGGCAGGGAATACATGGAAAAAGCGCTGATCGCCTGCGGGCAGGAGCAGAAGCTGGTGCGCCGCTTCCTGCCGCTGTACACTGAATGGGAGGAAAAACAGCATGGATAAATGGGACGTTCGCTTTATGGAGATGGCGCGGCTGGTGTCCACCTGGACCAGCTGCTTCGCCCCCGGCCGGGCCATCGGCGCGGTGATCGTGAAGGACAAGCGCATCATGACCACCGGCTACAACGGCGCGCCTGCCGGGATGAAGACCTGCAAGGAAAAGGGCGAATGCCTTCGCCGGAAGCTGGGCATCGAAAGCGGCACCCGGGCGGAGGTCTGCTACGCTGCCCACGCCGAGCAGAACGCCATTTTGCAAGCCGCCAAGCTGGGCATCAGCATCGACGGCGCGACCCTGTACTGCACCCACCAGCCCTGCTCCATCTGCGCTAAGATGATCGTCAACGCGGGCATCCGCCGGGTGGTCTATGAGCAGGGCTACCCCGACCCCTTCACCCTGGAGATTTTCGGGGAGACGGGCGTGAAGCTGGAGAAGTTTGAACAATAAAGCTTTATCCCGATCTATTCGCAATATTGGAGGCCAATCTCATGACCAAGCGCATTCTTTCCTTCCTGCTCCTGGTGGCGATGCTGCTAAGCTGCGCGCTGCCCGCCCAGGCCGCCGAGGAACCCAACCCCATTCCCGTCATCGCGAAAGAAGACCGCACGCCGACCGCCAAAGGCGTGCATCATTACATGCTCATCTGCGTGGACTCCTGGGACGCCCAGGCTTCCTTCGCCAAGAAGCAGTGGGGCAACCACACGGACGGCCTGATGCTGGTCACGGTGGACGAGAACGCCAACCGCGTGATGCTGACCAGCTTCATCCGGGACATGCTCATCCAGCGGCCGGACGGCAAGTTCGGGCGCATCAACAATTTCCTGGACGTGGGCGGCTGGTGCTACGAGAACGGCAAAACCTACAACGAGGGCTTCCACGCCCTGGTGGAAACCATCAACGGCCACTTTGACCTGAACATCGAAAAGTTCATCGTGGTGGATTTCCGCCAGGTGGAAAACATCATCAACGCCGTGGGCGGGGTGGACATCAAGATCACCAACCGGGAAGCTACCTACCTGAAACGCTATTCCATTTCCAGTTCCTCCACCACGCCTGCCATCACCGAGGGCAGGGGCGGCACCTATCATTTTTCCGGCCACGCGGCGGTCATCTACATGCGCATCCGCAAGATCGAAACCGCCGAATACATGCACGCCGACGGCAATGTGTATTCCGACCACCAGGACTATGGCCGCACGTACCGCGACCGGACGGTGCTGACCTCCATCGCCGAAAGCCTGAAAAACATCTCCTATGACGACGCGCTCCGGCTCCTGGACGTGATCATGGCCAACACGGTGTACACCAACATGAGCATCGACGACCTGCTGGCCGCGGTGGATCTGGCCATGCGGATGAAGGAAAACCCGGTGGAAAACATTCGCATGCCCATCAGCAATCCTTCCAAGCAGAAGGAAAACGGCTCCTGGTACGAAATCACGCCCACCGTGGAAAGCTATAACAAGAACAATTTCAGCTATTGCGAGTTCGCCTACGACGGCATGGCCACCAAGCAGGTCAATTTTGAGGTGAACCGCCAGGCGCTGCACGATTTCCTGAACGACAGCTTTGTGGTGGTGGACGACGAATGAGCTTTCAGGCGGTTATCTTCGACATGGACGGCCTGCTGATGGACAGCGAAGTGGTCGGCCTCACTGTGATGCACGAATGCGGCCTGTTACAGGGCTATGATATTCCGGTAGACATGGTGCGGGAAACCATCGGCTCCAACAAGCAATCCTCCAGTGATTATTACCATTCCTTTTTCCCGGCCCTGGACACGGACCGGCTGTTTCTGGATTTCAAGGACGCCATGTGCGCCCTGGCAAAGCAGGGAAAAATCCCCCTGAAAAAAGGGGCTTCTGCGCTTCTGGAAGCGATCAAAAGCAAAAACATCCCCATGGCGGTGGCGTCCTCCAGCGGGCAGGCGACCATCGCGGCCTACCTGGATTCCGTGGGCGTGACCGCTTACTTTGACGCGCTGATCACCGGCAACGGCCTGCCCTCCAAGCCCGCGCCGGACATTTTTCTGAAAGCGGCGGCGGCATTAAGCGCCGCGCCGGAGAAGTGTTTGGTATTGGAGGATTCCATCAACGGCATCAAGGCAGGCCGGGCGGCGGGCATGACGGTGGCGATGATTCCGGACGTGTTTCCTTATACCGATGATCTGGCCTCCTTCGTCGATCACGTGCTGCCCGACTTATCCGCGGTCATCCCGCTGCTTGCCTTATGAACGCGGCCATTGTGTGCGTGGGGCGGCTGAAAGAAAAGTATTTCTCCGGCGCGGCGGAGGAGTACACGAAGCGCCTGTCCCGCTACGGGCGCTTTGAAATCGTCGAAGTCCCCGACCTGCCCGAGCCTGTCCACGCCTCCGACGCCGACCGAAGGCAGGTCATGGAGAAGGAGGGCGAAAGCATCCTGGCCAAGCTCAAGCCCAACGATTATGTGGCGGCAATGTGCATCGACGGCCCGCAGTTCACCAGCGAAGCCTTTGCGGAAAAGCTCGACGCCAACGACCAGCGGGGCGCCCGCCTGGTGTTCGTCATCGGCGGCAGCCTGGGCCTCTCCCCCGCCGTGGTGAAGCGCGCGGACGAAAAGCTGTCCCTCTCCAAAATGACCTTCCCCCACCAGCTCGCCCGCGTCCTCCTGCTGGAACAGATTTACCGGGGCTGTAAAATCAATGCCGGGGAAAAGTATCATAAATAGCCGCACCATCCGGTTTCCCGGCGATGCGGCTGTGTATTATAAAACAAGCTAATCAGAATCATTCGAGTAACGATGTCTTTCTGAGCCGTCCCCATTGTCATCCCTTCCTTAATCATGAATTATCTGCGGGCGATAAATCGCTCCAACCTACGTCACTCAACCTTGAAATACGTCCAGTATTCCTGCGGTTTCGTTCCTTGTCTGTATCGATTTCTCATCCCGCATCTGAATTCACGATTAAATTGGTGGAGCAATAATTTGCGAATAGGATATTTGTCAAGGGTTATCTTTTATTATAGCCACTCGTGACCACTCGATTAAATAATTGCTTTTTCATTAAGCCATAATAACGCGAAAGTGTTTTCTGATACCGGGAGATGCTGGCCTGGTTTACAGGATCATCCGTCATATCAAATCAGCCATCCAGTTCTCTTGCCAGATCAGCCTCGAGCGCCTGGATTTCTTGCAGGCAGGTGCCCAGCTTAGGAAATATTTTCTCTTTGGAAAACTGTTCGCTGATTTCTCCTGTCGTCGTCTTGAAGGGAGTTCTCCATTGCCAATCTTCTTTACCCATTATGGCAGGGTAAAACTGATGGATCCTGTCGCAGACAGCCAGAAAATCTTCTGTAGCGTTGCGCCGGCATCATCCTCTTTCTGTAGATATGGGAGAACTACATTATTACTTCCTTCAGTGCGATGAATCTTAGGACTGGACATTTTATGGACAGAACACGCTAAAATAATATACAGGCCGTTTGGACGGCTGAAAACGCATGATGCTTCAAGGAGGAAATCAACATGAAAGCGATGCTAAGACGGTTGGCCCTGATGAGCCTTGTCCTGGCGATGCTGCTGGCACAAGCCGCCTTTGCGGAACCGAACGGGATCGTGAAGGGTGTGTTTGACGCGCTGCTGGCGGAAGGCTCTGACTATCAGCAGAGCAAGGCTGCCAGTATGGAATGGTATCCGGAGATCAAATTTGAAGAAACGCTGGCGGACGACAGCTTCACCCTTGCCGTCAGCGGGAGCGAATACATGGATGGCAGCTGGACTTTCACCCTCGATGGCGATTATTTCATCTCCACCTTTCCGGCTGATGACTACAACGGCTTCGGCATGGCCCAAGTCGTGCTGCTGGCAGTTGGCGAATATTATGGGATGAACACGTCCCTGCTTACCGGTTATATCGCCGGATTGGGCAACATGGGGCTGGAGAACAAGTATTTTATCATGGAAGACGATGAAGCTGCGGGAACGAGGACGATAAAAATCTACGCAGCCGGCGCCTATGACATGGCAGAACTGGATCAGATGGTGATCAACGAAACCGCGCTGCCCTTCGGCCCGCTGACTGCGGATTTCAACAGCATGTCCGCTCATTCCGGAAAGATCATGATGGTCGTCAATGGCAGCATGAACTACGCGACGATCCTGCTGGGCGAATACGGCGGACTGGACGAGCTGGCTTATCAGTCCGTCATGAACGCCATGAACATTCTGCGGCCCCGCGGATGGGAAGACTTCGTTGCGAATTACCCTGAGCTCAGGGATGCTGAAACGGATCAGTACACCGTGACGGTGAATGCGCAGGAAGAAGCCGTTCGGGAAATCATCGACGATCCCCGTGAAGATTATCAATGGGTGATCATCCGGATTGGGGATGAATCGCTGCAGATGGATGGATTTGCCGTGGAAGGCGACGACGGCGAGGAAGGATTCGTGATTGACGAAATCTTTAACGGTACGGAGTGGGAAAGCGGCGATCTGCATCTGACCATCGTTTGGCAGGATGGATACTATAAGGCCGTCGTGAAGGAAGGCGGCGAGGAAAAATGGGTGTATCTCTGCGAATACGGCGATTATATCGACGAGGCTGCGGAAGCTATGTTCTCCTGCCTGACCGGCATTGGCACAGGGGACGAGGAACTGACGGAAACGCAGGAAGATCATGGACAGGCTGCCTTCTATTATAACTTTATCACGGAAGAGATGGTTTGGAAGAAGGCAGACGGAACCGATGTGATTTTCACCCAGGCAAAATAATACCATAACAGACGGCGGAGCGATGTTATTGCTGTACCAATAAAAACTTGAACTGACGGCTGGCAGGATGTATGCGGTTTCACTGCTCAAGAACGAGGGAGGAAAACAAGATGAAAAGAACAAAATGGTTGGCTCTGCTCCTGGCAGTATGTCTGCTTTTCGGAAACATCGGTGTTTGGGAAACCCCGGCTTCCGCTGAGGAGCAGAAAGTGTATACCCATAACGGGCGCGTAACGCTGATGGACGGCCCCACGGTGGATACGCCGGTTCTTGGATTCGAGGACGCGGCGGCTGTGATCGGCGCTGTGCTGCCCCAGCTGGGCGGGACGGAACAAACCCAACTGACGCCCTGGCGCGATCTGACGGACGCCTTCGGAAACCGCTATTACGTGTTCCAGCAAATGTATAACCATACCACCGTACTGGGCGGCGCAGTCAAGGTGATCACCAACAGCGCAGGGGATATGCTGGGCCTGACGGCCTCCCTGGAACCGAATCCATCGGAAGAAGCCGCGGGAGAGAGCATTACCGGCGAGCAGGCGCAGGAGATCGTGCTGGCCCATGCCGCGGAAATGAAAGAGCAGGTTTTGGAAGTGGTGGCGGGCCGCACGGAACAAATGATCCTGCCCATCACGCTGGAGATTGATCCGGTGGAAGCGGACGAGGAGGGCAGCCGGTATGTCTGGGTGGTGTATACCGATAATCCGGACAATAGCCAGGCCCGTTCTTCGGATCTGCCGTATCTGGCCCATTATGTGACGATGGATGGCGAATACCTGTACAGCCTGCCCACCATCATCCCTGGCGACGAGGCGGGCGCCAGCGGATTTGACGCCGGCTATGTGTTTGAGTTCATGGAGCCCGTAGATTATACGGGATATGTGGATCTGTCCACCGGGGAGGAAATGGAAATTTCCGTCACGGTGATGCGGGATCAGCGGACCGGCATGTATTACCTGGGCAATCTGGAACG
The DNA here is from genome assembly GCA_902795275.1 of uncultured Eubacteriales bacterium. Classification (GTDB taxonomy): domain Bacteria; phylum Bacillota; class Clostridia; order Christensenellales; family Aristaeellaceae; genus RUG563. The sequence goes on along the minus strand of CADBKQ010000004.1, from coordinate 261,988 downwards.
GCGCATCGTGGTGGCAAGCTGCTGGGATTTTCTCTATGACGGCGGCCGGGTCGTGCTGGAATACAGCCCGGATAATCTGGAATGGGATCAGACAGGGCTGCTCACACTGTATAACTACTGCCGGGCGTATGACTATTATCGGGCCATCGGCTGGATCGGAGGCGACGGACTGGGAACACCGATCCTGGTGCTGAACAATTATTGCGACAAGAACCGCAAGCCGGTAAATAATGCCTGCTACGCGGGATATTATCTGGGCTGGCAGCTTTTCCTGGCCAGCAGCGGCAATGATTTCTCTCAGTGCCTGGACGTTCTGGGCCATGAATTTACCCACTGCGTGACCGGTAGCGTGATGACCTACAACGCATACATGAACGATTACGGCGCGATCAACGAAGCCATGTCCGACATTCAGGGCAAGACCTGCCAGATGCTGACGGAGGGCGCGGAGAGTACCAGCTGGATCTTGGGCGACCGCAGCATGATGCCGGTCCGCGACATGGCGGAACCCCATCGCTTTGCCCAGCCGGTATTTACCTGGGACACATACTATGTGCCGAATGTGAAGATGCCGACGACCCTGAATGACCGGGGCGGCGTGCATGGCAACTCATCTCTGCTGAATCGTCTGGCCTGGCGGCTTTATGAAAAGGGCGGGATGACACCGGAAGAAGGCCGCGCCTTCTGGTTCACGGTGGACTGCGCCATGGTGCCGGGCACGGATTATCCCCAGCTGGCGGAGCTGCTGCCCTGGGCGCTGCGGGCCACGGGACTGACACAGTACGAGACGGAACTCCAGCGGGCGCTGGACGCGACGCGCCTGGGCGTGGAGCACATTCCGGATACATTCGACGCGGACCGGGCGCTGCTGACGCTGCGGCTGCCGGAGAATGAAATCTATTCGGACGGCCAGTGGATCATGACCATTTTCACGGTCAACACCGACAGGCTGAAGGAGAACGTGATGGGCCTTTTCAGCAGCCTGATTTCCGGCGACCTCAGCGTGCTGCCGGAATCCATACAGCGGCAGGCGGCCGCGCTGAATGCGGAATCTCCGGAAAATCAGGCGGAGGGAAAAGGATTCTGGGAGATCTTCCTGGAGGAGTTCGCGAAAGAACTTCAGAAAATGAATCAGCCGGAGACACAGCGTTTGGAGGAAAAAGAGAAAATCCGCCAGGAACTGAAAGCCTGGATTGGGGAGCAGCTGCGGGGCGTGCTTTACACCTCCTCCACCAACGCGGGTCAGGACGGACAAACCATGCGGATCGTCGGCATTCCCGGATATACGGTTCCGATTCTGATGCATGGGATTTACAATCAGCAAACCAGTGCGCTGGATGACAGCGGCATTCTGATTCTCCTGGGCGGTCAGTGGATCGATTTGAACTCCCTGAGCAATCTGACGGATGACTCGGAAACAAAGACGCAGGGTATTCCTCCCCAATTGGACGCCCTGGTGAATCAGTTAATCGCGGGGATAAGCAATATCCAGAGCCTGGACGACGCGCTGAGCCTGGTATTCTATCGCGTCGAAGGCGGCGCGGCCCATGAATTGCCGACGGCCAATCTGGCGGAAATTCAGCCCGTGCTGACGGTTATGAGCGCAAACCAGGAAGACGAAGCGTTCCCCGCGCCGCGGAAATCCCGGCCGAAAACAGAAAACTAAAAGAAAGCAGGAGGAGAACAGAAATGGCTCAGAAAAAAGCTGTGTTTCAAAAAATGACGGCCCTAGTCATGGCGGTCACTTTAGCGCTGTCCCTGATGCCCGCTTTTGCGCTGGCGGAAGAAGCGGTGTTTGAGTATTGGAACGAGGATGCCCCGGCGCTGAACGCGCTGATCAGCTATGTGGAAGCGGTGACCGACGACAACTCCCCGGATTATATTCCGAAAGAAGACCGGATCGCTGTGTTCGATCTGGACGGCACGCTGATGTGCGAGACCTATCCCTTCTGTTTTGAATATATGGTATTCGCAGACTACGCGCTGAAGCATGCGGATCAGATGCCCGCGGATGTGCTGGCGGTGGCGCAGGAGATCGTGGACGCGGCGGGCAGCGAGAAGCCCAGCGGCATGAGTACCCGTCAGGCTGCGGCGGCCGCTATCGCTTACAAGGGCATGACCATGGATCAGCTTGCGCAGATCGTGCGCGGCTTCAAGGACAGCGAAGCAAGGGGATTCACCGGCATGAAGCGCGGCGAGGCGTACTACAAGCCGATGCTGGAGGTGTTCGACGCGCTGCTGGCCAACGACTTCACCGTCTATATCGTCACAGCGACCGAGCGCAACATCGTCCGGGCGGTGATCGAAGGCACGCTGGACATCCCTCCGTCCCATGTGATCGGCACGGAGTATGGCTATACCGCCACAAATCAGGGCGACACAGCGGACACCGACTACACCTTCCAACCCTCGGATCAGGTGGTTTTTGACGGAAATTACTACGGTGAAAATGCCAAGATGAGCAAGGTGGACGCCATTGTGCGGGAGATCGGGCAGCAGCCGGTGCTGGCGTTTGGGAATTCTTCCGGAGATTTGGCCATGGAAATCTATGCCCTCTCCAATAATCCTTACAGAAGCGCGGCGTTTATGGTGACTGCGGACGATGAGGTTCGGGATTACGGCAATGCCGATAAGGCCGCGGGCCTGCGGGAAAAATGGGAAAACCTGGGCTGCCATGTGATCTCCATGGCAAACGACTGGAAAACAATCTATGGGGAAAATGTGGTAAAGACCGGTGAATTCCATCGGCCGGAGGATCGGGCGCCGGTGAACGCCGAAGGAAATGCTGCGCCGGAAGCAGAGACTGAATCATCCGCGGAAATCGGCAGCGTTCAGTATGTCCTGTATCTGGGCACCAACGACAAGGATACCAACAAGCCCGTGTTCACCCAGATGGAAGCCATCGAGCGGGCGAAAGAGATCCTTCTCAGGCACTTCGGCGGCTACACCATTCAGGAGGCGCACGGCGGCTGGATTGACAATGATATTGAGTATCAGGAATACACGCTGGTGATTTATCTGAGCGACACCACCCTGGACGCGGTTCACGCAGCGGCGGATGAGATGATCGAGACCTTCCATCAGAGCTCTGTGCTGATTCAGGCAAACCCCACGAGGACGGAATTCTACGCCGCGCAGCCCGGTACGGCGGGCAGCAATATCCCGCTCAAGGATAACGCGGAGGAAGCGGAATACCAGATCAAGGTCGCTATGCAATACCTGCTGGAGAAAGCCTGGGGCGACAAGGTCAACGATGCCCGCATATATGTGGAGAAGGTTTATACTGCCGAGGATGAGCAGGCGGATGCACTGCTGAAATCACTGAATCTTGGCTTGGACGAGGTGGCTTTTGCAGTCCGTTACGAGCTGCACCCAGCTGAGGGTGTCGATATCCATGAATTCCTGGCCGGCAACGGGGAATATGACGAAGAATCCGGCTGGGTGAAGGATAAGACTGCGATTGGTATTCTCCGCCCGAATGCGAATGGAGAGCCCGCTTATGTCATTACGGAATTCGGGACAGGATTCTGAACAAAGCAAATCAAGGAAAATGGTTGAAGATGAGCAATGGCGTCATCATCGAAGCAAGCAGGAATGAGTTTTCGAATGAACGACAGCAGCCGGGCTTTATTCATGGTTCAATTATAGATCAATTCGTCCAGAATGATTTCTTCGGCGCGGTTCCGTGCTGTTCATCCGCTGCACCCACTCCATCTGGCTTTCCGCTTTCAGTCTCTCGGTCACACCTTCGGCTTTCGCCATCTGAGTGACCATCATTTTCATTCGCTCTCTGTACAGTATCAGTCCTACGCTGTTTTCACCTGAAAGCCCCGCTCATACGGCTGCAAAGGAAGAACGGTGATGTCCATCTTTTCAATATGGATATGCGGCTGGCTCTTCAGCTGGATCAGAAATTTCCGGAGCTGCGCGGTTCCGCCCTGGGCCTCCAGGAGCACGGAACCGTCCGACAGGTTTTTCACCCAGCCGGTCAGATAGGCTTTCCGCGCAAAATACAAAGCCGTGTATCGAAAGCCCACATGCTGCACCTGTCCAAAGAACCGGACGCGCCATCTCGCCTGTACCCCGCTCAATGCTCTCTCTCCCTGATACAGCCAAGCCCGCCCAAGCGCATGCGCCCGGGCGGGCTCGGCATTTTTCGGATAAATCAAATGGTGTTTTCGTCGCTGAGCAGGTCTGCCAGCACCTTTTCCCTGACCTGGGAAACATCGGTCTCCCGGATCTTCTGGCGCAGGGGCAGCACCGCCCGGGGGGATACGCTCAGTTCGTCGATGCCGATGGACAGGAAGGTTTCGGTCAGGGCCAGGTCAGCGCCCAGCTCGCCGCAGATGCCCACCCATACGCCGTTCTTGTGGGCGTTGTCGCACACCATTTTCAGCGCGCGGAGCACGGCGGGATGATGGGGATTGTAGAACCGGCCCAGGTCGGCGTTCTGGCGGTCGCAGGCCAGGGTGTACTGGGTCAGGTCGTTGGTGCCGCAGGAGAAGAAGTCCACCACCTTGGCCAGCCGGTCGCTCATGAGCACGGCGGCGGGGGTTTCGATCATGATGCCGATTTCCACGTCTTCGGAGAAGGGGATGCCTTCCTTGGTGAGCTCGGCCTTCACCTGCTCGCACATCTTCCGGGCTTCCTTCACTTCCCACACGCTGGTGACCATGGGGAACATGATGCCCAGCCTGCCAAATGCGGAGGCGCGGTACAGGGCGCGCAGCTGGGTGTGGAAGATTTCGGGGCGGTTCAGGCAGATGCGCAGGGCGCGGTTGCCCAGGGCGGGATTCTCCTCATGGGGCATGTTGAAATAGCCGATCTGCTTATCCGCGCCGATGTCCAGGGTGCGGATGACCACTTCCCTGCCGCCCATGTCGGAAAGCACTTTCTTGTAGGCTTCAAACTGGTAATCCTCGGTGGGATAGTCGTCGCAGTTCAGGTACAGGAATTCGCTGCGGAACAGGCCCACGCCGCCCGCGTCGTTGCCCAGCACGGCGGCCACGTCGTCGGGGGAGCCGATGTTGCAGAACACCTTGATGGTCTGGCCGTCCTTGGTTTCGTTGGGCAGGCCCTTGAGCTTTTCCAGCATTTCCCGCTGCTTGCGCTGGTCTTCCATCTTCTTGACCAGATAGGCTTTGGCGTCCTCATCCGCGTCGATGACCACGTTGCCGGTGCTGCCGTCGATGATGACCTCGCGGCCTTCGTATTCGGGCTTCAATTGGTCGCCCACGCCGATGATGGCGGGGATGCCCATGGTGCGGGCCAAGATGGCGGTGTGGGAGGAGCCGGAGCCGCCCTCGGTGACGAAGCCCAGGATCTTGCTCTTGTCCAGCTGTACGGTCTCGCTGGGGGCCAGGTCGTCCGCGGCCAGGATGACGGGCACGGGAGAGTCGATGCCGCCCTGGGCCACGCCGGTCAGCGCGGCGATGATGCGGTTGCTTACGTCCTTTACGTCCGCGGCGCGGGCCTGGAAATAGGGGTCGTCCATGGCGGCGAACATCTCGGAGAACTGGGCGGCGGCGTCCATCACGGCGGCTTCCGCGTTCAGCCGGTTTTCCTGCACGGCGGCCTGGATGGCTTCTTCGTATTCCATGTCCTCCGCCATCATCTGGTGGGTTTCAAAGAGCAGCGCGGCTTCGTCGCCCGCTTCAGCGCGGGCCTTTTCCGCCAGCTCGCCCAGCTGTGCGATGGCCTTTTCCTGGGCCGCCTTGAAGCGCTGCCATTCGGTTTCCACATCCTCCACCTCATAGCGGCGGATGGTGCTCTTTGCGCGCTGGTAGTAGTACAGCGGGCCGATGGCCACGCCGGTGGATACGCCCTTGCCCTGAATGGAAATCATGGGAATTCCTCCAATTCGTTGTTTATTGTAGTCGAAAGCTGATGGAGAGAGTACAGAGTTCAGAGTACAGAGTGCAGATTGATTTCGCTAATCAATGATCTGCTTGTTGTATATTACTATCTCATCTGTACTCTGCTCTCTTTCTGACAAAAAACGGCTGTCCTATTGGCAGCCGTTTGCTGAAAACATTACAGGTTGGCCTTGAAGAACGCTTCGATGGCGGCGGCGGCGGTGTCTTCGTCAGCGCCTTCGATTTCCACGGTGACGGTGTCGCCCTGCTTGATGCCCATGCCCATGAGGGCCATCAGCTTCAGCGCGTTCACAGCCTTGTCGCCCTTCTTCACGGTGACGGCGGAGGCGTACTTCTTGATTTCCTTCACCAGCACGCCGGCGGGGCGGGCATGGATGCCAACGGGATCAGTGATGGTGTACTCGAAAGACTTCATATTGGTTCCTCCTATTTTAATCCGTATTGCACGGAATGATATACACTTGCGGATTTTGGATACCCTTTATGGCTTTCTCGGAGAGGGCCTGGGGGAACCGCTCTTTGGCCTCCAAAGAGTGGTTCCCCCAGAAAAACTCCGTTTTCCCCTTTACTTCGCGCCGCAGTCGACGCCTTCCAGGTCGTCGGAGTTGGTGAGCAGCACAGCCACGGTGTCGCTGTAACCGGCGGCCTTGATCTTGGCGCGGTCAAAGATGATGAGGGGCTGGCCGAGCTTGACCTGGTCGCCTTCCTTGACGAGGCAGGTGAAACCGTCGCCGTGCATATTCACGGTGTCAACGCCCACGTGAATCAGCATTTCCATGCCGTTGCTTTCAATGCCCACCGCGTGCTGGCTCTCAGCCACGGAGGAGATGGTGCCGTCAAAGGGCGCGACCACCTTGTCATCACTGGGCTGGATGCCGACGCCGTCGCCCAGCACGCCGGAAGCGAAGGTATCATCCGGGATCTGGTCGCGGGCAATGACGTTGCCCTTCACGGGCTGGAGCACTTGGCCCGCGGCGCAGCGGATGACGCTGACGGTGGGTACTTCAATCGCGGGGGCAGCGGGAGCGGCGGCAGCCTGGGGCTGTTCTTCCTTCCACAGCATCCACACCAGCGCGAAGGCCACACCGGCGGAGATGGCCAGCTCAACCAGGTACAGCGGCACGTTGTTCACGGCGGGGATGGCGGGGATGCCGGTCACGCCGTAGACGGGAGCGCCCAGTCCGAACAGCGCGCCGAACAGGGAACCGACCGCGCCGCCGGCCATGCCGCACAGGAAGGGCTTCATGAAGCGGAAGTTGATACCGAAGATGGCGGGCTCGGTGATGCCCAGGGAGGCGGACAGGGAGGACGGGAAGGCCACGGACTTGGTCTTCTGGTTCTTCACCTTGAGCGCAACCGCCAAGCAGGCGCCGAACTGGGCGAAGTTGGCGGCGGAAGCGATGGGCATCCAGGTGTTCAGGCCGGTCTGGGCGATCATGCCGGCTTCAATGACGTTGTACATGTGGTGCAGGCCCATGACCACGGTCCAGGGATAGATCGCGCCCATGACCACCGCGCCGATGGAGAAGCTGGCCAGCCACTTCGCGCCTTCCAGCACGTAGTTCTCCAGGATGGAGAAGATGGGGCCAATGATGGTGAAGGTGACGAAGGAGGTCACCAGCACGGTCACGAGGGGGGTCACGAACAGGTCGATCATTTCGGGCACGATCTTGTGCAGACCCTTTTCCAGCTTGCTCATGAGCAGCACGGCCAAGATGACGGGTATCACGTGGCCTTGGTAGCCGACCTGTTGGACGTTAAAGAACCATAGGTGCCAGGTGGGTATCGTGTCCAGGCCGCCGACGGTCCAGGCGTTGATCAGGGCGGGGTGCACCATCATCAGGCCGATGACGGCGCCCAGGAAGATGTTGCCGCCAAACACGCGGGCGGAGGAAATGGCTACCAGTACGGGCAGGAGGGCAAACGCGGTGTTGGCCACCAGGTCCAGGAAAGCGTACCAGTCGGTCTGGCCAAAGGCGGGCCAGAACTTCGGGATGGCTTCCACCAGACCCATCATCAGGCCGCTGGCCACGATGGCGGGCAGGATGGGAACGAACACGTCGCCGGGGGTCTTGAGGATCTTCTTCCACCAGGGCATCTTGGAGGCGGCGGCCGCCTTCACGTCGTCCTTGGAAGCGGCGGAAGCGCCGGTCACGGAGAGGAATTCGTCGTACACCTTGTTGACGGTGCCGGTGCCGATGATGAGCTGCAGCTGGCCGTTGCTCTCAAACATGCCCTTCACGCCGTCCACATTTTCCAGCGCCTGCTTATTCACCTTGCTGTTGTCCGCGATTACCAGGCGGAGGCGGGTCGCGCAATGCGCCGCGCTGATCACGTTGGAGCCGCCGCCGATGTTGTCAGCGATCTCTTGGGCGCATTTTCTGTAGTCCAAAGCCATGAGGTTGTCCCTCCTTTTTATTATGCGCTTGTCGTAACTGGCTTGAATTTTGACAAACACTTCATCAAACCGATTATACATGATTTTTTTCTTGCCGTAAATAGCTATTTCGGTAAAATCCGTTCCCGCAAAAGGCCCTGTTCCTTTCGCAGTGCTCAGATCAGCCCGAGCCGTTCAAACGCCCAGCACAGCCCGTCCGCTTCCACCGCGGGGCAGACCAGGTCGCTGATTTCCTTGAGCTTGGGGCTGCCGTTGTCCATGCACACGGAATAGCCCACGGTCTGAATCATTTCCAGGTCGTTCATGCTGTCGCCGAAGCCGATGGTGTCCTTGATGTCGATGCCGAAGGCTTCCGCTACGATCTTCACGCCCCGGCCCTTGTCGAACTGCCGGTTGACAAGCTCGCCGTTCAGGCAGTTGTGCGCCGCCACGTCCTGCACCACGAAATTATAGTCCGTTCCCAGCGCGTCCATGGCGGGCTTTAGCTGGTCCATGGTCTTGCACATGAACACGATCTTGTAGATGGGGCTGCCGTCGTACCGGCTCATGGGCAGGATGTTGAGCTGTTCAGCCAGCGCCTTGCGCCAGCGCACCAGTTCGCTGTTGCCCTCTCCCGCCTGGGCCAGGAATTCGCCCAGGTCCTCGTCGCCCCAGGTGGCGTGGCGGGCTTCGATGGTGCGGAACACGCCCTGCTCTTTCAGCAGCTTCATGCCAATTTCAAAATGCTCCTTTTTCATGGGACAATCGTACAGCACCCTGTCCCCCGCGAATACGTGTCCGCCTCCGCAGGCGACCGCGCCTTCAAAGCCCAGGGCCAGCACGGGGGCCAGCATGCCCGGATTCCGGCCTGTGCAGAGGAACACCAGATGCCCGTTCGCCTGCGCCTTGCGAATCGCGCGCATGGCGCTTTCCGGGGGATTGTTGCTGCCCGCGGGGGTCAGCGTGCCGTCAATGTCCAGGAAAATCAACTTTTTGTTCATTCGCTTGCCTCCTCCTATCAATGATGCGCGGCGGTTCTGAAACAGAGAAAAAAACAAAATCTCGCTTCGCTCAGGACAATATCGTTGAGAATGTCTCGATTGGATATCACTCTGGGCGAAGCGAGGCGATCTGATACCGGTTGATGGACTGTGCGCCTCGTCTGTGCGCGTGGATGGCGGACGCGGATCAGGGCGCGGGATTTCCCGTGGCGATGCCGTACACCAGCAGCACAATGATCAGCGCTGCCGTGACCGCGATCACAATGTCAATCGTGCGCAGGGAAACGTGATCCTTGATCCGGTCGTAGAGTTTATAACGGCGGGGGCCGGAGCGCGGCGAGAAGGTCTTTTCGGATGCCGCCTTGGCCGCTTCCATTTCCGCGCGCTCCTGCTTTCCGCTTGCCTGCTCTTTCATACGCTCACTTCTTCACGATGTACTTGCGCACGTCGATGGACACGGCCAGAATGATGATCAGGCCGCGGATGATGTACTGGATATACGGGTTGACGCCCAGGAACTGCAGGGCGTACACGATGGCCTGCATGATGACCGCACCGATGACCACGCCCTGGATGGTGCCGACGCCGCCGGAGAAGCTGACGCCGCCGACCACCACGGCGCTGATGGCGTCGGTTTCATAGTTCAGGCCCGTATTCGCGCCGACGGAGGTGATGCGGGCAGCCTCCAGGAAGGAAGCGATGCCGTAGAGCACGCCGGCCATCAGATACACCAGCATGATGGTTTTCGCCACGTTCACGCCGGAAACGGCGGCGGCTTCCGTATTGCCGCCGACGGCGAACATGTTCTTGCCCAGCTTGGTCTTGTTCCAGATCACCCACACGATGCAGGCCAGCACGATGAAGTAGATCACCACCAGCGGCACGCGCACCTCGCCGATATAGATGGCGCCGGCAGCCACGTTGAGGAAGGTGGAATCAAAGGTGGACAGCGCCTGCGCCGTGCCGGAGGGCTGGGATTCGATGTACAGGCAGTTAGCGCCGTAGGCAATCAACTGCGTACCCAGGGTGACGATGAAGGCGTGCAGGTTCAGCTTCGCCACGCCGAAGCCGTTGATCATGCTGAACGCCACGGCCACGGAGATGGAAGCGAACAGCGGGATCAGCAGCCCAAGGCCCCCCAGGGAAGAAACCATCGTGGGATACATACGGCTGGCATAGGTGGTGGACTGCACCAGCGATGCCGTGACCGCGGCGGAAATGCCCAGCACGCGGCCGATAGACAGGTCGGTGCCGGCCAGCACGATCAAGCCCGCGCAGCCCAAGGCCAGGATGCCCTTGGTGGAGGCGTTCTGCAGGATGTTGAGAATATTGGTCATGCTCAGGAAGTCCACCCGGATGATGGACACCACCACCAGGATCAGCCCCAGAATGATGAACAGCGCGTAGTTCAGCAGGAAGCCGGTCACCTTCGCCACCTTGGGGTTGGACGCCTTCGTGCGGGCCCGGGGCTTGATGTCCATGGCCTGGATGAGGAAATACGCCAGCGCGGCCACGATCAGAATGATGCCGATGAACTGGACTTTCACCGCCTGGGTCATGTGGCTGTTATCCAGCAGCTTGGGCAGGTTGTCCCGGTACATGGCCAGCAGCGTTTCGTTGCTTTCCAGGCGCTTGAACTCCGCCTCGTCCACGCCCAGCTCCTGCTGGGCCATGGCCGTCCGCATGGGGTCGCTGACCTCGCGGTTCTTGATCAGGTCGTTCAGGTTGTCCTCGGTAACGGTTTCGTCCACGCTCTGGGCGTACGCCAGGAACTTGCCGCGATCCTTGGAATTGGCCACCGCGGTTTCATAAGCGGCGCGTTCGTCCACCGCTTTGTCCACCTGCGCGGCGTCCAGCCCCAGTTCCCTGAGGAAGGCCTTCATCCTGTCCGCCCCGATCTTGCTGATCGAGCCCAGCTCCGTCAGCTTCTGCGGCTCCTGGATATAGGTCATGGCGGCTTTCCTGTCGCTGCCCATCGCGGCGGCGGCATCGGAATAAATCTTTGTGCCTGTGACGCCGTAAACCGCACAGGCAATACCGGCAGCCAACACTACCAGCATGATGATACTGATTATCTTTTTCTTGCTCATTTGTCGTTCACCTCATCACACATACTTGGCCGCCAGCGCCATGATGGTTTCCTGTTCGCCGGGGATATTGCCAAAGTCTTTGCCGCGCTCCACGATCCCGGCCAGCCGTCCGTTGGACATGACCAGGATGCGGTCGCAGATGCCCAGCAGCTCCGGCATTTCGGAGGACACCATCATCACGCCCTTGCCCTGCTCCGCCAGATTCAGGATCAGCTGGTAGATTTCATATTTCGCGCCCACGTCGATGCCGCGGGTCGGCTCGTCCAGCAGCAGCACGTCCGGCTGGGTGAGCAGCCAGCGGCCGATGATCACCTTCTGCTGGTTGCCGCCGGACAGGCTTTTGATGTGGGTCTTTTTGCTGGGGGTTTTCACCTTGATGGACTCGATGACCCAATCGGTGTCCTTATCCATCTTTTTGCCGTTCAGCAAAGGCTTGCCGTAGGCGTTCACATTGGCGATGATGGAATTGAACAGGATGGTGTTTTCGCCAAAGATACCAGTGGCCCGGCGCTCCTCCGTGATCAGGGCAAAGCCGTTCTTGCGGGCCTCGTCCGTGGTGGAGTTATTGATGGGCTTCCCCTCCAGCGTCAGCTCGCCGCCGCCTTTGGTAAAATACCCGAAGAGGGAATTGAGCAGCTCCGTCCTCCGGGAGCCGACCAGCCCGGCCACGCCCAGCACCTCTCCCCTGTGCAGTTGGAAGGAAACGTCGTGGCAGGTGGGTTCATACATGCCGGAAAAGTTTTTCACATCCAGCAGCACGTCGCCGATCTGATTGTTTTTGGGCGGGAACTGGTTGGTCATTTCCCGGCCCACCATCAGGCGGATGATTTCTGCTTTGGTCAGGTCCTTGGCGGTTTTGGTGGCGATCCATTGGCCGTCGCGCATGATGGTCACTTCGTCGGAAATCCGCAGGATCTCGTCCATCTTGTGGCTGATGTAGATGATGCCGACGCCTTCGGCGGTCAGCCGCCGCATGATGCGGAACAAATGCTCCACCTCGTTCTCGGTCAGCGAGCTGGTGGGCTCGTCCAGCACCAGGATATGGGCGTTATAGGAAACGGCCTTTGCGATTTCCACCATCTGCCGCTTGGAAACCGACAGGGTGCCGATGATCTGCTTGGGATCCACGTCGATTTCCAGCCGGTCAAAGACCGCTTTGGTATCGGCGTACATTTTTTTGTTGTCCACCAGGCCCAGCTTGTTGGTCGGGAAACGGCCCAGCCACACGTTTTCCATTACGTTCCGGCGCAGCACCTGGTTCAGTTCCTGGTGCACCATGGCCACCCCGTTGTCCAGGGCGTCCCGCGGGCTGGTGAACGCCACCGGCTGTCCGTTCACGGTCACGGTGCCCGCGTCCCGGGTATAGATCCCAAAGAGGCATTTCATCAAGGTGGATTTCCCGGCGCCGTTTTCCCCCATCAAAGCGTGCACGGTGCCGGGCCGCAGCCGCAGCTGCGCGTGGTTCAGCGCCTTTACGCCGGGAAACTGCTTGTCAATATCCAGCATTTCCAGCAGGTATTGTTGTTCAGACATGTCTCAACCTCACCACTTTTCAGCAGGATTCTGTTTCTTTCCTACAGTGTTTCAAAAGAGGTTCCGGCGGCCGAAGCCGCCGGAACCCTTTGACTTCAATCGTTCAGGCTGAAAAGGATAGCTTACTTCAAAGCGTCCTGGGTGATCTTGGCGTACGGAATGTACACGGAGCAGCCGTCGTCGTTCAGCTTGTACTGATCCAGGCCCTCGAACCAGCTGCCGTTGAGCAGGTAGTTCATCATGAAGCGGATGTTGGCTTCGCCCATGGCGTCGCCGTCCTGCTTCACGGAAGCGGTCATTCTGCCGGCCTTGATGGCTTCGATGGCGGCTTCGGTGGCGTCCACGCCGATGACGGTGATGGAGTTGTCGCCTTCGTTGCCGGTGTTGTAGCCGGTCTCATTCAGCGCGCCGATGACGCCCAGCGCCATGTCGTCGTTGTTGGCGAACACCAATTCAATTTCAGGATGCGCAGCCCAGGTAGCCTTCATGGCGTCGTTGGCCTTGCCGGTGTCCCAGTCGGCCACGATGATGTCGGTCACCATTTCCAGCGGCACGCCCAGCTCGCGGGCGGTCTCTTCGGAATACTGGGTGCGGGCGATGGCTTCGGGGTTGTTGGCAACGCCCTTGAATTCCACGAACTGGATGACGCCGTCGCCATTCTTGTCGATGGCGGCGGGATCAGCGGCCCACAGGTCGGCCAGAATTTCGCCCTGCATGTCGCCGGCTTCGCGGGGCAGCGTGCCCACGAAGAAGGAGCCGGTTTCCTTCACGACGGAATCATAGGTTTCTTCAGACGGGGGAATGTTGTAGAACAGGAAGGGGATGTTGGCAGCCTTCAGCTTGTCCACCAACACCTGGCCGCCGGCGGGCTCCGCCAGGTTGATGATCACGAAATCGGGGTTCTTGCTGATCAGCTGGTCGCATTCTTCGACCTGCTTGGACATGTCGTCACCGGCGTCCTGCATATCCAGGTTGATGGTGACGCCCAGTTCAGCGCCGACTTTTTCGGCCCAGTCCATCATGCCCTTGCGCACGGTGGAGCCGTAAGTGTCGTCAAATTTCCACACGAGGACGCCGACATTGTACTCCGTCTTGGCGCCTTCGGCGAGCGCGGCGAAGCAGCTCAGCGTCAGCATCAGGGTCAACAGGACAGCAACGAGTTTTTTCATGGTTCTTTCCTCCTTGATGAATTTGAATGGCAATTCTGCCATTATTACAAAGGGATTCATGGGATTCATCACCGGCTGCCGCGCCGGGGAAACGTTTCGCGTGAACGGCAGCAATCTTCTTCTTCAAATCGTCCGGTTCATTTCGATGCATATTATAGCATGTTTTTTTCGGCTTGTCTACCACCAAATACCGATTTATCGCGGGCCAAAAAAGCGTTTTTTGTTCCTTGCAGCCGTTCCGGAAAAAGGAACGAAAGCGCTTTTCCGGAATGGGCGGCCAGCGTTTCTTTCATTATACAATAGACCGGCTGAACAGAGGCGAAAAACAAAAACGCTTTTTCGTGAAAAAACTCTTGCTGAAAAGCATATTTTCCATTATAATAAATTTGGAGATTTATTTCCCAGAAGATGCATTTGATCATATGAATTGGTTTCACCCGTTTCGACCCCTCTTGCCTCTTGAATAAACAGCGCATTTTGGCAGGCAGCCGAAGGAGGAACCGCCATGCAGTTAATCGTCAGACGGAAAAGGCTTGTTTGCCTGCTCCTGCTCCTTTCCGCAATGGTTTCCTTTGCGGCTTGTTCCCCGCGCACGGAGGAAAGCACCGCGAGCGCGCAGCAGACGCCGGAGACCGACACCTCCCGTTTTCTCGTGGCGGTGGAGGACGAGCCGGACACGGTGGATTTTCAGTGTACAACGATTTACTATACCATTGCCCAGAACGTGTTCAACCGCCTGGTGGAAATGGAAAACGGCGCGGACGGCGATATCGAGATTCTGCCGTCATTGGCCAAATCCTGGGAAATCTCCGATGACGGATGCGCCTATACCTTCCATCTGCGGGAAAACGTGACATTCAGCAACGGCGCGCCCCTGACCGCCTCCGACGTGCTCTATACCTTCACCCGGCTGCTGACGCATCCCGATTCCTGCAACCGGGATATTGCCGACGGCATTCTGGGCGCGGCCCAGCTGGAAAAAGGGGAAACGGACACGCTGGCGGGCTTCCGTGTCCTCGGCGACCTGGACTTCACCATCACGCTGGAGGAGCCCTTCTCGGCGTTCCTGGCCAGCCTTTCCATGCCCGGCGCCTCCATCCTGGATGAGGAAACGACGAAAGCTGCGGGCAGCCGCTTTGGCACCGACCCCGAATGCACAGTCGGCACAGGCTCGTTCATCCTCTGGAGATGGGAAGCGGGCAAGGGCATGCTGCTGAAAGCGAATCCCAACTGCTGGCAGGGCGCGCCCCGATGCGAGGGGCTTGACCTCCGCTTCCTGACGGAACCGCAGGAGCTGCGGCGGATGTTTGAAAACGGCGAAATCGACGTGCTGGATTTAGACGAAGTGGGCAACGCCGCGGAATTCTTCTATCACGGCGACCTGTACCGCGACAGGCTTTTCCACGTGCAGCGCATCGGCACCACCTATATCGCCCTGAACGAATCCGTCGCGCCGCTGGACGACGTGCGGGTGCGCAAAGCGCTGCAGCTGGCGCTGAACCGGCCCATGCTGCTCGCGGCGATCTACAGCGGGCGGGGAAACGTGGAAAACGGCATCTATCCCCACGGACTGTACGGATTCAACCCCGACCTGCCGGAAATCCCCTACGACCCGGAGGAAGCCCTGAGGCTGCTGGCGGAAGCCGGGTATCCCGACGGGTTCGGCCTCACGATCAGCGCGAACACCTCCTCCACGCAGTGGGAAATCGCCCTGATCCGGCTGGCCGTTTCCATGTGGGAGAAGGTGGGCGTGAAAGCGTCCATCGACGTGCTGGAAGAAAGCGAATTCATGCGCCTGCGGAAAAGCGGCAGGCTGGCCTGCTACGCCGCGCTGTGGACGGCGGATTATGACGACCCCGACAATTTTATTTATACCTTCTTTGGCAATCGGGAAAACACCACCTTCCGAAGCCTTTGCTATCCGAAGGAAGACGTGATGGAACGGGTGACGCGGGCGCGGGGCATCCAAGACGCGGAAGCGCGCATCCGGGAATACCGGGAGCTGGAGAGAATCATCGTGCAGGAGGACGCCGCGTGGATTCCGCTGTTCTCCCGGCTGCGGTATTACGCCACGTCGGAAAGGCTGCGGGGCATCCAGTCCTCCTGGAACGGTTCGGTTAAAAACATGTATCGGGAAATGTCGGTTGTGGACGGACAGGACTGATACCCATTGCCTCCGCGAAGCACACAGTAAAGGAGGGAACAGCTGATGCATTCCATCCGCGCCAAGATTACGGCCATCACCATCGTCGCTATCCTGACGAGCATCGTCGGCCTGTTTGCCGCCAGCTATACCACCGTTCAGGAAGAGACCGACCAGAACTCCGTGAGCCTGATGAACCTGATCGGCCATAACACGCAGAAATCCCTGGAAAAATATTTTGAGAGCATCGAGCAGTCGGTGGAACTGACCGCCAACATCGCCATCGACAGCCTGGACAGCGTGTTGCTGGTGGAATGCGGGGCCGTGCGGACGGACGCCGGGCCGATCAGCCAGACCGACGAACAGCGGGAAAAGCTGGACGAATACCTGGCCGCGTACTGCGGGCGGATCCAGGAGTTTTTCTCCGGCGTCGCCAGCTATACCCACGGCGTGACGGGGTACTATTACTGCATCAATCCTGAAATCAGTCCGTCGGCGCACGGCTTTTACTACGCCAAAATGGGAAAAACGGGCTTCGCGGAGCAGGAGTCTCTGGACGTGATCCGCCTTGACCCGGAGGATATGGCGCATAACGCCTGGTATTTTACCGCGCTGGAGAGGGGCCGTCCCTCCTGGATCGGGCCTTACCGTTCCAACACCCTGAACGACGCCTGGGCCTGCTCCTATATCGTGCCGATTTATAAATCCGGTGCGATGATCGGTTTGCTGGGCATGGATATTCCCTTTGATACCCTGACGGAACAGATCAGCTCCATTCAGGTGTACCAGACAGGCTTTGCCTCCCTGTGCGACGCGGAAGGCCGCGTGCTGTACCATCCAGAGCTGCCCTTCGGCAGCGTCCCGGACATCGCGGAGCTATCCGTCCGCCGGGATATGCTGCAATACGAAAGCAATGGCGGCCAGTTGATCCGCTACACCGCCAACGGCGAAAAGCAGCAGATGTCGTTTTTCACCCTGCCCAACGACATGAAACTGGTCATCACGGTGCCGACCCGGGAAATCAACGCGCCCTGGACGCGGCTGGTCAAGATCGTTCTGATGATCACGGCGGTGGTGATCGCCGCCGGCGCGGTGCTGACCGCCATCATCGTGCGGATCATCACCCATCCCCTCAAGGAACTGACGACAGCTTCCCAGCGGCTGGCCGACGCGGACTACGACGTGAACCTGAAATACAAGGGCAAGGATGAAATCGGCACGCTGACCGAGGCGTTTACCGCGATGCGGGATCGCATCAAGCGCTCCATCGAAGACCTGAACCACCAGATCCTGACCGATAAGCTGACCGGCCTGCCGAACATGCGCTATTTCTTCCGGCTCGCGGAGACGGAGAGGAAGCGGCTGCTGGACGAAGGCGGCCATCCCGTGATGCTGTATTTCGACATTGCGGGCATCAAGCATTACAACAGGCAGTACGGCTTTGAAAAAGGCGACGGGCTGATCTGCGCCTTCGCGAATATCCTGCTGCGCCAGTTCGGCGACCGCCGCCTCTGCCGTTTCAGCGAAGACCATTTTGCCGCGGTCACGGATGAAGAGCACGTGGACGAAGAAGTGCGGGAAATCTTCCGCCAATGCCAGACCGCCGACAATGGAAAGCCTATGATCATTCGGGTGGGCGTCTATCCGTACAGCCTGGAAAAGGTGGATGTCAACGTGGCGTGCGACCGCGCCAAGTTTGCCTGCGATCAGAACAGAGGGGCACTCGCTTCCACCGTCTGCTATTTCGACGAAGACATGCTCAGGAACGGCGATGTGTATCGCTACATCGTCAACAACCTGGACCGGGCGCTGGCCGAGGGCTGGGTGAAGGTGTATTACCAGCCCATCATCCGCGCCGCCGACGGCAAGGTGTGCGACGAGGAAGCGCTGTCCCGCTGGATCGACCCGGTGATGGGCTTCCTCTCCCCCGCCGATTTCATTCCCGCGCTGGAAGAAGCCAAGCTGATTTACAGGCTGGATCTCTACGTGGTGGAGCAGGTTCTGGCGAAAATGAAAAAGCAGGCGGAGGCGGGCCTCTACGTGGTGCCCCAGTCCATCAACCTGTCCCGGAACGACTTTGACAGCTGCGACATCGTGGAAGAGATCCGCCGCCGGGTGGACGAGGCGGGCATCGAGCGCCGCATGATTTCCGTTGAGATCACGGAAAGCGTGATCGGCAGCGATTTCGATTTCATGAAGGAACAGGTGGAGCGGTTCCAGAAGCTGGGCTTCGAGGTGTGGATGGACGACTTCGGCAGCGGCTATTCCTCCCTGGACGTGCTGCAGAACATCCGCTTCGACCTGCTCAAGTTCGACATGCGCTTCATGGAGCGCTTCGGCAGCGGCGACGAAAGCAAGATCATCCTGACAGAGCTGACGAAGATGGCCATCGGCCTGGGGCTGGAAACCGTCTGCGAGGGCGTGGAGCAGGAAGAGCAGGTGGAATTCCTGCGGGAAATCGGCTGCACGAAGATTCAGGGCTACTATTACGGCAAGCCCATTTCCTTCGACGCCATGCTGTCCATGCATAAAAAGGGCATGGACATGGGCTTTGAAAACCCGGAGGAGATGGCGTATTACGCCTCCATCGGGCGCGTGAACCTGTACGATATGGCCGTGCTTTCCAGCGAGGACGACGAACCCCTGCGCCGCTACTTCAACACCCTGCCCATGAGCATCATCGAGGTCAACGGCACGCGGGTGAGATATAACCGGTGCAACAAATCCTACCGCGACTTCCTGGAGCGGACGATGGGCGCAAAGTTTTCGACGGAAGCATTGGATTATTCCGAGATGCCGAACCTGCCGGGCTCCGTGTTCATGGGCGCGGTGATGCGATGCAGCAAGGATGGAAAGCGCGCCATCGTGGATGAAAAAATCAACGAGGACACGTCGATTCACGCCCTCATCCGCCGGGTGGCGGTCAACCCCGTTACGGGCACATCCGCCATCGCCGCGGCCGTGCTGGCCGTGATCAAGGAAGGCGAAAACGCCGGCACCAACT
Organism: uncultured Eubacteriales bacterium; assembly: GCA_902795275.1. Lineage (GTDB taxonomy): Bacteria > Bacillota > Clostridia > Christensenellales > Aristaeellaceae > RUG563. The sequence continues at coordinate 242,795 of CADBKQ010000004.1, read as the reverse complement.
ACGCGCACATCGCCAAGGCCCTGTCCGCCGATTATCTGTTCCTCTATTACGTGAACCTGGACACCGAAGCCTTCATCGAATACAGCCCGGACGCCGCGCGGGAAAACCTGGCGCTGGAACGGCACGGGGATCACTTCTTCTCCGTCAGCCGCAAGGAAGCGGAAACGCGGCTGCACAAGGACGACCAGGAGTATTTCCTCAGCGCCTTCACCCGGGAGAACATCGAAAAGATACTGGATGCGGAGGGCACCTTCACCCTGACCTACCGCCTGCTGATCGACGGCAAGCCCACCTATGTCAACATGAAAGCCGTGCGCATGCAGGCCGACCGGTCGCACATCATCATCGGCGTCAACAACGTGGACGCCCAGATGCGGCAGAAGGAAACCCTCGCCCGCATCCAGGCGGAACGGATGACCTACTCCCGCATCACCGCGCTCACCCAGGACTTTATCGCCATTTACACGATCGACCCCGCGACCGCCCGCTATATCGAATACAGCGCCAGCAGGGATTACGCGGGGCTGGACATGCCGAAGGAAGGCGAGGATTTCTTCGCCCAGGCGCATAAGGAAAGCGTGAAATACGTCTATCCCGAGGACAGGGAAAAATTCCAGGCGATGCTCACCCGGGAAAGGGTGCTGGAAGAAATCGAAAAGAACGGCATTTACAGCTTCCAGTACCGGATGCTCCTGAACGGAGAGCCCACCTATGTCAGCCTCAAGGCCGCGCTGGTGGAGGAGAAGGACGGGCCTCAGCTAATTGTCGGCGTGAATAACATCAACGCCCAGGCCCGGCGCGAACAGGACTACCAGCGCAAGCTGTCCGCGGCGCGCAGCGAGGCGAACCTGGACACGCTCACAGGCGTCAAGGATAAAAAAGCCTATTTCAGCGTGTCGGAAACCCTGGCCCGCCAGATCGAAGGCGGCCTGCCGGTGCAGTACGCCATCGTGCTGTGCCGCGTGAAAGAGCTCGCCCAGGTCAACGAGGAAAAGGGCCGCGACGCGGGCGACCAGCTGATTCTGGATGTGTGCGCCGCCATCTGCGACACCTTCAAGCACAGCCCGGTCTTCCGGGTGGCCGGCGACCAGTTTGCCGTGATCGCCCAGGGCCACGATTTTGAAAGCCTCGACGGGCTGGTTGCGGAACTGAAGGAAAAGAGCCGCGAAAACAGCGGCGGATTGGCGCTGGCCTTCGGCATGGCAAAATATGACGGCGTGGAGAGCGTGGCCTCCGTCTTTGAACGGGCCGATCGTCTCTGCCGGGAAAACGCCCAGAGTATAAAACAAAACGAATAACGAAAAAGGAAGAACAAGAAGAACAATATGAAAAAAGCGATCTCTCTGCTGCTGGCCTCCCTGCTGCTGCTCGCCACCTGCGCGGGCGTTCTGGCGGAGGACAAGGTGATGCTCTATCAATCCAACTTTACCGGCGGAACCGACGGGTGGGTGGCCCGCTCGATGGGCACGGCGGCCGTGGAGCCGGTGGAACTCAACGCCCTGCGCGTGACGGGGCGGCAGTCGGACTGGAACTCCGCCGGGCGGGACTTTGAGCTGACTCCCGGCGTGGAATACGAGCTGAGCGTGCAGGTGCGCCAGGACGATGTGGACAGCGCCGACTTCATGATCTCCGTGGCCCATTCCCGGGACGGCGTGGAAAGCTACGAGAACCTGGCTTTCGGCACGGCGGAGAAGGGCAAGTGGACGCTGCTCAGCGGCGCGTACACCCCCGACACCTACTACAATTATATCCTCTACGTGGAAACCACCGGCGCGCCTACCCTTGATTTCGTCATGCGCTTTTTCCGCATCAACGCGCCCGCGGGCACGGCGGAAGCCGCCAACCATCCCGACCTGGAGATCCCCATGACGCTGGGTGAAAATGGCGAGATTCCCTCCCTCAAGGAAGCCTACGCGGATTATTTCGACTTCGGCGCCTGCGTGCCCGGCATGCTCGCCCGGAACGCCCAGGCCATGGAATTTAACCTGCGCCAGTTCAGCATCCTGACCCCCGAGAACGAGCTCAAGCCCGACGCCGTGCTGGACGTCGCCGCCAGCAAGCGCCTGGCCGCCCAGGACGAAACCGCCGCCGCCGTCCACTTCGACGCCGCGAAGCCGCTGCTGGACTTCTGCAAAAAGAACGGCGTGAAAATGCACGGCCACGTGCTGGTGTGGCACTCCCAGACCCCCGAAGCCTTCTTCCATGAGGGCTACGACGCAAGCAAGCCCTTCGTGACGAGGGAAGTGATGCTGGCCCGGCTGGAAAACTATATCCGCGGCGTGTTTGCCTACATGCAGGAGAATTACCCCGGCGTGATCGTCAGCTGGGACGTGGTGAACGAGGCCGTTGACGACGGCACCGGCAAGCTGCGGCAGTCCAATTGGACGAAAGTAGTGGGCGAGGATTTTGTGAACCGCGCCTTTGAACTGGCCCGGAAGTATGCCCCGGAAGGCACGGTGCTCTGTTACAACGACTACAACACCGCCATCCTGGGCAAGCAGAACGGCATCGTGAAGTTGCTGGAAAGCCTGATGGCCGACGGCACCGTGGACGGCTACGGCTTCCAGATGCACCACGAGATCAGCTTCCCCACCATGCAGGCCATCGAAGCCTGCGTGCGGCGCATCGCGGCCCTGGGCCTGCGGCTGCGGGTGAGCGAGCTGGACATCGGCATCCCCTCCGCCAGCGAAGCCAACCTGGCAAAGCAGGCCAAGATGTACGCCGACATCATGAAGCTGATGAAGTCCGTCAGCGACCAGACCGACGCCGTTCAGGTGTGGGGCGTGACCGACAACTATTCCTGGCGCTCCGGCCAACACCCCCTGCTCTTCAACGCCGACAGCAGCCCCAAGCCCGCTTTCTGGGCGGTGATCCATCCCGAAGCCGTGAAATAAAAAATCCTTCTTTCCGCACGAAAGGCCACGCATCCCTGCGTGGCCTTTCGTCACTTAAAGTGTCCTTGCGACTCTCAGTACACCATAAACTCACATTCCAGCCGTCCGTTGTAGAGCCGCCGCTTCTGGGCGGCGCGTTTGCCAAAGCAGCGCTCAAAGCCGGTGTGGGCGGTGATGACGCCCATGCGGCTGCCGGGATGCCGGTCGTACAGGGCACGGAGTTCCCGGTACAGGGCTTCGCATTTCTTCTTATCGCTCAGCCGTTCGCCGTAGGGCGGGTTCAGCAGGAACAGGGGCGAAGCCGCCTCCAATTGCAGCTCCTTCAAATCCTTCTGCGTCACGGTGATTTTCCCCGCCAGCCCCGCCTGCTTGATGTGGCGCTTGCACAGGGTCAGCGCTTCCGGGTCAATGTCGCTGCCGCCGATCATGCCGATTTTGGAGGGATCAAACTGCGCCTCCGCGTCCTTGCGGATTTCGTCCATCTTCTTTTTCGGAAACTCCGGCCAGGCTTCGCAGGCGAAAGCCCGGGTCAAGCCCGGCGCGCGGCGGGAACGCAGATACGCCGCCTCGATGAGCAGCGTGCCTGTGCCGCAGCAGGGGTCCCAAAGCGGCATGTCCTTCTCCCAGGGGGACAGCATCACCAGCGCGGCAGCCAGGGTTTCCCGCAGCGGCGCTTCCCCATTCCAGGTGCGGTAGCCCCGGCGGTTCAGGGCTGTGCCGCTGGTGTCGATGGTCAGGCGGGCCACATCGCCGTGGATGGACACGTCGATGGGATATTCCGGTCCGTCCTCCGGGAACCACGGAGTTTTATAGTGGCGCTTAAGCCGCTCCACGATGGCCTTTTTCGTGATGGCCTGGCAGTCCCGCACGCTCATAAGCTGGCTGCGGGCGCACTTGCCGCTGACCGGGAAGCGGGCGTTCTTAGGAAGATAGTCCTCCCAAGGCAGGCTTTGCACCAGCTGAAACAAGTCCTCAAAGCTGAGCACCTTTCCTTCGCCCATGATCAGCAGCACCCGGTCCGCCGTGCGCAGCCACAGGTTGGCCTTGAACGCTTCCTCCGGCGAGGCCGCAAACCGCGCCCCGCCCGTTTCGCCTTTGGCGTCCAGCCCCAGATGATTCAGTTCCCGCCGGACGATCCCTTCCAGCCCGAACGCGGCGGCGGCAATATATTCCATGCGTATCCCTCCCGAGAAAAGCGTGACCCGTTTTGTCCAGTATAGCACACAAAAAGCCGCCCTGCAAGAAAATCAAACGCCGGTATTGCTTTTCGCGGGGAATGATGCTATAATTCTTTCAGAACAAATTCCATAGGATGTATGGAAATTATGTGCCGTTATCCTCCCAAAAGTTACCAGTTCCGTTGTCCCTTTGCGCGCCGGCGGCGCGTGGAAGATAGATCGTATTTTATATTAAAGGAGGCATTTCCCATGAAGAAACTCTTGTGCGTTGTTCTGGCGCTGATGATGGCGCTGTGCGCTCTGCCCGCCCTGGCCGACGTGGCCGCCGATGTGGAAGCGGGCCAGGCCATGACCCACGACCAGCTGGTGGAAAAGGCCAAGGCCGAAACCGGCACCTTCGTCGTGTATGGCAACACCAGCCGTATCACCACCGCCGCGGAAGCGTTCGCCGCGCTGTATGATATTCCCTTTGAATCCAACAACCTGAAGGATCAGGAAATCTACACCAAGCTGCGCAACGAAACCGGCAACGGCGCCGCCGACATGGTGATGATTCAGGACGGCGCCCAGCTGACCGACGCCATCGACGAAGGCCTGGTGATCAACTTCGTGCCCGGCGAAGTGAAGGACACGCTGGATGAAGCCGACCAGCAGCCCGCCCTGGTGCACCAGTTCATCAACAAGCTGTTCATCTACAACAACCTGGGCGACAATGTGCCCGCCATCAGGAACGTGTGGGAGCTGACCGCCCCCGAAATGAAGGGCAATATCATCTTCAAGAACCCCGAAAACGAAAAGGTCAACATGAACTTCCTGGTGATGTGCACCAAGGACGAATGGGCCGCCAAGCTGGCCGACGCCTACAAGGCCTGGAAGGGCGAGGACATCGACCTGGGCGAATACAAGAACGCGGGCTACAAGTGGATCGCCGAATTCCTGGATAACGTGACCTTCGGCAAGTCCGACACCACCATCGCCGAGGAAATCAGCCAGGAAACCGCCACCGGCAAGATCGGCCTGTTCGTGCTGAGCAAGCTGCGTTCCTCCTCCGTGCTGACCGATAACCTGACCGTGGCCCAGTACGACGCCGCCGCCAACGGCTACGCCGTGGAGCCCTTCGCCGGCTTTATGTATCCCATGTACACCATGATCAACACCAAGGCGACCCGGCCCTACACCGGCATGCTGTTCATCGAATACCTGATGACCCAGGAAGGCTTCAAGCCCTGGGGCAAGAGCATCGGCGCTTATTCCCCCAACCCCGCGATCACCGTGAACGACGGCGACCTGACCATCGACGTGTGGAAGAGCACCCTGGTCATGGAAGACGCGGATTACATCCTGGACAGCTTTGAAGTGGAAGACTTCATTTTGCAGCACTGCCAGCAGTAACGTGGTGTCTCCGACACCACGCGAATGAAAGGCCAATGAATTGTCCTTTCATTCGATCCATCAATTTGCTGTAAAATGGCATTTCCTTCGGAAACGCTCATTTTACGGCCGCAAATTGATAGCGGAAGCAACCTACGGTTGCTCCTCGGCGACGTACATGCCGCCGCCTGCGGATTATTGATGAAGGGGTTTGCGAACCCCTTCATACTTCCCCGGGATACAATGATCTGCCCGGCGGGACGGTTTTGCCCGTTCCGTCGGTCTTTTGTTTTTTAGCGCTAAGTTCCAAGCCAATTGCTCCAATGTTCGACTCCAAGGATGGATTCGCTTAATAGCTTAGAACTTGGAACTTAGAACTTCCACTACACCCCACCTGAGGGGAGGATTGAAATGCAGCAAACCATTGACCGGAGCATCCGCATGAACCGGGTGAAGGGCAGGATGCGGGCGTGGTTTTCCAAGCCAGCCAACGTGATTCTCCTCATTTTCCTGGTCACTCTGGTGGTGCTGACCCTGTACCCGCTGATTACCATGCTGCTGGAAACGGTCACCATCCACGTAGGCCGCGAAGCCCGGGCCGCCAAGCAGACGGCGGGCGACTTTTCGTTCTATCATTTCCAGCGCCTGTTCGCCACGGCGGAAAACGATTACAGCTGGATTCAGTTTTACCAGCCGTTCCTGAACACGCTGATCGTGTCGCTGGCCTCGTCGCTGATTGCGATTCTGTTCGGCGGCGTGGTGGCGTTCCTGGTGACGCGCACCAACCTGAAATACAAAAAGTTCGTATCCGCCGTGTTCACGTTCCCTTATATCATGCCCTCCTGGACGCTGGCGCTGTTCTGGGAAACCTTCTTTAAAAACGTGAACATTGGCTTGAAAACTTCCAACGGCATCATGGCCGCCGTGTTCGGCATCTATATGCCGGAGTGGTTCGTTTACGGCGCGTTCCCCATCGCGCTGGTGCTGGGGCTGCACTACGCGCCGTTCGCGTATATCCTCATCGGCGGCATCCTGCGCAACATGGACGCCAACCTGGAGGAAGCGGCCACCATCCTCAAAACCAGCCGCCCCCGCATCATCTGGCGGATCACCCTGCCCATCGTGAAGCCCGCCATGCTGAGCACCTTCCTGCTGGTGTTCGCCAGCTCCATGAGCGCCTATTCCGTGCCGGTGTTCCTGGGGTCGCCGGTGCGGTACTACGTGCTGAGCACCAAAATGAAATCCCTCATGGACAGCTATCCCGGCCAGGCGTACATCATCGTGGGCGTGATGATTCTCTTCGGCGTGGCGATCCTGCTGCTGAACCAGAAGGTGACCAACAGCCGCAAGCAGTTCACCACCGTGACGGGCAAAAGCGGCCAGATCAGCAAGATCAACCTGGGCAAGGCGAACCGCCCGGTGGCGATCATTCTGGTCGTCATCCTGCTGCTGGTGGCCGTGGTGCCGCTGGTGACGTTCGCCATGGAATCCATCATCATCAAGGCGGGCGATTACAGCCTGAGCAACATGACCCTGGATTTCTGGATCGGCACCAACCTGTCCGAACGCCTGGACCAGGGCGACAGCACGGGCATCCTGCTGAACCCCAAGGTCTGGAACGCCTTGGGCTACAGCCTGGGCCTGGCCGTCACCTGCGCTTTGGTGGCGGGTACCTGCGGCATCCTGGTGGGCTACGGCGTGGCGAAGCGCCGGGGCAGCAAGCTGGCCTCCTGGGTCAACTCGCTTTCCTTCTTCCCGTACCTCATGCCCTCCCTGGCCTTCGGCGCGATTTACCTGGCCATGAGCTCCAAGATCCCGTGGCTGCGGGGCTTCCTGCTGCTGGGCCTGGTCGGCTCGGTGAAATACCTGCCCTTCGCCTCCCGCTCCGGCGTGAACGCCATGCTGCAATTGAGCGGTGAAATCGAGGAAGCCGCGGTCATCACCGGCGTACCCTGGTGGAAGCGGATGCTGCGGGTCATTTTCCCCATCCAGAAGAGCAGCTTCCTGAGCGGCTACCTGCTGCCCATGGTCAGCTGCATGCGTGAGCTGTCCCTGTTCGTCCTGCTGGTGCCCACCAGCAACACCATCCTCACCACCATGCTGATGCAGTATTCCGAAAAGGGCTGGGCCCAGTTCGGCAACGCCATCAACCTGCTCATCATCATCGTGGTGCTGCTGGTGAATTACATCGTGAATAAGCTGACGGGCGCGTCCATTGATAAGGGGGTTGGCGGTTAATGCCGGAAATCATTTTAAAAAACGTAGCCAAGCGTTTTGGCAAGTTTGTGGCTGTGGACAATCTGAACCTGAACATCCCCAGCAATTCCTTTATCACCCTGCTGGGTCCCTCCGGCTGCGGCAAGACCACCACCCTGCGCATGATCGCCGGGCTGGAAACGCCCACGGAAGGCCAGATCAGCATTGACGGCAAGGTTGTTTTCGACGCCGACCAGGGCGTCAACCTGCCGCCCAACAAGCGCGACGTGGGCTTCCTGTTCCAGAACTACGCCCTCTGGCCCCACATGACCGTGTACCAGAACATCGCCTTCGGCCTGGAAAACCTGAAATGGGACAAAAAACGCATTCAGGAGCGGGTGAAGGAGCTGCTGGTGATGCTGCGCATCGAGCAGTTTGAGAAGCGCTATCCCAGCGAGCTGTCCGGCGGCCAGCAGCAGCGCGTCGCCATTGCCCGCACCCTGGCCCCGGGGCCGAAGGTGCTGTTCATGGACGAGCCGCTTTCCAATCTGGACGCCAAGCTGCGCATGGAAATGCGCACCGAGCTCAAGCGCCTGCACCGGGACACGGACTCCACCTTCGTCTACGTGACCCACGACCAGCTGGAGGCCATGACCCTGTCCACCAAGGTGTGTATCATGGAAACCGGCGTGCTCCAGCAGTACGCGCCGCCGCTGGAAATGTACAACAACCCCGCCAATCTGTTCGTGGCGGACTTCATGGGCAATCCCACCATGAACTTCATCGACGGCCGGATCGCCGCGAACGGCGAAGTGAGCTTCGGCGGCATGAAAGCGCGCTTTGAGCCCCAGGACGGGAAAGCCCTGGGCGAGCGGGACGTGGTCGTGGGCGTCCGGCCCGAATACATCCACATCGACGAGGACGGCGTTCAGGAGGCTACGGTCTATTCCACCCTGCCCTCCGGCATGGAAACCACCGTCAAGCTGGACGTGAAGGGTACGTCGCTCACCGCCGTGGTCTTCGGCGACGTGGACTACCCCGTGGACGCCAAGGTGAAAATCAGCTTCCACAAAGCCGCCGTCCTCTTTGATAAGGCTGACGGAAAGAACATCGCCCGCGGCAGGCTGACGCTGATTTAGGGAAGCGAGAGGGAGTAAAGGAACATTTTAAAAACGGAGGGATTAGGGATTAGGGATTAGTCAGTTTGTTTTGCTTTTTTATTAGTATTCATTACATAGCACACGCTATTCTCCTAATCCCTAATCCCTATTCCCTAATCCCTCCTTCGTGATTTAAATCGTCCTTCCTTCCCATCATAGCGCCGAAAAACACGAAAGGCGGAACAAACGCATGGAATTGGAACAGGCAAGAAAAGAACTGATCACGCTGCAAGAGCAGATGAGCGCGTACAATCACGCCATGGGGCTGATGAGCTACGACGGGGAAACCACCGCGCCTTCGGGCACGGCGGCGAACCGGGGCCACGCCATGGGCATCCTGAGCGAAATCATGTACAAGCTGTCCACCGGCAAGGAAACGGTGGAATTGCTGGAATTCCTGGACGCCCGCAAGGATGAACTGAACCAAAAAGAAAAACGCATGGTGTATCTGCTGCTCAAGGACATCCGGTTCATGCAGAAGATTCCCATGGATGAATATGTGGAATACCAGAAATTCGTGGTGGAGTGCCAGGATGTGTGGCACAGCGCCAAGCTGAACAGCGATTTCGCGTCCTACCGGCCTTACCTGGAAAGGATGCTGGAATACACGATTCGCTTCGCCCGCTACGCCGCCCCGGACAAAGACCCTTACGATTACTGGCTGAACGAGTATGAACCGGGCCTCACCAAGGAAAAGTGCGACGCGTTTTTCGGCACGCTCCGGGAACGGCTGGTGCCGCTGATTCAGGCCGTCGCGCAAAAGCCCCAGGTCAGCGACGCCTGCATCAAGGGAGACTTTTCCAAGGACAAGCAGGAAGCCCTGGCCTACTGGCTCATGGACGTGATCGGCCTGGAACGCGCCCACGTGGGCCTGTCCACCACCGAGCATCCCTTCACCACCAGCCTGGGCTCCCACCTGGACGAGCGAATCACCACCCACTATTACCCCGAAGACCTGAGCTATTCCATGTTCAGCGTCATTCACGAGGGCGGCCACGCCCTGTACGACACCGGGTCGGACGACGACCTGGCCTACACCGTGCTGGACGGCGGCGTGTCCATGGGCATCCATGAGAGCCAGAGCCGCTTCTATGAAAACATCCTGGGCCGCAGCAAGGGCTTTGCCAAGTTCGCGTTCCCCAAGCTGCAAGAGCTGTTCCCCGAGGAAATGAAGCCTTACACCTGGCAGGATTTCTACAAGGCCGTCAACCGCGTGCAGCCCTCCCTCATCCGCACGGAGGCCGACGAAGTGACCTACAGCCTTCACGTGATGATTCGCTTTGAACTGGAAAAGCGGCTGTTCGCAGGGGAACTCAAGGTGGCCGACCTGCCCGGGGAATGGAACCGGATGTACAAGGAATACTTAGGCGTCGAGGTGCCCGACGACAAGCGCGGCGTTTTGCAGGACAGCCACTGGTCCTTCGGCGCGTTCGGCTACTTCCCGTCCTACGCCCTGGGCAGCGCCTACGGCGCGCAGTTCCTGGCGAAGATGAAGGAAACCGTGGACGTGGACGCCGCCTTGGACGCTGGCGATTTCACCGCCGTCAATGCCTGGAACAGGGAACACATCTGGCATTTCGGCAGCCTGCTCAGCCCGGCGGAAATTCTGGACAGAACCTTTGGCGCGCCCTTTGACCCCAATTACTATCTGGATTACCTGGAAGCCAAGTGCAAAGACGTTTACGGACTGTAAAGGAGGAAACACCATGGAAAGAATTCTTCAATTCCTGAAAGACGCCGGAACCTACTACCTCGCCACCCTGGACGGCGACCAGCCCCGGGTGCGGCCCTTCGGCACCATCGACCTGTTTGAAGGCAAACTGTACATCCAGACCGGCAAGGTGAAGGACGTGTCCAAACAGATGCACGCCAATCCCAAGATCGAAATCTGCGCCTTCAAGGATGGCAAGTGGCTGCGCGTTGCCGCCAAGGCCTATGCCGACGACCGCATCGAAGCCCAGGAGCACATGCTGGCGGGCTATCCCTCCCTGCAAGGCATGTACAAGCCCGGCGACGGCAACTGCGAAGTGTTCTGCCTGAAAGACGGCACCGCCACCTTCTCTTCCTTCGGCGGCGCGCCCGAAGTGGTTGCGTTCTGATTCTTCCCAATAAAACAAACCCGCTGGCAGCCTTGCGCCGCCGGCGGTTTTTTGCGTGTGGTCATCATCCCGCAACAGTCTTTTGCTGGTGCTTTTCCTGCTGCTTCAAGATATACTTGGGAATGGAGTATTCGTTGCCCTCCTCGAACCGGACGCTTTCCGGCGGGGTCTCCAGTTCTTCCAAGTGGTCGATGTAATACATCATCCGTTCCACCAGCTCGGCCCATTCGCGGCCCGCGCAGATGCGCTCGTCGGCGGTGAAGCCCACGGGCAGCCAGCGCTTGCGGGTCACTTTGCCGTCGGGGCCGACGATGGTTTCCCGCTGGATGGAGCCCATGGACACGAACAGGGACGTGGTGCCGAAATTATAGATATGATGGTTCACGGCGGGCATGCCGATGGACGCCATCTGGGTAAAGAACATGGTGGTATGGAAGGGCGAGGCGTCCAGGATGTATTTGGGCAGGATACCGTAGCGGTCAGTGAACCGGGCGAGGGCCACCACGATGTTGGCTAAAATGGGGTTCAGCAGCAGCTTGGCCACCTTCATGGTGGAGTTGTCCGCTTCCTCTCGGCGGTTCTGTTCGATGGCGGCGCTGACCCGCTCGGCTACGTCATAAATCGTGTCCCGGGGGTCGAAATAACACTTGACCGTGTTTTCCTCGATCTTGTCGGGGACGCCGGTGTCTTTCAGCAGGGCGAAGGAGATGGTCAATTGCGTGCGGGCGTAGAGCCGCTTGTTCGCCACGAACCGATTGATCTCCGGCAGCTGGGAAACCGTGCGCACATAGGCGGCGAAGATGATTTCCATGAAAGAAATTTTATGGCCTTTGTTGCCCTGTTCCACAATATATCGGGCCATTTTTTCATAGTCCAGCTTATAATTGGACATCACCTGCGCGTCGCAGCGCATGGGCATCAGATAGGGAGTCAGGGCGATGATGGGGTCGATTTCCTTCAGCACCCGTCCGTCCGCGCGGCGTCCAAACATTGGTATCCCCTCCGGTTCAAGAATCAGGAATTCACCTGCTTCATTATAAAACCTTTTGTTTTCGGCGTCAATGCTGAAATATTCCAATCGCAAGAACCGATATAAACCGGGCTGTTTTTGTTCTTTACATCGCCCCTATTTTTTGGTATCATTTTATCATGAATGATTCCGCGGCCGCAAGCCGCCGAAAGAAAGGAAGCGGACGCATGAATATCGGCATCCGGCTGCACGACACCGCGCCCGGTACCCTGGCGGAACGGCTGGGCTTTGCGAAGGCCCAGGGCTTTTCCTGCGCGCACCTGGCGCTGAGCAAGGCCATCGACGGCTTTTCCATGCAGGACGCGCCCCGGCTGCTGACGGAAGAACTGGCGGCGGAGGTGAAGGGCGCTTTCGCGCAGAAGGGCATGGCATGCGCGGTGCTGGGGTGCTATCTGAACCTGGCGAATCCCGACGAGGAAGCGCGGAAAGCGACCCAGGAAATCTATCGGGCGCACCTGCGGTTCGGGAAGATGATCGGGGCCGGGGTGGTCGGCTCCGAAACCTACGCGCTGAAAACCACCGTGTTTTCCGACGGCTCCGCGCCCCAATCCGAAGAAGCGTTTCAGCTGTTTATGAAGGCGTTTCTGCCGGTGGTCAAATGGGCCGAGGAATACGATGAGATCATGGCCATCGAGCCGGTGTGCACCCACATCATTTCCACGCCCGAGCGTGCGGAAAGAATGCTGGACGCGGTACATTCCGACCATGTGAAGATCATCCTGGACGCGGTGAACCTCATCAGCAACAGCACGGCGGACAAGGCGGAAAGCATCATCCGCGAAGCCGTGTCCCGCCTGGGGGACCAGGTGCGGGTGCTGCACATGAAGGACTTCGCCGTGAACCCGGACAAGCCCGGCGACGAACAGGTGGACTTCCGGCCCTGCGGCATGGGGACGATGTACTATCACGACCTGCTGCCGCTGGCAAAGAAACACGATTTGCCCATGACCCTGGAAAACACCGAGCCGGAGAACGCCCAGGCAGCGAGAGAGTATTTGGAACAATTGGCGACGAAATCATAAGAAGAGGTAAGAAAGATGACTCGTGAAGAAGCCCGGAAGCGCGCCCGCGCGCTGGTTGACCAGATGACATTGGAAGAAGCCGCGTCCCAGATGAGCTACCAGGCCCCCGCCATCGAACGGCTGGGCGTACCCGCCTACAACTGGTGGAACGAAGCGCTCCACGGCGTGGCCCGCGCCGGTATGGCCACCATGTATCCCCAGGCCATCGGCATGGCCGCCGCCTTCGATCCCAAGCTGGTGGAAGAACTGGGCGACGTGAGCGCCACCGAGGGCCGCGCCAAGTACAACGCCGCCTCCCGCCACGGCGACCGGGACATTTACAAGGGCCTCACCTTCTGGAGCCCCAACATCAACATTTTCCGCGACCCCCGCTGGGGCCGCGGCCAGGAGACCTTCGGCGAAGACCCCACCCTCACCGGCGAGATCGGCGCGGCCTATGTGCGGGGCTTGCAGGGCAAGGGCGAGGTGATGAAAGCCGCCGCCTGCGCCAAGCATTTCGCGGTGCATTCCGGCCCCGAAGACCTGCGGCATGAGTTTGACGCCGTCGCCAGCAAAAAGGACATGGAGGAAACCTACCTGCCCGCCTTCAAAAAGCTGGTGAAGGAAGCCAAGGTGGAATCCGTCATGGGCGCGTACAACCGCACCAACGGCGAACCCTGCTGCGCCAGCGCCGATCTGATGCAGCATTTGAAAGACTGGGGCTTTGAGGGCCATTTCGTGTCCGACTGCTGGGCCATCAAGGACTTCCACGAGGGCCATCACGTCACCGACAATCCCGTGGACTCCGCCGCCATGGCGGTCAACGCAGGCTGCGACCTGAACTGCGGCTGCACCTATGAAAAGCTCATCGCCGCGGTGATGGCGGGCAAGGTGAAAGAAGAAACCGTCCGGGAATGCTGCGTGCGCTTGTTCACTACCCGCTATCTGCTGGGCATCATGGGCGAGGGCAGCGAGTACGACGACATTCCTTACACCGTGGTGGAGTGCGACGCCCACCAGGCCAAGGCCGACGAGGCCGCGCGGAAGGGCTGCGTGCTGCTGAAAAACAACGGCGTGCTGCCCCTGGACGAAAACAAGATCAAGACCTTAGGCGTCATCGGCCCCAACGCCGACGCTATCTCCTCCCTGGTGGGCAACTATCACGGCACTTCTTCCCATTACGTCACCATCCAGCGGGGCCTGCAGGAAGCGCTGAAAGGCAAGGCCCGGGTGCTGTGCTCCGAAGGGTGCCATCTGTACCGGGACAAAATGACCGGCCTGGCCCAGGAGCCCGACGACCGCATGAGCGAAGCCCTCACCGTGGCGGAAAACAGCGACGCTGTGGTGCTGGTGGTGGGCCTGGACGAAACGCTGGAGGGCGAGCAGGGCGACACCGGCAACCCCTTCGGCTCCGCTGACAAGATCGACCTGCTGCTGCCCGCGTCCCAGCGGCGGCTGATGAACGAGGTCTTGAAGGTCGGCAAGCCCACGATCATCGTGCTCACCGCCGGCAGCGCCATCGACCTGAAAGAAGCGGGCGACCTGGCCGACGCCGTGCTGGTGGCCTGGTATCCCGGCGCCCAGGGCGGCAGGGCCGTGGCCGATTTGCTGCTGGGCCACGCTTCCCCCTCCGGCAAGCTGCCCGTGACCTTCTATTACAATGAACAGCTGGCCGACATGCCCGCCTTTACCGACTATGCTTTGAAGGGCCGCACCTACCGCTACTTCCCCGGCAAGCCCCTCTATCCCTTCGGCTTCGGCCTCACCTACGGCGACGTGTTCGTGAAGGACGCCGCTGTGCGGAAAGAAAACGGCCAGGTTTTGGTGGACGTGACCGTGTGCAACAGCGGCAAGGCCGACACCGAGGACGTGGCGCAGATTTATTGCCAGAACGAGGGCAGCGAAAACGCGCCGCTGAATCCCCGGCTGGTGGCCTTCCAGCGCTTGGCTGTGCCCGCCGGAGCCTGCAAAAAGATCACCATTCCCGTGAACCCCGAAGCGTTCCAGGTGGTCAACGACAACGGCGAATACATCAGCGAAGGAAAAATCGTCCTCTACGCCGCCATGGGCCAGCCCGATGAACGCACCAAGGAACTGACCGGGCATCAAGCCGTGAAGCTGGAACTGAATGATTAAACACCCCAAAGGAGCATCGTGTAAAAGCGGTGCTCCTTTTTAGTATGAATTGTCCATGCCCTGAACCGGAAAATGCCTTGACTTTCTCCTGTATTGGAAATATGATGGGTACAAGCAGATTTTGTCCGCGGAGGGATGGCAAATGAACGCGAAAGCAATCCTGCGGGAGTGCCGGGAAGGAAACCGATTCGACGGCAATTTGTTAAAAGGCTGCATGGCCATGTACCGCGCCGCGGGAGACGGGCCGTTCCGGGACGCCGTGCTGGAATATCTGGACAAAGGCGTTTCTTCCGACGGGCAGCTTCCGGCGCTGAATGCGGGAGAAGGCCTGGCCGGAAAAATATCGTATGGAACAGCGCTGCTTTTTGCGTGGGACGAAACGGGCGAAGAACGATATAAAGCCGCGGCAAAGCAGATCCGGGAAAAGTATACGGAACTGGACCGCCAGATTCTTCCTGACTCCGCCGTGCGTGGCACACTGCACCCATACCAGCCGTTCGTGATCGGATATGACTGCCGCTTCGGGGATAAGCAGAGCCATAAAGCCGCCGCCAAATGCTTCCAATGCCTGCGGAACCATACGTTTGACAAGGAAAAGAAACTGTATCAATATAAACCGGCTCTGAATCCTCCGATAGAAAGCGCTTATGACCTGCGCCACAACGGCGGCATTTTCCTATCCCTGGCGGATACCATCGAGCAAATGGACATCCAACTTTATGAGCATTACCGTGTTTTGGCTGATCTGTTCCTGGAAGCCGTGCGGGGGCTGATTCCCTACCGAAACAAGACCGGGCTGTTTGCCCGGGACATCATAAACCCGGACAGCGAGCCGGACGCGGATGGGAACAGGATGGTCGCTTATGCCCTGTTCAAGGGCGTCAGGCTGGGTTTGCTGGACGAGGAAAAGTATCTGCCCATGGCCCAGGATCTGATGATCACCGCCAATCTTCATTTCGGTGTCTGCGTCAGTATGGATTACCCCGGTCAGTTATCCTTCGGGCTGATGGCCGAGGCGGAAAGGATGGAGGTGGAAAAGCGATGAAGCTTCTGTTTGTTTCCGCCCGGAGCTGCACGGTTTTGATGGATGAGAACAGCGGCTTTTTCCTCGACCTGTCCCGCACCTTCAAGCTGAACGGGGAACCCTTGGACGATGAAAGAAGCTATGTCCGGCGGGAGGAAGAACGCAACGTTTTTTCCATTTACGGCCTCTGGCCCGACACGGAATACACCCTCGAAGCCTTTGTAAAAGATGAATGGGAAAGCAGGATCACCTTCCGCACGGAAAAGGAAGTTGTTTCCCTGAACGTGCGCCGCTTCGGGGCGAAGGGTGACAAGCAGCACGACGACACCGCCGCCATCCAGGCCGCGATTCTCTCCTGCCCACCCGGGGGCCGGGTGCTGATTCCTAAGGGAAACTACCTCACTGGGCCGCTGTTCCTGAAAAGCCACATCACGATTGAGCTCAAGCCCGACGCGGCGCTGTTCCTGAAAACCGAGCGGGAGCAGTTCCCCGTCCTGCCCGGCATGACCCGCACCACCGACGAGGAAGGGGAAGTGCTGCTGGGCTCCTGGGAGGGCAATCCCCTGGACGCCTTCGCCTCCTTCATCACCGGCATCGGCGTGGAGGACGTGAAGATCATCGGCCCCGGCGTGCTGGACGGCCAGGGCCATGTGGGCGGCTGGTGGGTGAATCCCAAAATCAAAAAGATTGCCTACCGCCCCCGGATGTTCTATTTGAAGGACTGCAAGGACATTACGCTGCAGGGGATCACCGTGCGCAACAGCCCGGCCTGGAACCTGCATCCCACCTTCTCCGAGAACCTGAGCTTCCTGAACGTCACAATCGAAGCCCCCGCCAACAGCCCCAACACCGACGGCTTCGACCCGGAAAGCTGCAAGCATGTGCGGGTGTACGGCACGGTGTTCTCCGTGGGCGACGACTGCATCGCCCTGAAAGCCGGGAAGATTTACATGGGCATGAAGTACCATGTGCCCTGCGAGGACATTGAAATCGCCTGGTGCTGCATGCTGGACGGCCACGGCGGCGTGACCGTGGGCAGCGAGATGGCGGGCGGGGTCAAGAACGTGCGGGTACACCACTGCTATATGCGAGGCAACGACCGGGGTCTGCGCATCAAGACCCGGCGCGGGCGGGGCAAGTACGCGGTGATCGACGGCATTGTGTTTGACCACGTGCGCATGGAGGGCGTGCGCTGCCCGCTGGTGGTGAACGCCATGTACTTCTGCGATCCCGACGGCCGCACGGAATACGTGCAGAGCCGGGAAAAGCAGCCCGTGGACGACACCACGCCCACCATCGGCAGCATCCGGTTTGAGCAGGTGGAGGCGGAAAACTGCGAAGCCTGCGCGGGCTATATCCTGGGCCTGCCGGAAAGGCCGGTGGGGGAAATCACCCTGAAGGACTGCCGCTTCACCTTCAACCCCGACGGCAAAGCCATGGCCCCCGCCATGGCCTGGAACGTGGAGGAATGCAAGAACCGGGGCCTCATCGCGTATTTCGTGGACAGGCTCACCCTCGATCACGTGACCATGGAAGGCGTCAGCGGGGAGAGGGTCAAGGCAACAGAAGTAGATACTATCATTGATGAAGGGTAAAGAACGAGAGTACAGAGTTCAGAGTGCAGAGTACAGATGATATAGTCTGCGCGCTGCGGAATCCGTTTCTGGGCGAGTAATACTATTATTCTCTCTATAAAAAGTAATTTTTAAAAGGAACCAACACTGTCATCCTGAGCGCATCCGAACGCGAAGGATCTCATAGTAACGATCTTAATCAAGAAACATAATACCCAGCAATGAGATCCTTCGCGTCCGGATGCGCTCAGGATGACAGCTAAGGTGATTGATTATTCAAACAAGGCTGAATCATTACATTTTTTGAAAACTCATCAATACTATTTTCCAAGAAATAAGGAGGAAACCACCATGGACATTCGCTATTCCTGCAACCAGCGCGACTTCAAGCGCTACACCACCGAGGAGACCCGCAAGGAGTTCCTGATCGAAACCCTGTTCGTGGACGACCAGGTGCAGGCCGTGTACAGCCACGTGGACCGGATGGTGACCCTGGGCGTGAAGCCCGTGACCGAAAAAGTGAGCATCGACAAGGGCATCGACATCTGGAAGAACTTCGGCACCGAATACTTCCTGGAGCGCCGGGAGTGCGGCATGTTCAACGTGGGCGGCGCGGGCCGCGTGACCGTGGACGAAACCGTGTACGAGCTGGGCTACAAGGACTGCCTCTACATCACCAAGGGCGCGAAGAAGGTGCTCTTTGAAAGCTGCGACGCGGCAAAGCCCGCCAAGTTCTACATCGTGTCCGCCCCCGCCCATTGCAGCTATGAGAACAAGCTCATCAAGATTGAAGACGCCGCCAAGAAGCCCCTGGGCGCGCTGGAAACCAGCAACAAGCGGGTGATCAACCAGTTCATCCATCCCTCCGTGCTCAAGACCTGCCAGCTTTCCATGGGCATGACCGTGCTGGAGCCCGGCTCCGTCTGGAACACCATGCCCGCCCACACCCACGAGCGCCGCATGGAGGTGTACTTCTACTTTGAAGTGCCGGAAAACAACGTAGTGTTCCACATGATGGGCGAAGGCCAGGAGACCCGCCATATCGTGATGCAGAACGAGCAGGCCGTGATTTCTCCCTCCTGGAGCATCCACGCCGGTGCGGGCACCAGCAACTACACCTTCATCTGGGCCATGGGCGGCGAGAACCAGGCCTTTGATGATATGGACAATATTCCGACTACTGAACTTCGATAAAGCTAAAGAAAAGGGATTAGGGAATAGGGATTAGGGAGTAGGGAAACGTAGTCCCCTATGTCATCCTGAGCGAAGCGAAGGACCTCCCTTAGACAAAAACATTGCTTGACTTATTCCGTCACCATGAGTTCCTTCGCTTACCCCTTCGCTTTGCTCCGGGGTGCTCAGGAGAACATAATCCCTAATCCCTATTCCCTAATCCTTCATCTCAAATGACCAAACAATAAAAGGAGGACCCCCCATGGACATGACCGCTTTCAGCCTGAAAGGCAAAATCGCCTGGATCACCGGCGCTTCCTACGGCATCGGCTTCGCCATCGCGGAAGCCTACGCCGCCGCGGGCGCGACCATCGTGTTCAACGACATCAACCAGGAACTGGTGAACAAGGGCCTGGCCGCTTATGAAGAAAAGGGCATCAAAGCCCACGGCTACGTCTGCGACGTGACCAACGAGGAAGCGGTGCAGGCGCTGGTGAAGAAGATCGAAGAAGAAGTCGGCGTCGTTGATATTCTGGTCAACAACGCGGGCATCATCCGCCGCATCCCCATGATCGAAATGAGCGCCGCGGAATTCCGCAAGGTCATCGACGTGGACCTGAACGCGCCCTTCATCTGCTCCAAGGCCGTCATTCCTTCCATGATCCAGAAGGGCCACGGCAAGATCATCAACATCTGCTCCATGATGAGCGAGCTGGGCCGCGAGACCGTCAGCGCCTACGCCGCCGCCAAGGGCGGGCTCAAGATGCTCACCCGGAACATCTGCTCCGAGTACGGCGAGCACAACATCCAGTGCAACGGCATCGGCCCCGGCTACATCGCCACCCCCCAGACCGCGCCCCTGCGCGAGCGCCAGCCCGACGGCAGCCGCCATCCCTTCGACCAGTTCATCATCGCCAAGACCCCTGCCGCCCGCTGGGGCAACCCCGAAGACCTGCAAGGCCCCGCCGTGTTCCTGGCCTCCGACGCCTCCAACTTTGTCAACGGCCACATCCTGTACGTGGACGGCGGCATCCTGGCTTACATCGGCAAGCAGCCGTAATTGGGCCTTACCTTTTTTATCAAAAAGAACGAGAGTACAGAGTTCAGAGTACAGATTGATATAGTCTACCAATTCTTACTGCGATATGGCGACAATTTAATCTGAACTCTGTACTCTGCACTCTGTACTCTCTCAATCCAAGCGGCTGAACAATTGAAAAGACATTAAACTAACACCAGCTCCAGCAAAAACACCACCGCGCAGGAGCAGAGGGAAACGAAAATCAGTCCCTTGCCCTTATAGCTCAGCAGCAGGGCGGTGACAAACCCGGCGGCCCCGGACCAGGGGGTGGAGGTTTCCCGCAGGATAGCGGGGAAGGTCATGACGGAGAGGGTCACATAAGGCACATAATACAGGAAAGAGCGAATAAACGTGCTTTGAATTTTCCGGGTGATCAGGGTCAGGGGCAGCATGCGGATCAGGTAGGTCACGCCCGCCATGACCAGGATATAAATGTAAACATTTCCGCTCATGCCGCTTCCTCCTTCACCGGGCGAATCAGCGCCGCCGCCACGGAAAGAACCATGGTCAGGATGATCACCCGCATGCCCGCCGAAATCTCCCGCAGGTACGGCGCGTAGCAGAACACCGCGCTGACCAGCATGGACGCGGCGATCACCACCGCCAGCGTCCTGTTTTTTTTCGCCGGCGGCACAATGATGGCGATGAACATGCAGTACAGCGCCACGGAAAGCGCCACCAGTACCCGGGCGGGCAGGATGTTTCCCGCGATGGCTCCCAGCAGGGTGCCGATGGTCCAGCCGGGAATCGCCACTGCCATCTGCCCATAGGTATAGAAGGGAGAAAGCGGGCCTTCCGCCGCGGCGGACAGGGCGAAAATCTCATCCGTCACGCCGAAGGACATGATGAACCGATGGAAGAACGGCGCCTTGGGGTCCACCTTCTGGCTCAGGCTGGCGCTCATCAGGCAGTAGCGCAGGTTGATGATCAGCTGGCTCAGGGCCAGTTCCAGGTAACTCCCCGCCGCGGAGATCACCGACAGGGACGCGAACTGCCCGGCGCTGGTCAGGTTCAGCACCGACATCAGCACCGCCTGGCCCACGGTCAAATGCTCCAATAAGGCTTTGATGCCAAATGAAAAGGACACGGCCAGGTAGCCCAGCATGATCGGCACCCCGTCCCGGCAGCCCTTGATAAACTGTTGCGTGTTCGTTCTGCTCATGTGCTTTCCCGGATTCCTCCTTTGGAAATCAGTCGGGAACCATTATATGCTTTTCGGGAAACCCTGTCAATTCATGAACCGCGCCGGGGACTGTACTGAAATTGCACAGGCACATTTTCTTCTGGATTGGGAACAAAACAATCCTTTTTTCTTCTTTCCCCGCTTCTTGACTTTCCTTCTTCCGCGCCTTATAATGGAAGAAACAAGGAGGTTGGTTCGTTATGCAGCCCTTCATGGACGACAATTTTCTATTGACCACGGACACGGCCCGCGCGCTGTTTCACGACGCGGCCAAGGCCATGCCCATCATTGACTACCACTGCCACCTGTCCCCCAGGGAAATTGCCCAAAACATCAAATTTGACAATCTTTCCCACCTGATGCTGGGCGGCGACCACTACAAATGGCGGGCCATGCTCAGCTTTGGCGTGGATGAAAAGCTCATCCGGGGCGACGGCGACCCCCGGGAAAAGTTCATTGCTTTCGGCGATACCGTGGCCCACGCCATCGGCAATCCCCTGTACCACTGGACGCACCTGGAATTGCAGCGGGTGTTTGGTATTGATACGCCGCTGAACCGGGACACCGCCGGGGAGATTTATGACCGGGCCAGCGAAATGCTCCAGGGCGACGACTTCCGCGCCCAGGCGCTGATCGATAAATTCAACGTGGATTATCTCTGCACCACCGACGACCCGGTGGATGACCTGTCCTTCCACCAGACCATCGCCGCGCAGAACGGCATGAAAGCCAAGGTGTATCCCGCGTTCCGCCCGGACAAGGCGCTGAACATCGACCGGCTGGGCTTCGTGGAATATATCAAACAATTGGCCCGGGTGGCGGGCATGGAGATTCACTCCACCGCCGACGTGCTGACCGCGCTGGAGCGCCGGGTGGAATACTTTCACGCCTGCGGCGCGCGCATCGCCGACCATGCGCTGGACACCGTACCCTACGGCGAGCCCTCCTTCAAGCAGGCGGACAAAGCCTTCCACGCCGCCATGGAGGGCCAGTCCATCAAGCAGAAGCACATCGAAAGCTACCGCACGGTGATTTTGGCGGGCCTGGGCGCCATGTACGCCCAGCGCGGCTGGGCGCAGCAGTACCACATCGGCGCCATGCGCAACAATAACACCGCCATGTTCAAGCGCTACGGGCCGGACGTGGGCTTCGATTCCATCATCGACGCGCCCGTGGCCCAGCATTTGAGCCGCCTGATGGATTTGCAGGACGCCCAGGGCCAGCTGCCCAAGACCATCCTGTACACCCTGAACCCCGCCGCCAACCACGTCCTGGGCACCATGCTGGGCAACTTCCAGCAGTCCGGGATAAAAGGCAAGATTCAGATGGGCTCCGCCTGGTGGTTCCTGGACCAGAAAGACGGCATGGAGGAACAGCTTCGCACCCTGGCGAACCTGGGCGTGCTGGGTACCTTCGTCGGCATGCTCACCGACAGCCGTTCCTTTATCAGCTACCCCCGCCACGAATACTTCCGCCGCATCCTGTGCAACGTGATCGGCGGCTGGGTGGAAAACGGCGAATACCCCAACGATTTGGAGTTCCTCAAAGAAATGGTCAGGGACATCTGCTACCATAACGCCAAGGCGTACTTTGGAATATAAGATAGTTCTAAGGTAAAAGTTCTAAGTTCTAAGCCTGAAATTTGTCTGAAAGCGGCATCGCTTAGAACTTAGAACTAAGAACTTAGAACTGTATCAGAACCAACGAATACACAACGAG
The DNA here is from genome assembly GCA_902795275.1 of uncultured Eubacteriales bacterium. Lineage (GTDB taxonomy): Bacteria > Bacillota > Clostridia > Christensenellales > Aristaeellaceae > RUG563. The sequence goes on along the minus strand of CADBKQ010000004.1, from coordinate 219,976 downwards.
TATGCAGATTGGAGAGGATTACAATGGAAAGACTGAATAAGGCCCTGGTTCCCCAGGTGAAGCGGCCCCAGAACATCCGGGTGATGCAGTTCGGCGAGGGCGGCTTCCTGCGCGCTTTCGTGGATGAAATGCTGGACAACCTGAACACCCAGTGCGGCGGCGACTACGGCGTGGCCATCGTGCAGCCCCTGGAACGCGGCATGTGCAAAATGCTGGAGGAGCAGGACTGCCTGTATACCGTGATGCTGCGCGGGCGCGAGGAAAGCGGCGACGTGAAAAAGGTCAAGGTCGTGGGCACCGTGCTCAAGACCGTGGAGCCCTACGCCGATTTCCAGAGCTATCTGGATTTAGCCAAGCTGGACACCCTGCGTTTCATCGTCAGCAACACCACCGAGGCGGGCATCGTCTACACCGGCACCGACAATTACGACGACAGGCCCCAGCCCTCCTATCCCGGCAAGCTGACCCGCTTCCTGCATGAGCGCTTCCTGCTGGGCAAGCCGGGCTTCATCATCATGCCCTGCGAGCTGATCGACGACAACGGGTATCATTTGAAGGACGCCGTGCTGAAAACCGCGGAACAGTGGAACCTGGGCGAAGATTTCATCAACTGGCTGAAAAACGACAACATTTTCTGCTCCACCCTGGTGGACCGCATCGTGACCGGCTTCCCCCGGAAGGAAGTGCCGGGCGTGTTTGAAGAACTGGGCTACGAAGATCAGCAGCTGGACACCGCCGAACCCTTCGGCCTGTGGGTCATCGAAGGCCCCGAGCAGGTGAAGAAGGAACTGCCCCTGGATCAAGTGAACCCCGTCATCTTCACCGACAACGTGAAGCCTTACAAGCTGCGGAAAGTCCGGATGCTGAACGGGGCCCACACCACCATGGTGCTAGGCGCGTACCTGGCGGGGCTGGACACCGTGGGCGAGTGCATGGCGGACAAGGATGTGCGGGCGTTCCTGGAGGCTGTTTTGTACAGGAATATCATGCCCAATGTTCCGCTCCCCCAGGAAGAGGTGGAAGCGTTCGCCAAAGCGGTACTGCTGCGCTTTGAGAATCCCTTCAACCGCCATGAACTGCTGTCCATCGCGCTGAACTCTGTCAGCAAGTGGACGGCCCGCGTGCTGCCGACGTTAAAGGATAATATTAAAAACACCGGCAGGACACCGGGGCCGCTGTCCTTTGGTCTGACCGCGCTGATTCTGTTTTATACGGGAATCAGGAAAAACGAAGCGGGTGAATACGAAGGGCTGCGGAACGGCAAGCCTTATCCTGTGAAGGACGATGCGCATGTATTGGAGTTCTTCTCCGGATTAGACCGTGATATGCCCTCCGAAGAATTGGTTCATGCCGTGCTTTCCAATACAAAGCTTTGGGGAGAAGACCTCACTGCCGTTGGAGATTTGGAAGGTGTTGTGGAAGCGCAGTTGTTCATGGTTCGTGATGATGGTATCAGAGATGTCATGCTTTCCTTGGGAGAAAATGGGTTTTAACGATAGTGATCCTATGAATTGGTGACATAATTGCTGATATTTCAGATCCCTCCACTCCGTTCCGCGCTCGCTCCACTCCGGTCGGGATGACAGAGGGAGTGTTATGGTAAAAGTTGTAAACGCACTTCTATCTTTACAGAAGCCAACTTACTATGTCATCCCGACCGGAACGGAGCGAGAGCGGAGTGGAGTGGAGGGATCTGACAGCAAGTCATTGTGTAGTAAATTAACACATTAACGGAGAAATGACATGAGCGATTACATCAAACTCCATGAACTGGACAACGTGGGCGTGCTGATTACCCCCCGGGAGGGGATTCCTGCCGGGCACAAGATCGCCCTGCGGGACATCGCGAAGGGCGAAAAGGTCATCAAGTACGGCTGTCCCATCGGCACAGCCCAGAGCGACATCAAGGCGGGGGAGTGGATTCATTCCCATAACCTGAAAACCGCTTTGAGCGGCGAAAAGAATTACACCTACGCCCCCCAGCCCATCCACCGCGCCGCGCCCTTCACCGGCTCCTTCCTGGGCTATGAACGGGCGGACGGCAGGGTGGGCATCCGCAACGAAATCTGGATTCTGCCTTTGGTGGGCTGCGTGAACCACACCGCCCAGCGCATCGCGGAAGCGGGCAGCAGGCTCGGCCCCGTGCCGGTGTACACCTTCACCCATCCCTACGGCTGCTCTCAGCTGGGCGAAGACCACTGCCGCACCCGTGACCTGCTGGCCGCCCTGGTGCGCCATCCCAACGCGGGCGGCGTGCTGGTGCTGTCCCTGGGCTGCGAAAACAACACCTTGGACGCTTTCAAGGAGCATCTCGGCCCCGTGGACGAAAAGCGGGTCAAGTTCCTGGTCTGCCAGGAGTGGGAGGACGAGGAAGCGGAAGCGCTGAAGCTGATTCGGCAATTGCAGGACGAATTGAAGAACGACGTTCGCACCGAGCAGCCCATTTCCAAGCTGGTGGTGGGCCTCAAGTGCGGCGGCTCCGACGGTTTCTCCGGCATCACGGCGAATCCGCTTTTAGGCGCGGTCAGCGACGGCATCTGCGCGGCGGGCGGCACGGCGCTGCTCACGGAAGTGCCGGAAATGTTCGGCGCGGAAGAACTGCTCATGGCCCGGTGCAGGGACGAAGAAGTGTTCCAGAAGACCTGCGACCTGGTGAACGGCTTCAAGAAGTATTACCAGGACAACCACATGCCGGTGTACGAGAATCCCTCTCCCGGTAACAAGGCGGGCGGCATCACCACGCTGGAGGAAAAGTCCCTGGGCTGCACCCAGAAGGGCGGCCTGGGCGAGGTGCAGGACGTGCTGCAATACACCCAGCCCGTCGCCCGCAAGGGCCTGAACCTGGTCTGGGGCCCCGGCAACGACATTTGCGCCGTCACCTCCCTGACCGCTTCCGGCGCGCAGCTGATCCTGTTCACCACCGGCCGCGGCACGCCCTTGGGCGGTCCCGCCCCTACCCTGAAAGTGGCGACCAACGCGAACCTGGCCGCGAAGAAGCACAGCTGGATCGACTTCAACGCGGGCCAGCTGTTGCAGGGCGTCACCATGGAGGAAGCCGCGAGGCAGCTTTTCCAGCTCGTCCTCGCCACCGCCAACGGCCAGGAGACCCAGGCCGAGAAGCACGGCTATCGGGAAATCGCTATCTTCAAGAGCGGCGTGACGCTGTAAACAAAAGGCAGGCATACAACAAAAACCACCGGCGAACGGTGGTTTTTGTTGTATGCGGTACAGGAAACCTTTCTTCCTCAAACCGCTTTCTCAAACGCCATATCCCGAAGGGCATGCGGAACCAGGCTGTCCGGGTCGGTGTCGGGGCGAATCCATTCGTCCACGTCCGCGTCCGGCAGGATGAAGGGCATACGGTCATGGATGAAGCGGATGTCCTCCGCCGGTTCCCGGGTCAGGATCACGAAGGCGGGAGCGCCGTTTTCGATCCGGTACAGGCCGCAAAGCCAGGTGATTGCTGCGCCCGCGGGATGGATAGCGTACTTTGGGCCCAGGGTCTTTTTCCCGTTTGCGCCGGGAAGATGCTCCCATTCGTAATAACAGCCGGCGGGTACCGCGCAGCGGTGGGCGCGCCATGCTTCGCGGAACAGGGGCTTTTCCGCCGCCGTTTCCGTGCGCGCGTTGATCATCAGCCCGCTTTTTCCTTGAAAGCCCCATTTCATGGGGAACACGGTTCTTTTGCCGGCCCTGCTGAAAGCGACCGTCGGCACGACCATGGAGGGCCGGATCTCGCCGTTCATCACGATTCCGGCATTCCCAAACAGCGGCAGCAGGGGCGACCTGTTCATTTCCTCGATGATCGGCCGAAGCTCAGGCGATTCGTCCAACAGAAAACGGCCGCACACGCGCATCCCTCCGCTGCTGATTGTTCGCTGTTTCCAACCCCGTTTATTTGGAATGCAGCATCCGATCTTTTTCGCAATACATGCTTTCCATCGCCCTGGCGATGATTTTGTCGAAGGAGTAATCCGTTCCCGGATGATACTCGGCCACGCCGATGGCCGCGGAGCAGCGTTCCCATAAGGGCAGGGATTCATCCTGCTCCAGGTTCTGGAAGGAGCTTCGCGCCCAGCTGATCAAAGCGTTCCGGTCGTGGTAATCCTGATCCGTCAGGATCACGGCAAACTCGTCGCCGCTGATGCGGAATACCGGCGAATGGCTGAAAATCTCGCAGATGACGCGGCAGGTTTTCTGAATGTATTCATCACCCTTTTCATGGCCGCAGGAATCGTTCACCTTTTCCAGATGATTCATATCAAAGATCAGCAGCGCGAAGGATAATTCTTCCTCGTTCCGCATAGCGGTTGCAAGCTCGCTCGTATAAGAATGGAAAGCATTGATGTTGCGGATGCCGGTCAGATTGTCCTTGTTGGCCAGGGCCGTTACTCGCGCCAGTTCGTTTTCCGTGGTTGCGATGTTCTGAACGTATTCCCGGATGGCTTCGCTCATCTTGGAAACGGCCTCCGCCAGCCGCTGCACCTCGTTGTTTGTGCGGATGATCGGCACGTCCATGCTCAGGGCTTCCGGGTCTTTCTGCGCCCGGCATTTGGAGGCGAAGTCCGCGACGCTGTTTACGAGCAGTTCAATCGGCTCTGAAACCTTTCGTTCCGTCCAGATGTAAAAAACGCCGATAAACAGCAGGCCCAGCAGGATGATCAGGGTGACGCCTTCCACGATATTGTTGCGCAGCCTGCCCTGAATTTCTGCCACGTCCACATCGACGCACAGGGCGGCGACCGGCTTTCCGTTTGTGTTGAGCAGCGGCAGCACGCCGGTGTAATCGTTGCCCCACTCGCTTTTCGCTTCAAAGAAGGATAATTCCCCCGACGTGTAGGCATCCAGATACAGCTTTGCGGTTTCGGCAGAATAGGAATCGCCGGTCAGCGTGTTCAAATGAACCAGCTGGTCCGCTTCATGCTCGTATTCATCCTGTGTCGCGCCGGCAATGACATTCTTGAGATTGTCCGTGGGTTCCGTGTTGAGCGGCACAACGATGTAGAGAAAATGGATGTTCAGCCGTTCCTTGGTTTTGTCCAGCTCTGTCTGTAGCTCGTAATACTTGGCTGATTCCACGCCTGTGCTGATGCACTTTTCCAAATCGTCAACATCGATATCCTTGGCGACGAAATGCAGGATACCGCTCATATAGGATTGATACTGGTCATACAGCATGGCCTTGGAGCTGTTGTATTGCACGGAACTGAGAACAATGCACAGCACCAGGATAAACAGGATTGTTCCTGTCAGTATCGTTTTTTTCAGCGGCCGCATGATTCGTCCCTCCTTGGAAACCGTTTCTTTCGCTTTGAACCTCGGTGGCCCCGCGCCTGATTTCCTGCGCTCCAACCATTTTTGTTTATATACTCAGGCAAGCCCGGCTGCATACGGGAATCGCCCTGGCGTTTTCTCAATTGTACCAGCTTTTATTATACAAAGAAAACCTCTTTCAGGCAAGGGAAAAAACGGAAAACATAAAAAAAACACAAGATCATACAGTTAACATTCTTGTTGTTAAGGGGAACGGAGCAGGGGTCTGGGGCGCATAGCCCCAGCGTTCCCCCTTTGTTTGATTTATACCCTTAACAAGAAAGCTGTCAGCAGTGGGCGGGAATCACCTGAGCCGTGCCACACGGTCAGCGATGGACTGTTCAAAGGCTTCGTCGGAAAGGGAGGGGTCGCGGGTATCGCGCCACACCTGACAGGGAATGTCCGGACAGGAAGCGCAGGTAGCGAAGCGGCGCCGATTCGCGCAGCAGGTATAGATGGGACAGGGCTGGCCCTTCGGCGCGTGGAACACTTTCCCGCCGCATGCATTGCAGCCGGGGCATTGTTTCCCATAAAAAGAGCAGGCCGCGCAGTCCGTGCCGCAGCAGGACAGGCCCAGGATCTCCCTTTGCTTCTGCCTACTGAACCCCGCCAGCACCAGGCGGTAGGATCGGTCGAGGAGCGTTTTCAGCAGGTCATCCGGCACGGCCCCGTCGGCTTTGACGGAGTTCCAGTGCTGCTTGTTGCTGTAATAGCCGGGAAGGATGTCGGGCCAGTTCTGCCGCATCAGCTCGCCTTCCAGCGGCTCCAGTTTCAGGTTGATGTAAAAAGGCCGGTTGTTATCATCCAGCAGGATGGCGGCGAACATTTTCCCGCCGATGTGGTACCGGATCCAGTTCCATTCCGGCTGCAAATCCTTGGTCACAGCGCGCTTGGAAAGCAGGTATTCGTCGATCCAGGGATATTTCATTCCGTGTTCCTCCTGTATAGGGATAACAAAAGAACCGCCGGGGCGGTTCAGAAAATCAGGGAATCAGCCGGATATCCAGGCCGGGATTTTCCTCCGCCGCGTCAAAGAACACGGAAAGGAAGCCGGGCCATTTTTCCATCTTCGCGCTGGGAACGGCGCAGTCGGTGATGACCAGCTGGGTGTCGGTCAGGTCGGTCAGGCAGTCGTGGAGCGCGTCCAGGTTATGGCCGTAATAATCAGGGAAAGCCAGCGCCCCGGCCAGCGCTTCGTGGGCTTTTTCAGGCGTGTCCCAGGCGGCGGCGGAAAGCTGTACACGGTTCATTTATTTCATCTCCTCAAAGGTGCTGTAATGGTCTTCGGTGTAAAAGATGAGTCCGTCGTTGCTGAAAATGATGCGCTTGGCGTTGCGGCGGCCACCGTCAAAATCAATGTCGCATTCAAAATACTTCCGGCCTTTCACGTCAGGCAGCTGGCCTTCGTAGTTGCCGAAGCGGTCGCCGCCGATGCTCTTGCCGGGGGCCACGTCCCACAGGTTGCCCAGGCTGCTCACCCAGCCCAGGGCCTGGGCGTCTTTCTTGGTGATGTAGTTGGGCGGCAGTTCGCCGAATTCCCGCAGATACGCGGCGACGTGCTCCTTATCGGAATATGCTTCGCCCTTGACCACGAAGGGTTCTTCCTCGGCTGGTTCCGCCGGGGGCGCGGTGGCGGCGGCGGGGTCAGCGGGCAGTTCCGCGCCCACTTCTTCCGCCAGCAGCGTGTAGGTCTCCTCATCCAGCACGCCGGTTTCTTTCAGGCCGAAGTCTTTCTGGAAGGCCAGCACCGCCGCTTCCAGGGCTTTGCTGAAATTGCCGTCGATCTTGCCGCTGTAATAGCCCAGCTTTTTCAGGGCTTCCTGGGCGGTTTTTATTTCTTTGCCATGATCGCCTTTTTTCAGGGTTCTGAGTTCCTCAGCCTTCGCGCTGGCAAGAGGCAGCGCGCCGCTCCCCGCGTCCCTGCCCGGGGCGAAGAGAAAGAAGATGCTGCCGCCGATCACGGCCAGCGCAATCAGGATCGCCGCGATGCGGGCGATGAGCCGGGTCTTTTTTGCGCCGTTTTCCTGCGTCATACGTTTTCCTCCTGTATCCATACGCTGCGGTTGCCCAGCGCGTCCGAAACCAGCACGGCGGGCACGCCCCGCAGCTGGGGCAATTGAAGCATCGTCTGCAATGCCGGGGCGTGCTTTGTCCGGGCCGCGTTGGCCTGCACATAGAACGTGCGGTCCCGGTAAAAGCCCACCGACCACTGATCCACCACGTCCAGCCCGGTCACGGGTGAACCTTCCGGTGTTTGATAATCCAGCAATTGCGCGTCATGGAAGGCGATGCCGGGAACAAATTCCGCTTCCATCGCGGCGCCCGGCACGCCGCAGGGCGCTTCCACCGTCATGGCGGTGTTCAGCAGGCGTTTCCTGGTCACGGATAGCGACAGCATGCCATTATCCGAGGACAGGAACCGCCGCCCTTCCTCCGCCGCGGCCACCGCCGTGGTGCCGGAGCCGCCGAACAGATCGGCCACCAGGTCGCCCTTCCGGGTGGTGGACAGGATAATGCGCTTGAGCAGCGCCAGGGGCTTTTGGGTGTCGTAACCGGTGCGCTGGGGATCCTTCTGCTGCAAGTGGCTCACGTCCGTCCACACGTCGCCGGGGTATACGGGATCGTCGTCATAATATATATAGGTTTTCCCGCCGGACCTGATGCTGCGGTAGGGCCGCCCCTGCTCGTCGATGCTGCGGCGCATGTGGTTGGAGCGGTTTTCGCCCCGGGAAATCGGCACCGCGGTGATGTCGAAATACTGGTTTCGGGATTTGCGGTAGAACAGGATCACGTCATGCTTGCGGGAGAAGCGCTTCATCGTGCGCCCTCCAGACTGGTAGGCCCAGATGATTTCATTGACGAAATTGCTTTCCCCGAAAATATCGTCGCATAAAAGCCTTGCGTGGGCCGCCATGCGGCTGTCCAGATGCAGGAACAGGGAGCCCGTGTCGTTCAGCAGCTTTTTGGCGTTTTCCAGCGCGGCCCGCAGCAGGCCCAGGAATTCCGCTTTCCCGGAAAATCTGTCCTGGTAGGCGGGCAGGGTCAGGGTGTTCTTGCCCGTTGCCCAGCCTTTCTCTCCCACCCGCATGCGCATAAAAAAGTCGTCCCCCGTCATGAACGGCGGATCGAGATACACGCACGCGGCCTGGCCCGCCCAGGCGCTGAAATCGCCCCGGGCGTCCCGCAGGAGCAGATAGCCCTGACTGCCGTTCAAATGAATCTCCCGGTCGCATTCCACCTGTACCCAGGACATGGCTGTACCTCCGTTGTAGGGATGAGTGATTAGGAATTAGGGATTAGGGAATAGGGATTAGGGTGAGGGATTAGGCATTGGAGTTGAAGCATTATGGTTGAGGGATTGGGCATTCGATCTTTATAGCGGTCAGCAACAGCGCGGCATCCCGATTGTCTAATCCCTATTCCCTAATCCCTATTCCCTATTGCCTTATAACTCAAACTTCTTCAATTGTTCGTTATAAGCGTGTATCGCGTCCAAAAACGCCGCGTGCTCCGGGCAGGCGTAGAGCACTTGGCCCGCTTCTTTCACTGCTTCCACAAAAGCGGGATTCAGCCCGCGCTTCCCGGATTCCATCAGCGGGCACACCGCCCAGGCGCGACGATCCATTTTGGCCCCCGTTTTGGTGGGCAGCAGGGGAAACAGGCGGCAGGAAAGGGGGCGGTTCTCGCGCGCACAGAATCCATCGCAGGTCAGCAGCTTCGCCCCTGGCAGCACGGCGTCATCCTCCCGGATGGAAAAGCCCTCCGGCAGGTCAGCGTACAGCGGTTCTTCCCCCGGAAACAGCAGCATCCCACCCTGGCCGTCCTCATCCGGCTGGCAGCACGCCCCGCCGCAGGCCCGTCCGCAGTCGGTTTTCAGCGGCGTCACGCATTCAAGCAGCCGCCGGGCCTCCAGAACAGCTTCCAGAACCTCCATCCGAACAGCCCCTAACCTTCACAAATAGTATCATCATGATACCACAAAAAACATGGATTGACAAGGCGGGATTCCATGATTATGATAATGTTTTGAAGGATGTGATTTTATGCGATTGACTTTGCCCAAACCGGTTGAGGCGGCTTTGTCCCGGCTGGAAAACGCGGGCTTTTCCGCCTACGCGGTGGGCGGCTGCGTGCGCGACCATGTGCTGGGCTTCACGCCGCACGATTATGACATCTGCACCTCCGCGACGCCCGAGCGGATGCAGGAGGTTTTCAAAGGCGAGCGCACCATCGAAACGGGTCTCAAGCACGGCACCCTGACCGTGCTGCTCTTTGGCATGCCGCTGGAAATCACCACCTTCCGGGTGGACGGCGCGTATTCCGACGGGCGTCACCCAGATTCCGTGCGGTTCACCGCCCGGGTGGAGGACGACCTTTCCCGCCGGGACTTCACCATCAACGCCATGGCATACTCCCCGAAGGCCGGGCTGGTGGACCCCTTCGGCGGGCAGGAGGATTGCAGGCGGGGCGTGATCCGGTGCGTTGGCAATCCCGTTGAACGCTTCGGCGAGGACGCGCTGCGCATCCTGCGGGCCTTGCGTTTTTCGGCGCGGCTGGGCTTTCCTGTTGAAGAAGCCACGGCGCGGGCCATCCGGGAGGGCCGGGCGCAGCTTTGCCACGTGAGCCGGGAGCGCATCGCCGCGGAACTGTCGGGGCTTTTGCAGGGCCGGGACGCTTCCGGTGTCTTGCGGCAATTCCCGGAGGTCATCGAAGCCGTGCTGCCGGAGCTACAACCGCTGACAGCCGGAGAGCAATGGGAAACCACCCTGCGCACCGTCGACGCCGCGCCGAAGGACCTGTACCTGCGCTGGGCCGCGTTCCTGCGCCTGTGCGGAACAGACGCGGAAAACAGCGGCAGGCTGGCGCTATCCATGCTGCGGGGACTCAAAATGTCCACGAAAATCATGGACACCGTGACCGAACTGGTGCAGTGGCAGGCCGCCGACCTGCGGCCCGAGGCCATGCAGGAAATGCTGATGCGCGTCGGCCCGGATCGGCTGGGGCAATTGATTCTCCTGCGTCAGGCCATGCGGACAGCCGGACAAAAGGAAAGCCCGGACGCAATCGCCCGGGACACGGAAGCGCTGAAGGAAAAGCTGAAAGCATTACTGGCAGAAAACGCCTGCTATACCCTGAGACAATTGACCGTAAACGGCAAGGACATGGCCGCGCTGGGCCTGCGCGGCCCCGCGATTGGGGAAACCCTTCACACCCTCCTGCTGCAAGTGGCGCGCGGCCAGCTTCCCAACGACCGGGAGGCGCTGCTGGACGCGGCGAAAAGGACGCCATAAGCGGGCGAGGCGGTTTTCCTCGCTCTTTCAGCTTGCGCTTCGGTATGCCTCGATCACGTCGGAGCGGCGCTGGATTTTGACCAGCGCGGCGTCCAGCTGTTCCCGGGATTTGACCTGCATGGTGGTCATGATGGTGCAGGTTTTGTTTTTGTTCAGCTTCACGCTCAGGGCGGTCAAGGGAATGCCCTGATCCTGAATGAAGTTGGTGATTTCGCCCAGGAGGGAATTGTGGTCGTAGCAGATGATGATCACGTTGGCGCTGAAATCGCCCAGTTCCTCCGCCGCCCAGGAAACGGGCACGGCGCGTTCCGGCTCGGAGTGCAGGGCGTTCACGCAGTCGGCCTTGTGTACGGTCACGCCGCGGCCCCGGGTGATGTAGCCCACAATGTCGTCGCCGGGCACGGGATTGCAGCACCGGGCGAAGCGCACCAGCATGCCCGGCTCGCCGTGGACATAGATGCCATGGGTAGGCTTTCCCTTGGGCTCGGCGGGCGGCGTTTCGGGCAGAACGACAGGAGGCTTCGGCGCGGTCGCCGCCTCCTTTTTTTGTTTTTCGTCGATCAGCCGGCTCAGCACGTAGACCGCCGCCACGCCGCCGTAGCCGATGGCGCCGTACAGGTCGTCCAGATCCTGGAACATGTACTTGCGCAGCAGCGGCTCATAGTATTCCGGCTTGGTGTAATCCGGCAGCTTTACGCCCCGGCGCTTGGCCTCGTGATCCAGCATTTCCTTGCCGCGGATCACGTTTTCGCCCCGCAGCTCCCGCTTGAAGAACTGGCGAATCTTCGCCTTGGCCTGCTGGGTCTTGACGATTTTCAGCCAGTCCATGCTGGGGCCTTTGGAGGCGGAGGAGGTGAGCACCTCCACCCGGTCGCCGGTTTGCAGCTGGGTATCCAGCGGCACCATCTTGCCGTTGATGCGCGCGCCCACGCAGGAATTGCCCACCTGGGAATGGATGCGATAGGCGAAGTCCAGGGGCGTGGAGCCCCGCTGCATGGAGACGATGTCGCCCTTGGGCGTGAACAGGAACACTTCCTCGGAGAACAGGTCGGTTTTCAGGCTGTCGATGAACTCGTGGCTGTCGCGGGTCTCGCTCTGCCAGTCCAGAATCTGCCGCAGCCAGTACAGCTTGTCATCCAGGCCGCTGTCCTTTTTGCCGCCTTCCTTGTAGCGCCAGTGCGCCGCGATGCCGTATTCCGCGACCCGGTGCATTTCCCAGGTGCGGATCTGGATTTCAAAGGGGAAGGGGATGCGCCGCCCGCCCACCACGGTGGTGTGAAGGGATTGGTACATGTTGGCCTTGGGCACGGAGATATAGTCCTTGAACCGGCCCGGCACCTGGTTCCACAGGGTATGGGCGATGCCCAGGACGGTGTAGCATTCGGGAATGGTGTCCACGATCACGCGGATGGCGATCAGGTCGTAAATCTGGTCGAAGGGCTTGTTCTGGATCACCATCTTGCGGTAGATGGAATACAGGTGCTTGGGCCTGCCGTCAATGTCGTAGTGCAGCCCCTGCTCGTCCAGCTTCTGGCTCAGCTCGCTGATCACCAGCTTGATGTTTTCCTCCCGTTCAGCCCGCTTCATGCCCACCTTCTGGGCCACGTTCTGGTAGCCTTCCGGGTCGATATAGCGCAGGGACAGGTCTTCCAATTCCTGCTTGATGCCGTACACGCCCAGCCGGTGGGCCAGCGGCGCGTAAATATCCAGGGTTTCCCGGGCGATGGCCACCTGGCGGTCGGGCTCCTTGTATTTGAGGGTGCGCATGTTGTGCAGCCGGTCGGCCAGCTTGATCAGCACCACGCGGATGTCCTTGCTCATGGCCAGGATCATTTTGCGTAAGGACTCCGCCTGCTGCTCTTCCCGGTCGGCAAAGTTCAGCTTGGCCAGCTTGGTCACGCCGTCCACCAGCCGGGCCACCTCTTCGCCAAACAGTTCCGTCACCTGCTGAACCGTCGCGCCGGTGTCCTCCACCGTGTCGTGGAGCAGCGCGGCGGCGATGGTGGGCGGGTCGATCATCAGCTCGGTGATGATGCTGGCCACATACAGAGGATGCACGATATAGGGCTCGCCGCTTTTGCGCCTTTGATCCTTGTGCGCATCAGCGGCAAAATCATATGCGTGCTGAACCAGGGCGGCCCCCTTGCCGTCCGTATCCACCTTCTTGACCCGTGCCAGGATCTCGTCCATCGTCATGGGTTCATAAGCCGTATATGCCATGTGCGCACCTCCGATCTTGTTCATTCGTGGGAACCGCAGGGAGAGAGGAAAGAGGAGTTAGGAGTGAGGAGTTTTTATGGTCGATCAAATTTGGATTCCGCAGTATGTTCACTGTATTATTTGAACACTGCGCTCTGAACTCTGTACACTCAATCAATGCGCTTGCTGTGCCAGGCGGAACAGTCCGCTTTCTTCCGGGCTGCGTTTTTTTATGGGAAGGAGCGAGACGCGGAAGGGAGAAAGGGAGCAATCCACTAAATCAATATCCCGCAGCACGGCCAGGGCGAAGGCGGCCTGGGGGACGGACAAGGCGCAGGCGGAGGCGAAGCTGTACAGGCTGGGAAAGGAGTACGATTTCATCTGAATAAAGCAGCTTCGCAGCCCATCCTTGTCTACAAAGGAAGCAGCCAGCAGACTTTTCAGCGCGTCGGACAGGGGCAGCGCCGCGACTTCCGCTTTGGGGCAAGCGGCGCGGTACGCGGCTGCTTCGCCCAGGTCTCCGTCGCAGAGCACGATTTTGCGGAACGCGGGAGAAACGGCTTTCGCGTTTCCATAGAGCAGGAGGGTGTTGAACGCCCGGCTGTCCGTTGCTTCATCGAGACAGAAATCCGCGTCGGGGAATTGCGCCCGCAGAGCCAGCGCCGTTTCCAGGCATCGGCACACGAGCAGGACGCCCTGCCCCGCCGCCATCAGGGCGGGCAGCGCGGCGGGAGAGAGGGAGGCAGCGGGAGCCTCAGAGATGCTTTCAGAGAACGCTGTCATCGCCTCGTTCACCGCGTTTTTTTGCAGGGATTCCGGAATCCTCTCCAGGGCGAAGATCCGGCATTCCGCGCTGACTTTGCCGCGAAATTCGTTCAGCGTGGGCGAGAACGCGAAGCGGAAGCGGCCATCCGTTTTCCCCGCCCAGGCGCCGCCGCCGAAGTAAATGCCGTTCCGCGTTTCATCGTTTTGCAGGAAGCTGCATTTCAGGTGCCGCCCCTCCGTACCGACGGCCTGGAGGGAAAGGGGCTCCGCCCCGCCGCACAGGAATTTCGGCGGGGGATTGCCCATGCCGAAGGGCTCCAGCATTTGCAGCCAGCGAACCGTTTCCTCCGTCACGTCGCCGAGGGCCAGTTCCCCGTCGCAGAGCACGGCGGGCCTGACGGGTTTTCCGCCCGTTTGCCCTGCAACGGCCCGGGACAGCCGGGAAGAAAACTCCTCCAAATGCTCGCTTTTCAGGGTCAGGCCCGCCGCCTGCTTATGCCCGCCAAAGTGCTCGAACAGGTCGGCGCACTGGCTGAGGGCCTGATAAATGTCGATGTCCCCGGCGCTGCGAGCGCTGCCGACGCAGGTATCCCCTTCCACCGCCAGGGCTACCGTGGGATAGGCGTACTGCTCCGCCACGCGCCCGGCGGCCAGGCCCACCACGCCGCTGTTCCAGCCTTCGCCCCAGACCACGATGGCGTGATGGTCGATCAAATCCATCTGCTTCGTTTGTTCCAGCGCCGCGTTCAGCACCTTGGTTTCCTGGCTTTTCCGTTCCTGATTCAGCGCTTCCATCTGGATCGCCAGCGCTTCCGCTTGAGCCGCGTCCCGGGTGGTCAGCATGTCGAAAGCGATGTGGGCGGAAGCCATGCGCCCGCAGGCGTTCATGCGCGGGGCAATCTGGAAGCCCACCTGGTCGCTGCTCACGCGGCCCTGCACCCCGGCGCGTTCCATCACCGCCCGCAGGCCGGGCCGCTTCGTGCGGGAAAGCCGTTCCAGCCCCAGCGCCACGATCACCCGGTTTTCATCCGTCAGCGGCACCATATCGGCTACCGTGGCCAGAGCCGCCAGCTCCAGCAGATCCAGCGCCTGATCGCCTGTCAGGGCCAGCGCCAGCTTCCATGCCACGCCTGCCCCGCACAGGCCGGGAAAGGGATAATCCCCCAGCAGGGGCGACACCACCGCATCGGCGGGCGGCAGCTCTTCCAAATGCCGGTGGTGGTCGGTCACGATCACGGTCATGCCCAGCTCTTTCGCCCGCCTGACTTCTTGGATGCCGGTGATGCCGCAGTCCACGGTGATGAGCAGATCGGCTTCCTGCGCCAGCTTTTCCACGGCGGGGATGTTCAGGCCGTAGCCTTCCCTGTGGCGGTCGGGCAGGTAAACCGCCGCTTTCAGCCCCAGCGCGAGCAGGGCTTCATACAGGATGGCGGAGGCGGACACGCCGTCCACGTCGTAGTCGCCATAGATGGCCGCGCGCTTTTTTTGCTTCGCCGCGTTTTGAATGAGTTCCGCGGCTTTGGAAAGATCATGCAGCGCATCGGGCTTCCGTAGCTGATCCGGGGAGGGATGCAGGAAGCGCTGCGCCGCCTCTTCGCTGACGATTCCCCGCGCCGCCAGCAGACGGGCCAGCCAGACCGGCAAGCCCGGAAGGGGCGCAAGCGCGTCCGCCTGGGGAGCGAGAGCAATCGTCAGCATGGCATACCTCCGGCAGGAGAGATAAAAAAGGATAAAAAGAGGGTGCCGTGTAAAACCGGCACCCTGAAAAAACTTACTTAACTTTGCCAAAGAGGGCAGGCTTGTTGGTGATGGCGGTGAAGCACAGCTGGAACGCGCGCATCGCCAGGGTGGACAGAGCGCTGGCCAGCACGCCGGCAAACAGGGCGTAGCCGATGCTCCGGGAGAAGGCGAAGATCATCAGGATCAGGGCCACGGCCAGCACGCCGCCATGGGCGATCCACACGTTCTTGGCGGCGTTCTTCATGCCCAGCTTGGTGGCCTGCTTCGGCACGCTGCCTTCACCGATCTGGGCGCTGATGGCAGAGGTGCGGGTCACGGCGGCGTACATGGACAGCAGCACGCCCAGCAGAACGGCGATCAGCGTGCTCACATGGAGCATGGTGGAGGAGGGCACCACAATGGTGGCCAGGAAGAACATCCCCAGCAGCACGGTACACCACACGGAAATGAAAGCGGAGATACCGGTGAGCTTGCCGATCACAACCAGGTAAATCAGCGTGCAGACCAGCAGCGCCGCGCACAGCAGGATCACCACGTTCAGCACGATGCCGGAGGAGGCGACCACATCGCCGGTGCCGCTCTGGGTCAGCTTCGCATCCACAGCGCCGCTGTTGGTCAGGTAGGAGAGGTTATAGGCGGAGCTGTAAGCGGTATCGCCGGTGCCCACGTAAGCGCTCACCTCGCCGTTGGAAATGGTGACATAGGAAGCGACGCTCTCGCCGTCACAATTGAGATTCATGAAGGTGGGGTTGGCGTCCGCCAGCTTCTGCTTTCCTTCGCTGGTGAGGGTGAAATCGAGGTAAACGGAGTAGGCGGAGGAAGTGCTCTTTACGTTCACTTTCGCGCTCGTTACGTCTTTTTCGGTCAGCACCACGTTGCCGTCGGGATCGTTGAATTCAAGATGACCCTGCAAAACGGCCAGCGCCAGCTTACTGCCGCGCAGGGAATCGGACATTTTGCGCAGCTCCACGCGGATCACGTCGCCCTTCAGGGACACGGCGGCGTCGGTTTCGCCCAGTTCGTTCAGGCGGGTTTTGAGAACCTTGACGGCGTCTTCGGCGGTAGCGCCTTCAGGCAAGGTAAAGGTATAGTCCGTATAGGTGCCGCCGCCCAAAGTCCGATCCAGGGGCAGGGAGGCAGGCCAGTTGGCGCCGGTCATGGGCACCCAGGGCAGCAGGATATTCACGCCCTCGCTGTCCAGCGGCATCCCGACCAGGGAAATGCAGGAAACAAACACCAGCACAGCGCACAGCACGATCAGGCAGATAAAACCCTTGGTGCCGGAAGCGATGGGTTTGCGGTTGGTTGCGGATTTGTTGGCCATGATGATTCTCTTCCTCTCGTTGTAAAATGCTGTTAGAACGCGGTCATGCGTTTCCTTTTCTACGGTAGACTTACACATTATACTCTCATCGGCTTCTCCCGTCAAGCGGGAACCGGCGTTTTTTCGCACGCGCTACAGAACCGGCGTTTTTTCGCACGCGCTTCTGCGCGCGGGACGCTTACGCTTCTTCCCAGAGCTTTTTCAGCAGGGTCACAGCCCGGGGGCCTTCGGCGGCCAGATCATCCGCGCCGCCCTCCACGCTGACCAGGCCTTCGTATCCCGTTTGCTTCATGGCGCGGAACATTGTTTTGAAGCCTTCCTCGGCCTCCTGCGGCGCGCGGCGGCCCACCTCGGTGGCGATATGGCAGTGGACGATCCCGCCCACGCGGGCGATGTCCTCCGGCGGCTGATGCTCCGTGACAATGTGGTAATAATCCCCCAGGAGCTGTACGGCGGGATGATGCGCCGCCGCCCGCAGGCACGCGCCTTCGGCCACGGAATTGATCATGTTGGTTTCGCCCCGGTTCAGGGGCTCGATGGCGATGACGAGGCTGTATTCCCGGGCGATCCCTCCGATCAGGCGGGCTACCTCGGTGAGACGGCGGAACGCTTCATCGTATGGCATGCCGTCGGGACGCATGCGGCTCTTCCCGCTGCCGAACACCACCACCTTGCCTCCCAGCCGCCTGACCCGGGAAAACGCCGGGCGCAGGTAAGCGACGATGGCTTCGTCGGAAGTGGCGGGGTTCAGCAGCTCCAGCGTGCCGGGAAACAGCACGTTGAACGCCGGGACCGGAATGCCCGCTTCCCGCACCTTGGCCAGGGCCGTTTCAAATTTTTCCTCCGTCCAGGCTGCGGCTTCGCTCACCGGCAATTCGATGTAATCAAAGCCCGCGGCGGCCACTTCACCGATCCGGTCGATCTTCGCGCAGAATCCGATTTTCATGTCGCTCAGTTCCTTTCTGTTTTGTTTCCCGTGTTCCAGTCCGCCTGCCAAAGCAGCTGTTTTCTTTGCAGCATTTCGTCCGTGCGGTCAATATAGTTTTTGATTTCGCTCACGTTGGGAGCGCGTTCGATGCGCCCGATGGCGGGATCGACCCGCTTGCTGATGGCCCCCGCGCCGCAGGCCAGCACATGGCCGGTTTCCTCCATCATATCCACATTATAGATGCAGGCGTGGCCGGGCAGGGCGTAGCCCACGTTTTCCAGGTTGCCCGCCATATGCTTCTGGCGGTAGAGGTAATAGGGCTTCATGCCGCGCTTCGCCGCTTCCGCGCGGCCCGCGTCCACCATCCGCGACACCATGTCCCCGTCAGGGAGGGACGCTTCCCACAGGTGCAGCAGGCTGCTGCGCTTGATGGACAGGGTGTGGACGGTCAGGCTTTCGGGGGCCAGGCCGCGGCTCCAGGCCAGGGTTTGCAGGAACATGTCCAGGTTTTCCCCCGGCAAGCCCGCGATGACATCCATGTTGATGTGGGTGAAGCCCGCCTCCCGGGCTAAAGCATAGGCGGCTTCGGTCTGGGCGGTGGTGTGGCGGCGGCCGATCCTTTGCAGCGTTTCGTCGTGCATGGTCTGGGGATTGATGGAAATGCGGGTGGCTTTGTGGCTGCGGATGACGGCCAGCTTTTCCGCGTCGATGGTGTCCGGGCGGCCCGCCTCCACGGTCACTTCCATGGCCCGGTCGATGAAGGGCTGGGCGGCGGTCAGCACCCGGTCCAGCATGGCGGCGCTGAGAGAGGTCGGCGTGCCTCCGCCCATATAAAATGCCCGGGGCTTCAAGCCTTTTTCTTCCATCAGCGCCAGCGTGCCGGTGATCTCCTTTTCCAGCGCGTCCACGTAGGGCGACAGCTGCTTTCCCTTGCCCACCTCGCCGCTGAGGAAGGAGCAGTAGGCGCACCGGGACACGCAGAAGGGGATGCCCACATACAAATCCACTTCGTCGTCCTGAGGTATAGGCAGCGCCTGCTGCACCTCAATGATTTCCCGCAGCAGCGCGGCCTTTTCCGGCAGCAGGTCAAAGATTTCCCGGGTCTCCGCCTCGGCCTGCTGCAAGGTCAGTCCCCGGCTCATGCCCTCGTAGAGCAGGCGTGTGGGCCGGATGCCGGTCAGGGAACCCCAGGGCGGCGTGCGGCCCGTGACCTGCTTCATCACGTCGTAGAGCGCCTGCTTGATCAGCCGCTTGTGGTAGCGCTTTTCCAGCAGCGGATCGGGGGAGATTTCCTTGCTCTTTTCCGCGCAGCCCGAACACGCCCCGGACATTTCCACCCGGCAGAAGCGGACGCCGTTTGCTTCCGTTTCCGTGTGGGTGACGGTGATTTCTCCGCCCGGTTCGTTGACCTTGAACTGCGCCCCGCCCCAGAAAATGCGCACCACGTCCGCTAAGTCATTGGCGAATTGGGGGGTGGGGGTTATGAGAGAGATGGTTGGGTTCATGGCGATTCTCCGTTTGTTCAAAGAGAGTGCAGAGTACAGAGTTCAGAGTACAGATGATATTGTGAGCGCGATTTGGCAGCTTGATAATCTGCACTCTGTACTCTGAACTCTGTACTCTCTGAGTCAGATGTATTTCCCCTTCTCCTCCTCCAGGGTGCTGGGACTCCCGTGCCCCGGACAGATGATCCAGTTCTTTTCCAAGCTCAGCAGGCGGCGAAGGGAGCGGAACAATTCGTCCTGGTCGCCGCCCATCAGGTCGGTGCGGCCAAAGCCGCCGCAGAACAGGGTATCGCCGGTGAACAGCGCGTCCCCGATCATGTAGACCACGCTGCCCAGGGTGTGCCCCGGCGTGTGCATGACCACGATATCCAGCCCCGCCAGATGTAGCTTTGTCCCCTCCCGCACGTAATCCGTGGCGGCGGGGCGCGGCTCGGTGTCGCCGATCATATAGCCGCCGCTCCACGCTGAATCAGTAAGCATCACGTCGTCGGAGGGATGAATGTAAATCGGCGTGCCTTCAAAAGCGCCAAGCGCCCCGGTGTGGTCGAAATGCCCGTGGGTCAGCAGCACCGCCGCCGCGCGCTTCCCGTCCAGCGCTTCCCTGATTTTCTCTGGATCAGCGCCGGGGTCGATGACGATTGCTTCCTCCGCGCCTTCGTTGTATACGATGTAGCAGTTGGTCTGCACCGGGCCTAACACCAGCGTGTCGATTTTCATAAGCGCTCCTTTCTCCTGCGACGACCGCATCGTTCCTTGCGGCACGATCGAAAGCCTGTGATCATGAATCGTAGAAATGCTGTCCTCCACCGGTCACGAGCCGTTCTGTCTGAGGATACTCAAAGATCGCGCTGTTTTCCGCGTTGGCTTCCAGGTAAGCGGCAAACTCGTTCGCATACCATTTTGCCATTTCCAGGTTGTGCATACGCCAGTATCCGCAATTCTGGGGAGCGGTGCCGGGTACCTCCTGCGCGTCGTTTACGGCCTTGAACGCTCTTAACAGGAGCGTATACAGTTCCCGCGGCGCGCGGCTGCCTTTGAGGATGAGGTAGAAGCCCGTCAGGCAACCCATCGGCCCCCAGTAAATCACCTCGTCCTTCCAGTCGGGGTCGTTGCGCAGATACGTCGCGATGAGATGCTCCAGCGAATGCATCGCCGCCACATCAATGACCGGCTCCCTGTTCGGCCTTTTGAGCCGGATATCATAGGTCGTCACCGCCTCGTCCCCCAAATGATCCACCCTGCTGGTGAAAATGCCGGGCACAATGCGCGTATGGTCCACTGAAAAGCTCTGAATCAGTTCCATGTCCGTTTCTCCTTCCATCCGATTTGCGTGTTTATTTCTTTCCTGCTGCCGCAGGCTTTACAGTCCGAAAATCTTTTCCACCAATGCCATGGTGTCTTCGATGCTCCGGCTTTCGTCCCGATGAATCACCGGGAACCCGCAGCGCAGGAAGGCGTCGTAGTTCTCTTTGGAGTTGATGCGTTTCAGGCATTCCCGGAAATTGTCCAGGGCCTTCTGCGGGTTTTCCTCCTCCATCATCAGCCGGTAGAGGAATTGCTTTTCCCGGTCGGGCCGCTCGAAAAAGCGCCGGACGGAGATATCCGGGTCGGCCAGCATGATGACCACATGGCGCGCATCGGAGATTTGTTTCAGCGTTTCCGGGCAGATGTTGGTGTCCACGAAGATTGTCTTGTCCTGATTTTGCTTGACCAAATCATCCAGAATCCGCAGTTCCAGGATTTCACATTCCTTCGTCACGCCGATGATCCACTGTTCGTATTCGTCGGGGGTTCTTCGGATAAAGTCGTGCCAGTCCCGCAAATCCCGCGTGTAGGTGAGGCAGGGGAATTCTTTGCTGTCCAGGCCCTCCAGCAGCGCGTCGTGGTAGTTTTCTTCGCAGGCGATGCCCTTGTGTTTTTCCGCCAGTCGCTTCACCATGGTGGACTTCCCGGCGTAGGCCGTGCCGTTGAAGAAGTAAACGTTTTCGTACTTCATATCATTCATACTCCCGATGGAACAGCAAATCATTCTCTTAGAACGAACGATGTCATCCCGACCGGAGCGAAGCGGAGTGGAGGGATCTAAATGCTTCACATTCGACCAACAAACATGTTTTCATACGCTCAGGTCCCTCCACTCCGCTTCGCTCCGGTCGGGATGACATGATTGGGATCGGACGGTGTATTTGCTGGTGTAATACTTGAACAGCATCAGAATGTCTTATGGCTGTCCAGCAGTAAGGTCACAGGGCCGTCGTTGATGAGGTGCACCATCATATGCGTGCGGAACACGCCGTTTTCCACCGGCACGCCTAACTTCCGCATTTCGGCGCAGCAGAGTTCATAGAGTTCGTTAGCCCTTTCGGGCGCTTCGGCCTGGGTGAAGCCGGGGCGGTTTTGTCCCCGGGCGTCGCCCAATAAAGTAAACTGGCTCACCGCTAAAATGCCGCCGTTGACATCCTTCACCGACAGGTTCATCTTCTCGTTTTCATCTTCGAAGATGCGCAGCTTCACAATCTTGCCCGCCAAATACACGGCGTCCTTTTCCATGTCGCCCGCTTCCACGCCGATCAAGGCCATCAGTCCCTTTTCAATCCGGCCCGTTTCTTGTCCGTCCACCGTTACATACGCTTCCGATACCCGCTGTACTACGCTGCGCATTTTGAACACCTCCAGTGTTTTTTGAGGTAGGAGGTTGGAAGTAGGAGATAGGAGGTTTTTCATGTTTCCATATGACGCAAACCTGATTGCTTCAAAAAAAGCATCCAGCATTCTAAACTTCCTACCTTCTACCTCCTACCTATTGATAATGCTTTCCGCCACCCGGATCCCGTCCGCGGCGGCGCTCATGATGCCGCCCGCGTAGCCCGCGCCTTCGCCGCAGGGGTACAGGCCGCCGATGTTGCTTTCAAACCTGCTGTCCCGCAGCAGGCGCACCGGGCAGGAGGAACGGCTCTCCACCGCCGTCAGCACCGCGTCGGGCAGAGCGAAGCCTTTCAGCTGCCGGTCAAAGGCCTGGATGGCGAAGCGCAGGCCTTCATAGGCAAAGCCCGGCAGCACCGCCCGGAAGTCCGCCGGGGTCACGCCGGGGCGGTAGGTGGGATGGACGCTGGTTTCCAGCTTTTTGGTTTCCCTTCCCGCCAGCAAATCCCCGGCCAACTGCGCCGGGGCGAAGTAATTCCCGCCCCCGGCCCGGAACGCCCGCTCCTCCCACAGCCTTTGCAGGGCGTAGCCCGCTAAGGGATGGTCGTCGCCGAAATCCTCAGGCCGCACGTCTACCAGCAGCGCCGCGTTGGCGTTCTCCCCGTCCCGGGCGAAGGGGCTCATGCCGTTGACACACACTCCGCCGATGCGGCTTGCCGCCGCCGCCACCGTGCCGCCGGGACACATGCAGAAGGTATAGGCCCCGCGCCCGTCGGGCAGCTTCGTGGACAGATGATACTCCGCCGCGCCCAGGGCCGGATGGCCGGCAAACCTTCCGTACTGGCTCTTGTTGATGAGGGCTTGCGGATGCTCGATCCTGGCCCCCACGGAGAAGGGCTTCTGAATCATATCCGCCCCGGCCTGGAACAGCATTTGCTGGGTATCGGCGGCGCTGTGGCCGATGGCGACGATCAGCGCGTCCGTGGCGATTTCTCCCGGCCCGTCCGCATCCATGTATTCAATCGCTTCGATCTGCCCGGCCCGCTGCCGGATGCCCGTCAGCTTGGTGGAGAAGCGCACCTCCCCGCCCAGGGAGATGATTTCCTCCCGGATGGCGGCGACCACTTTTGGCAGCCTGTCCGTTCCGATGTGGGGCCGGGCCAGGTACAGAATTTCCTCCGGCGCGCCGTGGTCCACCAGCTCTCTCAGCACCATGCCGCAGCGCCTGTCCTTGATGCCGGTGGTCAGCTTGCCGTCGGAAAACGCCCCCGCGCCGCCCTCGCCGAACTGGATGTTGCTCTCCGGGTTCAGTTCGCCGGTGGCGGCGAAGCGCTCCGTGGTGCGCGCCCGCTTATCCACCCGTTCGCCACGCTCCAATACAATGGGCTTCATGCCAGCCCGGGCCAGGGTCAGCGCCGCGAACAGCCCGCCGGGGCCGAACCCCGCCACCACCGGACGCGGGCCGGAATAGACCCGGCGAATCACCTGCAAGCCCATGACCGGCTGCACCTTCGCCGCCGTGCCGGGCTTTAATCGTTTCAGAATTTCGTCTTCGTTTTTGATCTGTACATCAACCGAAAGCACAAAATGCACGTCGCCCTTGTCCCGGGCGTCCACGCTCTTTTTACTCACCCGCCAGGAGGTGACGGCGCTTTTCTCTGTTTTCAGCTTTTTCAGCGCCAGCGCCAGCGGCAGGTCCGCTTCCATGCCCAATGGCGCTTTCAGGTTCCCGATGCGAATCATGCCGCTTCCTCCTCGCTGTTAATGCGGAAATTATACCATGCCAAACGGAAAAATTCAAATACTTCCGGCAATTCATGGACAAATAACGGTTTTTATGATAGTATTTTTTCGGTAAACGGAAACCTGCGAAAGCGAGGATGTTTGCATGGCTGGTTTGAACGGATTGAAAATCGGCATGATTTCCCTGGGCTGCGTGAAGAACACGGTGGATTCGGAACAGATGCTGCACCAGCTCACCGACGCGGGCATGGTGATTACGCAGCAGCCCCAGGAGGCCGACGTGCTGATCGTGAACACCTGCGGGTTCATCGCCTCCGCCAAGGAGGAATCCATCGACACCATTTTTGAAATGGCGGAATACAAAAAGACCGGGCGCTGCCGCGCGCTGTGCGTCACGGGCTGCCTGGCCCAGCGGTACAAGAATGAATTGCTGTCCGAGATCCCGGAGATCGACTGCCTGCTGGGGGTGAACCAGTACGGGCATTTGGTGGAATATCTGGAAAAGACCCTGGACGGACAGCGCCCCGCCGACACCCGCCGCCAGAGCGCTTTCCTGGAGTGCGGTCGGGTGCTGACCACGCCGTCCTATTCCGCCTACATCAAGATCGGCGACGGCTGCGACAACCGCTGCGCCTACTGCGCCATTCCCCTGATTCGCGGCGGCTACCGCTCCCGGCCCAAGGACGCCATTCTGAACGAGATCAAAACCCTGGCAGGCCAGGGGGTGCGGGAGCATATCCTCATCGCCCAGGACACCACGAAATACGGCATTGACAACGGTTCTTCTTTGGCGGAATTATTGGACGAAGCGGCGGCGATCCCCGGCGTGGACTGGCTGCGGAGCCTGTACATGTATCCGGACGAAACCAACATGCAGGTGCTGGAAACCATGGCGAAGCATGGCAATATCTGCAAGTATCTGGATCTGCCCTTGCAGCACGCAGCCCCCGGATTATTAAAAGTGATGAACCGGCGCGGCACGGTGGCGCACACGAAAGAAATGCTCACCGCCGCCCGACAGATGGGCTTCTGCCTGCGCACCACCTTCATCGTGGGCTTCCCCGGCGAAACGGACGCGGACTTTGAGGAGCTGATGGCTTTCACCGAGGAAATGGGCTTTGACCGGATGGGAGCCTTTGCCTACTCTCCCGAGGAGGACACCCCCGCCGCGGACATGCCGAACCAGGTGCCGGAGGAAATCAAGCAGGAGCGCCTGAACAAGCTCATGGCCTTGCAGGCGAAAATCAGCCTGAACCGGAACCAGCAGCGCGTCGGCACGGTGGAAAAGGTACTGGTGACCGGTCACAACGGCCTCAACTACACCGCCCGTTCCCAGTGGGAAGCCCCCGACGCCGACGGCGAAATCATGCTGCTGAGCAATAAGCCCCTGACAGAAGGCACCTTCATCCGGGCGAAAATCACTGGCGCGGACACCTACGATCTGAGCGCCGAAGCGGTGGAAGGATGAAAAAAAGCTGTTCGCAGACAAAACTGCGGGCAGCTTTTTTCATAGAATCACGCGGCAGGATTGAATGCCGTAATATTGAAAACAGCGGACAGCGGCGCGGTCAACGCGCTCCCCGGCGGCAATGATGGGGATGCAGGGAGGACAGCCCACATGGGCGTCGGCGAAGACCTTTCCTTCCGCTTCCGCCACGGGGATTTCTTCGCTCAGGGACAGCATGGCTTCCCGGATGGAAAGGACGCGCTCAGGGTGTGGAAGGGCCGGAGGCGGGGCGGGGATACCCGGCTTTCGGGGAATGTTCAGCAGGGCTTCTTTTAATCTTTCGATCTCTGATTCTTCCGTGTCCGGGGTGAACATCATGGTCAGAAAATCCAGGTCGGAAAATTCACATTCCATGTTCTGTGCGCGGAGAAAGCCGTGGAGTCCGTCGCCGGTATAGCCAAAAGGTTTGGGGGCGATCGTCAGTTTCAGCAGTTCATTTCCGGCAATGGAATAGCCGTGTTTTTTTATTTGTTCTTTCAGTTCATTCAGCTTTTCTGCCAGCGCGGTCAGTCGTTCCCGATAACCGCTGTCCAAGTAAGCGTTGCAGACGTCCAGGGATTGCAAAATAAGATAGGAAGGGCTGGTGGAGGCGAACAGCGCCATGGCCCGATCGGCGTTCTCCGCGAACAGGGAAGGCGCGTTTTTGCCGATATGCAGGTACGCCCCGCCGGTGAGGACGGGCAGGGTCTTGTGAGCAGAGTCGCAGCAGAGGTCAGCGCCTAAGGTGAGGGGGTGAATGTCCCGCGGCAGGAATTTCAGATAGGCCCCGTGGGCATTGTCCACCAGCAGGGGGACGCCGTGACGATGACATACAACTGATAAAGCCGCAATATCCACCAGGTTTCCCAGATAATCCGGTGTGGTGAGGTACACCGCCGCGGGCTTTTCGGGCATATTGGACAGCGTTTTTTCCAAAGTGTTTTCATCAATGGCACAGGAAATCAGGCTGTTTTCCGCTTCGGGATACAGCCATTCCACGTCCGCGTCCAGCATGGCGCAGGCAGAAAGAAAGGTTTTGTGGGCGTTGCGGCCCGCCAGAATCAAAGGCTTTCTGTTCTGGGCTTTAGCGTTCAGCAGCGCCAGATACACCATCGCCCGGATACAGAGGGAGGAGCCTTCGGTGGAATACACCGTTCTACCCGCGCCAAAAAGCCGGGCAGCGTTTTCCTCGCTCTCCCGGATAATGCCGGTGGGGTGATATAGCTCGTCCGCCCCGGCGATTTCGGTGATGTCCCAGGATTCCGGGCCGAGATGGGACTTTCCCTTATGCCCCGGCATGTGGAGGCGGAGAACGCCTTGTTCCTGATACTGCCGGACAAAATCACAAATCGGTGTTTTCATCATTTAGCATATACAGCTTTCTTCGGAAAGGGGTCTGGGGGAAAACCATTCTTAGCTATGCGGCTTTAGACGCATAGCGCGGTTTTATCTTGAAGATCAGAACCACAGCGCGGGCACGCGAAGCGCAGGCCGTGCGAAGTTATTCAAAGAATGGGTTTCCCCCAGAAAAACGTTCAATCGTTCTCCAGCGCTTTCGCGGCTTCCAGCATGATGGCGCACTCCATGCGCCTGCGGAACAGGTCGCAGCCGTACTTGTACACGCCGCGGACGGAGCCGGTGGCGTGGTAGGCGTTGGCGGCGCAGCCGCCGGAGCAGTAGAGGCGCGCCCAACAGTCGTTGCACTCGGGGCGGGCGTACACGTTGCAGGAAGCGAAGTCCTCCTGCACGGCGGTGTTGGTCACGCCGTCCCATACGTTGCCCAGCCTGAACTTTTCCTCGCCCACGAACTGGTGGCAGGGGTAGAGGTCGCCCCAGGGCGTCACGGCCATGTACTCGGTGCCGGAGCCGCAGCCGGAAATCCGCTTGTAAATGCAGGGGCCGCCCGTCAGGTCGATCATGTAATGATAGAAGGTAAAGGGCCGGCCTTCCCTGCGGCGCTGCAACATCAGCTCGGCTAACTTCTCGTACTGCTCCAACACGATGGGCTTGTCTTCCTCGGTGAGGGCCATGGGATCATCGGCGGCGCAGACCACCGGCTCCATGCTCAATTCATTGAAACCCAGATCCAGCATCACCTGGATGTCTTTCAGGAAGTCCGGGTTCAGGTGGGTGAAGGTGCCGCGCATGTAGTAGTTCTTGCCACCTCGGGCCGCCACCAGCTTCTGGAATTTGGGCACGATCTTTTCCCAGCTGCCGTTCCCGGCGTAGTCGACGCGAAAGCGGTCGTGCACCTCTTTACGCCCGTCCAGGCTCAGCACCACGTTGCTGCATTCCCGGTTGGCGAAGTCGATCACGTCGTCGTCGATCAGCACGCCGTTGGTGGTGAGGGTGAAGCGGAAGTTCTTGTTGTGCTCCTTCTCGATGCTGCGGGCATAGGCCACCAAGCGCTTCACCACGTCAAAGTTCATCAGCGGCTCGCCGCCGAAGAAGTCCACCTCCAGGTTCTTCCGGGTGCCAGAATTTGCCACCAGGAAATCCAGCGCCTGCTTGCCCACCTCAAAGGACATGATGGCGCGCTCGCCGTGGTACTTGCCCTGGCTGGCGAAACAGTAGGAGCAGTTCAGATTGCAGGTGTGGGCCACGTGCAGGCACAGGGCTTTCACCACCCCGGCGGTTTTCTGCTTGAGCTGGCCCGCCATGGGCGCGAAGGTGTCGGGGGTGAACAGCCTGCCCTGGTCTTTGAGTTCAGTCACCTGGTCATAGCATTCCGCGATTTCTTCCGCTGTCACGCCCTCCTGACCGCCGTGTTTTTCCAGCATAGCGTTCAGGATGTCTTCTTTGCTCTGCTGTTCATAGAGCGCGATGATGTCATAAGCGATGTCGTCCACCACATGCACGCTGCCGGAGCAGGTGTCCAGCACAATGGGCAGGCCGTGTAATTTGTATTGGTGAATCATAACTATTTCCTTTAATAATTTTATAGGAGTTTTTTGGTACCCCCTTTATGGCTTTCTCGGAAGGGGGTGCGGGGGAAACCACTCTTTGGCCTCCAAAGAGTGGGTTCCCCCGCATCAATTTTCGTACTTAGAAAAAATGCCGCCCGCAGGCGGCATGAGGCGAAGGATTATTTGCTTTCCTTCTGGGCCTTGTTTTCGCACTTCTGGTTGGCGATGCCGCAGCTGGTCTTGCAGGCGGACTGGCAGGAAGTCTGGCATTCGCCGCAGCCGCCGTTCTTGGCGGATTCGCACAGGTTGCGGGTTTCCAAAGTCTTGATGTGTTTCATGGTCATTTCCTCCCAAATAAATCTAATTAATGGACGCATTTCATTGTAGCACAGGGCGGAACAGAAGTCAATTGCTAAATTCCCGCTCATATATTTCAGAAGAAAAGTCAGAAGTTATAGGGCATTGACGATTTTATAATCAATCGGGCAAGCATCTAATTGCGCACTCAAATTATAAAAACAAAGGTGGCAATAGAAACACATCTGACAATTGCATAATTCACCTCATTATGACTTTGGGCCAGACTCTACACGGTGAATAGGTAAATAAAGAGAAAAATATTTTATTCACCTATTGACATAGTATGTTTCTGGTGATATAATGCAGACAATTCATCCGAAAGGAGGCGTTGGGAATGTTCCGGAATCATCACAACATGATGTGCTGTCGAATGCTTTACTCCCGGACATGTGCTGTGGCAGAGGCGTTCGGCTGTTCCCCGCGCCTTCAGATGATGAGATGCTGATGATCCTTCATCTGTCTGTCCTTTGTCCGGGAGCTTGAAAATACGGCTTCCGGTTTTTTATTTGCCGGAGGCGCAAGGGGAACAATAGGCAAAGAAATAACAAGATGAAAAGGAGACAGCAGCAATGAGTCAGTATAAATTTGAAACCCTGCAGCTTCACGTAGGACAGGAACAGGCAGACCCGGCCACCGACGCCCGGGCGGTACCGATTTATCAGACCACTTCCTATGTTTTCCGCAACAGCCAGCATGCGGCGGACCGCTTCGGCCTGGCGGACGCGGGCAACATTTACGGCAGGCTGACCAATTCCACCCAGGAAGTGCTGGAAAAGCGGCTGGCAGCGCTGGAGGGCGGAAGCGCGGCGCTGGCGCTGGCCTCCGGCGCAGCGGCGATCACCTACACCATCGAAGCCCTGGCGGCGAACGGCGGGCATATCGTGGCGCAGAAAACCATCTACGGCGGCAGCTTCAATCTGCTGGGCCATACGCTGCCCCAGTACGGCATCCAAACCACTTTCGTGGACGCCCATAACTTAGTGGAAGTGGAAAGCGCCATTCAGGACAACACCCGGGCCATTTACCTGGAAACCCTGGGCAATCCCAACAGCGATATTCCGGACATTGACGCCATTGCCAAAATCGCCCACCGCCACGGCCTGCCCCTGGTGATCGACAACACCTTCGGCACGCCTTACCTCATCCGGCCCATCGAGCACGGCGCGGACATCGTGGTGCATTCCGCCACCAAATTCATCGGCGGCCACGGCACCACCCTGGGCGGCATCATCGTGGAAAGCGGGAAGTTCGATTGGAATGCCAGCGGGAAGTATCCCAACATCGCCGCCCCCAATCCCAGCTATCACGGCGTTTCCTTCTATGATGTTGTAGGCCCCGCGGCTTTCGTCACCTACATCCGGGCCATCCTGCTGCGGGACACCGGCGCCGCCATCTCGCCCTTCAACGCTTTCCTGCTTTTGCAGGGCGTGGAAACCCTGTCCCTCCGGCTGGAGCGCCACGCGGAGAACACG
The DNA here is from genome assembly GCA_902795275.1 of uncultured Eubacteriales bacterium. Taxonomy (GTDB): domain Bacteria; phylum Bacillota; class Clostridia; order Christensenellales; family Aristaeellaceae; genus RUG563. The sequence continues at coordinate 190,301 of CADBKQ010000004.1, read as the reverse complement.
AAGAAAGTGGTGGAATACCTGAAAAACCATCCCCTGGTGGAGAAGGTGAACCATCCTTCCCTGCCCGAGCATCCCGATCACGCCCTATACGAACGGTATTTCCCCAACGGCGGCGCGTCCATTTTCACCTTTGAGATCAAGGGCGGGCAGAAGGAAGCCTGGGCTTTTATCGACGCCCTCCAGATCTTCTCCCTCCTGGCCAACGTGGCGGATGTGAAAAGCCTGGTGATCCATCCCGCCTCCACCACCCATTCCCAGCTCTCGGAAGAAGAGCTGCTGGATCAGGGCATCAAACCCAACACCATCCGCCTGTCCATCGGCACCGAGCATATCGACGACATCATCGCGGATCTGGAAAACGGCTTTGCGGCGGTCAAATGATTTGAGTTTCTTACCGATTCAAGCAAAAGCGCCTCTGAACCATCCCGGCTCAGAGGCGCTTTTTTGCTTATTTCATACCGTTTTTAGAAAGCAGTTCCGCCATTGTTTCAGCCGATTCCTGCATGCCGCGGTTGATCCACTCCTCGATCCAGCCGTAGGTGCCATAAGAGAGGAACGCAGTGGCATAGGCCCATTCGTTTGGATAATCGGGTTTCGGCCCCCATTTCTCTATATACACTTCGAAAAGCAGGTGCATCAATCCCCGTTCCTTCAAAAGCAGATAGAAATCGGAGTGTTCATTTAGATGCCTGAAAAGGCTTCCGTACATCGCGGCATTGGATTCTTTTCCGGATGCTTTGTATTCCTGCTCCCATTCATCGAACAGCTTTTTGATCTGCCGTTTTACAATCTCTTCTTTCGACTCAAAATTGCGATAAAAGGAAGTCCGCCCTACCTCGGCATTTTCAACGATCTCGCTGATGGAAATATCGTTCAGAGGCTTTTACTTCAAAAGACGTAAAACAGTATCCGTCATGTGTTCTACAAATTCTGCCTAAACGCTGTTGACAATGCAATCATATGGGCGTTCGTGAAGAAACAAATCCTCCGGAGGTGCGGCTCGCCATCATCCGGAGGAGAAATATAAAATGGAAGGATTGTCAATGATGCTTGCTTTTGTTCGCGGTATGCAGGCCGCTGCGGTTTTGTGGATGGTCTCAACCTTCCCATCTTCAACCGGATCGCCGTGAAATATCAGGATAGGGTTGTTATGCTTTTCTTTTTCCCAGCGTCGGCCATTCTTCTGCGGTGATCCGATGCGGCTCCTGCGCCGCCTCCTCCCCGCAGAAGCTGACCGTATACGCAGGCGTTTCCCAGGTTTGGAGGGAAAGAATCTTTCCCTGATAGGCTATCTTTCCTTGCGCGCAGTCCATTTCGATTGTTTCTTCCTCGAACATGGAAAGCCCTCTGCCTTCCTTTTTGGCAAACGCTTCCTTCGCGGTCCAGAGCCGGTAAAAGCAGCACAGCGGTTCCCGGGCGGCCCGGATCAACTCCCGCTCCCTCTCGTTAAAAAAGCAACTTACGCTTTCCCTGTCGAATATTTCCCGTTTTTCCACGTCAATGCCCAGCGGGGCATCCCCCGCCGCCAGCGCGACCCAGCTTCCGGAATGGGACAGATTGAACTGCGGCTTCCCGTCCGCAAAGGCGGGCTTGCCGTACGCCGAAAACATTAGCTGTGCCTTCGGCATACCAGCCTCCGCCGCCAGCGCCCGGATCATGGTTCTTCCGGCCGCGCATCGCAGCTGGTCTTCCGCCCTTCGGTAGCGCAGCGCTTTCTCCCGGTCCTCCGGCGGCAGCGCTTGGAGCAGTTCATCCAATTGAAGCCCCAGCGCTTGGATATCCGCTATCCATATTTTCGTCATGGTGTTTCCTATATGCGTCTTACTGTTCAAAGAAGCCCAGGGACGAGAGCGCCCGGATCGCGCCGCGCAGGTAGCCGTCATCCGTCAGCGGCCAGCGGAAGCCCAGGCGGTACAGGGCGTTTTTGGTGAAGCTGTGTTCCTCGGGGACATAGCTGCGCACGGTTTCCGCGTCGGAGGACAGATAGCTGATCAGGCCGGACACCAGCATGTTCTTGTGTTCGTTCTTCATGGCCTGGGAGAGCCGATAGGTAAATTCCTCATCCGATACGTTGTCCACGGGAATGCCCTCGGCGTTCATCGCGGCGACCACGTCGCCCATCTCGATCCAGTGCCCGTTGACGGCGTGGAAGACGGTAAACTGATCCGGCGTTCCCGCCAGCAGCCGCACCGCTTCCGCCACCTTGTCGATGGGGGAAAACTCCACGGGTTCAGCCAGCATGGCGATGGGGAAAGCGCCGATGGCGGCATAGCCCCGCAGGCCGCGCATGAAGCCGCTGGTGATAAAATTCGCCTGGAACTCGCCGTCGCTGTTGCGGCTCATCAGGTTGCCGACCCGGATGATCTTGCCCCGCAGCCGTCCCGCGGAGACCGCCCGGAGCACCGCTTCCTCGGCGTCAAACTTGGAGCGCACGTACTGGTTGGACAGATCCTGCCCGAAGAACAGCATGTTTTCTTTCATGACCAGCGTATCCGGCAGGGCGTGGTTCACGTTCTCGCCCGCCACCGACACCGTGGAAATCTGCACCAGCCTGCTGCCGGTCTTTTCGCAGAGGGCGATCAGATTTTTCACGCCGTCCACGTTCACCCGCTGCAGGATGTCGTCGCTGGCAAAGTGCTTCACGCTGGCCGCGCAGTTGATGAGCGTGCGGAAGCCCAGATTTCCAAGCTCCGATATTAGCTTCCCGTCGGTGATGTCGCCGTCGATGACAGCCAGCCTGCCGCTGTCGAAGGCTTCCCGGTAATCCGAATCAAAGTAATAAACCAGCATGGATTCCAGCCGCTTCCTTGCGGATTCCAAACGGCCTTTGCGGATCAGGCAGGTCACTTTGCCGGAGGTGTTTTCCAGCAGCTCCCGCAGCACATGGATGCCCAGGAAGCCGGTGGCTCCTGTGAGCAGCACATGGCCCAGATCGCCCGTGGCGATATTGCCGATGTGCTCCATGGTGTTGCATTGGAGCGCCTCTTTGACTTCCGCGATCTCCCGATCCTGCCGGGGCAGCGGCGCGGAGCAGGCTGCTTTCGGCGGCGTTGCGGCTTCCGCGGCGGCGGGCGCGCCCTTGCTCAGCACGCTCCTTTCCAGCGCTTCCACCGTGGGATGGGCGAAAATGTCCTGATACACAATGGGCAGACCGGCGACCATGGCCTGCATGGCGACCTTGGAGGCCAGCATGGAGGTGCCGCCGATTTCAAAGAAATCCTCGTCAACGCCCACGGACGGAACGCCCAGCGCCTTGGCGAACATCTCCGCGATCTGCTGCTGCAAGGGAGTGGCGGCGGGCTTCCTGCTGCCCGCGCTCTGCTGGGGCTGAGGCTCCGGCAGCGCTTTTTTGTTTACCTTGCCGTTCCCCGTCAGGGGCAGTTCCGTCAGGTGGACGAATACGCCGGGGATCATGTAGGCGGTCAGCGTCTGCTTCATGTGCCGAACCAGCGCCGCTTCATCCACCGGGGCATCGGACACATAGTAGCCGCAGAGGTACTTGCCTTCCCCTTCGCCCCGGACCAGCGCCACGCTGCGCTTGATGCCGGGGAAACTGTTCATGACGTTCTCCACGCCGTCCAGTTCGATGCGCAGGCCGCGAATCTTCACCTGGTTGTCGTTGCGCCCGCAGTGGATGATCCGGCCGTTCCCGTCGAAATAGGCGATGTCGCCGCTGCGGTAGGCGTTCAGCGTTCTGCCCGCCCAGTCCGCGTGAATGAACTTGTCCTTTGTCTGATCCGGCAGGTGGATGTACCCTCCACCCACCTGCGCGCCCGCGATGACCAGTTCGCCCCGGGCATAGGGCGGCAGGAGGTTGCCGAACTTGTCCCGGATCAGAAACGCCGTGTTCAGCGTCGGCCCGCCGATGGTTACCATGCCGCCGTCCAGCGTACCGATGCACACGGAAACGCAGGTCTCCGTGGGGCCGTAGCTGTTGAACAGGGTGCCTTGGAAGCCCGCCTCCCGGATGCGGGCGTACATCGCCGCCGGGAAGGGCTCCGCGCCGACGATCAGCGCGTTGAGTCCCGCCAGCGCATCCCGCGCCTCGGGCACATCTAAAATCGTTTGCAGATAGGAAGGGGTGCACTTCATCATGTCCACGCCGTTGGCTTTGACCATGCGCATCAGCAGCAGCGGATTGTGGATTTCCTCCTGGGTGGCGATGGCTGCCGCGCGGCCGTGGAACAGGGGCATCATCTCCTCGATCACGGACACGTCAAAGGTGATGGCTGCCAGCGCCAGGAAGGTGGAAGAGTTGTCCACGTACGCCTTCGCAAGCGTGTTCTTTTCGTCGTAGCGCAGCAGGTTGGCCAGGTTCCTGTGCAGAATTTCCACGCCCTTGGGCTTGCCCGTGGAGCCGGAGGTATAGATGCAGTAGGCCGGGCTGTCCGGATCGATGGCGGGCAGCGCCGGGGTTTCCTCCGCCGAGGCGTACACGCTGTCCAGCAGCATCACGTCCAGGCCCGCAAACAGGGCGGCGCGGGGCGCGTACACGGCCTGTTCAGTCACCAGCCGGGTGATGCCCGCGTCCTTGAGAATGTAGGCGATGCGGTCGTCAGGGTATTCGGGTTCCAGCGAAACGAACGCGCCGCCCGCAAGCATGATGCCCTGCCGGATGGCGTACACGTCCGCCGTGCGGTCCATGTACAGCGCCACCCGTTCGCCCGGCTGGACGCCCGCGTTCAGCAGCGCCCCCGCTACCTTCCTGGCGCGCCTGCCCAGCTCATCATAGGTCAGGCGGACAGCGCCGCTCTGGGCGATGACAGCGGTCTTTTCCCCGTAAGCGGATACCGCTTTCAAGAACAGCTCCGGCGCGGTAGGAGAGACCGCGTCGTCAAAGGTATCGTTGAACCGGCGCAGCTGGTCTTCCGCGTCCGGCGAGAGAATGGAAACTTCTTCCAGCTTCGCGCAGCGGATCAGGCCGTTCGCGGCGCTGTCCACCGCCTGGATAAAGCCGCGCATATAGGCTTCGCTGTACAGGTCGCCGCGGTATTCCATCAGGTAGCGGATGGTGCCCTGCTCGATCACCACGTTCAGGTTGATGGGCGCTTTGGCTTCGGACAGGCCCAGGTCTTCCATCCGCGCGGGCTGCCCGCAAAGGGCGTCAAAGGCGAAGTCCTCACCCTGCCAGGCGAACATCACGTCCGTCCCCACATGCAGGCTGCGGCTGATTTCGGCAAAGGAATAAATGTCGCTGTTCTGGGAATCAGCCAGCTGCCGCGTGACTTCCCGCGCCAGTTCCGCCGGGGTGACGCCCGGGCGCTGGGTGACCACGATGGGCAGGGTCTTGACCAGCATCGCCACGGTACGCACGAACCGGGAATCGTTGCGGCCCGAGTAGATGCCCGCGAAGGCCGCCGCGTCCACGCCCAGGTATTTATCCAGCGTCAGCCCGAAGGCCGCGGAGAACAGGCCGTTCATGGAGCAGCGGTTTTCGTCGCAGAAGCGTTTGAAGGCTTCCGCCGGGGTCGCGCCTGCCATCGCCAGGCCGCGGGTTACCTTTTCATTCGCGCCGTGCACGTCGCCCGCGGGCAGGTTCACGGTTTCCGCGTCGGCCAGCAGCTGTTCGTAGTGGGCCTTTGCCTCGTCGTAAGCGCTGCCCGCCCGCAGCTTTTCTTCGTTGAGCGACACATCGTAAGCGGTGAAGGCTTCCTGTTCGAGCTTCTCTCCGGCGTAAGCGCGGGAAATATCGCTGAACAGGATATTGAGGGAGCCGCCGTCAGCGATGATGTGATGCGCCTCGACGAACAGCCAGGTTCCTTCGCCCCGCAGCACCTCCGCCCGGAACAGCCTGCCGCCCAGCAGCTTGAAGGGCTTGACCAGCGCGGCCTTTTCAGCTTCGATGTCCTGAATTTGCCGCACGGGAATCGCGTTTTCGTCGAAGGAGAAATCCCCGTCCATGCGGCGCATGCGCACATCCCCGTCGTCGTTGAGGAACAGGCGGGTTTTCAGGATGGGATGGGCGTTGACGGCGGCCACGATGGCGGACTTGAGCCGGTCAACATCCAGATCATCGGTGATTTTCAGCAGGATGGGCACGTTGTACACCGTGGAATCCGGCTTGGACACGCACTCCACATACACGCCCTCCTGGGTCTTGGTCAGCCCATAGTCGGCGTTCACAGCGAAAGCCTCGGCCTTTTCCGCGCCCGTCAGGAAGGCTTCCAGCTTTTCGACGGTGGGATTGGCTTTCAGGTCGCGGGAATTCACGGTGACGTCAAAGGCCTTGGACAGCAGCACATTCAGGCGGATGGCCCCGATGGAGGAAAGCCCCGCTTCGTAAATGTCCGTGGTTACGCCGAAATCTTTATGTCCCACCACGTCGGCCACGCAGTCGAAGATTTTTTGCTCCGTTTCGTTCCGCGGCGGCACCAGCTCCGCCTGGCTTCCAGCGGCGCGCACGGGCTTGGGCAGCGCCCGGCGGTTGACCTTCTGGTTCTGGTTCAGCGGGATGGCGTCCATCTGCATGGTCACGGCGGGCACCATATAAGGGGGTTTCCGTTCGCGGATGAAAGCGTTCAGGGCGGACACGTCCACCTGCTCCTCCGAGACCACATAGGCCGCCAGGTACTTTTCACCGGTCTTTTCATCCTCAAACGCCTGCACGGTGGCGTCCGCAATGCCGGGGAATTCCCGGATCACAGCTTCCACCTCCGTCAGCTCCACCCGGAAGCCGCGCACCTTCACCTGGCCGTCGTTCCGGCCGATGAAGTCGATGCAGCCGTCCGGCAGCAGGCGCACCACGTCGCCGGTGCGGTAGGCATGGGCATAGTCCGGGTCGTCCGTGAAGGGATTCCGGATAAAGGCTTTTTCCGTCAGATCCGGGCGGTTCAGATAGCCCCGGCCCACGCCGCGCCCCGCGATCAGCAGTTCGCCGGGTACCAGCGGCGGCAGGCGGCGCAGGTTTTCATCCACCACGTACAGCTTATAGTTGGCCAGCGGCCTGCCAATGGGGATGCGGTCATAGAGCTTTTCCACGGGCATGGTGGTGGAGAAAATGGTGCACTCGGTGGGGCCGTAGCCGTTGATGAGCAGAGGCGCTCCGGCCCTGGGCGTGACCGGCACCAATTTCTCGCCGCCTGCGGACAGGTATTTCAGCTTCGGTGTGGTGGCCATGGTGTAGAACTGGCGGCACACCTGGGTGGTCATAAAGGCGTGGGTGATCGCCAAGCGGTCATACCACTTTTCCAGCGCCATCAAGTCCAGCCGGGTTTCCTCCTCCACGATGCACACGCAGGCGCCGCAGGTCAGCGCCGGGTACATATCCATCATGCAGGCGTCGAAGCCGTAGCTGGCGTAGGCCGCCACCCGGCAGCTTTCGTCCAGCTTGTAATAATCCTGATACCAATGGCAGAAGTTGCTCAGGTTCCGGTGCTCCAGCATCACGCCCTTGGGCACGCCGGTGGAGCCGGAGGTGTAAAGCAGGATGAACAGATCCTCCGGATCGGGATGGTCTTTGATTGTTTCACAGGCGGGCAGGGAAGGAATCTCCCGGGTCAGCAGCACGGGGCCCTTGTATTCCGGCACCTTTTCCAGCAGCGTTTCGTCGGCGATCAGCAGGGCGCAGGCCGCGTCCCGCATCATGAAGCTGAGCCGCTCGCTGGGATAGCTGGGATCCAAGGGCTGATAGGCTGCGCCCGCTTTCAGCGCGCCCAGGGAAGCCGCGGCCATGTATTCGCACCGGGGAATGAGGATGGACACCACGCTGCCCCGGCCCACGCCATTCGCGCGCAGGTATCCGGCAATGCGTTCGGAAAGATCGTCCAGCTGACGGTAGGTCAGCGTCGTTTCCTTGAAGATGACCGCCGTCCTGTCCGGATACCGCTCCGCGGCGGCGCGGAACATGGTAACAATATCGGTCACGGGATAGGGCGTTTCCGTGGCGTTGAATTGATCCATTTCCTTTTCGGCCTCGGCGGTCGCCAAACGGATGTCGCCCAGGGTGGCCCGGGCCATCAGTTCGCTCGCCGCCTGCTCCACGCAGCCCGCGAAGAGGCGCATAAACCGCTCGCTGTACCGGCCGCTGTGATACTCGCAATGGAACAGGACGCGGCCCTTCTCTGAGAAGGCCTGGAGCATGAGGGGCGCTTTGGCTTCATTCAATTTCAGCGGGCAGCTTTCGGCTTCCTCACCACCGATGAGCACATCCTCAATTTCGCCCTGCCAGGCAAACAGCACATCGGAAGAAATGCCGTATGTCCGGGCCATTTCGGCGAAGGGGTACAAGTCATGGTTCATGCTGCCGACCAGCTGTTTGCCCAGGGCCGACACAAATTCCGCCGTCTCCTGCCCGGAGTCCGCAGAGATGTGCACCGGGAAGGTCTTCACCAGCATGGCCACCGCCCGATCCAGCCGGGAATCATTGCGCCCGTTATAGATCGTGGTGTAGAGGGCTTCCTTTTTGCCGGTGAATTTGGACAGCGCGAAGGCGAAAGCCGCGTTGAAGAAAGCGTTTTCGGTGACGCCATGGGCTTCGCAGAAGGCGCGGACGGCTTCGGCTTGCAGCTTTGTTTCATAGCGAAGCTGGGCCGACCCGGGAGCCCGGCCCGATACGTCCCCGTCCGGCAGCATTTCCCGGTCCGCGTCGGAGAGCAGGGTGTCGTACCAGTCTTTCGCCTGGGCGTACCGGGGGCTGCCTTGCAGCTTTTCTTCCTCCAGGGCCAGGTCAAAGCCGGTGAAGATTTCCTTTTCCAGCGTTTGCCCGTCGTAAGCGGCGTTGATGTCTTCCAGCAGCACCGCGTCGCTGGCCCCGTCGTAGACGATGTGGTGGAAGTCCATGAAGAGATAATTCCCCGTGTCCGTCTGGTAAATCCGCAAACGACAGAGGGGCCCGCCCATCAGTTCAAAGGGCTGCGCCAGCTTCCCGGGCAGGGTTGGGGCCTGAATGACTTCCACGACAGGCGCGGCGGCGTCGTTCCGACAGGCGCGCACATGGCCCTCGTCATCCGCAAACAGAGTGGCTTTCAGGTAAGGATGGGCGTTGACCGCCGCCTCCACAGCCGCTTTCAGGCGCGGGAGTTCCACCCTACCGGACAGCCGGTACAGGGACGGGATGTTGTAGATCGTGGTATCCGGGTGCGCCAGGCTTTCCACCAGGATGCCGTTCTGCGTCTGGGTCAGGGGATAGTCCGGGAGAATCTCATAGGTCTCCGCGGGCGCTTTCGCTTGCAGCAGCTTTTCCAAGGCGCGGACGGTGGGATTCTCCTGCAAGTCGCGCATGCTCACCGGCACGCCAAACGCTTTGGACAGCAGCACGTTCAGGCGGATAGCCCCCAGGGAGGACAGGCCCGCGTCGTAGAGATCGGTGGTGACGCCGAAGCGATCGTGCCCCAGCACCTGGGCGGCGCAGTCGAAAATCTTTTGCTGCGTCTCGTTTTCGGGCGGCAAGGCGGCTTCCTGCGCAAGCTCCGGCTCCGGCAGCTTCTTCTTGTCCACCTTGCCGTTCTGCGTCATGGGAATCTGCTCCAGCTGCACGAAAGCCGCGGGCACCATGTACCGGGCCAGCTTCCGGGCTAGGAAGGCTTTCAGGTCGTCCGTATCCACCGGCTCCGCCGCCGTGAACCAGGCGCACAGATAGTCTTCTCCTGCTTCGTTCTTCCGCACCAGCGCCACGCTGCGCCGGATGCCGGGATAGGCGTTCATCACGTTTTCGATCTCGTCCAGCTCGATGCGCAGGCCGTGGAGCTTCACCTGATTATCCAGGCGGCCGAAGAATTCGATTTCGCCGTCGCCGTTGATCCGGGCCACGTCGCCGGTTCTGTAAGCGCGCATGCCCTCCACGCGGAGAAAGACCTCGGCGGTTTTTTCCGGCAGATTCACATAGCCCCGGCCCACGCCCAGGCCGCCGATGACCAATTCGCCCCGGGCAAAGGGCGGCAGCATATGGCCGTACCGGTCAAAGATCCAGGCCTTCACGTTGGCGGCGGGCCTGCCGATGGTGATGTTTTCCGACCCGTCCATCACCTTGGAAATACAGCTGATGGTAGCCTCGGTGGGGCCGTAGCCGTTGACGATCATGGCGGAGGGGCTGGTCGTCCGGAGCTTGGCATACAGCGCGGGCGGGAACGCTTCCGCCCCCAGATCGTACAGCTTGATCCCGGAAAGCGCTTCCGCCGCCTCCGGGATGTCCAGCAGATTGGACAGGAAGGAGGGCGTGCCCGAAATCACGTCCACCTGATGGGCGCGGATCAGCGCCGCCAGCTTCAAAGGATTCAGGATTTCTTCCTCATTGGCCATGCACAGGGTCATGCCGTTGGCCAGGGAAAGATGAATCTCCATCAGGGAGAAGTCGAAGGACAGGGCGGCGACGGAAAGGGCCACGCTGCCCCGGGTCACATAGTGGTAACATTCCTGATTCTTTTCGATGATGTGGACAAAGTTGCAAAGATTCCCGTGCTCGATCATCACGCCCTTGGGCCTGCCCGTGGAGCCGGAGGTATAAATGCAATACGCCAGCGCGTCGGCGGGAAGGTCGATGTCCGGGTTGGCCGCGTCCCCTTCCTCCAGCAGCTGGGAAATGGACAGGGCTTCAAAGGCTTTGCCGTTCAGCAGCGCCCCGCGTTCCCGGATGATTTGTTCCGTGGTCAGCACAAAGCGGCTGCCGGAATCGGCCATGCAGTAATCAATGCGATCGTCGGGATAGTCCGGCAGCATAGGCAGGAACGCGCCGCCCGCCTTCATGATGCCGTATTCCGCCGCGATTGCGTCCACGGTACGGGGCAGCAGCATTCCCACCGTTTCATTCAGCCGCACGCCCCGGGCAATCAGGGCATTGGCAATGCGGTTGGCCCGGGCGTTCAGTTCGCCGTAGGTCAGCTGTTCGCCCGCCGCGATGACCGCCACGCGGTCCGGGTGGGCCAGGGCCTGGGCTTCCAGCATCCGGGGAACGGCGGCGAAGGGGACGGAAACGTCGGTATCGTTCAGGGCTTTGATGCTTTTCTCCGCTTCGGCGTCCAGGATGCTGACGTCCTTCAAGCATTCCTTCCGCAGGAATTCCGCTGCCGCCATTTCCATGCAGGCCACGAACCCGCGCATGAAGGCTTCGGAGTACCGGTCGGCGTGGTATTCGCACTCGAAGGTCACCCGGCCATCCCGGACGAACACCGTCACGTCCAGCGTTCCCTTGGCTTCCTCGATTTCCAGCTGCCGCGCCTCCGCCGGTTCCCCGGCCAGGGTTTCCACCACGAAATTGTCGCCCTGATAGGCGAACATGATGTCGGCGTTGATATGGAACGCCTGGGATATTTCCGCGAAGGAATAGAGGTCGGCCGCCATGCTGTCCATGAGCTGGTCGCCCAGGCCGCGGACGAAATCCTCCACCCGGTCGTTTCCATCCGCGCGGCAGACCACCGGCAGGGTCTTGACCAGCATGGTCACCGTCCGCTGCATACGGGAATCTTTCCGGCCGTTGTAGATGGTGGTGTAGAGCGCTTCCTCCAGGAAATTGTACCGCATGAGCACAAAGGCGAACACAGCGTTATAGAAGGCGTTTTCCGTTACGCGGTTGTTCCGGCACCACGCCCGGACGGCCCCATGGTCGAGCCCGGAGGCCAGGGTGAAATAGCCGGACGCCGGCTGGGCCCCCGAAACGTCCCCCTTGGGCAACATATCCCGCTCCGCGTCGGACAGCAGCGCTTCATAATACGTCCTGGCCTTCTCCAGCCGCGCCGTTTCCCGCTGCGCCGATTCGTCCAGCGCAACGTCAAAGCCGGTATAGTCTTCGGGTTCCACAGCCTGCCCGGCATAGGCGGCTTCAATGTCCCTGTACAGGATCATGAAGCTGGTGCCGTCAAAGGCGATGTGATGGCAGTCCAGGAACAGATAATTACCCACGTCCGTCACGTAGATTGCCGCGCGGCAGAGCCTGTCGTTCAGCAAATCAAAGGGCCTGACCAGCGCGTCGGGCAGCGCCTCTACGCGGATGATCTCGGTTCTGACGGCCTCAGCGTCGTTCCGGCGGATGCAGTAATTGCCCGCGTCGTCCAGGCCGATCCGGGCGGACAGGTACGGATGGGCGGCAATGGCCTGGTCCACCGCCGCCTGCAAACGGGCGGTGTCGATGCTTTCGGGAAGCTTGATGAGGACGGGAACGTTGTAGAGGGTGGTGTCCGGGCGTTCCAGGGTTTCCGCTAAAATGCCCTCCTGGGTTTTGGAAAGCGGATAGCTTTCGCGCTTTTCATGCCGCATTTCCGGCGCGAGGGAGGAAAGGCAGCGTTCCAGCGCCTCCACCGTGGGGTTTTCCCGGAGCGCGTCGATGGATACGGGCGCGCCGAAGGCTTTGGAGAGCACGGAGGTCAGCCGCATGACGCCGATGGAGCTTAATCCGATCCTGGCAAGGTCGGTATGAATGCCGAAATCCCGGTGCCCCACCACGTCGGCCACCAGGTCAAAGAGCTTCCTCTGCCCGTCGGTCTGGGGCAGATCCTCCGCGTCCAGATGCAAGATCCTGTCCGGCTTGGGCAGGGCGGAGCGGTCCAGCTTGCCGTTGGCATTCACCGGCAGGCGGTCAAGGCGCACGAGCCGGGCGGGGAGCATGTACTCCGGCAGCCAGGCTTTCAGCGCGCCCCGCAGGTTTTCTTCCTCCCATTCGGTACTGGAAACATAGAATCCGGCCAGATAGACTTCTCCGGAAACGTCCTCAAAATCCTTCACCGCCGCGTCCCGAATGCCGTCCACCCGGCGCAGGGCGGCTTCGATCTCGCCCGGCTCCACGCGCTGGCCGTTGATTTTCACCATCCAATCCTTCCGGTTCAGGTACACAATGTTCCCGTCCGGCAGCCTGTGCCCCAGGTCGCCGGTTTTGAGCATGGTATCAAAGCCGTCTTTGTCCTTGAAGGGATTCGGCACGAATGTTTTTGCGGTTTCCTCCGGCAGGTTCAGGTATCCGCGGGCGAAGTGCCCGGTGAGGCAGATTTCGCCCTCGTCGCCGTCGCGGCCCTCCTCATCCAGCAGATACACGCCCTCTCCGGCCAGGGGCTTGCCCACGGGCGTATTGTCATACGGCTTGTCCACTTTGAATTGCAGCACGGCCGCGATGCCCTCGGAGAGCCCGTAGGTATTGTAGAGCTCAAAACGATCCGTCCAAATGCCGCTGAGCCTTTCGCTGCCCACCATCACCTTGCGGAGCGTATCCCCGATGGGCGTGAAATAACGCAGCACCTTGGGGCTGATAAAGGTCACCGATATGCGGTGTTCCGCCAGAAACTGCGCCAGCAGATCCGGGTCGCGCATAGCGGGCATGGGGATCAGCACATTGGCGCAGCCCGTGGCCAGCCCGATAAACAGGCTCTTGCTGCCGGCGATAAAGAAGAAAGGCGCACCGAGACCGAAAACATCCTCTTCGGTCATGAGATCATGGATGGACTGGGCGAGGGCATACTGGTCGATCACCACGCCCTTGGGTTTGCCCGTAGAGCCGGAGGTATACACCAGCATGGCGATGTCCTCGCCCCGCAGCGGCGCTTCCTCCCCGATGGGCGCATAGGCTTCCGCATCCGTAAAGAAATCCGGCGTGACAATGAGCTTTGCGGCGCAGTCCTGATAGATATACGCCAGCCTGTCCTGAGGATACAGCGGATTCAGCGGCGCCACCGCCGCGCCCAGCTTCATGGCGGCCAGGATGGCCGCGGCTTCATGCAGGCTGTTGGGCATCACCAAGGCAACGTTGTCGCCGTGCGCCACGCCGTTTTCGCGCATTTTCGCCGCCACGCGGCCCGCGTATTCGTCCAGCTCGGCGTAGGTCATCTGACGCCCCGCCGTGGGGTCGTTCAGCGCGGGCTTGTTTCCGCGCGCGGACACCTGGATCTTAAACAGTTCAAGAAATGTATTGCCGTTTATCATGTGACGCATCTCCTCCTGCCAAACTCTCCTTGACAGTTCAGCGCTTGATTTTTGCCGCGTTCCGGATCAATGCCTGAGATCAATATATCTCGGCGCTTTCCCGCCGTGCTCTTTGCGGATGGGGTATTCGTTGCTCCAGCTGACCTTAGCGGCGGGGCTGCCGTGGGTTTTCAGATAATTTTCCAATTCCCGCGCCATGTCTGCCAGCGCCCGGGCGCGGTCAGCGCCGCTGTCGGTCAGCGCCCGTAAGCATAATTCATCGTGCGCCACCTGGGTAAACTGGAAATCCACCAGCCCCGGATAAAGCTCGATCACCGAATCCAGGGCCATGGTGGTGTAGTTTTTGCCGCAGATTGCAAACACGTCGTTAGCCCGCCCTTTGATTTGAAGGATGGGCAGGCGGACGGTATCGTCCGAAATGCGCTCGATTTTCACCCGGTCGTTGACGTAGTAACGGATGATGGGCTGCACATAGTTCGTCAAATCCGTCACCAAAATCCCGTGGGAAAATTCGTCGGATTCCTTGACCGGCCTCCGGTTTTCGTCCACCGGTTCGATGATGATGAAATCTTCATTGAACAAAAGTTCCGGCCCGTCCCAGGTCATGGCGATTTCGCCGCCTTCGGTCATGCAGTAGTTGTTTTTGACCGGGCAGCCAAACACCCGCTGAATCAGCCGGTAGTTTTCCGGCGTCAGCATTTCCGCCGAGGTGCAAATGAGCTTGAGCGGGATATGCAGGTTTCCCTTTTCCGCCTCCAGCGCCAGCATGACCAGCACGGAGGCATAGGCGGAAATCACTTCGGGCTGGAATGCATTCAGCTTGGCCACCATGATTTCCGGGTCCTCCAGCACGGGAATGAGCAGGTCGCCTTCATCGCCCTCCTGGGCGACGGCGCGCCGGTAGGCTTCATAGCTGGACGCGCCGGGCTCTGCGTGGATGATACTCGCCTGCCTGTGCTTTTTGGTATCGCCCATCTCAGGGTCCACGCCCCGGAAGAGCCGCAGCGCCATCAGCATCCCGTGAATCCGGTTGCGGTGCTGATCCCTGACCATATAAAGGGGGGCTCCCGTGGTGCCGGAGGTGTGCAGCACGGTATACTGATCCAGATACAGGCTGGCGTCGGACAAGTCCCGATGGATGTAGGCTTCCACGTCCTTCAGGCGGATGCGGCGGTCGGTCACATAATCGTCGAAATGGGCGATGACATCCTTTTTTTCCGTGACGGGAATGTCGGAAAGGGAATAGTTCTCCGGCAGATTTTGATAATATTCAGACAGATAGGGAGAGTTCTCCCGCGCGTAATCCACCAGCGCCCGGAGCCGCTCATTCACCAGGCGCATCCGTTCCCCGTGGGTGATCTGGGTTCCTTCCCGAACAAGCCTTGCCGCTTCCTGGATTTCGATGGTTTTCATGGGGCGTCCTCCGTTCATACTTCGATGATGGTGTTATTCAGATTCAGCACGCGGATGTAGCTCATTTTTTTTACGAGGCTTCGGATGATCGTGATGCCGCTTACCTTGAATACATCGTCCTCTTCCTGTTTGTACTCGGTGGGGTCGAAGGGAATGCCGTCGTCCCGCAGCCGGAGGATCAGCGAATCTTCCGATTGGGACAGGCAGATGTCGATGGCGCAGGGGCGCTTATAGCCGTAGCGGGCGATGTTCACGCACATCTCCTCCGCCGCCATGCACAGGGCGTTGGCGGTCTTTTCCGGGATGCCGTTTTCCCGGCAGCACTGGAGCAGCGCTTCTCCCGCCCGCACCGCGTCCGCTTCCGTGCTGGAAATGGTCGCGTCAAAGAGCGTGGCGGGGTCTTTGTCCGGGATCATCAGAAAGCCCTTCTGCGGCAGCTTGCCCCGGCGCTGCAAGAACACACGGACCAGCCAGACGATCAGAAACGACAGCGCTTCCGCCACCGCCACGCCCAGGCACACGCCCTGAATGCCCATCAGCTTCATCAGCAGGATCACCACGGGGATGAGCGCCACATAGCTCTGCAGCACAGCGTCCAGCGCCGCCAGGGAGGTTTTCAGCGTGGCCTGGTAGTACACCTGCGCCAGCCGGTTCATGGCGTAGCAGATGAAGGAGAGGCTGAACAGCCGCACACACATCAGCGCGGTGTCGTAAAGCGCCATCTTGTCAAAGGAGAACAGCATGAGCAGCCCCTGGGGATACACGTTGAAAAACACCGTCAGCAGCAGCGCCAGCGCCGACACTGTAATGGCCGTCCGCTTCATCAGCGCGCGGATGCCGTAATAGTCCTTTTCGCCGTACAGCACCCCGGCGATGGTCTGCACCAGCCCGATCACCCCTTCGATAAAGAGAGTGATGATGCCGACAGAGCGCGCGCACACCGCGTAAATCGACAGATAATCCGGCCCCAGCGCATGCTGGATCACGGTGTTCATGGTAAAGTCCATCAGCGTCTGCACAGCAAAAAGAGCGCCCTGCGCGCCGCCGGCTTTGAAGAGCTCCGGCAAACGGCGCAGGCCCGAAAAAGCGGATTTGAATTGGAACGAGAGCATCCGGTTCGGATTGCGCAAATAAGGGATCACAGCCAAAAGGCCGACGAAATAGCCGATGATCGTGGACAGCGCCGTTCCGCGCATGCCCATGCCGTTTTTGAGGAAGATGTAATCCAGCGCCAGGTTCACCGCGTTGGCGGTGATAAAGCACGCCGCGCCCAGCGTCGGGCTGTTGTCAATCGTCATCATGCTGGCCATATAGATGCACACATTGAGCACGGGAATGAACAGCATGAAGATGGACAGATACTGCTCCACCAGCTCCGCCAGTACGGGCGAAGGCGTCAGCAGCGCGGCCAGCGGCCGGATCGCAAAGGGCGCTGCCAGGGAAAAGAGCAGGGATACGCCCAGCACGGTCAGCAGCCCCGCCGAAAAAACCTTGGAAGCGTCTTTGATTTCCCGCTTCCCCAGCATGACGGAAACCACCGCCGCGCCGCCCGTGCTGATCATGAACCCGATGATCTGCAAAACGCCCAGCACAGGCAGGCTCAGATTGATGGCCGTCAGGCCGTCAATGTCGATCATGTGGCTGACAAAGATGCCGTCCACCGTGTTCCCCAGCTGCATGGCCATGATCATCAGCACGCCGGGAAGCAGATAACTGTTGAATTTTCGCTTGATCAGGGTGCTGTTTCTGCGCATTGGCTTTTCCATATGTAGCTCATCTCCATCACCATCAATTCAAGACCCTTGCCGGGCTGTCCGGTACGACGATTTCCCGCTTCTGCGAATGCGGTAGGATAACAGATGATTGCCAATCAAAACAGGCGTTATGACGGTTGAAAAACAATATCATTATAGCAGATACCTGTTGAAAACACAAGAAGAAACCGGGCGAATCAATTCCAGCTTTTTACTTGAAGGCTGCACCCTTACCCTGGTAAAAAACCTTCAATCTTTCTTCAATCAACCTCCCTTACAATGACGCTGTCGCCTGCGAGGGAGGTTCTCTTTTCAGAACTCGGAAAGGAACCGCTTCCGCGGGCCGATCAGAAAAGGAGGAATTCAGAATGAAGAAATTTCTTGCGATCATGCTGGCTGTCATGCTTGCGCTGTACAGCACCCTGACCGCGTTTGCGGAAGAACCCGACAACAATACCAACCAGCCGCCGCAGATGGGCGACGGAGCCTTTGACGGCACGCCCCCTGAAATGCCGGAGGGCGGATTCCCCGGCGGTACGCCCCCTGAAAGACCGGAAGGCGGATTCCCCGGCGGCCCCGGCGGCACGCCTCCTGAAAAACCCGATGGCCAGCCCGGCGGATCTGGCGGCCCCAGCAGGGCTCCCGGCGACGCGCCCGGCGGCCAGCAAAGCCATGCGGAAGGGCAGCTGGGTTCCTGGTCCCTGGGCGGCACCAACGCGGACGGCATTGAGGGCGACGACTACGCCTATGACGCCGCACTGTATGTGACAGCGGATGGAATTAACGAAGAAAAATCGACCACCAGCCGTATCGCTTCCGGGACGTATGACGCGCAGTCCGCTTCCGGAATCGTGATCAATGACAGTGCATCCGGCCACAACGGTATCCTGGTGTACAACACCGATTACACTGTTTCCAACGCGGAGATCACTATGCTGACCGACGCGGACGGCAGCGATACCTGCGACTTTTCCGGCAAAGGCACGGCGATTGCCGCTTTCGGCTCCGACGCCAACGTGACCGTTACCGACAGCACCATCCATACGGCAGGCGTCGCCACCATGCCGATCTTCGCCGATGAAGGCGCGACAGTGACAATCAAATCCTCTGTGCTGCAATCGGACGGCGGCACCCTGAGCAGCGAATACCTCAACACGCCCACCCAAACCCTGATGGTGGCTCCGCCCTGGATCCTGGGCATTATGGGCAATGCCCGCTGCTCTAACATGATGGGCCGCGATACCACCACCAACGTGATCGACTCCGAAACCTCCGCCGGCGCTTGGGCGGTGCTGTCCACAGACGCGGGCGACGATATGTATCTGAACGTCTATAACAGCAGCCTGACGCTGAATAACGCCGACGAAAGCGCGGCGGCGGCGCTCCAGGCGGAAGGCGGCCAGATCAGCGAAACGCTGGATAATCCCTACACCGAGCATTACGGCTCCGGCTACGGCACCTATGTGATCGGCCGGGCGGTGGAAACCTTCGCGGGTTCGGAAATCAACGTGGGCACCTATGCCACCATCTTTACCGGCGGCAGCGCCACCTACACAGCGCTGGAAGCGGGTCAGACCTATGAGCTGAAAAACCACGCAGGGGAAACCACGGCGGTCTATGAAGCAGCCGAAGACAAAGTGACAACCATTCATTCCGACACCTTCGGCTTCATGGCGCACCAGAACAGCAACGCCATCACCCTGGAAAAGGGCACGGTGGTGGAGAGCGGCTATGCCACCTTCCTGGTGAAAACCGGACACTCCAACCAGGTGCTGACCGCCACCGTCGACGACAGCACGATCACCAACGGCGGCGTACTGATCCAGGTGATGGACAACGACGATGCCACCAACGGCGGCATGATGAGCGCGGACGATCCACTGAACACCAACGGCGGCACCCAGAACTTCAAGCCCTACCATACGGAGGCGGCGGGCTTCAACACCGCCCAGGCGTCCGCAGAGGAGAAAGCGCAGACGTTTGCCTTTACCAACGGCGCGTATACCGGCAACATCTACAATGCTTCCGGTTCGGACGGCCTGAACGGCAACGCGCTGAACGTGACCTTTGGCGCAGGCGCGCAGTATAGCGGGGCCATCGCTTCCACTTCCGCCATCCATGTGACCTATGACGGCTCTGTCTGGATCAGGGAAAACGGCGGGTACGCCTTTGACGACGCGGACGCTGCCGCCGCCTTTGCGGCACAGTATCAGAACACCGACTTCACCATCAACGAATACTGGAGCATCGGCCAGGTGGCTAATTTAGTGAATGACAACGGCGCGAACGCGGTCAACATCACGCTGACGGACGACGCAGTGTGGCAGGTGACCGGCACTTCCCTGGTGTCCTTTCTGACGATTCAGGATCAGGCTCAGGTCATCGTCCCGGCGGGGACTGTCCTGACGGTTGACGGAACGGCTTATACAGACTGCGTTTTGGCCGCTGAGTCTCTTTCAGCAAACGCCTCTTTCTGATAGATCAAATGACCAGAAAGCAATCCAGTTCAAGCGCTGCTTCGGCGGCGCTTTTGCTTGGAATGCTATCGACTGAACAGAAACATAAATCTCAGACTGTCGACAAAGTCCCCGGGATGCATCGAAGGCCCGAAGCCCTTCGATTGTCATCCGCAGGCGGCGGCGTGTACGTCGCCGAGGAGCAACCGAAGGTTGCTTCCTATCCAAAGGAAATGCCATTTTACAGGAAATTGATGTCCCATCGAAAGACTGCTTTAGCTGGCTTTCGATGGCAGCGTGTCGACTTTGTCGACACGCTGAAATCTTTCAATGTTCCTTCAAGGAATACGCTTTATCATAGGACTTGTCCCTGATGGGAAAGCATGAACAAGAAAGGAAGGATCTTACATGAAACGGTTCACAATCTTATTCGTGACAGCTCTGTTTCTCTTTTCCGCTCTGCCCTTTACAGCCCTGGCAGAAAGCGGCATTAACTTATCCTCGACGCAAAATGGAAAGCTGGTGATCAGTGAAGCCGGCGTATACACGCTGACAGGCAGCGTAAAGGGCACCGTGGAAGTCGACCCCGGTACAGGCGACGTTGAACTGATCCTGGATAGCATTACCATTGACGGAGACGCAGGCGCCGCTATCAACATGGTCAGCGGCGATTCCCTGAAAATCACCCTGGCGGACGGCGCCAAGAACAGCATCAGCGGCACGCCTGCCATTCAAACGGCAGCGCCCTTGTCTTTCCATGGCGCGGGCCAGTTGATTGTCTCCTCCTCCGCCACCCCGATCCGGGCGGAAAAAGGATATTCCATCTGCGGCGGGACGATCGTCACCTTAGGCGCCAAAGAATGCGCCACCCCTGCATTTGCCGCTCAAAATGTTCTGGCGGCGAATATGGATTCCACTTTCCCGGCCAATACCTATATCGCCCTGAAAACAGCGGAAGGCTCCCATGTGCTGTCCTTCACCGCAAAGCAAAAGTTCAGCAGCATGCTGCTCAGTACCGAAGGCATGGAGAAAGGCTCTTATCAGCTGAGCGCCGACAGCGCGCCGATCACCGTGAAAGGAAATACGGCGTTTCAAGTCCTCACTGGCATCAATACGGTCAAAGCCTCCCAGACAGCACAGCAGGCAAGCGATGATTGGAATAACTGGAACGAACAGCAGGCGGCGGCCTATGCGCAGCGCCAAGCGGCGGTCTACCGGGCGGAAAACGCCGTTTTCACGCCGATTGAAAATCAGTACCAACGCGCTTCGCAGAATAGCAGCCAGCAAAATCAGGTTCCGCAAAACACAGCAGAACAGGCAAATGCGCCCCAAAACAATGAGCAGACGGCATCCGCAAACGATCTCCAGCCCCCTTCCATGACCGGAGACAGCAATGCTCCGGCTGCCCCGGCTAATACGGAAAACGGTCAAAACAGCCAGCCGCCTGCTTTCCCTGGCAATGATCAGAACGGTCAGCCCAACGGCCAGCAGGGAATGATGCCCGGGGGCAACAGCAGCAGCTATGTGAGCGCGGACTCCCCCAGCGACATTGTGACCAGCACCCTGGAAAACACGGCGGCCAGCCTGGAAGCCGACATGGATAACGCGGAAACCATCGTCATGAGCGACGAAAACAGCCAGGTCAAGATCAGCGATTCGGGCACCTACGTGGTCACCGGTGCCTCCAGCGACGGCAACATTACCGTGAAGAAGGCCACCACCGGCGTGGTGTTGATCCTGGAAGACCTGGACCTGACCAGCACCACCGGCGCGACGGTTTCCGTGAACAAGGAAGCCGAGGTGAAGGTGATCATCTCCGGCAACGTGACCCTGACAGACAACGAGAATCCCGAGGATGAAAACTCCGAAGACGAAGCGGTGGCGGACGCCTTCGACGGCGCGGCGTTCAAAGCCAAGGCAGGCTCCAGCGTGTACATCACGGGCAGCGGCACCCTGAACATCAACGGCAACGCCAAAAACGGGATTAAAGCAGGCGACGACACCAACCTGGTTTTCGACGGCGTGACCATCAATATCAACGCCGTGAACGACGGGATCAACGGCAATTATGACCTGACGCTGCTCAGCGGCAGCTTCACCATCAACGCCGGGGACGACGCCGTTCACGCGGATCATATCCTCACGGTGGGCAGGCAGGACGGCACCGGGCCGAAAATCAATGTCACCGGCTGCGAGGAGGGCCTCGAGGGAACCGTCGTCAATATCTATGGCGGAGACATCAACATCAAGGCCAACGACGATGCCATCAACGCGGCGAACGCGGACGGACTGTTTGAAAGCGAAATGCGCTACGCCGTGAACATGATGGGCGGCACGGTGAATATCAACAGCGGCTTTGACGGCATCGACTCCAACGGCGACGTGAACCTGATTGCGGGCAGCGCGACCATCACCAGCGCCAACGCGGGCGGCGACGCGGGCATCGACTATGATGGTTCTCTATATATTTCCGATGCATTCAACCTGAATAACAACAGCGGCGTGGCGGGCCCGGATGGAATGCCAGGCCAGAACGGGCAGCAAATGGCTCCGCCCGACATGAACGGACAGAACGCCCAGCAGATGGCTCCGCCCGATATGAACGGACAGAACGGCCAGCAAATGGCCCCGCCCGACATGAACGGACAGAATGGGCAGCAGATGGCCCCGCCTGACTTCAACAACCAGAACGGACAGCCTGTGTCTCCCAATGTGGATACGGCCCGACAGACCGCAAACAAATAATCTTGAAATATCTGATTCGGAGCGGATCTTTGGTCCCGCTCCTTTTATCCGTTCAATGGCATAGATTCTGGAGTTCGAAGAGAAACTATATCCTGTTCACACTAACGAGTCAACAATCAAAGCAAACAGGAAAACCGGCATCAGCCAAAGCAGTAGCCGTTACGATTATGTGCGGCTTTGGTTTTGCGTCTTTTTTCAAAAGTAATCGTTCCTGTTTTTTATCCCATCGATCGCCTTACTCAAGACAATGATTATGCCATGATTCCTATTTTATACGATTTGCTTTTGCCGAATATTGGTCGCTAAATTCAAATAGCGCTTCGCGTAAAACAGAAAGACGGCAAAGCACAGCCGGAAAGCAAGGACTTTTCACTGACATCTCAGGACAGCACCGTTATAAATTAACCATCTGCAACGGCTTTTTCGATTTTGGGGCAAGGATTAACCGTTCACTTTTTGTGATTGTCAATCAAATGACGGCATCCCGCCATCCTTTACGCGGGAGCCGATTGTTCTTTGATTGTTCATCCCCTTGACAAAGGAAATAAACCGTCGTAAAATGCAGCCATTCCAACAGAGCGCAAGGGTGTGCCGGTCACACCCCTGCGCTTTTTCTTATGGCTCTGTTGGAAATTTTCACAGAAACGGAAGTGACAGGAATGGAAGAAACTGCATTGGAAGTAACGAAAATGGCGTTTTCTCCCGCGAACACGATTTGGGTGCTGCTGGGCGCGGCGCTGGTGTTCTTTATGCAGGCGGGCTTTGCCATGTGCGAAGCGGGCTTCACCCGGGCCAAGAACACGGGCAACATCCTGATGAAGAACCTGATGGACTTTTGCATCGGTACGCCGCTGTACTGGCTGATCGGTTTCGGCATCATGTTCGGCGCTGGCACGGGGCTGTTCGGCTGGATCGACCCCTTCATCATGAAGGATTACGGCGCGGTGCTGCCCGCGGGCGTGCCGCTGTGGGCCTACGCGATTTTCCAGACGGTGTTCTGCGCCACCTCCGCCACCATCGTATCCGGCGCCATGGCGGAGCGCACCAAGTTCTCGGCTTACTGCCTGTACTCCGCCGCCATTTCCCTGTTCATCTATCCCGTGTCCGGGCATTGGATCTGGGGCGGCGGCTGGCTGGCCGAGATGGGCTTCCATGATTTCGCCGGTTCCACCGCGGTGCATATGGTGGGCGGCGTGTGCGCCCTGATCGGCGCGAAGATGCTGGGCCCCCGCATCGGCAAGTACGGCAAGGACGGCAAGCCCAAGGCCATCCTGGGCCATAACCTGTCCATCGCCGCCCTGGGCGTGTTCATCCTGTGGTTCTGCTGGTTCGGCTTCAACGGCGCTTCCACCGTGGGCATGGACAGCGACGAGCTGATTGAATCCGCCGGACTGGTGTTCTTTAACACCAACTTAGCGGCGGCGGTCGCTACCTTGGTCACCATGATTTATACCTGGCTGCGCTACGGCAAGCCGGACGTGTCCATGACCTTCAACGCCGCCCTGGCAGGCCTGGTCGGCATCACGGCGGGCTGCGACGCGGTGAATCCCTTCGGAGCTGCCGTCATCGGCGCGGCCTGCGGTCTGGCGGTGGTGCTGTCCATTGGCTTCTTTGATAATGTCGTCAAGATCGACGACCCGGTGGGCGCGATTTCCGTGCATGGCGTGTGCGGCGCGCTGGGCACCATCCTGACCGGCTTCTTCGCTACCGGCGTGTCCACCATGAAGGGCGTATTCTACGGCGGCGGCTTCAAGTTCCTGGGCGTGCAGTGCCTGGGCGTGCTTGCCACCATCGCCTGGACAGCGGTCATTATCACCGTGGTCTTTACTCTGATTAAAAAGACCATCGGCCTGCGGGCCGACGCGGCGGATGAGATCATGGGCCTGGATCGTTCCGAGCACGGCCTGCCCACCGCTTACGCGGGCTATGCCATGATGCCCGACAGCACGTATGAAGACGCGGAGCCTGCCGTGATTGCCGCGGTTGCTCCTGAAAAGGAAGAAGCACCGCGCAAGGCGAAGGAAAAAGCGCCCGACGCGCCGGTCTATACCCGGGTGCAGATCATTTGCCGCCCCGGCAGCCTGGAGGGCCTGAAAGCCGCCATGAACAAAATCGGCATCACTGGCATGACCGTCACCAACGTGATGGGCTACGGCATGCAGAAGGGCAAGCCGGAATACTACCGCGGCACACCCGTGGAAGTGACGCTGCTGCCCAAGGTGCAGGTGGATATCGTAGTCAGCAAGGTGCCTGTGCGCACAGTGATCGACACCGCCCGCGCCGTGCTCCATACCGGCCATATCGGCGACGGCAAGATCTTTGTGTACGACGTGGAGAACGTCGTCCGCGTCCGCACCGGCGAGGAGGGCTACGACGCGCTGCAAGCCGATTGAGATAACAACCTCATGTAATCCCAAAGTCATCCTGAGCCTATTCAGACGCCTGAACCTGCGTCCGAATACGCTCAGGATGACTTTTTGCTGCGCCGTCTTGCGAATCTGTCCAAAATGGTGTAAAATAAGAAGGATGAAACCTGTTTGTTCGCGAAGGAGAAAGATACGCATGGAAGAAAAAATAAGGCTCTGGGAAGGGGAAGCGCCGTACACCGCCGACAGCCCTGACCAGCCCCAGCCGTCGCTGACCGTCTTTCCCGCGGAGGGAGCGAGAGGCGCGATCGTCGTCTGTCCCGGCGGTGGTTATAGCATGAAGGCCGATCACGAAGGCGCGCCCATTGCCCGGATGCTGAACAGCCAGGGCATTGCCGCCTTTGTGCTGGATTACCGCGTGATGCCCTGCCACCGCCTGGCCCCCTGGACGGACGCCGCCCGCGCCATCCGCGCGGCGCGTTCCCTGGGCTATGAAAAGGTCGGTATCCTGGGCTTTTCCGCGGGTGGCAACCTGTGCTGCACCGCGGCGACCCATTATGATTTCGGAAACCCGGACAGTCCTGATCCCATCGAGCGCTTTTCCTCCCGGCCCGACGTGTTCATCCCCTGCTACCCCGTGGCGTCCTTCGGAGAATACACCCATTTGGACAGCCGCAAATGCCTGCTGCGGGCGGACTGGGAAAACGACGACATCGCCCGCTGGTATTCCGCCGAGGAAAACGTGACGAAGGACACGCCGCCCGCGTTTATCTGGCACACGGCGGCGGACGACTGCGTGCCGGTGCAGAACAGCCTGGTGCTGGCCAAAGCGCTGGCCGACCATGGCGTATCCTTTGAATTGCATGTGTATCCAAAAGGGCATCACGGCATCGGCCTGGGCAGCGAGTTCGGCCCGGCGAGCGCCTGGGGCAACGCCCTGTGCCGGTATCTGCTGGAAGCGGGGTACGGAAAATAACATGGAAAACACCGAAGAAAAGCTCTTTTCCCCGGCGTGGTGGAAGCAGGTGGGCTGGCTGAACCTGGGCACGCTGCTGATGGCGGTGGGCGTCTACTTTTTCAAGTTTCCCAACCACTTCACCACCGGCGGCGTCAGCGGCATTTCCATCGTGGTGGCGCACTTTATCCCGACCGTTACCACCGCGACCCTGAACCTGATTCTGAACATCCTCCTGCTGATCATCGGCGCGTTTTTCCTGGGCCGGGGCTTCGGCCTGCGCACGGCGTATTCGGCGGTCATGTCCTCCGTACTCACTTATGTGTTTGAGCGGCTGATTCCGATGGACACGCCCATGACCACCCAGCCGGTGCTGGAATTGATGTTCGCCGTGGGCCTGCCCGCGTTCGGCTCGGCGATCCTGTTCCATGTGAACGCCTCCTCCGGCGGCACGGACATCATCGCCATGCTGGTGAAGAAGTACTCCCACATGAACATCGGCCTGGCGCTGGCCCTGGCGGACTTGTTGGTGGCCGTGACCGCGTGCTTTACCTTCGGCATGGAAACGGGCCTGTTTTCGCTGTTCGGCCTGTTCCTCAAGTCCTACATGGTGGACGCCGTGATGGACAACCTGCGCACCTACAAGGTGTTCCAGATCGTCACGGACAACCCCGAGCCCATCTGCAACTTCATCATGAAGGACCTGCACCACAGCGCCACGCTCATCGACGGCGTGGGCAGCTTCACCCACGAGAAGCGCAAGATCATCATGACCGTCATCAACCGCCACCAGGCCATCCGCCTGCAATTGTTCGTCCGCGCCACCGACCCCCACTCCTTTATCACCATCACCTCTTCCAGCGAGATCGTGGGCAAGGGCTTCCGGGGCATGACGGAGTAACGGGAAGGATATTCCCGAATCATTGAGGAATTGCAAATTGTTCAGCCGCGGCAGAAAAGCGCCTTCAAGCGGTTGAACGGATACAGAAAAAATGACGCCTGGACGGGAGGGATTCAAGTGCTGCTGATTGCCGTTGTGGATGACGACCCGAAGGACGCCGCGCTGCTGAAAGAATGCGTGGAAACCTACTGCAAAGCGAACGATCACGCGGCCATGATCCACGTGTTTCATGACGGGCTGGATCTGGTGCGCAGCACGGAGAACCACGACATCGTGTTCCTGGACATCCAGATGGGCAAGCTGGACGGGCTGGAAACCGCCCGGTTCATCCGGAAAATCAATAAAGAAAACATCCTGATCTTCGTCACCAACATGGCCCAGTTTGCCATCAAGGGCTACGAGGTGGACGCGCTGGACTTTATCTTAAAACCGGTCACGATGGCCTCCATCAATTACGTGCTGGACAAGGCCATGAAGCGGCTGGAGGGCGGCGGGGCCAAGGCACAGTTTTCCCTGAAAACCTCGGAAGGCACCATCAGCCTGTCCGCCAACGACATTACGTTCGTGGAGGTCTTTGACCATAACCTGGTCTACCATACCACCAAGAGCGATTACACCGTCCGCGGCAGGCTCAGCGACGTGAGCGAAAAGCTCAGCCCCGACCGGTTTGTGATGTGCAACCGCAGCTTCATTGTGAACCTGCGCCACGTATCCAACGTGACCACGGATTCCCTGCTCATCGGCGACACGCGCATTTCCGTATCCAAATCCCACCGCAAGGAACTGATGAAGCGGTTTTCAAGCTTCTTAGGTGATAGCCTATAACGTTCCTGTTCAGCCTTTGGCTGCTCAGGAACGCGAAAGAGGGAATCCTTCCCCCTTTCGGAATTCCCCTTCGGTTTTTTCTAAAATCCCTTCGGGATTTCCGGGCGGAAAAACCGCAAGGAAGAAAAACTCCTTTCAGTCGTCTGCGCTCCTTACAGGATTTTTTCGTCCTCGCGCCGCGCATGTCGGCGCTGCGGATTTCAGTCAAGGGGTGTTCCCCTTGACAATCCCCCTCTGATACCGATGCTTCGGTACATTTCTCAAGGAGGCGGAGGATGAACCAATGATCACCAATGTCGCATGGATCGGGGCCGTCGATCACCGGATTTCGGCGGCCATCGTGTTTTTTGTCCTGCTTCTGCTGCTGAACACGGCCGCGCGGCGCAGGCTGTTTCCCCTGCGGGCGGGCGCTGCGCTGCTGACCATGTGCGCGGTCAGCTGGGTGATGCGCACGCTGTCGGATGTGTGGCTGGCCGACGTGCGCCTCCAGGCCCTGTGCTTCAGCGTCCAGATCATGACGCTGCACCTTTTGTTCCTGGCGGGCAGCTTTTTCTGCTACAAGGTCAACAAGGCCGAACTGCTGTATAACGGCCTGCTGGCCCTGACCATCTTCAAGACCGCCTGGAACGCCTTTAAAACCAGTTCCAACCTGCTGGCGCTCAACGGCATCAACGCGATCTGGGGCCGGTACAGTATCGCCGGGTCGCTGGTGTCCTATCTGGTTTATTTCAGCGTGTCCCTGGGGCTGGTTTTTCTGTATAAAAAGCTGGTGAAGGAGCCGCCCTACCACGCCCCCGAAAAAATAATGGTGGTGCTGACGGCGGTGTTCGTGCCACTGCAGATGGTGCTGGAATATTGCGGGCATGTCATCGTGGCGGAGCAGAGCGCCATGTTCCTGTATTACCTGTGCGTGCTGCTGTACACAGTGCTGAACTACGCCACCCTGCTCATCATCGCCCAGCTGGACAGCTTCCGCCACGAAAACCGCACCATGCATGATTTTATCAGCAACAAAATGCGGTATTACGAAATGAGCCATGAGGGCATCGTGTCCCTGCAAACCAAGTGCCACGACCTGAAACACCAGATCCACGCCATCCGCAGCGAGGCGGGCAAGGCCAAGTTTGACGAGTACCTGAACGAGCTGGAGGATTCCATCAACGAATATTCCACCGTGATCGAGTGCGGAAATCCCACGGTGGACATCGTGCTGACGGAAAAAAACATCCTTTGTTATTCCAATCATGTAAAGTTTTCCTACATGATCGACGGCTCGCTGTTTGATTTCCTGACGGAGCGGGAGATTTATTCCCTCTTTGGCAACGCGCTCGACAACGCCCTGGAGGCTGTCACCAAGATCGAGAACCCGGCCCGCCGCATGATCACCCTCAAAAGCAACATCCGGGGCGGCATGGTGGTGCTGCAAGTGGAAAACACCTTTGCGGGGGACATGACGCTCTCTGACGACGCGCTGCCCCATACCACCAAGACCGGCTCCGGCCACGGTTTCGGCCTGCGCTCCATCCAGCGCATCGCGGAAAAGCATGGCGGCATGATGAGCCTGCGCACCGAGGATGGAGTGTTCAAGCTGAGCGTGGTGATGGTGGGAGGGAGCAGGAATTAGGGAACGATCCCAAATGGGGCTGTTGCACTGAAAAAGTGCAGCAGCCCCTCTTTCATAACCAGCAAGCAGCATAGCAGCCAAGAATGAGCGACTTTCCGGATTTTTGGAAACACAAATAAGACTGTCATGATTTTCAGCATGGCATTTAGGAAATGGAAAAGGTCAGAATGATTCAGTTTTCAAAAGCCAATGCCGAATCAGGATAGAACAGCATGGTTTACAGTCTGCCGAATCGTTCTTTGGTATGCAGTTTTTTATATCGAAAGCAATCGCGTACAGCAGGATTTCAGGAAATACCTCCTGCATTCCTTTGCGCCGCAGCCTTCGGAAGTGTCGAAGCTGTTCCGCTCTCCCAGGATTTCCATCTGTTCCGCATCGTCCCCGGATTTTCCAATAACGCTTCCAAATGTTATACAGCAAAAAACGGAGTTGTTCACGCGAACTTCTCCGTTTTTCCCCAGCTTAGTGCAACAGGCTTTTTTGTGTTTTTCTGTTTTCTATTTCTGCTGTATGCGCCATTGTCAACCTGAGCGAAGCCGAAGAGCCTGCCCTGAGCGAAGCCGAAGAGCCTGCCCTGAGCGAAGTCGAAGGGGGGCCCCCGTTCTTCGCGGTTATTTGTCCGTGATTTTCAGGTCTCCGCTGGTGGTGTTCACGTTCACAATGGAAGCGCCGTCGCCGATGATCTGCTGCGCGTTCTTTTTCGCGTCCTTTCCGTTCAGGCTGCCGCTGT
Source organism: uncultured Eubacteriales bacterium (assembly GCA_902795275.1). GTDB lineage: Bacteria > Bacillota > Clostridia > Christensenellales > Aristaeellaceae > RUG563. The sequence continues at coordinate 160,693 of CADBKQ010000004.1, read as the reverse complement.
TCGTTTTGAAGTTTACCGTCGCGCCGGAACCATGAACCGTAGACAGGGTGACGTCGCCGCTGTTACAGCTGATGTCCACCTTTCCGCACTGGTAAACGCCGAGCGATACATCGCCGGAAGTGGAATTGATTATGGCGGTTTCCGCTTTCACCGCTTCCAGCTTGATTTTGCCGGAGGTGACGCCGACCGTAAGCGATTTGGCGTCGACCGGCCCGGCGGTGACGTTGCCGCTGGTGCTTTCCAGGGTAACGGTGTCCGCCATGGCGTTGTCAATGCGGATGCTTCCGGAGGTGCACTGCATGGACAGCTTGCCCTGCGCCCGAAGCGGGCCCGCCTTGAGTTCGCCGCTGGTGGCCTGAACGGTGATGCTGTCCGCGTTCACAGCGCCTGTCTGGATCTCGCCGGAGGTGGCCTGCAGCACCATATCCTTCAGTTGGTGATTTTCCGCCCGGATCTCGCCGCTGGTCACATGCACGTTCAGGGAAATGTCCTTGGGAATCTCCACCGTGACGCGCTTTTCCTTGTTGACCAGCGTGCCGGTGTAGCCGGATTTCCAGTATTGGATGCGCAGGGTGGTTCCGTCCAGCCACCAGCGCATTTGCTGATCCTCTGTCAGCCCTTGGGTGGTTTCGGTGACCGCCAGCTTATCGCTATCACTTTCCGACAGCTCCACCCGCCCGCTTGTCCAGTTGATTTCCACGGCATGCACCGTGGCGGCGTCATAGGTGAAGCTGCCGATCGTGTACATTTCCGCGTGGGGATAGCTGGCGCTCGCGGAAACGCCGCAGCCGCAGAACGAGAGGCAGAGGGCAATCATCAGCAGGCTGCATATCATTTTCTTCATGGCTTTATCCTCCATCATATCCGTCAGGCGTTTTGCCTGATTTTTTTCGTCCCTCATCATAGCACAAGATGGAAGAATCGTCCAGACAAAAATCATTTGAAAACGAAGAGAGATGCCGAGCGAACTGCCCTTATCGCCGTTTGTTCAGCGCGTGGCGCAGCGCGGCGCGGCATGGCGGACGGGCGGCGGACTGCCTTGCGCAGGCGGCGCAGCCGGGTTCCGCGCCGCTTGTCTGCGCCTGGTCCCATGGCGCGGTGGGGACAGCCTTCCCTGTCACTGCCGCTGCGGCTTTCGCTTTTTGCAGGGCGTATTTCAGCGCCGAACCGCCGGTCATGCTCTGCCTGTCAAGGGCGGGCAGCAGCGCCGCTTCCTCCGTTTTCAGCGCGGGCATCCTCACATCGCGTTCCATCCTTCCATCGCCGCCTTTCTTCCTGTTTTGCTCTATCCTATGCGGAAAGGGGAAGAAAGGTGCATGGGATGGCTTCGCCTTTATTTCAGCGGCACATAGCCCGCCTGCCGCACGGCCTTCTGGCCTTCCTCGCCGACGAGCCAGTTGACGAAGGCTTCGGTGTTCGCGTCGCCCTTGCGGTAGACGGCGAAATAGTTCACGGTGAAGGGATAAGCCCCGGACTGCAAATTCTCATCCGTCGGCGCGACGCCGTCGATGGACAGCACCTTGATGCCGCCGCTCTCCACCAGGGTGTTCACGTAATAGAGATAGCTGTACCCGATGGCGCCCGGCCCGTTGTCATAGTTGCCGATCTGGGCCACCGCGTCGGCCATGCCGTCGGAAATGTAGTTCTCGTTCACATTCGCCATTTTCAGGCCCTTCATCACCATCTCCTCCATGGCGGTCTGGCTGCCGCTGCCATGGGGCCGCTGGTAGGCTTCCATCCTCAGCCAGTCCCCGCCCACCTCCGACCAGGAGGCGATCTGCCCCGTGTAGATTTCCTGAATCTGCCGCACGGTCAGGTCGTCCACCGGGTTCCTTTCATTCACCATGAACACGAAGGCGTCGTAGCAGAAAGGCACGTAGACCAATTCGATCCCCGCGTCCGCGGCGGCCTGGCGCTCGTCGGCGTTGGGAAAGGTGGCCAGCACCAGGTCGATGGGGTGGGTGTCGTCCATCATCACGCCCTGGCTCTTGATGGTCACAAGGGGATTGGCCTTGCCCTGGGTCAGCCGGTCATAGGCGTAGGGCGTGGTGGAGAAAGACACGAAGCCGTTCATGTCCCCTTCCTCCAGGCCAAGCCATTGCCGGGCCAGTTCCATCGCCATGGGCACGCAGACCGTGCTGCCGTCCATGCTGGGGTAAGTGCCCCAGTCGCCGATGAACAGATTGTCGTATCCCTCCAGGGGCTTTTTGTCCCCCAGACGGAAGCTGCCGTTCGTTTCAACCTTTTCCCAGCCCTCGCCCTTGCTCACGGACTGGTTGATCTGGCTCCAGGAGCCGGTGTCGGGATTCTCGGCCAGCGCGGGAACGGCCAGCAGCATCCAGGCCAACAGGATACAAAGCGTCTTTTTCATTTTCTATATCCCCTTTCAATCAAATTCAAAATCATACGGTAAGCATTTCACATGTCCGGCAGGCACCCAGCCCGTGTCCGGGCCGGTTGTGACCGTGCAGCCGGATTCGTCCATGGATAATACTTCCACCTGGGTTCCGCCCAGGAATTCCCTGATGGTTTCCCCGTCCGGGCCGTCTTTCAGGGGAATCAGTTCAAAGGGGTCGTCGCTGTACAGGATGCCGTACTTGGTTTCGTCGCCATAAAAACCCATCACGGTCAGAAAGCAGTCCTGGATCCGGCAGGCAAAGGGCTCGCTCTCCTTAAATACCACAAAGGGGCCGAACAGCATGCCGGAAGACACCTGGGAACCCTTGGAAAAGTCTCTCGTTTCCACGGGCGCTTCCCTCTGCGGATCGGGAAGGCGCTGCGTCCATATCGGACTCTCGCCCGCAGGAAGAACATCAAAGTATATAAACAGCGCTTCTGTGGGCAGGCAGCGCGCATTGCCCATCTCCACCCATCCATAGCTGTCCGTTTTCCAATGCAGCGGCGGCGCGATTTTCAGCCTGTGATTGTCGGAGGACTGCACATACACAATCATGCCATCCGGCAGCCTGTCGATGGGTTCTTCCGAGGTGGACGTTTCAAACAGCGGAATGCTTTCCCCCTGGCCAACCAGCGTCGCGGCAGCGGCAAAGAAGGGGGAAGGGTTTTCGTCCCCATTCCGCATGTCGGTTTGGGCCAGCGTGTTACCGTTGTCGCCCCGGAAAATGGCGTCATCGGGATAGTATTCCGCCCCTCTGCCTTTTTCCGGCTCCAGGCCTTCCGGCAGGCTGACCAGCTCCAGGGAGACACATTCGTTAAAAATCCTTCTTCCGATTTCCTGCACCGTCAGCGGCAGGGCAATGGACTGCAAGCGGGTACAGCCGCCAAAGCCATAGTCCCCGATGGATTTTAATCCAATCGGCAGGGAAATGGTTTTCAGATTTTCATTGCTGAACGCTCGTGATTCAATGCGCTCCACCCCGGCGGGCACGTCGTAGTGGGTGTCCTGACGGCCGTTGGGGTAGGAGAGCAGGATTTTTCCGTCCTTGGTAAACAGCACCCCGTCGATGGTCTTGTAGACCGGATGGTTCTCCGGTACGTCGTAGGCACAGACCGTGCAGTCATACAGACAATTCCAAATCAGCCTGTACGGCAATTCAGTTTCGATGTGCAAGGTACTGATTTTGCAGTAGGAGAACGCCCCCGTTTGCAGTAACTCCAGCTGCTCAGGCAGCGTGAATTCTTCAAATGTGTAGCCTGTGAATGCATCTGTTCCAAGATAGCGAAGCGTGGAAGGCAACACCACACGATGGAAATCAGGATCGCAGTCGTACCGGGAAAAGCACATGGCATTCTCAAACAGTTCCTCGTTTCCGGGTATCTCTTCCTGTTCTTCATAAGAATCCCAGTCGTCTCCAATCCATTCTCCATAGTACCAACCCAGCGCGGTCACGCCCTCGAAAATCGTCAGCGTGTCCCCGTCCACGGAACAATGATCGAAGTATCCGTATTCCTCCCATTTGCTCATGCACGGATCCCATGTGCTCCGCCATTCTCCATCCGCCTCCGCTTCCTCCCTCAGCGCTGCTGTGTGCGGGAAGAACGCCAGCAGCAGAGCGAGGAGTGACAGCATGATCTGTTTCATCCGCTTCCCTCCTTTTGCGTCTCTGTAGATATAGACTGACAAAAGGTGCAAATTGTTCCATTCAAATAAAAAGGTTTCATTGTTCCATGTTCCTATTTTTTTAGCTTGACGAACATTGCCAAGAAACATATAATACAATTGAGGTGAAATCTGATGCCTGTATTCCGAACAGAGTTTAAAAAGGCTGCAAAAAAGTATTTAGCGAAGTTGAACACCGAAACTCAGCGAACCATTTTGCAGGCGATCCAGGGCCTTTCCCAGTTTCCACCTTTGGGCGATCTGAAAAAATTAGCCGGACAAACGGGAAAATACAGGCTTCGTGTAGGTGCTTATCGGGTCATATTCAGCTATGGGAAAGATGGAAATATTATCATCATCCTCATCGAAGAAATCGGCCCGCGCGGGGATATATATAAGTAGGAGGGATAGGCTATGAGCGAAACGGCGCAGAAGATTGCGGAAACATTTGACATGCTGCCCGAAGAACAGCAGAAACTGGCTTACGAAATTTTGAAAACTATGGTGCGGAATTGGGACCCTGATTTCACCAAACTGACCCCAAATGAAGCAGCGGAGCTTGAAGCAGCGGAGAATGATCCTGAAACATTTTCCATGGATGAAGTATTGAAAGAATTGGGAATTACGCTCTGAGCTGAAATGAAAGAAAACTGGGGGAACCGTTCATTCCTGATGAAAGAACGATTCTCCCAGTTTTTATTTTATTTCTTCAGCTCGCCGATTTCCTTCTGAATCATTTCCTTTGTGGCGTAGTTCAGCGGCGAGAAGCGGCCCTCCAGCGCCGTTTCCAGCTTTTCCACGGCGGCCTGTTTGTCGCCCGTTTCCTTGTCGTACTGGGCCAGGAAATAGAGCGTGTCGATCTGGGTATCCTTAATGGCGATGGCTTTGTCGAAATACTCCTTAGCCTTCTCCTTGTCGTTCAGCAGGCGGTAATAGGTCTGGCCCAGATTGTCCAGCACGATGGGGTCTTCGTCGTCATAGTCCAGCGCTTCCTGGTTGTAGGCCAGGGCCTTTTCCGCGTCGCCCGCCTCGATGTACAGCCAGCCCAGGCTTTGGTAGGTCAGGCCGCAGGGGGCCTTGCGGTGGGAGGCTTCCAAAAGCTGGATGGCCTTTTCGATTTCCCCCAGCTTATACTGGGCCACGGCGTAGTTCATGAACAATTGCTGCTTGCGGCCCGCATCCAAATCAGGGGCCTTTTCCGCTTTTTTCAGGATCTCCTTCACTTTCAGGTAGTTTGCTTCCCCGCCCTCCCGCAGCAGCAGCACGCTGTAGGGCAGCATGTACGCGGCGGAAATGTAGTTCCCGGCGTACAGCTCATCGTACATTTTTTTCGCTTCCGCGGCGTTGCCCTTCTGCTGGGTCATCAGCGCCTTGCGCGCCTTGAAGCCGTCCATAATGCCCATCTTTACTCTTGCCTCCTTGCTTTTTTCATCAGGCGTTCATACCGTTTTTGCAGCGCCCCCATGTCCGCTTCCGGCTGATCCGCGGCCAGGATGATGGCCTTCCGGGTGTATTCGATGGCGGCGGGAATGTCCCTGGTTTTGTGCTCGCAGATTTTGGCTAAAGCGATCAGCGGCCCCGGCCCGCCCTGGCGGTCGGCGGCCATGCGTTTGTACACTTGGGCGGCTTCCTGATAATTGCCTTCCCGCCGGTAGGTTTCCGCCATGCGGCCCCGGGCCAGGATGGACATGCTGCCCTTGTCGGCGGCGCGGTAGCACATCCGCGCGCCCTCGGCTCTTCCCCGCTTTTCCAGCACCCGGCCCAGGCTGAACAAATCCTCCGGCGCTTCGGCCAGCAGCGGCGCGTCGTGCAGCCGCAGCAGCCGGTCCAGGATGTGGGCCAGGGAAATGATGTCCTGCCGGTTGTGGTCCAAAATATCCTCCAGCAGGGAAAAGTCCTTCGTTTTCAGGAAATTGAAATACCTCTCCGGCACCAGCGCGCCGGGCAGGTCGTCCTCCCGCGCGATGCCCAGCACCGCTTCCTCCAGCGCCGTCAGGTTGCAGTGCTTGAGCCGCAGCTTCCATACCCGGCGGGACGCGGGCAGCAGATCCACGTGGGGACGATGTACATACTGTTCCCGCATCCGCTGCATGGTGTAGCGCACTTCCAGCAGCGGCAGGTCGAAGGTCAGGCCGTTGAAGGTACACAGGAGCTTGCTTCTTTGCATATCCTCCGCCACGCGGGACAGCACGAACGCTTCCTCGTCGTAGTCCCGCATCAGATACTGCCGCACCACGAAAGCGTCTTCCTCAAAATATCCCACGCCCACCAGGAACGCCACCGTGCCCGCCCCGTGGGACAGGCCCGTGGTTTCCGTGTCCAGAAAGCAGAAGTCCTCCCGCTTGCAGTCGGGGTAAGACTGGCCCTGCATCATTTCCAGGCTGGCCCCGGAAATCTCCTTTGGCAGCGTGAAGCAGGACAGCGGCGCCCGCATCTCCTTCACCAGGCAGTCCTTGGGCTGCGGCTTTTCCGGCGCGGCGGGCTTCGCATTTCCCGCGGCCTTGAGTTTATCGCGCAATGAAAGCATTTGATGTAAGGTAGGAGATATGAGGTAGGAAGTAGGAGGTTGAATCATGTTTTCAATTAACTCGCAAGAGCATCTTACGTTTTTTGATCCAACAATATAAACCTCCTACTTCCTACCTCCTACCTCAGTTTCACCCTCCTGTTGATTCACTGTCCTGTTAATAAAAAATGGAATACTCTTCCTCCCCGTCCTCGTCCACACCCACAACCCTGGGGGCGCGGACCCGGGCGCGCCAGAGGATGAGCTCCCGGAAGCTGCCTCCGCCTCTCTCGTATTCGGCCACGTAGTTCTGCCATTCCTCGGTGAATTCTTCCAGGGACAGGTGGTTTTCCATTATGTACGCCGCCGCTTCCTTGCCCACATAGCGGAAGTGCCAGGGCTCAAATTTGATTTTGGTAATTTCTTCCTTGTCGTCCATGTAGCGAAGGATAAAGCCGAACTCCTGGCAGTGCTCCAGCATCCACTGGGCTTCGGCGGTCTTGGCGAACTCCTTATTCATGCCGTCCTTCTGCGTCCAGGCGTAGTTCAGCACGTCCACGCCCAGGCCGGTCTGGTGGTCGCTGGCGCCGGGATAGGACACCAGGCCGTCGTCCCGCCCCATTTTTTGCAGGCGGTTGTTGTACATGGTTTTCTGGGTCTGATAGCTGCGGTAGGCGCTCTTTAGATACAGGGTGTATCCCGCTTCAGCGGCGGCGTCGAACATGGCGGCCAGCGCGTCGTTGGCCGCTTTCCGCAGTTCCATCGCGCCGACGCCGCTGGCCCGCCGCACGGATACTTTCACCAAATCGTCGGGAACATAGCCGCTGTCCAGCAGGTGGGTGCGGTTGGCGAGCGTGATGTACTGCTCAAAATTATCGATAATCTCCGGCTCGATGGGATACTCCCAGGCGGGCAGGTTTTCCGCCGTCGCTCCGCAGGAAAAAAGCAGCAGCGCCGCCAGGCAGACGATCAAAAACCTTCTCATTGTGTTTCTTCCCCCTCCGGCCCAACCGTCCAGACCGCGTCCCGAAGCTGGGCAATATACGTTTCAAAGGGAATGTCCAGGTCGTAAATCACCTTCGCGTGCTCTTTGCCCACAAAGCGGATGTGCCAGGGCTCATAGGCGTAGCCCGTCACGTCCTCCCATTCCGCCTTATAGCGCACGATGAACCCGAACCGCCAGCAGTTCTCCGCCACCCACTGGCCTTCCGGCGTCCTGCCGAAGGATTCGTTGAGCTTGATGCTCTTTTTCGTGCCTAAGTCCATGGCCAGGCCCAATTGATGCTCGCTGCATCCCGGCGGGGCGGACACCCGCAGGGCTTGCTTTTTACCCTTTAATTGAATCTTGCGCTCGTGAATCGCCGCCTGCTGGCCGTAGCTGCGAAAGCCGGACACAGCGGAAAGATACACGCCGTCCTTTTTCGCGGCCTCAAGCATCTCTTCCAACGCCAGCGCCGCGTCCCGCCGCATCCGGGTCGCCTCTCCCCCGCCCAGCACCTTGGGTTCCGTCAAATCGTCCGGCACGTAATCCGACGAAATGGCATACTCCCGGTTCACCAGGAACAGATACCCGCCCAGGGACAAGTCATCCACATAAGCGGTCACCGCGCCCTGGCCCAGGGTGAGCATGGTCAGGAGCAAAGAGAGCAGTCTTGCGGGCATGGAAACTCCTTTTTAGTGTGGAGTGTGAAGAGTGGAGTGTGGAGTGGTATCAAGTAAACAATCAGTTTTCGTTTGATTCATACGCACAAAGGAAAACACGCTTTAACTCCACACTCCACTCTCCACACTCCACTCTTTTGCAATAGACCGTTTCAGGAATGAATCACCAAATTGCCGTACTTCGCCATGACCTGCCCCGCGGCGTCCTGGGGCAGCATGACGGTGACGCGGGTGCCGGTGTCCTCGTATTCCTCGGAGAGGATGCGGCCCTTCTGCCGCAGTTCGTTGATGACGCCGTGCTGGGCGAAGGGCACCAGCAGGGTCATTTCCTGCTCGGCCTTGCGAAGCTCCTTGGCGATGGCGGCCAGCAGCCGATCCATCCCCGCGCCGGTCTGGGCGGAAATATGCAGCGCGCCGGGCATGATGGGCAGGATTTCCTGATCGGACGGCACCAGGTCGCACTTGTTCAGCACATCGATGCGGGGCTGGGTGTCCGCGCCGATTTGTTTCAGTACTTCCTCGACGACCTGATGCTGCTGGGGCGTATCGGGGTTTGCGCCGTCGGACACGATCACCAGCAAATCAGACAGCGCCGCTTCCTCCAGGGTGGATTTAAACGCTTCAACCAGGTCATGGGGCAGCTTGCTGATAAAGCCCACCGTGTCCACCAAGAGAAACTCGCCGCCGTCGGGCAGCGCGACCCGGCGGGATACCGCATCCAGGGTGGCGAACAGCTTGTTTTCCGCGTACACCCCCGCGCCGGTGATGGTGTTCAGGATCGTGGATTTTCCGGTGTTGGTGTAGCCCACCAGGGACACAATGGGGATGGCGTTCTTCTCCCGGCTCTTGCGGCGAAGCTGGCGCTGCTTTTGCAGGGCGTCCAGTTCCTGCTTTAACCGGTTGATCTGCTCCCGGATACGGCGGCGGTCGATTTCCAGCTTGCTTTCGCCGGGGCCGCGGGTGCCGATGCCGCCGCCGAGGCGGCTCAGAATCAGGCCCTGGCCGATCAGCCTGCCGGAGCGGTATTTTAATTGTGCTAACTGCACCTGCAATTTGCCCTCGCCGCTCTGGGCGCGCTGGGCGAAAATGTCTAAAATCAGGGTGGTGCGGTCCACGACCTTAACCCCGATAATGTCCTCTAAGTTCCGGGTCTGCGCCCCGGTCAGCTCGTCGTCAAAGATCACCACGTCGGCTTCATACGCCTGGGCCTCCAATTGAAGTTCCTGCGCCTTGCCGCTGCCCACGAACGTGGCGGTGTCGGGCTTGGGCCGCTTCTGGAAGAACCGGGCCACTACCTGCGCCCCGGCGCTCTCCGCCAGGGCCGCCAGCTCGTCCAGGCTCTTTTCGCTGTCGATGCCCACGAGGATTGCTTTCTCCGGCGGCTCGGTGTTGTCCGGGTCTTCGCCCTGGAGCACGCGCTTGTCGGACAGTTCGATCTCCCGCATCCATGCTTCCTGGGGCAGCCTGCGCAGGGGGTAAATTTCGGTTTCCTCCACTCCCGGCACGCCGTTGACCTTTTCGGTGAGGAACGCGGCGCTGACGCCGGTGATATGCCCGTCCTCCGCCACGCCCACGGCGCACATGCTGTCCAGCATCATGGAGCGCAGGGCCGCGATGTCCACGTCGGAGAGCTTCGCGCTGCCGCCGGGATGGGTGTGGATGCAGCGGACGCAGGACAGCCGCTTGCTGTTCCGGCGCAGGCGCAGATCCATCAGCGGCACGCTGTCCGTCACGCCCACGATCACGTCCAGCACGTCCCCGTCCCGGCTCACGTACACCGCGATTTCCCGGTTCAAAGCGCACGAATGCCGCGCAAGCTCGCTCAGGAGGTCGCGCGGCGCGTATTCATTCCATTCAAAGGGGCAGTCGTAAATCGCTTTCAGCTCCGCCAACTGCGTGTCGCGGATGCCCGTTGTGTTGCCATGTATTTCCTGCATTGTGTCTCCTGTCAGTCGATGGCTTCCTCCGGATGATTCTTGAGGTAGTCCTCCACCGCGGCGTGGATGGCCTCCTCCGCCAGCAGGGAGCAGTGCATCTTCACCGGGGGCAGCCCGTCCAGAGCTTCCGCCACGGCCTTGTTGGTGAGGGCCAGAGCTTCCTTGAGCGTCTTGCCCTTGACCATTTCGGTGGCCATGGAGGACGTGGCGATGGCCGCGCCGCAGCCGAAGGTCTTGAACTTCACGTCCTCGATCACGCCGTTTTCCACCTTCAGGTACATGCGCATGATGTCGCCGCACTTGGCATTGCCCACCGTGCCCACGCCGTTGGCGTCCGGGATTTCACCCACGTTCCGGGGATGTTCAAAATGATCCATTACTTTTTCGCTGTACATGGCGGATTCTCCTTCTATATAGATGTAAATTCTTTGTGGGGGAAACCACTCTTTGGAGGCCAAAGAGTGGTTTCCCCCACACCCCCTTCCGAGAAAGCCACAAAGGGGAATGGGTAAATCTCTTGCCTCTTTCGAGCGTTATTTCTTTATAATTATTATTTCTTTTTATTGATAAAATCATCAAACATCGGGCTCATGGAGCGCAGGGTGCTGACGATCTCAGGCAGGACGCGGAGCACCTCGTCCACCTCTTCCTCGGTGGTGGTGTCGGTGAGGCTGAGGCGCAGGCTGCCGTGGGCCACCTCATGGGGCAGGCCGATGGCCAGCAGTACATGGGAGGGGTCGAGGCTGCCACTGGTGCAGGCAGAACCGGAGGAGCCCGCGATGCCCGCCAGGTCGAGCCGCAGCAGCATGGCTTCGCCCTCGATGTACTGGATGGACACGTTCACGTTGTTGGGCAGGCGGTGCAGGGGATGGCCGTTCAGCCGGGTGTAGGGGATGGTGTCCAGGATGCCCTTGATCAGCTTGTCCCGCAGGTATGTTTCCCGGATGCCGTTTTCTTCCAGGTGGTCAATCGCCTTTTGCAGCGCCGCCGCGGTGCCCACGATGCCGGGCACGTTTTCGGTGGTGGCGCGGCGTCCCCGCTCCTGGGCCCCGCCGTGCATGAACTGGTCCACCTTGGTGCCGGTGCGGATATACAGCGCGCCCACGCCCTTGGGGCCGTGGAACTTATGGCCGGAGAGGCTCAACATGTCCACGTTCCAGGCGTCCACGTTCACGGGAATCGCGCCCACGGCCTGCACCGCGTCGCAGTGGAAGGGAATCTTGTGGGCCTTCGCAATTTTGCCGATCTCGGGGATGGGCTCGATGGTGCCGATCTCGTTGTTGGCCGCCATGATAGAAATCAGGATGGTCTGGTCGGTGATGGCCGCTTCCACGTCGGCGGGGTTCACCATGCCGAATTCGTCCACGGGCAGGTAGGTCACTTCAAAGCCCTGCTTTTCCAGCCATTGGCAGGTGTGCAGCACGGCGTGATGCTCGATCTGGCTGGTGATGATGTGGTTGCCCTTCTTGCGGTTGGCGAAGGCCGTGCCCTTGATGGCCCAGTTGTCGCTTTCCGAGCCGCCGGAGGTGAAATAGATTTCGGCGGGCTTCGCGCCTAAAGCGTCCGCCACGGTGCGGCGGGCTTCCTCCAGCAGTTTCCGGGCGTCCCGGCCCGTGGAGTGGATGGAGGAGGCGTTGCCGAAATGCTCCCCGAAGCAGGGCAGCATGGCGGCCAGCGCTTCGGGACAGATGGCGGTGGTGGCGGCGTTGTCGAGGTAGATGCGATTCACTTTTGGTCTCTCCTTTTATATATGTTCAAGTTCCAATATGCAGCGTATATGAGAGTACAGAGTGCAGAGTACAGAGTTCAGATTGATATACCCGACAAATGGATGGGTGTCAAAGCGCACACACTGTATGATCTGTACTCTGCACTCTGAACTCTGTACTCTATTTTATCAATTCAGGTTATTTTCCACCATATCCTGCAAAGTGATCCCCTCCAGCAGCCCGTTGACCTGGCCGGTGAGGTAGGCCCAGACACCCTTGGCGGGGCAGTTGCCGCTGCGCTCGCAGGGATGGCCGGGTTCACTGACGCAGTCGGAAAAGTTCAGCGGCCCTTCCATGGCTTCGATGATGTCCCGGGCAGTGATCTGGGATGGTTCCCGGCTCAGCTGGTAGCCGCCCTGCGCGCCGCGCACGGTTTTCACCAGGTCGGCCCGTCGAAGCGTGCCCAGCAATTGCTCCAGATACGCTTCCGGCGTGCCCAGGGCGGAGAACGCTTTCAGGCTTTGAGGCCCTTCTCCCTCGTGCTGGGCCAGGAAAATCATGGCGTACAGGCCGTATTTCCCCCGGGTAGACAGCTTCATGAAAGACCTCCCTTCTGAATCCCGACTGTTTTTATCGGGTTTCCTGAGTAACTATATCATGAACCGTTTTTCTTGTCAATAGTTTTTTCTCAACCAAAAAAACGGAGGGAATTCCGTTCAACAATTCCGGGCGGCACAAAGTGGCGTAGACCGGACAGCGGAAAACCCTCGCTATTACATTATACTGAAAGGCATCACAAAATGCAAGCAAAAAACCGGCAAATTCCCCATTGACAAAAAATTATTATCTGATATACTGTTAAACGGTTGATGATTAAACGCTTAATTTTATTTCAGAAAGGAGCGGAAGGCATGAATTACTGGGAAGCCGTGGGAGCCATGCACCGGCTGGAACTCCTGCGGCGGATACAGGCGCGCGGGGTCATGGGCGAAACCGGTCTGCATCCCGGCCAGCCGCGGCTGCTGCAATTCATCTGGGATCATCCCGGCTGCACCCAGAAGGAAGCGGCTGACGAGCTGGACGTGACCCCCGCCAGCGCAGCGGCCAGTTTAAAGCGGCTGGAAAAAGCGGGGCTGGTGCTGCGCCGCCCGGATGAACGGGATACCCGGCGCAACCAGCTGTTTATTACGGATCAGGGCATGGCCCAGATGGAGGAAAACAAGCGGCAGTTTGCCCGGCTGGACGAAAGAATGTTCCAGGGCATGTCGGAGGAAGAGGTGGAAGCCTTTCGCCGGGCCTGTGAAAAAATGTTCGACAACCTGGCCGACGAAAGCTGCCGCCATCTGACCATCTGGAAGCTGGCCCAGAAAGCCCATCAGGAAGAGGAGGGAAAAACCACTTGAGCTTTAAGAAAAAAGACAGCATTCTCCGCCTGCTGAAATACGCGGGCAAATACAAATGGCCCCTGATGCTGTGCCCCATGGTGATGATCGGGGAAGTGGCCATGGAAACCTATATTCCCAAGCTGATTCAGCGCTTGATCGACGAGGCCATCCCTAACAGCGAACGAACCGGGGAGCTCTCCCAGGTGCTCATCTGCGGCGGCCTCATGATCGTGATGGCGCTGGTGTCGATGGGCTTCGGCATGGCGGGCAGCTACCTGGGCGCGAAGGGCGGCATGGGCTTTGGCCGCAACCTGCGCCAGGCGCTGTTTGAAAAGATTCAGACCTTCTCCTTTAAGAACATCGACAAATTCTCCACCGCCTCCCTGGTGACCCGCATCACCACCGACGTGAACCAGACCCAGAACACGCTGATGATGCTGGTACGCATGGGCTTCCGTTCCCCCATCATGTTCATCATGTCGCTGATTTACGCGGCGCAGATGAACCCATCCCTGACCACCATCCTGTTCGTGGCGGTGCCGCTGCTGGCGGCGGGCATCATCTTTATCATGAAAAACGCTCACCCGCGCTTCCAGATCATGATGAAGAAATACGACATCATGAACCGGGAAGTGCAGGAAAACCTGATTGCCATCCGCGTGGTGAAGGCTTTCGTGCGCTCGGCGTTTGAAAAGGAAAAGTTCGGCAAGGCGGCGGACGACGTGACCCAGGCCCAGCGGAACGCTGAAAAGGTCGTGCTGTGGAACGGCCCCATGATGCAGGTCATCATGAACGGCTGCATCGTGGCGATGCTGTGGTTCGGCGGCCAGCAGATCATCCGGGGCGAGATGGGCGTAGGCGCGCTGCTCACCTTCATCACCTATGTTACTCAGATTTTGATGGCGCTGATGATGCTGTCCTTCCTGTTCCTGGGCATCGTGCTCAGCCGCGCCTCCATCTCCCGTATCATGGAAGTGCTGAACGAGGAGCCCGACATTGCCAACCCTGAACAGGCTGTCACCGAAGTGAAGGACGGGGAGATCGAGTTCGACCACGTGGGCTTCTCCTACGCGGGGGACAAGGACAATCTGGTTTTGCAGGATATCAACCTGCATATCAAGGCCGGGGAGACCATCGGCCTCATCGGGGCCACGGGCTCGGCCAAGACCAGCCTGGTGTCGCTGATTCCCCGCTTATATGATGTAACGACCGGCACCCTGAAGGTCGGCGGGCGTGACGTGCGGGACTACGACATGCACGCCCTGCGCGACCAGGTGGCTATGGTACTGCAAAAGAACGTGCTGTTCTCCGGCTCCATCAAGGAAAACCTGCGTTGGGGCAACGAACACGCCACCGACGACGAAATCACCGCGGCCTGCCAGGCGGCGGCGGCGGATGAGTTCGTGCGCTCCTTCCCCGACGGCTACGACACCGACCTGGGCCAGGGCGGCGTGAACGTGTCCGGCGGCCAGAAGCAGCGCCTGTGCATTGCCCGCGCCCTGCTGAAACGGCCCAAGATCATGATTCTGGACGACGCCACCAGCGCCGTGGATACAGCCACGGATTCCCGCATCCGGGAGGCCCTGCGCGCCCACATGCCGGAGACCACCAAGATCATCATCGCCCAGCGCATCACGTCCGTGATGGACGCCGACCGGGTGGTGGTGCTGGACAACGGCAAAATCGCCGACGTGGGCACCCACGACGAGCTGCTGGCCCGCAGCGAAATCTATCGGGACGTGTACCTGTCCCAGCAAAAGGGGGTGGCTTAAGATGCCTCCACATGGACAAATGCGGGCGCCCGCCAAGCCCAAGAACGCCAAGGGCACCTTCCGGCGGCTGGTATCCTATCTTGCGCCCCATAAGGGCAAGCTGATTGCGGTTGCGGCCTGCATCATTTTCAGCACCGCCGCCAGCGCCACGGGCACCTTCCTATTAAAAGACGTGGTGAACAGCTACATCCAGCCTTTGATCGGCCAGGCCGCGCCTGACCTGTGGCCCTTCGCCCAGTTCCTGCTGCTGATGCTGGGCATGTACCTGGCCGGGGCTGTGGCGACCCTGGTGTACAACCGGCTGATGATGATGGTGTCCACCGGCACGCTGAACAAGATGCGCAAGGATATGTTCCTGCACATGGAAGACCTGCCCATCCGCTACTTTGACCAGCGCACCCACGGCGAAATCATGAGCCGCTACACCAACGACACCGACACCATGCGGGAATTCCTGAGCCAATCCTTCCCCCAGGCGGTGTCCTCCTTCTGCTCGGTGCTGTTCTCCTTCTGCTACATGGTCAGCCTGAACATCTGGCTGACGCTGCTGGTCATCGCCCTGATGCCGGTGATCCTCTTCATCACGAAGGCGGTCGGCAAGAAATCCGGGGCCAACTTCGTGGCACAGCAGAAAGCCGTGGGCGAGCTGAACGGCTTCGTGGAAGAGACCATCGAGGGACAGCGCGTGGTGCAGGTGTTCTGCCATGAGCGGAAATCCATCGACGCCTTTGAAACGAAGAATGAAAACGTCCGGGTGGCCGGTACCCGCGCCAACATCTTCGCCAGCATCTTAGGCCCCATCATGAACAACCTGGGCCACTGCAACTACGTCATCATCGCCTTGGTCGGCGCGATCATGATTATTCACGGTTACACCAACACCGGCGTGCTCATTTCCTTCCTCACCTTCACCCGACAGTTCAGCATGCCCATCTCCAACCTGGCCCAGCAGATGAACGTCATCATGATGGCCCTGGCCGGCGCGGAGCGCATTTTTGAAATGCTGGATGAGCCCGTGGAGGAGGACAAGGGCTATGTCACCCTGGTCCGGGCGAAGAAGGACGAAGCGGGCAACATCATCGAATGCAAGGAACGCACCGGCATGTGGGCCTGGAAGCATCCCCACAAGGCCGACGGCAGCGTGACCTACACCGAATGGAAGGGCGACGTGGTGTTCGAGGACGTGACCTTCGGCTACGTGCCCGAAAAGACCGTGCTGCACAACATTTCCCTCTATGCCAAGCCCGGCCAGAAAATCGCCTTCGTCGGCTCCACCGGCGCGGGCAAGACCACCATCACCAACCTGATCAACCGCTTCTACGACATCCAGGGCGGCAAGATCCGCTACGACGGCATCAACATCGAGAAGATCAAGAAGGACGACCTGCGCAGGTCCCTCGGCATGGTGCTCCAGGACACTCACCTGTTCACCGGCACCGTGAAGGAGAACATCCGTTACGGCCGCTTAGACGCCACCGATGAGGACATTGTGAAAGCGGCGAAGATCGCCAACGCGGACTTCTTCATCAGCCATTTGCCCGAGGGCTACGACACCATGCTGACCGGCGACGGGGCCAACCTGAGCCAGGGGCAGCGGCAGCTATTGGCCATCGCCCGGGCCGCCGTGGCCGACCCGCCCGTGCTGATTCTGGACGAGGCCACCTCCTCCATCGACACACGCACCGAAGCCTTGATCGAGAAGGGCATGGATCAGCTCATGAAGGGCCGCACCGTGTTCGTCATTGCTCACCGCCTCTCCACCGTCCGCAACTCCCAGGCCATCATGGTGCTGGAAAACGGCGTGATCATCGAGCGCGGCAACCACGAACAGCTCCTGGCTCAAAAGGGCAAGTATTATCAATTGTATACCGGGATGTTTGAATTATCCTGACCAACGCAAAAAGGCGCCGCTGAAATTGCGGCGTCTTTTTATAAAGTCTGCACACTCCCAGCGGAGTGTATTATATTGTAAGATCCTGCTTTCCCATATAGCTTTCTCGGAAAGCGTTTTCCCCCACAAATATTTATATCAGAACTGCTGCATATCCTCGATGTACTGCTTGAGCTCGGAAACGGGGATGCGCTTCTGTTCCATGGTGTCACGGTCGCGGACGGTGACGGTGCCGGTTTCCTCGGTCTCGAAGTCCACGGTAATGCATACGGGGGTACCGACCTCGTCCTGGCGGCGGTAGCGCTTGCCGATGGAGCCGGTCTCGTCGTAGTCCACCATGAAGTACTTGCTCAAATCTTCATGAATTTGAGTTGCCAGACCGCCCAGCTTGTTCTTCTGCAAGGGGAGAACCGCGGCCTTGAAGGGCGCCAGCGCGGGATGCAGGTGCAGCACGGTGCGCACGTCGCCGCCTTCCAGTTCTTCTTCCTCGTAGGCGTTGCACAGGAACGCGAGCGTCACGCGGTCCGCGCCCAGAGAAGGCTCGATCACATAGGGAATATACCGCTCGTTGGTCACGGGGTCGATGTATTCCATGGATTCGCCGGAGGTTTCCTGGTGCCGGGTCAGGTCGTAATCCGTGCGGTCGGCAATGCCCCAGAGCTCGCCCCAGCCGAAGGGGAACAGGTATTCAAAGTCCGTGGTGGCCTTGGAATAGAAGGCCAGCTCTTCCTTGCTGTGGTCGCGCAGGCGCAGGGATTCTTCCTTGATGCCCAGGGCCAGCAGCCAGTCGCGGCAGTAGCTCCGCCAATAGTCGAACCATTCCAGGTCGGTGCCGGGCTTGCAGAAGAATTCCAGTTCCATCTGCTCGAACTCGCGGATGCGGAAAATGAAGTTGCCGGGGGTGATTTCGTTGCGGAAGCTCTTGCCCACCTGAGCCACGCCCATGGGCAGCTTGCGGCGGGTGGAGCGGACGATGTTCTTGAAGTTCACAAAAATGCCCTGGGCGGTTTCGGGGCGCAGGTAGATTTCGTTGGCGCTGTCCTCGGTGACGCCCTGGTGGGTCTTGAACATCAGGTTAAACTTGCGGATGCCGGTGAAATCCTTCTTGCCGCAGGTGGGGCACACGATGTCGTGCTCGGCGATGAAGGATTCGTACTGCTCGTTCGTCCAGCCGTCGGCCTGGATTTCTTCGCCGTGCTCCTTGCCCCAGTCCTCGATCAGTTTGTCGGCGCGGAAGCGGGCCTTGCAGGCGCGGCAGTCCATCAGCGGATCGTTGAAGGTGCCCACATGACCGCTGGCCACCCACACCATCCGGTTCATCAGGATGGCGCTGTCCAGGCCCACGTTGTATTTGCTTTCCTGCACGAATTTTTTGAGCCAGGCTTTCTTTACGTTGTTTTTGAATTCCACGCCCAGGGGGCCGTAGTCCCAGCTGTTGGCCAGGCCGCCGTAAATTTCACTGCCGGGGAAAATAAAGCCGCGCACCTTGCACAGGGCTACCAGCTTGTCCATCGTCAATTGAGCCATCGTTCCATCATTCCTTCCGTAGAAATATACGCTTCATTATCGCCGTTTCTTATGCTTTTGTCAAGCAAAAAGCCGCAGATTTCCGGAGAAATCCGCGGCCATTTTTTGAGCTTGCTTGTTTTTCAGAATCACTTGGTGGCGCTGATGTCGTACACGCCGCTCTGGACAATCAGGATATCTCCCGTCGCGCCCTGGAGGGTCAGGCCGGTCAGCGTGTTGCTGGCCCTGAGCTTCTCATGGGTTTCGTTCGCCAGTTCTGCCTCCACCTTCACCATCACGCCGCCAGCAGCGTTGGGATCGGTGGTGAACACGCGGAAGCTGATGTCCTCATCGGTGGTGAACCAGGGATCATTCACATTGGCCAGGGCGATATTCAGAATCGCCTTGCCATTGATAAACCGCACGTTGGTATAGCCGTCGGCCCGGATCTGGTCTGCCAAATCCTCGTTCATGTACAGGCTGATCTCTGTGGCCAGGCCAGTACGGGTTTCCTGGGCCACTTCAATGATCACGGTATTGGGATCCTGCACGTCGCGATAGGCGTCGTACTCCACTTTCAGGTCGTAAACATCCCACAGGATCTGGCCATATTTATTGCGATCCACGGGGTTCACGCCGGCAGCCGGAGTGGGGCTGGGCATATTATACACAAAAGGAGGATCGGTGGCGAAAATGATCTTTTCTTCCGTCTTATGCTTGCCGCAGTTCGAGCAGCGCAGAATCTTCTGGCGTTCATTCTCGCTTTCCAAGGTGTAGTTGTGCCCCAGGGGAGCCAGGCGCTTGGTTTCGGTCTGGCCGCAGATCAGGCAGCTGCGGGTCTGTTCGCCCGCATCCACGCAGGAAGCGTTCTTTGTGGTGAACCATGAACCCCAATTGTGCTCATGCACGATGGGCTGCTCGGACACGATGAAGGAGGCGGTCACAATACCGGTAAAGGTATGCAGTTCCACGGTATGGGTGCCGGGGGTCAGGGTGCCGACCTTCACGGACTTGGCGCCAGGGCCTTCGATCGCCACGCCGGTGGGAATGCCGTCAATGAAAATGGCGGAAGGCGTATTGACGCCCGCCACGCTCACGGTCACGGAGCCGTTGGCGTAGTTGCTGGCATACACAGAAGGGCCGCTGGTAGCGGGACCCGACGTGGGAGTGCCGGGATTGTAGGTGGGAGTGCCAGGATTGGAAGTAGGCGTGCCGGGGTTATAGGTAGGCGTGCCGGGATTGGAAGTAGGGCTGGGCGGAGTATAGCCGCCGCCACCGATACTCACGGTCACGGAGCCGCCGTCGCCGCCGAAGAAGGGGTCGCCCACGCCGCTGATGGTCACGGACGTAGCGCCGGCCGGAGGCGTCAGCACAACAGTGGTATGATTGGCATCCAGCACCATGCCGGTGGTGGCGCCGTTCATGTTGATACGGGTCATGCCGCTGCCCGAGTTGGAAACGTAGATCTTGCCATCCTTGTAATAAGCGCTGAGCGAGGCGGAAGCTGTGCTTACGCAGCCAACCAGCAGAGCGGCCAATAACAGGAAACAAACGATTTTTTTCATTTTTTCCTCCAAATTTTTCATCAGGCGGAATTCATTCTCAAGAAAGGGAAAGGGCCACCTCTGTGGATAGCATACGGCACGATTTCAGCCATGCCCTTCCACAAATGCTACCCTTCCCCTTTATGTTAAGAAATGTTGGTCGATGCTTCTTGATTACACGTACTTACCATCGGTCTGGTAGGTCCTGGTGTTGTCCTTCAGCTGGATGGACACCGCGTACACAGCGCCGCCGGCGGACACGGAGAACTTGCCGTCTTCATCCACAGCCGCGCTGGTCGCCAGGAAGGTTCCGTTGGGGGTGTAAATGATCACGCTCACGCTCAGGCCGGGGGTGCGGTAGCTCACGTTGCCGGCAACCTGGCCGGACACGCCGCTGCCCGTGAAGCTCCAGCTGGTGACCTTGTAGTTTTCAGTGCCAGAGGGAGGAGTGGTGCCGGAAGGAGAGGTGGCGGTAGGCACAGGAGCCGCGCCGCTGGGAGCGGTCTTGCCCACATAGGTTTCTTTCTCAAGGCAGTGGTAGTTGGTGCACTGACGTTCCCAGACGCCATTCTCGGTGCCGTCTTCGCCGGGCTTCACGATGAGGACCCAGGCGCCCCACTTGTGTTCAGTGGCGGCCGGAATGTTTTCCTGCCACTTGCCTTGGCACTTGGTGCAGATCAGCGCTTTCGTGCCAGGCGCGCCACCAACGCACTCCGCAGGAATATTCACGCCATTGGGATCGTAAACAAAGGTGTGATGCGCCATATAATTGGTAGGAGCAGGAATCGCTTCGGTCTTGCCGCAGACGGTGCAAGTACGTTCCAGTTTGCTGAAAGAGACAGCGGGCAGCGCCTTGCCACTGGCATCCTTAGCGCAGGCACCGGCAACTTCAATGGTTTCTTTCCAGTTATGGGCATCCGTCGCGGGAATGGTTACGCTTTCCTTGGCGTTGCAGACGGAGCAGTACCGGGTCTTGAAGCCTTCTTTACAGGTGGCGGGAACGGTCACAACCCAATCGCCGAAGGTGTGGTCACTGGGTTTGTCATAACCTGTCGTGGTATCATACTTAATGCCGGAAGCCGCGATATGCGGAGTGACATATTCAGGTTCACCGCAAGCCGCGCAGGTAAGATACCGCTTGCCGCCTTCTTTACAGGTCTGGACTTTTTCAATATGATAAGCGCCAACCTGGAATTTGTGGTTTGTATCGTTGCAATCCACATAGGTGTAATCGATCACGCCGCCAGTCTTTTTGGGTTGGCCGCAGTAAACGCATTCCATGTGGAACTTGCCTTTTTTGCTGCAGGTAACCTGTTCGTCAACGACTTTCTTCTCATACAGATGACCGGTGGCGGCAATCGCAACCTGGCCCTGGCCATAGGGGTCAACCGCGTTACAATCCGCGCAAACGTAGATGCCAACGCCGTTGCTTTCACAAGCGGGCTTGGAACCTTCGATCGCCTGAACCTTCAGGTTGTGAATCGGATCGAGGCTGATCGTTTCATAAGTTCCGTCAATCATCTTAATCGAAGCGCTGCCGGTACGGCAAGTCGGTTCGATCACGATCGTGACCACGCACAGAGGGTCAACCAGCTTATCCTGAATTTTGGTGGTAGCAGTGATAGAATCCTTCAGAATCGAACCGTTGCGCTTATAATCCGCGGCATTATACTTGCCGCCGCTGATTGTAGCGGCCATCGCGCTGGCGCACACCAGTGTCAGCAGCAGAGCCAGACACAGAACAGTCAAAAACTTTTTCACGTTTTTATCCTCCTAAAATTTCCTATTGATTTCAGAGTTCAAAATCGAGCGGCCCGCACGGGCGGCGTTCAGTAGGGTCCCTCGATCTCATGCGGCCCATCAATTGGCCTCACCTCCTCGTCGGCGTTAACGTACAAAATCATTTGAGATCGAATTCATTCCGCTTCTGTTTTCAGCGCTGCCAGCCTGTGGCATAGCTTCCTCTCTTCAGAAGCAATGCTATTATAATCCATGGATTTTTCAAAATCAACCGAATTTGGCCCTCCCCGGGTTTTTTAAGGGAACCGTAACGGGATGTGTGAACTTTCTCAATGAATCTATGATAATTATATTCAATGTTTTACGAATTCTTGAACGAAATGCTTCATTTGTCCACAATTATTCCAGTTCAGGATATAAAAGGGGCGGAAACGAGGGCGCGGCGCGGAAAACAGCATGGCAAGCGGGCAAAATAATACAGCCCGCCGAAACAGCGGGCTGCAATAAAGAATCGTAAAGAGATTGATTACTTGTAACGAATCGCCAGCGTATCCCCGTCCACGGTGAAGGTGCAGCCCAGCACGCTGAACACCTGCTCGCCGATATACAGGTTCTGCTTCCAGTACAGCACGTCATCCGTGCAATCCTTGCCTGCGATTTTGAGGGATTGCAGGCGTCCGTTCTCATACGCCACCGTGGTGAACGCGCCCATGAGGAAGAAGTCCTTCTCCGGAGCAACCGGAAGATCCATGGCCCGGCCAAATTCACTGACGCTGATCATGGCGCGGCCTTCGGCGTCCCAATACCAGGGGCAGTCCAGCGTTTTCCCGTTGAACAGGACATTGTCGCCTGCCTGCAAAACGCCTTCCGCAGGCAGCTTGACGGGCTCCTCCGTCGGTGCGGGCGTGGCCGTGGGTTCAGGGGTAGGCTCCGCTGTCGGGGCGGCGGTAGGTTCCGCCGTGGGCGCTGCCGTAGGTTCGGCGGTAAGCTCTGCCGTCGGCGCGGCGGTCGGCTGTTCAGTGGGTTTATCAGTGGGCTCCTTCGTCGCGGGAGCCTTCGTGGGCTCCTTCGTGGGCGCGGGCGTGGGCGCTTCGGTGGGCATGGGCGAAGGCGTGCGCGTGGGCACGACGGTAGGCGCTTCGGTGGCGATTTCCGCTTCTTTATAGGTAAAGATCACCACGGCGGGCACGGGCGTTCCCGCTTCATCCACAGCGACCGTGACCGGGCTTTCGCTCACCAGGCGGAACCCGTCTTTCACCATTTCGGGGTCGGCTTCCACATCCCGGCTTTCCCCGTAAGCGAGCTTTTCGACGCTTTCATTCAGCAGCATGCCCGCTTCGTTCATGTATCGCACGGGTACCACAGCCGCCTGTTCGCCGGGGGCCGGGGTGGGCACCGTGCCGCGGAAGGTAAAGATGGCGGCGGAGGGGAAAGCCAGGCCCTTTTCATCCATCGTGATCTGCACCTTGTCCTCGCTGCTCAGGGTGTAAAGGGCGGGCACCAGGCCGGTATCCACCTCGATTGTTTTCTGGCTGCCCGGAGCCATGCTTACACTGGCCTGGTACAGAATCATGCCGCTATCCGACATATAATACACCGGCACGGGGAATTCCTTCGGCGCGTCGGTGGGCGCGGCCTTGCGCGTGTAGCGGAAGGTGACGGACGCGGGCGTCGCCACGCCGTCCCGCACGGTGACGGTGGCGGAGTTTTCGCCGTCCAGCACATAGTCCGCCCCGACCTTGGAGGAGTTGGCGTAGATGGTGGTGGTGGTGAAGCAGGTGGTTTCGCTCTGGGCCAGCAGCTTCTCATTTTCATCCACATAGTAAATCGGCACCTTGACCCCGCTCCGCACAGGCGCTTCCGTGGCAGGGGCCTCCGTCGGCTGCGGTTTCAGGGCGTCGGGGCCTTCGTACAGCAGCTTCAGCATGGTCTGGCCGGCCACGCCGTCCACCGGCAGGCCGTTGGCTTTCTGGAAGTCCTCCACGGCTTTCTTGGTCTTCTGGCCGAAAATGCCGTCCACCTTGCTGTTCAGGAAGCCTTGATCCGCCAAGGCGCGCTGCATCCGGCGCACGTCCTCGCCCCGGTCGCCCATATAAAGCGCGGTATACTGAACGGGCGTCGGCGCGGGGGTAGGCGCGGAAGTGGGCGGCGGCGGCAGGGTCGCTACCAGCGCCGAGTGAACGGTGGGCGCGTCCGTGGCTTCCGCAGCAGGCGCTTCCTCAGGCTGCGCCGTCGTTTCCACCACCGCGGCGGGAGCCGCCGTCGGCGCTTCCGCCGGCAGCGCGGCAGGTCCCGTTTCCGTGGCGGAGCCCACAACCAGCAGCATATAAACCAGCATCGTTTTGATAAAATCCATACGAACCCTCCTTTGTGATACCCGCTCTGTGAATCAACGAATCAGGGAAGGATTTTCTTCCTGATGATTATATGTCGAGGAATTTTCTGAACTCCGGCAGAATGCCGATGCCGTCCGGGTAATGGGCGGCGAACTGTGGCACCGCGTGGCTGGGGAAGGAATTGCCCTCGATGAACCGCGGACCGTCCGGCGTGATGGCCACATCCCAGGCCACGAACCGCACCTGGGGCACCACTCGCATGGCCTCCAGACACATCTGCTTCGCTTCCTCAAAGTACGGCACCTGGAAGCCAATAATGGACGTGCCGGTGATGGGGTGCTTGGTGAAGGTGTTGCCCTGCTTGTCCGCGCCCACGGTCAGCAGCTTGCCGGAGGCTAAATCCACCCGGGCCGCCATGCCGCCGCAGTCCACGTTGTCCATCACCTTGCCGTTGCCGATGCGCAGGAAGGCGTACACGATGCCCTCCTGCTTGTCGCCCAGCAGGGTGGCGATGCGCACGGTGTTCACGGAGGTGGGACACATCCGGGCCATTTCCGGGTGCTGGATCACGATTTCTTCCAGGATGGCGGGGCCGTTCTTCTTGATCTTTTCCGTGAAGGCGGGCAGGTCTTCCCAGTCCTTCTTCACAAATTTTTCGATGCCCTGGCCGCTGGAGCCTTCGAGGGGCTTGAAAATGAACTGCTCCTTGTTTTCCAGGAATTTGCCCAGGGCTTCCGGCGTCAACGCTTCATCCGCCTTGATCCAGTCCCGCTGAATCCACTTGGCGAACTTGGTGTTGAACTGAGTTTTGTCGTCGAAGAAGTGCCAGTAGGCTTTGTCGTTCATCCGGCGCACGATCTCGTTGGAGATGCCGCGGGTGATCACCGTGCGGCGCTGGGCGTCGTTCAGCCGGTACATTTCGGCGATCTTATAGTCCATGTAGCCCGCGTTGTATTTGAGGGCGCATTTTCCCATATCCGCCAGCAGAAAGGCTGTGGGCTTGCCCGTCTTCTTGTGCAGCATTTTCGCGGTGTCCAGCATCCGGGAAAAATCCATCTTGCCAACCCGCTTGATCACGTAGGACAATCGACTCATGCTCTGCCTCCGAACAAAAGAATCCCATCCTATTATTCAGGAATACCATTGCCATTATACGCCAGTTTTCCGGCCATTGCAAGGAAAAATCATTTTCGCAGCCGGAAAAGCATATCCTGGAAATATGAAAAAACGCTTTCTTGGGTTTCAGTTATTTCTGCTGGTTGTCCTCGCCTGTGCCGGCTGCGGGCGGCAAAGCGCGGAAACAGGCGCGGCGGCGCGGCTTCTCATCTGGATTGACCTGGACGCGAAGAGCCTGTCGGTGTATGAAAACGGCGAAAAGATCTGCGGCTATCCCATCGCCGCGGGCGCCAGAGGCACCCCCTCCCCCATCGGCGTGTTCCGGGTCAGCAGCCGCTTCATTCCCGACATGTCGGGCTTCGGCACCCGGTTCCTGGGCCTCAGCGTACCCTGGGGCAGCTATGGCATCCACGGCACCAACAAGCCGGAATCCATCGGGCAGAACGCTTCCCACGGCTGCATCCGCATGAACGTCCGGGACATGGAAACGCTGTTTCCCCTGGTTTCCAACGGCACCAAAGTGGTGATTTCCGGCGGGCCTTACGGGCCGCTGAACTGGGGATGGCGCGTCCTGAAGGAGGGCGACCGCGGCGCGGACGTGCGCCAATTGCAGCTGCGCCTGGTGCAGCGGGGCCTGCTGTGGAGCGCCGACGGGGTCTTCGGCCCTTCCACCCGTCGCGCCGTCATTGCGGCGCGAAAAGAACTCAACCTTTCTCCCGGCGACCAGGCCGACGCTGCTTTGCAGGAAAGGCTGGGAATGATTCTGTTTGAATAAAAAACCCGCGTAAGCGGGGGGAGAGTCATGTAACCGTGCAGGCGAAGAGGAGTGAAAGGACGCTTTAAGTCACGAAGGAGGGATTAGGGAATAGGGATTAGTCATTCTGTCTTGCTTTTTCAATGCGCTCTTCCAATTTGTATCGCACACGATCTCTCTAATCCCTATTCCCTATTCCCTAATCCCTAATCCCTCTGTTAGCATCACCTGAACAGCAATAGCTGTTTATTACGTTCCCCACTGATTATTCACCGACGTATGGATGCCCATCTTCACAACCCTGTGATCCTGGAGATAGTAGCTCAAGGTAACGACCAGGTTATCCTGGCGCACGTAGCTGTAGTCGATCCGGTCGCTGTGCTCGTTCAAGTGGTACATCATGGCATACTTGCGGTTCTGGCGGTCGTAATACAGGCTGCGGCTGCCGTCCCGGTTGTGTTCCATTCCCATGTCGCGGAAGAGGGAGGTCACGTCGGTCTCGCTCATGCCGATCTTGGTTTTTTCCGGGCCGACAACAGAGGGGCTGTTGGTTTCAAAGGCGTAAATCACATAGCCCTTGTCGGTCAGGAAAAAGCGCGCTTCTCCCCAGGGATAGGTCAGCAGCTGGCAGGAGCCTTCCATGTCCGCCTCCTCGATTTCCCGCTCGCTCGCAGGCGTGCCGAATTTGCGGATGAAGCCGTCCTTCTCTGTTTCCATGATGATAAATTCGCTGAAATTGTCGCTGTCGCTGAAATACAGCTTGAAGGGCTTCTTAATATCATAGGTGCGCTCCATCACGTTGCTTACCTTGCCGAAACCGTTCACCGCCACCGCTTTGACCGTGGACGGGCCCAGGGGCAGCAGGAAGGGTTCGCCGGTGTAGATGGGCGAATTGGAGGTGGGCGTCTGGCTGTCCAGGGTATAATACACCGTGATGTCGTTCAGCTTTTTCAGAATTTCATCTTCCTGGGGCGTCCGGTTCATCTTCTGTTCCAGCAGTTCCTGATCCTCGATTTTGATCTGCTTGAGCCAGATGCGCTGGCGTCTTTCATAAACGCCGGGGGCCAGGGAAGCGTATGGCGCGGCGGGACGCGGCAGGCTGATGGAATACTGGATGCGCATTTCGTCGCTCACCAGGTCGCTGGACACGGCCACGGCGCGGATCACATGCGTGCCTTCGCCCAGATGAATGGGCTCGGTATACAGTTCGCCATCCTCCGGCAGCGAACCTTCGTCGCTGAGGATGTAATAAATTTCGTAGTCCTCAGCGGAAAGAAGCTGGATGTCCTGCTCGTATTTGATCGGCCCGGCTTCCTTGCTGGCCGTGGGCACGGAGGGAAGCAGCTGGTCGCGTTCGCGCCTGAAATAGCTGTCGTTCGTTTTTTCATAGGCCAGCTTCAGCAGCGCGGCTAGTTCCATCTGGCGGCCCTGGCCTTCCATCAGGCGCATCACCTGGCGGTAGACCTCCGGGTCCTCCGGGGCGATGTCGGTATAGATTTTCACATACACCCCTTCCGCGTCGCCCAGCCTGCCCGCGGCCTCGTAAGCGTCGGCCAGCTGGAGCAGCCGGTCGTAAATATCCTCGCGCTCGGGTTCCAGGGCATAGGCCTTTTCAAACGCCGCCACGGAACGGTCAAGATACCCCTGGTCAAGCAGCTCCTGACCGTACACCCACATGGCGTTGGCATTGGCATCGCGCCCCATGCGCGCCATCATCAGTTGGCCCGCGTCGGTAAAGCGCAAAAAGGCAAACGTCCCCACCGCCGCCACCAGCGCCAACGCTGCCAGCACCGTCCACAGCAGCGCCCAGTTGATCATCAGGCGGCGGCCCGGACGGCGCTTGACCTGGCGTTCGCGTCCGCCGGGCTGGGTTCCCAGCTTTCGGGGCTGCATCCCGGTATTCATGGAAACCGGGCGCATGCCTTCGCTGCCCGTACGCCTGGGCCGGGCATAGGCTTCGTTCTGCACGGGCGCCGGGTTGTCCACAGCGGGCATATCGCTGCCCAGCCTGCCTCCCCGCCGCCGGTCAGGCCGGCCCTGTCGGCGGGCCGCGGCGCCGGTTTCCCGGCTCTTGGGGGTCAGGGCCTTGCCGCATTGGGGACATACCGCCGTCCCCTCCGGAATAATATTGCCGCAATGATCGCAGATCAAATCATTTCACCCCCTTGGGGATATAAAGTAAGGTAGGAGGTAGGAAGGAGGAGGTAGGAGGTGATAGAGGTCATTATAAAACCTCCTGCCTCCAACCTCCTACTTGGAATTACTGCATGCTCCGCATGGCCTCATACGCCGGGTCCTCGGCGTCGAAGCTGCGTTCCGGCGCTTCGCCGCCCAGGGCTTCGATGGCGCTGCGAAGCTCGATATAATCCAGGTACGGCGTTTCCTCGCTGGCGGCCAGGGCCATCAGCGCGGGCAGCGCGCGTTCATCACCCAGCTTGCCCAGGCAGTCGGCCAGGATCGCAACGCTTTCCCGGCGCTCATGGAATAAACGCAGCGCGGTTTGAAAAACATCCTCGTCCCCCGGATAATCCGAAAGCACCGTCAGCAGGGCTTCCTGCCCATTGGGGGAAGCCAAGGGCAGGGCCTTGCGCATGGCGTCCACCGCCTGTTCGCCCATGGAAGCCAGGCTGTCCAGGGCGTTGTCGGCCAGCTCGTCCTCGCCCTCTTCCCGGATGGCCTGCAGGCCGATATAGTATTCCAGCGGGGCGACGGACTCGATCTCCCGCAGCAGGGTAATCGCCGCCATTTTGATTTCCTGGGTGGCCTTTTCCTTTTTCAGCAGGTTCATCAGGGATTCTTCCGCGGCCAGGCCCAGTTCCGCAATGCGGTTGAGCAGCATGTCCGGCGCGGGAATGCGCTGCTTGAAGTAGTCCTCCATCCAGTTCACCAGCTGATGGGCGTTGTCGAACTGGCTGAAATATTCTCCCGGCTTCGCCCCGCCCAGCCAGTTCACCGGCGTGTCCAGGAAATCCGCGTACACGTCGGGCATGGCCGCTTCCATCTCGTCATAATTCTTGTATTCCTTCGCGTGCTCCTTCATCCACACGGAAAGATACCGCTCAAATTCCTTGTCAAAGTTGATGCAGCGCATGTTGATCTCTCCTCGTCTTCCTGTTCGCGTCATGGTAAACAAACAGCGGAATAAAATTGGCAGCCGCGCTTGACACGCAGCCGCCAATGCTGTACAATAGTATTGGTTCAGAAGTTCACCCCAAGCTGGTTTAGTAAAACCGAGCCTCAGAAAACTCCTGAGTAGCTGCAACTACCCAGGAGCTTTTTTTATCAACGCTTCATTCCGAAGTAAATCGTAAGAGCGAGACTGGCAACGGCGATCAGAGCCATGAACAGTTCAACGGTCGTCACGCTATCACCCCCCACTGTCCGTCATCCAGACATCGGGGCAAGCTTCCGGGCGTTTGCCCTACTATTATACAGCATGGACAGTATACCATACTCACGTGTCAAACACAATCTTATTTTGCATTCAAGCCCGCGCAGCGGGACAGCAGCCGCAAAACCCGCTTCTTCTGCTTCGCGTTGGCGAGGGTGTTCTTCGCCTCCTGCCAGCGGCCGGTGGCAGCGAACAGATACACCGTGAACAGCGCGGGATAGCACTCGTCCCGGTATTCGTCGCAGGCGTACCGTTCCGCCGGGGATAACTTGCGCCAGAGAGGCGGCAGCAGGCGGTAAATGGTTTCCGCCTCGATCATGCCGTTCAGGTTCATCACCATCAGGTGCAGCACCCGGTTCAGCGGGCCGAACCGCCTTGTGTCCGGCAGGGAATACACCATCCCGCCCAGGGCCAGCAGCAATATTTTCCGGTCATCCCGCAGATCCGTACATTGGGGATGGCGGCGGTCATAGAGCGCGTCGGCGTCGTCCGGGTCGATTTCCAGCAGCGTTTCCAGCGTGCGCTTGGCCTGCTCGTTTTCCCCCATTCTGCGCAGGGTCAGGTATCTGAGCCGCAGGTAATCCACGCTCTGGGGTAATTCATACAGCTTTTTGTCGATCAGCTTCAGGGCGTCCTTCAGCCGGTTCAGCCTCCAGGCGGTTTGGCAGAAATCCTCCGTATCGGTGATGGTTTTGCACAGCTTTCCGGCGGACAGCAGGCGCTGCCGCGCCTGGGGATAACGGCGGCAGAAATAGCACGCTTCGGCGTATTTCAGCTGGGGCTTTAATTCCAGCGGCAGCTCTTCCGCCGCGCATCTGAGATACCGCAGTGCTTCATTCGGCGGCAGCAGCATGCCCAGCCACAGCGCGGCCCGGGGCGAATGTCCCTTTTTCCAGGCCTTCCGGGCCAGCTTCACCGCTTCTTCCACATCCGCATGGGCCAGCGCCCGGACGGAGCGGCGGCAGAGCTCGTCGCTCCTGGCGGTGTGGGGCTGGAACCAGGCCGGCTTCCAGGCGTAGAATTCCAGCAGGTCCTGGGCGCGCTCGGAGAAAAGGCCGTCGGGTTCCAGCCGAAGGCTTTGATCCAGCGCCAGATCGCCCAAATCCTCGTCGCCCCGGTTCAGGGCGCACACACCGATGGCATAGCACAGGCTGCCCGTCAGCCCGTGGCGGGCGGCGGCGCGAAGCAGGCAGCGTTCAGCGGCGGTGTAGCAGCCCATGCCAGCGTAAATCTCCGCCAGTTCCAGGGCCAGGCCCACGTCGCCGCTCTTTTCCAGCGCCTTGCGCATCATCCGGGCCGCATCGGGAAGCTGCGCGGGAGAAGCGTGTTTCCGCGCCTTCACTGCCCAGTACGCCGCCGGGCGCTCGAAAGGCACCACGTTCGTGCGCGGGCGGGTCATCGGGTCGCCCTTTCCAGCAGGCTGACCAGATCCTGCTTGGTGAAGGAATGGGCCGTGCGGCAGAAATGGCAGGTCAGCTCCGCGCCGCCGTCCTCGTCGATCAATTGGGTCAGCTCCTTGCGGCCCAGGGCGATCAGCGCCTTTTCCATCTTCTCCCGGCTGCAATCGCACTGGTAGCACACCGGTTCCCGGCTGAGGATTTCCATGTCCAGCCCGTCGAACCAGGCTTTCGCCAGGTCTTCCAGCGCCACGTCCGCCACTTCCCGGCTGATGGCGGAGAAGAAAACGGAGCGGAATTCCAACTGCTCCAGCAATTCTTCGCTGCATCCCGGCATGGCCTGCACCAGCACGCCGCCGGCGCTGAGGCAATAGCGCTCATGCACCAGGCAGCCCAGCGCCACCAGGGACGGCTGCTGCTCGCTGACGGTGAAATACTGGGCGAAGTCCTCGCCCAGTTCGCCGCTGACCAGCTGGCTCTGGCCCACGTAAGGCTCCTTCATGCCCAAGTCCTTAATGACGGTCAGCCGCCCATGATGCCCCACCAGGCCGCCCACGTCCAGGTGTCCGTCCGGTTTCAGCGGCAGGTCGGCTTCCGGGTGCGCCGCGGAAATCTTCACCTTTCCTCCGTGCGCCACGGCGGTCATTTTCCCCAGCGGGCCGTCCCCCGCCACGGTGACGGTGACGGAGGCTTCCGCATCCTTCATCATCACGCCCAGCATGGCGGTGGCGGTCATGGTGCGGCTCATGGCCGCCAGCGCCGTGGAGGAAGGGCAGTGAATGTCCGCCGCCTTCCGCGCCATAGCGGTGGTGCGGCACATCAGCGCCTTGGCCTGCCCGCCCCGTAGGGTGATGTGCAGCATTTCATCCGGAAGGTTCAATACGTTAAAGTTTTCGTTCATAGGGTTCTCCTGTTCTTGATAGATCAAACCGATAAATCATGACCTGCCGCTTGCCCTCGGCGTACATTTCATTATCCTCTGGAATATCGGCGGTTTCCATGTATTTGCCGCCCGCAAGCTGGCATGTTCTGGACGAAGCAGCGTTGGAGGGGTCACAGGTGATAATGACGTAATCCATCCCGTGCTTCCGGGCCTGCTGAAACAGCAGGGCGCAGGCTTTCGCCGCGTAACGGCGGCCCCGGAACGGCTCATTGATGCCATAGCCGATATTGCCGCCGATATAGGTTTTATCGTTGTGCCCGATGCGCAGATCGCAATAACCGATCTTCGTTCCGTCCGGCAGGCAGATATCGAAATAGTACGTGGGAACCCACCGCTTTTCAGGCTGCGCTTCGCAGGTTCTTTCCAGACGCAGAAAGATTTCCTGATTCTTCAGGTCATTGGTATCGTAAAACATGGTGCGCCTCTTTCAAATCACGTAT
The DNA here is from genome assembly GCA_902795275.1 of uncultured Eubacteriales bacterium. Taxonomy (GTDB): domain Bacteria; phylum Bacillota; class Clostridia; order Christensenellales; family Aristaeellaceae; genus RUG563. The sequence goes on along the minus strand of CADBKQ010000004.1, from coordinate 128,604 downwards.
CCGCCAGCAGATCATCCAGCATTTCCCGCTTCGTCACAGGCGTCCAGTGGCTTTCCAGGCAGATGTCGGCGTCCACAGCCGCAATGGTGTCCGCCAGCTTTTGGCACAAAGACTGGTCTTTTTCCCAGGTGGGAAAGATGCCGCCCTCAGCGTCGCCCAGGAACAGCACGCTTTCACTGACCGCATGAATCAGCGTGGAATCGTCGGTATGGGGCGCTTCGGCCTGGAACAGGCGAACGGGGCAGTTTCCCAGGTCCAGCAGCATTTCGCCGGAAAACACCAGGTCTGCCAGGGTCACGACCACGGGCATGTTCCCGGCGTATTCCCTGCGGATACTCTCATCCATGGACAGAAACGCTTCCACGCCTTCCCGGGCAATCTTCTCCCGAATGGCTTTCAGGTGTTCGTTCGTCCGCGCGTTCGCCAGGCACAGGCCGGGAACGGCGTGCATCCCGAAGGTATGATCCCAGTGCCAGTGGGTCAGCGCCGTCAGGCGGGGCAGCGGCAGCCCGGCTTCCTCCAGGGCGTTGTAAAACAGTTTCGTGTGCGCCTCCGAATGCCCCGCGTCCACCGCCAAGCTCCACCGGTCGCCCCGGATATAGGAAAGATTGGGCCGGTCGCGTTCTTCCTCAAAAGGGAAGACCCAAATTCTGTCCGTCAGCCTGTTCAGCTTCATGGTCTGGCTCTCCTTTTGTGATCGGTATTGACACCGCCTGGGCGTCCTTGGGAACAAAAAGACGAATGTTCATGGCGCTTTCCTTTGGCGTTACCGCCGGGTGTCTTCCTCTTTGATGAAGGTCTGACCGATGAGTTCGCGGCCATCCGCTTCGCCCTGAATGACCGGTACCAGCCGATCCGCCAGCTCTGTTCTGACGGCGGACTTGTATTTGATGTCCTCGGGTTTCAGCGTGCCGTCCTTTCTGCGGGTATAGCATCGGGTTTCCAGGGGCAGCAGGAAGGATTTACCGGGCAGGCCGACGCACTTGTGCACGATCTCCGCCGCGTACAGCTCCTTGGGTCGGGGCAGGTACACGGACAAGCCGCAGAGCCACAGAATCACGGCGACGCAGGGCATCACCACCGGCAGGGACGCGACTTCCCGCTTGGCGTTCCGGTTGGGCCGTACGGAGAACAAACCCAGAAACGTCAGCACCACCGTTCCGATGATCGTGATGGGAATCGTCATCAGCACCGCTTTCCGCTTGGCTTTCCGGGCGCAGGCGGGGCACACGGCGTAAGGCGTGATGGCCGTCAGCGTTTCCCGGATAATACGCCTGCGCCAGCCCCGCCTGTCCGACGGCCCGGTTTCCGTTTCCGCCGACACGCAGGCATACAGGCGCTCGTCTCCGTCCGGGCTGCCGCATTGGACACATTGAGCCATGGCGTTCCTCCATAGAGGTTTTTCAGGCATTAGGCAATAGGCATTAGGCATTAGTTTTATATCGTTTTATTCGCTCAGTATATTCTCCTAATGCCTATTGCCTAATGCCTTTTCATCAATTTCTCAAAGAATGCAGCGGCGCGGGGATGCGTCCGCCCCGTGCGATGAAGGCGTCGGAGGAGAAGGGATGCACGGGAATGACCGGGGCGCGGCCCAGCAGCCCGCCAAACTCCACATAATCGCCCACCTTTTTCCCCGGCGCAGGAATGACGCGCACGGCGGTGGTCTTGCTGTTGATCATGCCGATGGCGGCTTCGTCGGCGATAATGGCGCTGATGGTGGCGGCGGAGGTGTCGCCGGGGATGGCGATCATGTCCAGGCCCACAGAGCACACGCAGGTCATGGCTTCCAGCTTATCCAGGGTCAGCGCCCCGCAGGCGGCGGCTTCGATCATGCCGATGTCCTCGCTGACGGGGATGAACGCCCCGGACAGGCCGCCCACATGGGAGGAGGCCATCACACCGCCCTTCTTCACCGCGTCGTTGAGCAGCGCCAGCGCGGCGGTGGAGCCGTGGGTACCGCACTTTTCCAGGCCCATTTCTTCCAATATATGCGCCACGGAGTCGCCGATTGCGGGCGTCGGGGCCAGGGACAGGTCCACGATGCCAAAGGGCACGCCCAGGCGTTCGCTGGCTTCCATGGCGACCAGCTGCCCTACGCGGGTGATGCGGAAAGCGGTGCGCTTGATGGTCTCGGCCACCACGTCGAAGGAGGCCCCTTTCACGCTCTCCAGCGCCCTCTTCACCACGCCGGGGCCGCTGACGCCCACGCTCACCGCGCAGTCGCCCTCCCCGGGGCCGTGGAACGCGCCGGCCATGAAGGGGTTATCCTCCACCGCGTTGGCGAAGATCACCAGCTTGGCGCAGCCCAGGCCATCCTTGTCCCCGGTCTTTTCAGCCAGGCTCTTGATGGCCTCGCCGCACAGGCGCACGGCGTCCATGTCGATGCCCGCCCGGGTGGAGGCCACGTTGACGGAGGAGCACATGAGGTCGGTTTCAGACAGCGCTTCGGGGATGGAGGCGATCAGCCGCCGGTCCGCCGCCGTCATTCCCTTCTGCACCAGGGCGGAATAGCCGCCGATAAAATCCACGCCCGTTTCCTTGGCGGCGCGGTCCAGCGCTTCCGCCACGGGAATGGGGTCGTCAATGGCCCCGGTAATCAAAGAAACGGGCGTCACGGAAATGCGCTTGTTCACAATCGGCACGCCGATTTCCCGCTCGATCTCCCGGCCCACCTTCACCAGGTTCTCTGCCTGCCGCGCGATGCGGCTGTACACGCGGCTGGCCAGGCGGCGCTTGTCGTCGCAGACGCAGTTGAACAGGGAAATGCCCATGGTGATCGTGCGCACGTCCAGCTTTTCCTGGTCGATCATGCGCAGGGTTTCTAAAATCTGGCTGGTTTGAATCATATGGCTTCTCTCCATTTGAATTGGGGTAATCTGTTTTAGTTCTAAGTTCAAAGTTCTAAGTTCCAGGCTGATAGTGTCCAGCAAAATGATAAATCATCTAATACGAGTAAACAGCTTAGAACGAAGAACTTAGAACTTAAAACTGAAAACTGAAAACTGAACATCACACCTGATGCATGGCTTCAAAGATTTCGTTTTTCTGTATGCGGATCTGCAAGCCCATTTCTTTCCCCAGGTCGTTTAAAGCGCCTTGCAGTTCGTCAAAGGGGCAGGTGGGTTCGCTCAGATCCACCACCATCACCATGTTAAAATACCCGTCCAGGATGGTCTGGGAAATATCCAGGATGTTCACGCCCCGTTCAAACAATACGCTGCTGACTCCGGCGATAATGCCCTTCCGGTCAAAGCCCAGCACCGTCACCACGGCCTTGGATTCTGCTGCCATTTTCTTCGTCTCCTCTCCGGTGAACGGCAGACGCCAATTCACCGAATGCATTATACCACAAAGCTCCGCAACCCGCAAGCACGGGAAAAACCGCGAAACGGGGCAGGCGCGGCTTCCAATACAGCAATGTAAAACTTTCTCCTGATTCTTGCGCTTCATTGCCAAAGATGGTACAATATAGCACGAATGAAACCCGCATCTTTCAGAGAGGGGGCTTTTTCGATGAAGCGCCGTTTAGTTTGTTTTGCCCTGCTGCTGGTTCTCTGCGCATCCTTCCTGCCGGAGGCCCGGGCCATGGCGAACCTGGATTTTTACATCAGCGCCAATTTCGGCAGGAGCTACGACGTATTCTCCGGCCCCGGCCGGCATTATTACCGCGCCAACATGGGCAAGGCCATGTACGGCGGCGGGGCCGCCCGGGTGTACGGCATCGAGGGCGACTGGATTATGATGGGCTACCAGACCTCCGGCGGCGATTACCGCATCGGCTATGTGCATAAGGACGCCCTGAACACTGCCAAATACGTGGACGGCGTCATCCGACCCCTGAACTTTGACCATTACATCGCCTATGCCGACGATTACTGCCGCATCACCGACGACCCGGTGATCAACAACAAAATGATTTGCAGTCTGCCCGAAAACACGCCCGTGACCGTGCTGGCCACCATGGGCACCTCCTGGACGTACATCGAAGCCAACACCTCCCAGGGCCTGATGCGCGGCTTTGTGTGGAGCATCCACCTGAAAAACAGCAACGCGCCCGCCCGGCCCACACAGGTGCCCCTGCCCACCATGCCGCCGCAGCCGACCCAGGCGCCCTGGCCCACCTATGCCCCGATCGTGACCGCCGTTCCCTGGCGTCAGCCCACCACTGCCCCGTGGGTCACTTCCATTCCCCTGATCACTGCCGCGCCGTGGAATCCGCCCACCGCCCGGCCTTGGGTGACCGCCGTTCCCACCGCAAAGACCGACGAATGGCTGCCCGAGGCCAAGAGCATATACATCTCCGGCAACTGGCCCGTGTATTCCGGCCCCGGCGAATACTATTACCGCGCCAACAAGAGCAAAGCGACCAAGGGCGAAGGCACCTGCCAGGTGTATGGCATTGAAAACACCGGCTACGGCGACTGGGTGATGATCGGCTATTCCATGAACAACGGCGGATACCGGATCGGCTACATCCGCGCCGAAGCCCTGCGGGGAAGGACGGATGTTCCGGCGCTGAAGCTGGCTTATCATACCCGCCGCCTCGCCGTTGACGCCTTCCTCACAGACGACCCCGTCCGCAATGGGGCGGCAGTCGCCACCCTCCCCGCCGGAACCTATGTGCTGTTCCTGGGATACATGTATTCCGCCAACGGCGTTTGGGCGTACACGGAAGTGCTGTCCAACAACCAGATCATGCGCGGCTTCCTGCCGGTCAGCGCGCTGGAAGCGGAAAACTAACAATTCCCGCTTTTCATTGAATCCAGCGAAAGCGCCACGGCGTTCCTGACACAGTCGTCGCATTCGCAGAGGATGCGCCCGCCGGTCAGTCCCTTCAAATCCTTGCAGATCGACGCGCCGCAGATTTCCGTGAACCGCTGGTGCAGCGTCCTGGCCGGACGCAGGATGGGCGCACCCTGGTAAGCAAAACACCCCAGCAGCATTTCCGCCGCGCACAGCGCGCCGCAGGTGGCCTCCATGCCGCCCATGCCCACGCCGAAGGCCGCGCCCATTTTCCGCAGCGTTTCCACCGGCAGCCCCGCTTCCGGCGCGAACGCGCACAGCGCCGCCTGGCAGCAGTTATATCCGCTGTGCTTGAGCAGCACCGCGTATTCCTGTTTGAAGCGCTTCCGCAGCAGTTCATAGCGGAGGCGCTTTTCTTCTTTGGCAAAGTGTGTCTCCCGGAACTGCTCCGGGTTGTTTTCATAGGAAAGCACCCTGCCGCCGAACTGCTCGCTGGTGAGGTCGAACACACAGTCCCCCACCACATTGTAGCAGTGGAAATTCCCGTCCCCCAGCGGCACGCCGAATACCTTTCCGCCAAACACGTCCTGCATCAGGAACGCCGTGATGGAGCACTGGCCCAGCGTCCGGTTTTCCGGGCTCCAGTCCCCGCGCATCCTGGGCGCGCAGGTCTCCGCGCTCCAGAGCTCTGTCAGCAGGTCGTAATGATCCCGGGGCGTCAGGCCGTTCGCGTCCCGCACGTCGGCGGTTTCCCAGCCGTAAAAACGATAGCTCATCTTCTTCCTCCTCCATCAACGGTTTTTATTATTTTATTTTATCATAGATTCCATCGTTTTTCCACATTCGCGAAAAGCCGAAAAAGCGGAAAAAAGCGCTTGCATTCTGCTGCCGTTCATGCTATAATACTTCCTGCGGCTCATGGGCAGCCCCCCATGAATCCCAATCGCAAGGGCAAAAGAGGTGAAAATCAATGAAGGAAAAGATCCATCCCAAGTACGAGAAGTGCATCGTGCGCTGCGTGTGCGGCGAGACCTTCGAGACCGGCTCCACCAAGAAGGAACTGAGGGTTGAAATCTGCTCGAAGTGCCACCCCTTCTTCACCGGCAAGCAGAAGCTGGTGGATACCGGCGGTCGCGTCGATCGTTTCAAGAAGCGCTTTGGTATGCAGTGACCCCGATAAAAGCAGTGCCGCCTCAAGTGGTGGGTGCTGCTTTTGTCATATTGCGGTCAAATGTGTCAAAATATAGTTAGAGGTCTATAACAATGAAGAAAAATGAAAACTCCGGCGCGGCCTGCCCCCGAGCGGACATCGGCGGCCAGGCGGTGCTGGACGGCGTGATGATGAAAAGCCCGGACGCCATCGCGGTGGCAGTGCGGCGGCCCAACGGCGACATTGTGGTGAAGCGCGAGGATTACGAAGCGCCCAGCAAAAAGCATCCCTGGATGGGCAAGCCCTTCATTCGCGGGTCGGTGAACATGATTCAAATGCTGGGTATCGGGATGCGGGTGCTGGAGGACAGCATGAAAATGTCCGGCAACGAGGAAGCCCAGGAGGAGCCCAGCAAGTTTGAAAAATGGCTGGCGGCCAAGCTGGGCAAGAACGTGGATAAGGTGGTCATGGCGGTGGCGATCGTGATGGCCATGGCGATGAGCATCGGCCTGTTTGTGCTGCTGCCCAACCTGATCATCCTGCTGTTTCCCCCCAACCCCACCGGCGGGACGCTGCTGCTCAAAAACCTGGTGTCCGGCATCGTGCGCATCGCGCTGTTGATCGCCTACATCGGGTTCGTGGGCCGAATCCCTGAAATGCGCAAGACCTTCCAGTATCATGGCTCGGAGCACAAGACCGTCTACTGCCACGAGCACGACCTGCCCCTGACCCCCAAGAACGCCCAGCAATTTACGACCCTGCATCCCCGCTGCGGCACCAGCTTCCTGCTGCTCACCTTCTTCCTGAGCATCATCTTCTATTCCGTTATCGATGTGCTGGTGCTGCAATTGACGGGCTTCGACCTGGGCGCGCACTACCTGCTGCGCGTGCTGAGCCGCATCCTCCTGCTGCCCTGCGTGGCGGGCATCAGCTATGAAGTCTTAAAATCTGTGGCCCACGCGGAGAACCCCTTCACGAAAGCGGTTCGCTGGCCCGGCCTGCAAATGCAGCGCCTCACCACCCGCCCGCCCTCCGACGAACAACTGGAGGTGGCCATCGCTTCCATGAACGCCGCGCTCCACGGCCTGCCCGAAGGCGAAACCACGCCGGAGGGATGGGTGATTCTGCACAAGGAAGCAACCGCATAAAACGATCCGTTATCAGGGACGGCTATGGCCGCCCCTGTTTTTGAAAGGATTTGGCATGACCGTACTGGAAGCGTTAAAGGCCGCGGAGAAGCGATTGCAGGCCATCCCGGAGCCGCGCTTGGACGCGGAATATTTGCTTGCGGAAGCGCTGGGCATGTCCCGGCTGATGATGCTGGTGGACAAGAGCCGGACGCTGACGGAGGCGGAAGCGGCGGCGTTTGAACGGATGGTTTCCCGGCGGGAAGCGCGGGAGCCGCTGCAATACATCTTGGGCAGCCAGAGCTTCATGGGCTTTTCCTTCAAGACAGACCCCCGGGCGCTGATTCCCCGGAACGACACGGAAGCGCTGTGCGAGGAAGCGCTGCGGCACATCCGCCCCGGCGACGCGGTGCTGGATCTTTGCGCCGGCACGGGCGCGCTGGGCATCGCCATCAAAAAGCTGTGTCCGGGGGCCGCCGTCACCGCCACCGACATCAGCGAAGCCGCGCTGTCTTTGGCGCAGGAGAACGCGCAGGCTTTACACGCGGACGTCCGCTTCCTGCAAGGGGATTTGTTCGCGCCGGTTGCCGCCGAACAATTCCGCGTGATCGTCAGCAACCCGCCCTACATCCCCGATGCGCTCCGGGGACATTTGCAGGAAGAAGTAGAAAAAGAACCCGCCCTGGCCCTGTTTGCGGGCGAAGACGGGCTGGACTTCTATCGCCGCATCGCCATCGAAGCGCCGCTTCATTTATCGCCCGGCGGCTGGCTCTGCCTGGAAGCGGGCGACGGGGAAGCGGCAGCCGTAGCGGCGCTGCTGAAAAACTGCTTCACGGACATTCGTATCCTGCCCGACCTGAACGGCCTTGACCGCGTGGTCAGCGGGCGGCTCGAAGCATCCATCCAAGGAACGCCTTTCCCATGAAGATCCAGCGAACGAAAAACGCCGTAAGGAGCATGGTATTCGACGGCCTGCTGAAAGCATTCAACGTGGCCGTTCCTTTTGTGATGCGTTCCGTGATGCTGCATTTTCTCGGCGTGCAGTACCTGGGGCTGAACGGGCTGTTCCGTTCCGTCCTGTCGGTGCTGAACCTGACGGAGCTGGGCGTGGGCAGCGTGATGGTATTCAGCATGTACAAGCCCATTGCGGAGGACGACACAGACACCATCTGCGCCCTCATGAAGCTGTACCGGACGGTTTACCGGGTCATCGGCCTGCTCATCGCCGGGATGGGGCTGGCGCTGGCGCCGTTCCTGGGGCGTCTGGTCAAGGGCAGCGTTCCGCCCGATATGAACCTGAATATCCTGTACTTCATGAACCTGGGCAGTACGGTGCTCACCTATTGGCTGTTCGCCCACAGAAACTGCCTGCTCCTCGCCCACCAGCGCAACGACGTGAGCGGCAAAATCGGGCTGGCGGTGTACCTGGCGGAATACACGCTGAAAGCCCTGGCGCTGGCGCTGTTCCGGAATTATTACCTGTATCTGTCCATCCAGCTGGCGAAGCAGATCGCCATCAATCTGCTCACGGCCTGGAAAGCGTCGCGCCTGTTCCCGCAGTATACGCCCCGGGGAAGCCTGCCTAAAGAGCAGGTGCGCGCCATCATCCGCCTGGTGCGCGACCGCTTTACCGCGAAAGTCGCTTACGTGGTTTTCAAAGCGGCTGATACGCTGGTGATTTCTTCCTTCCTGGGCCTGACCGCTCTGGCGGTGTACCAGAATTACAATTACGTCGTCACCGCCCTGGGCATGATGCTGGAGGTGGTGATCGGGGCCTGCATCGCCGGAATCGGAAACAGCCTGGTCACGGAGAGCGCGGAGAAGAATTATCACGATCTGAAAAAGCTCAGCCTGCTATATCATTGGATGCTGGCGGTCGCCGCGTCCATGCTGCTGTGCCTGTTCCAGCCCTTCATGCGCCTGTGGATGGGCGCGGACAACATGCTGGATTTTCAGGGCGCGGTTTGCTTTTCGGTATATTTTTACTGCGTGAGCGTCCATCAGCTGCTCGGCATGTTCAAGGACGCCGCGGGCATCTGGCGGAAGGATCGCTGGCGGCCCCTGGCCGGGGCGGCGGTGAACCTGGCGCTGAATCTGGTTTCGGTGCGCCGGCTGGGGATGTACGGCGTGCTGGTCTCATCCATCGTTTCCATTGCGCTGGTGCAGGTGCCCTGGCTGCTGCGGAACCTGTTTCAGGAAGTGTTTCCCCGAAAGGCGCTTCGGGAATACGCGGGGCTGTTCTGCGGCGTAGGCGTCACGGCGGTCCTGGCCTGCGGCCTGTCCGGGCTCCTGTGCGGCTGTTTCCGGGCAGGCCCGTGGCTGACCCTGGCGCTGAACGCCTGCGTCAGCTTTGCCGTGCCGAACACTGTTTTCCTCCTGGTCTATGGCCGCCATCCCCTGTTCCGCGAAAGCCTGGGCCAGCTGAAAGGCATATTCGTTCAAAAGATCAATCCCCGCGCTTGATTTCCGTCACGGTCAGCCGCTCCCCGTCCACGCGAAAACGAATGTCCATGCCCGCGTAGGCCATGCCGTACACCCGTTCCGGGTCGTGCTGGTAGGAAGGCCGGGGATCCTGGGCCAGAATATCCAGCACGGCGGCGCGGTGGGGTTCGGGGATTTGGGCCAGCAGTTCGGGCGGGCAGTCCACCTTTACATATTTACCCCGCACCGCCTCGGCAAAGCCGCCCTTCGCTTCGGGATGGCAGTCAGCGTAAGGCAGGTAGGGCTTGATGTCATAGATGGGCGTGCCGTTCATCAGGTCGGCCCCGGACACGACGATCACCGGGCCGTCGGCGGTTTGCGGTTCGATGCGTTCGATCTTCACGCAGCTCAGCCCCACGGGATTGGGCCGGAAGGGCGAGCGCGTGGCAAACACGCCCATGCGGGTGTTGCCGCCCAGGCGCGGCGGACGCACCGTAGGCGACCAATTCTCCCGCTTGGCTTCGGAAAATTCCCAGATCAGCCACAGATGGGAAAAGTCCTCCAGCCCCCGCAGGGCGTCCGGGTTGCGGTATTCCGGCGCAAACACGATGCGGGACAGCGCCGCCGTCACCAGCCCGCTCTGCCGGGGAACGCCGAATTTGGTTTCATAATCATTGTAAATATGCGCTATGATCTTCATTTCGCTTGTCATTTATAGATCGTTCCCCTTATGGCTTTCTCGGAAAGGGGTGTGGGGGAAACCGCTCTTTGGCCTCCAAAGAGCGGTTTCCCCCACATTTTCGTTATTCTTCCGCCACTTGCCGCAGATAATCCGCAAACTCATCGGTCAGGCCCAAATCCCAGAGGACGGAGCAGGACATGTATTTCATCCGGGCGTCCCGGGCGCCGACGAAGGCGTTCACGGTATCGTCCAGGTCAATGCCGATCTGGGAAGGCTTCACGGGCATGCCGGTGTTTTCCAGCAGGGCCCGGAGCTTTCCTTCGTCGGGCAGCTCCTCGTTCACCGCGGCCAGGATGCCATCCCAGTGGTCGATGATGCGGTTCAGGCGTTCTTCATGCGCGGCAGGATCGTTCTTTTTGCCCTTCCGCTCCATCTCGATGATCTCCGGCGCGGTCTTGCCGAAGATGCGGCGAATCTGCGCTTCCCACTTCTCGGGGGTCATGGCGGCCCAGTAGGCTTCGGCCTGCTGACGGCTCGGCTTGATTTCCCGGAACTTCCGATACAGCTTCATCATCAGCACCGTGCCGATGCCCACCTGGATGCCATGCAGATCGTAGGGCTGGTTCCGTTCCAGCGCCATCATCTCCCACATATGGGAGAAATAATGCTCGGTGCCGGAGGCGGGCCGGGAAATCTCCGCGTAGGCCATGGCAATGCCGGAAATGATCAGCCCTTCGGCGATGGCCTGAATGGCCTGCGGGTCGCGGTCGGGAATGCCCGCCGCCGCGTCCACCACCTTTTTCAGCGCCGCCCGCATGAGCGCCGCCACGTCCTCGCAGTAGTATTCGCCGGTGACGATGTTGCTCATGCGCCACTCGCACAGGGCGATGTACTTGGCCGCCATGTCGCCCAGGCCCGCCCACAGCATCCGCATGGGGGCTTTCGCCAGAATATCGGTGTCCAGCAGGATGCCCCGGGGCGCGCGGTTGAACAGGGTCATTTTCACATGGTTGATTTCCATGGCGGAGGAGTTGGAGGCGAACCCGTCCATGGAAGGCGCGGTGCCGATAATGGCGCTCTTTTTACCCAGCGCGTTGCCGACCACCTTGCAAATGTCGTTCACCACGCCGCTGCCCACGCCCAGAATCAGGTCGCAGGAAGGGTCGTAGTGCATGATCACGCTGCCCACCTCCCACTCCGCCGGGGCGATCTTCTGTCCGGCGCAGGGGATGATGTACAGTTCGTGGGGGATGCCCGCCTCCGTCAGCAGCGCGTCCACCCGCTTCCCGGCGGCTTCATAGGTGTTTTGGTCGCAGACCACAAAGGGTTTTTCACAGCCCATGGCTTTTACCATGGCAGCGGTTTCGAGGATAGCCCCCGGGCCGATTTTCAAATAATCCATGGGGCAGGCGTGATGCTTGCCGCAGGCGCAGTCAAACCCCTCCGGGCGAACCAGTTCAGTCAATGTCATTTGATGAAAAGCAGGCATGGCGGTTTCTTCCTTTCCTTGGGTTTTTATGGGCACTTTAAGTAACGGAGGGATTAGGGAATAGGGATTAGTCATTTTTGTTTTGCTATTTCGTTGGTTTCCAATCGTGTTGCACACTTTCTTCCTAATCCCTATTCCCTAATCCCTAATCCCTTTTTATAACTTAAAGTGTCCTTTCAATAAGATTCCGACAAGAAAATTATATCATGTTCCCATCCGCCGTCAAGCGAAAATCCCGGGAGCGCAAATTTTGTAAGAAAGAACGCAGAAAATGTTATGTAAATTCCTTGCATTTTTTGTGTTTTTCGTCTACAATAGAAGCAAATCGTTCCCCATATTTTTTACGAAGGGAGAAGGATGAATTTGCAATATCTGATTGGCGTAGACTTGGGCACTTCGGGAACCAAAACCGTGCTGTTTGACATTCACGGCAAAGAGATCGCGTCCGCGCTGGAGGAGTATCCGCTTTACCAGCCCCAGAACGGCTGGGCGGAGCAGGAGCCGGAGGACTGGTGGCAGGCGGCGCTGCACACCATTCAGGCGGTCATTGCCAAAAGCGGCGTGAACCCCAAAGACATCGCGGGCCTTTCCCTGTCCGGCCAGATGCACGGCCTGGTGCTGACCGACGACAACGGCAGCGCCCTGGGCCGCTCCATCATCTGGTGCGACAACCGCACCATCGAAAGCTGCGACGAGTTTACCCGCCTGGTGGGCGGACGCGAACGGCTGATCCAGATCGCCGCCAACCCCGCGCTGACCGGCTTCACCGCGGGCAAGGTGCTGTGGGTGCGGGAGCACCTGCCGGACGTCTGGGCCAAGGCCCGGCACATCCAGCTGCCCAAGGATTATGTGCGTTTAAAGCTCACCGGCGAATACCATATGGATATCAGCGACGCTTCCGGCACCAACCTGCTGGACGTGCCGCACCGCTGCTGGAGCAAGGAAATCTGTGAAAAGACCGGCATCCCCATGGACATGCTGCCGCCTCTGGTGGAGAGCTGCGAAGTGGCGGGCCGCATCACCGAGGAAGCGTCGAAGCTGACCGGCCTGCCCGTTGGCATGCCCGTCGCCGCGGGCGCGGGCGATAACATGGCCGCCGCCATCGGCACCGGCGTGGTGCGCGAGGGCAAGGCCTTCACCACCATCGGCACCAGCGGCGTGATCTTCGCCCATTCCGATTCCGTCCAGATCGACCCCGCGGGCCGGGTGCATACCTTCTGCGCCGCCGTGCCGGGAGCGTATGTGGTCATGGGCGTGGGCCTGGCCGCAGGCCTCAGCCTCAAGTGGTGCCGCGACCAGTTCTTCCAGGCGGAAATCGAGGTCGCTAAGGAAATGGGCACCGACTCCTACGTGCTCATGAACCAGGAAGCCGCCCGCAGTCCCATCGGCGCGAACCGGCTGATTTACCTGCCCTACCTGATGGGCGAGCGTTCCCCCATCCTCGACCCCGAAAGCCGCGGCGTGCTGTTCGGCCTCTCCGCCATGCACACCAAAAAGGACATTGTGCGGGCCGTGATGGAGGGCGTGATGTACTCCCAGTGGCATAACCTGAACGTGCTGCGCGGGATGCACGTGGCCCCTAACGCCATGCTGGCGTGCGGCGGCGGCGCGAAATCCCCCTTCTGGCGGCAGATGATGGCGGATATGTACAATATGCCCGTCAGCACTTTGCAGAACACCGAAGGCCCCGCCCTGGGCGCTGCCATCCTGGCGGGCGTCGGCGCGGGCATCTATAAGGACGTGCCCTCCGCCTGCGCGGAACTGCTCAAGGAGAGCGAACCCCTCCTGCCCGACGCCCAGCGCCATGCGGCCTACGAGCCCTACTTCGACCTGTACCAGAAGATTTATCTGGACCTGAAGGATGAGTTCCATACGCTGGCGAACCTGTAATAAAAACAGGTAGGAGGTTGGAAGTAGGAGGTAGGAGGTTCATATAGCTAAAAGCTGTTTCGTAAGTCATGGCTAAGGATAAAAAGCAAAGCATGATAAAACCTCCTACCTCCTACTTCCAACCTCCTACCTTGAAACGATGGAGGTAATATCCATGAAAATCGTTCCTGTATCCGACCCCAGCTTCGCTCCCTATGGCCGCATCGTGGAAGGCTATGACGTGAAGGGCATCCTGAAAGCCCTGGAAGAAACCACCCCCTGCCCCGACGGCGTGGTATACTTCCCGAAGGTGGACACGCTGCACGCGGCGGACAACGCCGAAGCGGTGGGCGAAGCGCTGTTTGGCGGCATGCCCTTCCAACTGGGCTGCTGCAACGGCCACAACACAAAGCTCAACTGCCTGGAATATCACCGGGACAGCGAATTCAACCTGGGCACTGAGGACTTCATCCTGCTCCTGGCGAAGATGGACGACATCGTGGACGACGTGCTGGACACCGCCAAGGCCAAGGCGTTCTTCGTTCCCAAGGGCGTGATGGTGGAAGTGTACGCCAACACGCTGCACTATGCTCCCTGCCACGCTGACCCCGCCAAGGGCTTCCGGGTGCTGGTGGGCCTGCCCCTGAACACCAACACCGACTACCGCCCCGGCACCGGCAAGAACACCCTGGACAAATCCCTCTGGGCGCGGAACAAGTGGCTGCTGGCCCATCCCGAATCCAGCGAAGCCGCCGACGGCGCTTACGTGGGCCTCAAAGGCGTGAACCTCGACATCGCCGCCGACCTGCCGGCTTCCTGCTAAATCATAGGAATGATTCAATCGGGTGTGATTCAGTTCTAAGTTCTAAGTTCTTAGTTCTAAGCACATGAAGATTTCATGATAGCTTCTTGATTGGAAGGTTTTGCATATCAAAATATTTTAGAACTTAGAACTTGGAACTTAGAACTCTCTCTCGATTGAGCAAATACAAAACATTTTACGAAAATGGAGGAGATTACTATGGCCTGCAACATCCCCGAAGTCAAGCTCGGTATCGTCGCCGTATCCCGTGACTGCTTCCCCATCGGCTTGTCCATCGCCCGCCGCGAAGCCATCAAGAAAGCCTACAAGGGCGAGCTGTACGAGTGCCCCGTGACCGTGGAAAACGAAGCCGACATGCTCAAAGCCGTCGCCGACGTGAAGGCCGCGGAATGCAACGCGCTGGTGGTGTTCCTGGGCAACTTCGGCCCCGAGACCCCCGAAACCCTGATTGCCAAGAACTTTGACGGCCCCTGCATGTTCGTGGCGGCTGCCGAAGGCGACGGCGACCTGATCAACGGCCGCGGCGACGCCTACTGCGGTATGCTGAACTGCTCCTACAACCTGGGCATGCGCCACCTGAAGGGCTACATTCCCGAGTATCCCGTGGGCACCGCGGACGACATCGCCAAGATGATCGCGGACTTCGTGCCCGTGGCCCGCGCCATCATCGGCGTGCAGAACCTCAAGATCATCACCTTCGGCCCCCGTCCCCAGGACTTCTTCGCCTGCAACGCCCCCATCAAGGGCCTGTATGAGCTGGGCATCGAAATCGAAGAAAACAGCGAGCTGGACCTGCTGGTTTCCTACAAGGCCCACGCGGGCGACAAGCGCATCCCCGAAGTGTGCGAAGACATGGCCAAGGAAATGGGCGAAGGCAAGTACTTCCCCGACATGCTGGAGCGTATGGCCCAGTTTGAACTGACCCTGCTGGATTGGGCCGAGCAGCACAAGGGCGCGCGCAAGTACGTTGCGTTCGCCGACAAGTGCTGGCCCGCCTTCCCCGAGCAGTTCGGCTTTGAGCCCTGCTACGTGAACAGCCGCCTGGCTTCCCGGGGCATCCCGGTGGCCTGCGAAGTGGACATCTACGGCGCGCTGAGCGAATACATCGGCGCGTGCGTGTCCGCCGACGCCGTCACCCTGCTGGACATCAACAACTCCGTGCCCGCCTCCATGTGGGAGAGCCAGATCAAGGGCAAGTTCGACTATGCCCTCACCGACACCTTCATGGGCTTCCACTGCGGCAACACCCCCTCCTGCAAGATGTGCGCTGACCGCGCTGTGAAATACCAGCTGATCCAGCACCGCCTGCTGGAGCCCGCCGACAGCGACCCGGACTTCACCCGCGGCACGCTCGAGGGCGACATCGCGCCCGGCGAAATCACCTTCTACCGCCTCCAGTGCGACAGCAACGGCGACCTGCGCTCCTACATCGCTGAGGGCGAAGTGCTGCCCGTGGCCACCACCTCCTTCGGCGGCATCGGCGTGTTCGCCATCAAGGAAATGGGCCGCTTCTACCGCCACGTGCTGATCCAGAAGCGCTATCCGCACCATGGCGCGGTGGCCTTCGGTCACTTCGGCAAGGCTCTGTTCGAGGTGTTCAAGTTCCTGGGCGTCAAGGACATCGCCTGGAACCAGCCCAAGTGCCTGCCCTATCCCACCGAGAATCCCTGGGCGTAATCATCAGTATCCACGCGGGGGTGGATGATCCGCCCCCGTTTTTGTGTATTCTTCAAAAAGGCCGTCGTTTCAGACGCGAAATATGACAAATGGGTAAGGCGGACTTGACGGCGCGGGCGGGGCATGGTATCATTTCCCTCGTGAAAAAGAATGAAGCATTCCTGTGAATGGGAAAGGAGCATCTTTATCATGCTTGTACCTGTACTGCTGTTTCTGCTGGGGTTTGCGCTGCTGATCAAGGGCGGCGACTGGTTCGTGGACGGGGCCACGGGCATCGCCCACCGCTTCCATCTGCCGGAGCTGCTCATCGGCGCAACGGTGGTGTCCATCGGCACCACGCTGCCGGAGGTGATGGTGTCCGCCCAGGCCGCGCTCCAGCACAACAGCGGCATTTCCTACGGCAACGCCATCGGCTCCGTCATCTGCAACACCAGCCTCATCGCTGCCCTGACAGTGGCCATCCGGCCCGGCTTGGTGAATAAAAAGAGCCTGCGGCTGCCGGTCATTGCTTTCTTTATCGCGGCGGTCGCATATTCCCTGATCGCCTACACCACCGGCACCTTTGAGCGCTGGCAGGGCATCGCGCTGCTGTGCGGCTTTGCGCTGTACATGGTGGTGACCGTGCTGCACATGAAGAAGCACCCCGAGGACGCCGAGCCTGAGACCGAAGACGAAGAAAAGCCCAAGGAAACCCAGCTGTGGCAGGAGCTGCTGGCCCTGGTGGCCGGGGCCGCGGCGATTGCCGTCGGCGCGCGGCTGCTGGTGGACAACGGCACCCTGATCGCCGAAGCCCTGGGCGTGCCCTCCTCTGTCATCGGCCTGACCATGGTGGCGCTCGGCACGTCGCTGCCCGAGCTGGTCACCGCCGTGACCTCCCTCATCAAGGGCCACAGCGCCCTAAGCCTGGGCAACGTGATCGGCGCAAACCTGTTCAACATCGTGCTGGTCAGCGGCACGGCCATTACCATTTCCCCCTTCTCCATTCCCGTGGAAAAGACCATCGCGGGCATGAACGCCTCGCTGGTCGTCGACCTGCCCGTGATGTTTGCCGTGATGCTCATTCTGTGCCTGCCCGCCGTGTTGCGGGGCAAGCTGAACCGCTGGCAGGGCGTGCTGCTCCTGTGCATGTACGTGGGCTTCACCGCGTTCCAATTCCTGTTCTGACCGATAAAGGGGTGCGCCAAGCAGCGGCCCCTTTTTTCTTTGCGCGAATCGCTGTTTTTTTATCGTGAACGGATGAAAAAGAGGGACAAATCCGATTGAAAAAAGAGAAAAAATATGTCATAATAGGAAAGTAAAAACACGCCAAAGGAAATGGCTGGCTTGCGAAAATGTACGGAAACCAAGGGAGGATTGAATCATGACCGAAATGATGCAGCAGCTGAAAAAAATCGGCATCATCCCCGTGGTGGTGCTCAACGACGTAAAGGACGCCCTGCCCCTGGCCGAGCGCCTGATGAAGGGCGGCCTGCCCTGCGCGGAGGTCACTTTCCGCACCGATGCCGCGGAAGAATCCATCCGGCGGATTGCGAAGGAATTCCCGGATATGATCGTCGGTGCGGGCACCGTGCTCACCACCGAACAGGCGGACCGGGCCATCGGCGCGGGCTCCAAGTTCATCGTCTCCCCCGGCTTCAATCCCAAGGTGACGGAATACGTGCTGAAAAAGGGCGTGCCCATGACCCCCGGCGTCTGCACGCCCACCGAAATCGAAGCGGCCATGAGCCTGGGCCTGGACGTGCTCAAGTTCTTCCCCGCGGAGCCCTCGGGTGGCCTGGGCATGATCAAGGCCGTGTGCGCCGCTTATGTGAAGCTGCAAATCATGCCCACCGGCGGCATAAACGCCAACAACGTGCGGGACTACCTGAAGTATGACCGCATCGTGGCCTGCGGCGGCAGCTGGATGGTCAACGGCAAGCTCATCTCGGAAGGCAAATTTGACGAAATCGAAACCCTGGTCCGCGAAGCGGCCAATATTGTGAAAGAAATCAGGGGGTAAGAGAAGATGAATCTGAATCTGAAAGCAGCGGAAGAGTGCCGTTATGACGCGGTATCCCTGGGAGAAATCATGCTGCGGCTGGATCCCGGCGAGGGCCGGATCCGCACCGCGCGCGAATTTAAAGCCTGGGAAGGCGGCGGTGAATACAATGTGGTCCGGGGACTGCACAAGTGCTTCGGACTGAGGACGGGCGTGCTCACCGCGTTTGCGGACAATGAAGTCGGCAAACTGCTGAAGGACCTGATTGAGCAGGGAGGCGTGGATACCAGCCTGATCTGCTGGAAAAAGACGGACGGCATCGGCCGCGTCTGCCGCAACGGCCTGAACTTTACGGAGCGCGGCTTTGGCATCCGCGGCGCCGTGGGCTGCTCCGACCGCGCCAACACCGCCATCTCCCAGGCCAAGCCTGAGGATTTTGACTTTGAATACATCTTCGGCAAGCTGGGCGTGCGCTGGCTGCACACCGGCGGCATCTACGCTGCCCTGTCCGAGCAGAGCTGCGAAACCGTCATCGAAGCCTGCAAGATCGCCAAGAAATACGGTACCCTCATTTCCTACGACCTGAACTACCGTCCCTCCATGTGGAGCGCCATCGGCGGTCTGGAAAAGGCCCGCGAGGTCAACAAAGAAGTGGCCAAGTACGTGGACGTGATGATCGGCAACGAGGAAGATTTCACAGCCTGCCTGGGCCTGCAGGTGGAAGGAAACGATGAGAACCTGAAGGAGCTGAACCTGGACGGATACTACAAGATGATCGCGGAAGCCGCCAAGCAGTATCCCAACTTCAAGGCCATCGCCACCACGCTGCGCACCGTGAAGACCGCCACCGTCAACGACTGGAAAGCCATCTGCTGGGCGGACGGCCAGGTGTATATGTCCAAGGAATACAACGGCCTGGAGATCCTGGACCGGGTCGGCGGTGGCGACTCCTTCGCTTCCGGCCTGGTATACGGCCTCATGACCACCGGCGACCCCGAGCTGGCCGTCAACTACGGCGCAGCCCACGGCGCGCTGGCCATGACCACCCCCGGCGACACCTCCATGGCGAGCAAGGAAGAAGTGGAATCCATCATGAAGAACGGCAGCGCCCGGGTGAAACGCTGAGAGACGAATACGAAGTTTTTGTGGGGGGAAACCACTCTTTGGAAGCCAAAGAGCGGTTTCCCCCCACACCCCCTTTCCGAGAAAGCTGTAAGGGGGCATTTGAATGATCAGGGAGGAAAATCAATGAAGGCTTTTCTGGACAAGGACTTTCTTTTGAACACCGACGCCGCCAAGGTGCTGTTCCACGAAGCGGCGGAAAACTGCCCCATCATCGATTACCATTGCCATCTGAGCCCCAGGGAAATCTATGAGGACATCCGCTACGACAACATCACCCAGGTCTGGCTGGGCGGCGACCACTACAAGTGGCGCTTGATGCGCTCCGCGGGCGTGCCGGAAAAATATATCACCGGCGACGCGCCGGATTACGAAAAGTTCCTGAAATACGCGGAGGTCGTGGGCAAGGCCATCGGCAACCCCCTGCACCATTGGAGCCACCTGGAACTGCGCCGCTTCTTCGGCTACGACGGCATCCTGAACAAGGACACCGCCCCCGAAGTATGGAAGCTGGCCAACGAAAAGCTGCAAAGCGCGGGCTACACCAGCCGGGGCTTGATCATGATGAGCAACGTGGACACCATCTGCACCACCGACGACCCCATCGACAGCCTGGAATGGCATGAAAAGCTGGCCGCGGACAAGACATTCCCCGTCACCGTGCTCCCCGCCTGGCGTCCCGACAAAGCCATGAACCTGGAAAAAGAAACCTTCCTGGACTACATCGGCAAGCTGGCCGAGGTGTCCGGCATTGAAATCAAGACCTTTGCCGACCTGAAAAAAGCGATTGTGAAGCGCCTGGACTTCTTCGCTGCCCACGGCTGCACGCTGAGCGACCACGGCCTGAATTACGTCATGTACGCCCCCGCCTCCGACGCGGAAGTGGAGCGCATCTTCGCTGCCCGTTTGAACGGCCAGATGCCCACCGCCCAGGAAGAAGCGGCATTCAAGTATGCCTTCATGCTCTTCGTCGGCGGCGAATACCACGACCGGGGCTGGGTGATGCAGCTGCACTACGGCTGCCGCCGCGACAACAACGGCCCCATGTTCCGGAAGCTCGGCCCCGACACCGGCTATGACTGCGTGGACAACACCGCTTCCTCCACCGAAACCGCCGCGTTCTTAGGCGCGCTGGAGGAAAAAGGCAAGCTGCCCAAGACCATTCTGTACAGCCTCAACACCAACGACAACGCCGCCATTGACACCATCCTGGGCTGCTTCCAGAACGACGAAGCCATCGGCAAGATTCAGCACGGCTCCGCCTGGTGGTTTAACGACCACTTCGACGGCATGACCGAGCAGATCCGCTCCCTGGCCAGCCTGGGCTACCTGGCCGGGTTCGTGGGCATGCTCACCGACAGCCGTTCCTTCCTCTCCTATCCCCGGCATGAATACTTCCGCCGCATCCTCTGCCGCATCTTCGGCGAATGGGTGGAGCAGGGCTTCTTCCCCGAGGATATGGACACGCTGAAGGGCATCGTCGCCGATATCAGCTACAACAACGCCAGGAAGTATTTCAACTTCCAGAAGAAGGAAATTTGATCTCCCTGCAAATGTTTTTCCCCCGGCGAACTGGCCGGGGGATTTGTCATATAGGGGTTACGCTGGGGCCGAAGATGCCCCCTGCTTCGTAAGTGTATCATCTTACGTTTGCGACATGTTCTCCACCGCCTCCACCAGTGCGTCCACGTCGTGCTCGGTGTTGAAGGGGCCGAGGCTGGCGCGGACGGCGCCGGTGGTGCCCAGCCAGGCGTGTATGGAGGGGGCGCAGTGCAGCCCGCCGCGCACGGCGATGCCCGCCCGGTTCAGGCGGTCCGCCGCTTCGCCGCTGTCCATGCCTTGGATGTTAAAGCTGACTACGCCTACATGAGGTAAGCCCGCCGGGCCGGTGTACAGGGTTACGCCGGGAATTTGCTCCAGGCCCCGGCGCAGGCGCTCTGATAACACGTGCTCATATTCCGCGATGGCGGCGCGATGGGTTAGCATGAACTTCAGTCCCTGGGTCAGCCCCGCGATGCCCGGCAGGTTCGCGGTGCCGCTTTCCAATCTGTCCGGCAGCATGGTTGGCTGGCGCAGGCTTTCCGAGGCCGAGCCGGTTCCGCCCTCCCGCAGGGGCCGGGGCAGCGCCTGGTCGCCCAGCAGCAGCAGACCGGTGCCCATAGGCCCCAACAGCCCCTTGTGCCCCGGCATAGCGACCATATCCGCATGCACGGAAGCAATGTCCTCCGTTCCGGCAGTCTGGGCCGCGTCCAGCAGCAGCGGTACGCCCGCGGCATGGCAGACCCGGGCGATTTCCCGGGCGGGCTGAATCTGGCCCGTGACGTTGCTGGCATGGCACAGGATCATCAGCGCCGTGCGCGGCGTGATGGCGGCAGCCACCGTCTCAGGTAGCAGAATTCCCCGGCTGTCCGGCGGCAGGATGCGCACGGTGATTTTCCCTGCATCGTGGTAGCCCATCAGGGGACGCATCACCGCGTTATGCTCCGCGTGGCTCACCAGCACCTCGTCCCCCGTCCGCAGCGTGCCGCGGATGGCCATGTTCAGGGCGTCGGTGCAGTTCAGGCAGAAGATCACCTTTTCAGGCGACGACAGGCCCGCGTACTCCGCCGCCAGCTCCCGGCAGCGGTTCATGATGCGCCCGCCCGCCAGCGCGCCCCGATGCCCCGCCCGACCCGGATTGCCGCCGATCTTTTCCATCACCCCGGCCACGGCTTTGACCACCGACGGCGGCTTGGGAAAGCTGGTAGCCGCATTGTCCAGATAAATCAAAAATACCCCTCCCCTCGCCGCACGGCGGCAGGCCAATTCTCATAGAATATATGAGGAAGGAGGGGAAACCATGCAATACGACGAAAATTACGGCATCGCCGCGTTCCGCTCCCGGCAGCAGGTGATGCGTTTTGACAGTGTTTTGCGGAGGGCGGGCATCCATGCGGAGATCGTGTCCACACCCCGGGACGTGGCCATCGGCTGCGGCTTGAGCGTGGCCTATGACCTGCGGGATACCGCCGCCGTGCTGGACGCCTACCGTCACTCCCAGCCCGGCAACCTGATTGGCTTTTACGAGGTCGTCCGCGCGCCGGGACAGCGCCCCCAGGTGGTGCCTATCAGTTTGAGATAAAAAAGGAAAGAGCGCAGAGTGCAGAGTGATTTGTGTGCGAAAGATTCGGTTAAATTTGGGCACAATTATCTGCACTCTGTACTCTGAACTCTGTACTCTATTCAAGTCTTCCGCCTCTTATCCTTCTTCTCCCAAAATCAAAAAAGACCTCCCCGAACGGGAAGTCTGATCGGTTGGGTAATCACGCGTGGATCATGCTGTAACGTTCCGCGTTCAGCACGCGGAGCATATGATCCATGGGGGTGATGTTGCCGTCAAACTTTTCTTTGAGCGCGTGGGTGCTCGCGCCGCTCTGCAGGGCCGCGCCCCTGGTGTGGGCGGTGACGGGAACCTGCATCTGCCAGCTGTTCACGTTGTGGAACACCACAGCGGGCATCTGGTAGCCGTAAGCCTCAAACAGCTCTTTGGCGTTTTCATACACCGTCTTGTCCGCGTTGCGCATGGCGCAGTTGAACTCCATATCGGAGAAGATATAAAGTACAGCGGGCATTTCCTCCTGCTTCGCGTCGTTCTCCACCGCCGTGCGCAGGATCAGGTTGAACACGCCTTCCAGGTTGGTGCTGCCGCCCCAGGGCAGGGTGCCGATGTAGCGCAGCTTGTCCCGCAGGGTCTTTCCCTTGATTGCCATCAGGTGGGGTTCGCTCTCGAAGGTGATCAGGTGATTGTGGAAAATCCCCGGACACCGTTCGGCGCAGTACAGGCCCATGGCCTGGGAAATAAGCGCGGGCTTCAGCGGGCCGCAGGAGCAGTACATGGACCCGGAGGTGTCCACCACACTGATGGCATTGGCGCTGCCGATTTCGCCGGGCAGGCAGTTCCACAGCGCTTCCAGCGCGGCCATGCCCTTGGGGTCGGTGACGCTCCAATAGCCGCCGTTGAAGAAGGGCCGAAGCACTTCATAGGGGAACAGCGTATCGGCGTGGATGCGCTTGCTGCCGTTCTTCACCTTGCTCAGGAAACCGCTGAACCGCTTTCCGTCCTTGCTCGCAAAGGCGCAGCGGTATTTCAGCATGGCCTGGGCGGGCACGGCTTCATAGTTCACCTTTTCGGACTGACGCTTGGTCAGCGTCCGTTCCACCAGGCCAATGCGGGCGCGCAGGCCGGTCAGCATGGCGCGGTATGCACGGCTGTCCATGCCCAGGGCCTTCATCAGCTTGCGGGCCGTGGCGCAGGTCTTGGGGCTGGACGTGTTGTCGGAGGGCAGCCATTTCGCCAGCAGGGAAATGTGCGCGTCCTCGTCGCCCAGCTCACGCTTTTTCAGCTCGGCCTGGTCTTCTGCCAGCTGCAGCTTGATGACCCGCACCGCCTCATCCTCGGCGGGAGTGCCCAGCAGGCACAGCAGGTCGTCCCAGCGGCCAAACTCCGCGATGTACTGCGCGTTCTTTTTCGCGGTTTCCGGCCAAGCGAAGGCCACATGGCGCAGCAGGGTGCGGAACAGGCTGCGTTCGCCCATGCCGCCGCGGATGTCGCGCAGATGGAACAGCAGCTTCGCGGCCAGCTCCGGGGTTTCGATGTACGCCCGGTCGAACAGGGTGATCTGGTCGTTCTTTCGGCGGTAGCGCATGCCGCCTGCCACGGCGAAGAAGTCCAGGCAGGCGTCGCCGGTGCTGCCGTGGGTTTTGGCCCCGTTCAGGGTGCGGGTATAATTCGCCTCGATTTTCAGGCTTTCAAGATAGCTCATCTCGTTTTTCCTCCTTTCCTCACTGCTGACGGCATTGCAGCCGCCGCAAGGACACGCGGAACGCCATCGGGGATACAATCGAATCCTCTCCAGCCTCCCCGGACTGCCTTGCGGGGGCGTTCCCGCAAGAGCGGAACCACCATGCTTTCGGCGTTTTCGCCGTGTCCGAAAGCCGGGGCGGGAAGGGCCGCGCCGCCAGTGCTAAGAGGCCGCGCCGGATACCGGGGGCATTTCAGCCGCCCGTACCGTTTGCCGCTTTCCCGCGGAGAGCCGTCATCGCTCCCCTGTTCCATCCTGATTTCTGTTCCTGTGTCTTCCCCGTTTCGGGAAGATGTTAAGGGAATAGGGATTAGGGAGTAGGGAGTAGGAGTTGCGAAATGCAATTGCCTATTGCCTAATGTCTATTGCCTAATCCCTGAACCGCCAGAGAATGTTCCGCGCCGCTTTGGTTCTTTGGCTTCCCAATCTCTATGCCGCGTTGTTCACGCCGCCTGCCTTTGTCCCCGTTCCGTTTCCGCCGGACAGGCCATAGGGATTGTTCTTCCGCCGTTCCGCCGCCGCGTTTCCCACGCCGGTCGTGACGGACGCCTTATGATGAACGCTGGAAAAGACTGGATATTTAATGCAGACGCTATGATGATTCATCATAACAGTAAATGAGTGACTTGTCAGCTACACCACTGGCGACCGCGCCTCCTTTCGGAACGGTTGGGGTCGGTGGGGAAACGAGCGCTTCACGGCCTGGGGCATCAATTCATTGTGCCCTGCAATGATATTCCTTCGTTTGCGATTCTGACAAGCGCTGCTGTATGCGCCTATATCCAGAAGGAAGCCTTTGTTCATCCGAAGCCGGTTCTCTGGCTGGCTTCTGTATCAGGGAAGGGTTTTTTCTTCCCTGTTGTTCGCTTTTCCTGAATGCTGTTCGGTTTTCAAGGTGCTGCGCCGGGGGCGGCGTTTCCGCTTTCCCCTGACGACGGGTTCAGGATACCATACGTTTCCCGTTTTGTCATTCAACCCGTGGTTTGATTCCTTCTTTCCTGTGGAAGCGTTCCACAAGAAAGGATTTGGCAGAAAATGCGTTCCGAGGGCCTTGCAAAGCCATCGCGTCCATCGCCTGTTTGCGTCCAATGCCGCTGCTGTCGGGCGTTCCCATTCCGTACCGCGCCCGATTCCAGCCAGTTGATGTTCGCTTTGATTTCCCGGTTTCCCCGGTTCGCACCGCCGGCCGTGGCGGGCGTCCCTTGACATGCAATTGAAGCAGACAGACGCGATGATCAATCATCAAATTCGCAAAAAGCTACGTTCGTCGTTTGCTGTCGACACCTTCCATAGTGTTTCCACCTCCCTGGCGGAACGGTTGACTATGGGTGACTGGGTGCCTCACGGCCTGGAAGTGGAAGACATAGGCTTGCCGCGTCCTGGCTGCCGTCTGACAGCGCTGCTGTGTGCGCCTGATTCTCCTGCCGACGGAGGTGCATGTCCGAAGTCTGGTTTTCTGCCGGACTTCTTCGGCGGGGGCTTTCGCTTTCGCTTGTTTCCCCTGTCGATGGCCCTATGATAGCACAGGGAAACAGCTTTGTCATTAAACCGGTGGTTGAAGCTGCGCTGGATGATCCAGCGGCCCTCGCCGCATGACGTTCTGCGCCGGATAGATCATAAGAAAAAGCGCGGTCAACGGGACATCCTCCTCCCATCTCCGCGCCTTTTTCCGGTTGTACGCTTTCGCGTTTTCTTTCTTCCGCGTCACCGGGCTGAAATCCCAGACCACGCGCTTCCTGGCATCATACGCCTTCTTTTCCTTTTTCGATAGCTTGTCGTAAGAAATCATACGGTTCATGCTGCCATTCCATCCTTTCCAGTAGATTTGTTTTATGATAGCATAAAAACAATCCTCCGTCATTCAACCACTGGTTTAACAGTTTTTTGTTGAAAATGAATTGACAAAACGGTGAAAGCATCCTATAATAGCAGCTGTTTCACCGCTTACATGAACCGTCTTGATGTCCGGAATGAACAAGCAATTTTCATTCTGCCCTTGCAGTATACTTTCCCTGTCAGCCGATTCGTTTTCGACCCGAAGGAAAGGATGGTTCGATGTACAATCAAACTGCGTTTCCGGTCATCGACCTGGCGCAGACGGGCCGCAGCATTGAGCGGCACCGCCGCGACGCCGGCCTGACCGTGCGGGACCTGCAAACCTATTTCGGGTTTGAGTACCCGCAGGCCATTTACAAGTGGCAGCACGGCGAGTGCCTGCCCACGGTGGACAACCTGCTGGCTCTGGCCCGGCTCCTGCAGGTGTCCATGGAAGACCTCCTGGTCTATGAGGACCAGGGGGTCTCTCATGTTTTGGGTTTTTTCTTTATTTCAGGAAGACGAAGGATTCCAGCTCAAACAGCCGCCGGTTTTCAAAGAACTGGCCCATCCAGCCTTCGATTTTGTTTTCCGCTGCCAGGTAGAGGGCGTGCCTGCCGGTGACCGGCTGAACGGCCGTTCTGTAAACGCCGTCCCCCGTGCCGATGGCGCAAGCGCCGATTTCCCGGCCCTCCTTCGGATCGTCCAATAAAACGTGCACCCGGCAGTTGACGCCCATGCCCTTGACTTTCAGGGCCAACGTCATCCCGTCGCCGGTCAGGTCATCGCCAAAATCATAGTATTTGTATCCCATCACGCAGCCATCCGTCACGTCGGTTATAACGCGGGAGAACACGTCCTTTTCCGTGATGAAGCAGCCGCCGGTCAGCACGCAGGCGATTTCGGCGGGCGTGATCTGATACGGGTTCAGCGCGTCCTCAAAGCCCAGGGAGGTCATTTCCACCGGCGGGATGGAGCCGTCCGGCAGGATGGTGATTTTCTCCGCGCAAGCCCGGCGGCTGGTGATGGAATGGTTGGTCATGCGGTGGTAGAACACGTACCATTGCCCGTTCAGGCAGGCGATGGAGCCGTGGTTGTTGCCCGCCGGGTAATCCACCCCGTTGTCGATAATATAGCCGCGATAGGTAAAAGGCCCGGCGGGCGATTTGCTGGTGGCGTAGGCCAGGCGGCTGCCCTTGCGGGGGGAATAAATCAGGTAGTAAGTGTCGCCGATCTTCCGGGGCGAGCTGGCTTCGTAGAAGCGCCGTTCCTCCGGCACGGTTTCCGCGTCGTCGATCACGGGATGGCGGTAGCTGCCGGGCAGCACGTCACACATGGTATCCGGGTTCAGCTCGTTCATATGGGACTGGGTGAAGCCGTAATACACATACACACGCCCGTCCGTGTCCACCAGCACCCCGGCGTCGTTGAAGATGCCCTCGTCCCCTACCTGATCGGTATAGCGGTACGACGACAGCAGGCGGAAGGGGCCTTCCGGCCTGTCGGAAACGCCCACCGCGCCCTTCGCGCCCACGATATAAGCGTATAAATAAAACTTGCCGTCCTTTTCGATCACATCCGGGGCGTATAATTCACGGTCTGTCCAGGGCGTGTCCGCGCCGCGTTTCTTGCCGGGACGGGTGCGGAAGCTGTCGCCGTGGCACTGCCAGGCGTTCAGGTTGTTCAGCGGCGCGGACCAGACCTTGAGCTTGAAATCGCAGAAAGCGTCCCCGGCAACGCGGTCATGGGAGCCGTACAGGTACACGCGGTCGCCGAACACCCGGGGTTCCCCGTCGGGAATGTATTCCCAAAAGGGCAGAATCGGATTGGGCATACAGTATTTCATCCTTTCACAAAACCAATTGGATAAACAGAAACCCGCCGGGGAGGCGGGTTTCTGCATGCAAATGGATCAATAGGTTTCCTGCAATTCGATATTCTTGTAGCGTTTCAGGCCGGTACCGGCGGGAATCAGCTTGCCGATGATGACGTTCTCTTTCAGGCCCAGCAGCGGGTCCACCTTGCCCTTGATAGCGGCTTCGGTGAGCACGCGGGTGGTCTCCTGGAAGGAGGCGGCGGAGAGGAAGGAGTCGGTGGCCAGGGAAGCCTTCGTGATGCCCAGCAGGATGCGCTTGGCAATGGCAGGCCGTCCGCCCGCCATGATGGTCTTTTCGTTGGCTTCCTCGAACTCGTAGATGTCCACCAGGCCGCCGGGCAGCAGGTCGGTATCGCCCGCGTCCTCCACGCGCACCTTGCGCAGCATCTGGCGCACGATGACCTCGATGTGCTTGTCGGCGATCTTCACACCGGAGGAATAGTAAGCGGAAAGCACTTCTTTCAGCAGGTATTCCTGCACGGCGCGGATGCCCAGGATGCGCAGCAGGTCGTGGGGGTTGACGGAGCCTTCGATCAGTTCCGCGCCCGCGGGGATCACATCGCCGTCGGACACCTTGAGCCGCGCGCCGTAGTGGATCTGGTAGCTCTTCTTTTCGTTGGGGTCGTCCTCGTTGGTGATGATGACCTCGCGCTTTTTCTTGCTTTCCACGATCTGCACCTTGCCGCTGATTTCGGCCAGGGTAGCGTCGCGCTTGGGCTTGCGGGCCTCGAACAGTTCTTCCACGCGGGGAAGACCCTGGGTGATGTCGTCCGCGGAAGCCACGCCGCCGGAGTGGAAGGTACGCATGGTCAGCTGGGTGCCGGGCTCGCCGATGGACTGGGCGGCGATGATGCCGACAGCCTCGCCGATGTCCACGATGCCGCCGTGGGCCAGGTTCATGCCGTAGCAGCGGGCGCACACGCCGTGCTCGCTGTGGCAGGTCAGCACCGAGCGGACGTTCATCTTGGTGATGCCCGCCTTCTTGATGATGCCGGCCTTTTCGTAGTCGATCAGTTCATTCACGTGCACCAGCAGCTCGCCGGTGATGGGATGGTACACATCCTCGGCGGCGTAGCGGCCGCGCACGCGGTCGTCGATGCCCTCGATCTCGCCGATGGGCTGCACGGTGATGCCGCGCACTTTTTCGCCCCGGGACTCGAAGCAGTCGATTTCCCGGACGATGACTTCCTGGGCCACGTCCACCAGGCGGCGGGTCAGGTAACCAGAGTCGGCGGTACGCAGGGCGGTGTCGGCCAGGGACTTGCGGCTGCCGTGGGAGGACATGAAGAATTCCAGCACGTTCAGGCCTTCACGGAAGTTGGCGCGGATCGGCACTTCGATGGCGCGTCCGGAAGGAGAAGCCATCAGGCCGCGCATACCGGCCAGCTGGGCCACCTGACCGGCGGAACCGCGGGCTCCGGAACCGGTCATCATGCTGATGGGGTTGTAGGGCGGCAGCACTTCCATCACTCGGTTTTTCAGCCGGTTGGTGGTGTTCTGCCAGGCGTCGATGACCATGCGGTAGCGCTCGTCCTCGCTCATTTCGCCGCGGCGGTACTTGCGGTTGATGGTGGCCACCAGGTCGTCGGTTTCTTTCAGCCAGGTCTGCTTTTCGGGTGGGATGATGATGTCGCCCACGGACACGGTGATGGCGCCGCGGGTGGAATACTTGTAGCCCAGGTTCTTGATGGCGTCCAGCACCTTGGCGGTCTGGCTTTCGCCGTGGACGTGGAAGCACTTTTCCACGATCTGGCCCAGGTCCTTCTTGATGACCTTGTGGTCGATTTCCAGCACGAACTGGTCGTCCTGGGTTTCGCGGGGCTTGAAGCCCAGATCCTGGGGAACCACGTCGTTGAAGATCAGCAGGCCCAGGGTGGTGTCGATGACCCGGCGCTCGGTGACGCCCTCCCAGGTGCGCTCGATGCGAACCTTGATGGGGGCCTGCAGGGAGATCTGCTGGCACTGGTAGGCCATCATGGCTTCGTCGGGGGACGCGAAGACGCGGCCCGCGCCCTTGGCGTCGTCCCGGGTGATGGTCAGATAGTGGCAGCCGATCACCATGTCCTGGGTGGGGCTGATGACGGGCATGCCGTCCTGGGGCTTCATGATGTTGTTGGCGCACAGCATCAGGAACCGGGCCTCGGCCTGGGCTTCCATGCTGAGCGGGACGTGCACGGCCATCTGGTCGCCGTCAAAGTCGGCGTTATAGGCGGTGCAGGCCAGGGGATGCAGGCGGATGGCTTTGCCCTCCACCAGGATGGGCTCGAAGGCCTGAATGCCCAGACGGTGCAGGGTGGGCGCGCGGTTCAGCAGCACGGGATGCTCCTTGATGACATCCTCCAGGATGTCCCACACCTCGGGCTTTACCTTTTCCACCATGCGCTTGGCGGACTTGACGTTGTGGGCAATCTTCAAGGAAACCAGCTTTTCCATCACGAAGGGCTTGAACAGCTCCAGCGCCATGTCCTTGGGCAGGCCGCACTGATAGAGCTTCAGTTCGGGCCCGACCACGATGACCGAACGGCCGGAATAGTCCACGCGCTTGCCCAGCAGGTTCTGGCGGAAACGGCCCTGCTTGCCGCGCAGCAGGTCGGACAGAGACTTTAAGGGCCGGTTGCCGGGGCCGGTCACAGGGCGTCCGCGGCGGCCGTTGTCGATCAGGGCGTCCACGGCCTCTTGCAGCATGCGCTTTTCATTGCGCACGATGATGTCCGGGGTGCCCAGCTCCAGCATCCTCTTTAAGCGGTTGTTGCGGTTGATCACGCGGCGGTACAGGTCGTTCAGGTCGGAGGTGGCGAAGCGGCCGCCGTCCAGCTGCACCATGGGGCGCAGATCCGGGGGAATGACGGGGATCACGTCCATGATCATCCATTCGGGCTTGTTGTGGGAAAGGCGGAAAGCCTCCACCACTTCCAGGCGTTTCACCGCGTGGGTACGCTTCTGGCCTTCGCCCTCCCGGTCGCGTTCCTTTTCAATCAGGTCGTTGATTTCTTTTTTCAGGCTTTCGCTGAGGGCCTCCAGGTCGAGGGCCAGCAGCATTTCCTTGACCGCTTCCGCGCCGATGCCGGCCTTGAACTCGCCGCGCTCCTCCTCGCTCATCGCCATGATGGAGCGATACTTGGAGTCGGTGATCAGCTCGTTGCGGCTCACCTTGGTGACCGCTTCGTTGCCGGGATTCAGCACAATATAGGAAGCGAAATACAGCACCTTTTCCAGCGCCCGGGGGCTCACATCCAGCAGCATGCCCATCCGGGAGGGGATGCCCTTGAAATACCAGATGTGGCTGACCGGCGCGGCCAGGGCGATATGGCCCATGCGCTCGCGGCGCACTTTGGCCCGGGTGATCTGGACGCCGCACTTGTCGCAGACCATTTCCTTATTCTTGAACTTGACGCGCTTATACTTGCCGCAGGAGCATTCCCAGTCCTTCTGGGGCCCAAAGATGCGCTCGCAGTACAGGCCGTCGCGCTCGGGCTTGAGCGTGCGGTAGTTAATGGTCTCGGGCTTGCTGACCTCGCCGTAGCTCCAGGCGAGGATCTGCTCGGAAGAGGCCATGCCGATTTGGATGGAATCTAAATTTGTCAGTTCAAACATGGATACAAACTCCCTCCGTTGTGGCGCGGGTAGGAAAAGCCAGGGATTAGGGATTAGGCATTAGGGATTAGGGGCAATGAAAGAAACTATATAACTAATCCCTATTCCCTCATCCCTATTCCCTTAAAACTCCCTCACTCTAAGTCGTCATCGTCGTCCAGCTTCAGGTCATCCAGCATATCGTCGGCCTCGAAGTCGGCAAAATCGTCATCCAGGGTGATGTCGTCGTCCAGCTCCAGCGAATCGTTTTCGTCCAGGGCGGGGGCGTCGTCGTAGCCCGTCTCAGGCAGCGGCTCGCGTCCGGCGGGGAGGGTGTCGCCCATATCCTCGTCTTCGTCGTCCAGCTCGCGGATCTCGATTTCTTCCTTGTTCTCGTTCAGCACGCGGATGTCCAGCGCCAGGGCCTGCAGCTCCTTGATCAGCACCTTGAAGGATTCCGGCACGCCGGGGGTGGGGATGTTCTGGCCCTTCACGATGGCTTCGTAGGTCTTGACGCGGCCCACGATATCGTCGGATTTCACGGTCAGGATTTCCTGCAGGGTGTTGGCCGCGCCGTAGGCTTCCAGCGCCCACACTTCCATCTCGCCGAAGCGCTGGCCGCCGAACTGGGCCTTGCCGCCCAGAGGCTGCTGCGTGACGAGGGAGTAGGGGCCGGTGGAGCGGGCGTGCATCTTGTCGTCCACCAGATGGTGGAGCTTTAAGAAGTACATGATGCCGACCGTAACGGGGTTCTCGAAGGGATCACCGGTGCGCCCGTCGTAGAGGATGGTCTTGCCGTCGGGACGCAGGCCCGCCTGCTTGAGGCATTCTTCAATGTCTTCCTTGGTCGCGCCGTCAAACACGGGGGTAGCGATGTGCCAGCCCAGCGTCCGGGCCGCGATGCCCAGGTGAACCTCCAGCACCTGCCCAATGTTCATACGGGAAGGCACGCCCAGGGGGTTCAGCACGATGTCCAGCGGGGTGCCGTCGGGCAGGAAGGGCATGTCCTCCTCGCGCAGGATGCGGGACACGACGCCCTTGTTGCCATGGCGGCCGGACATTTTATCGCCGACGGAGATTTTACGTTTTTGCGCGATGTACACGCGCACCATCTCGTTCACGCCGGGGCTGAGCTCGTCCTTGTTTTCGCGGGTGAAGATCTTCACGTCCACGATGATGCCGCCCTCGCCGTGGGGCACCTTCAAAGAGGTGTCGCGCACTTCGCGGGCCTTTTCACCGAAGATGGCGCGGAGCAGCCGTTCTTCGGCGGTCAGCTCGGTTTCGCCCTTGGGGGTGACTTTGCCCACCAGGATGTCGCCGCTGCGCACCTCCGCGCCGATGCGGATGATGCCGTTTTCGTCCAGGTCGCGCACCGCGTCTTCGCCCACGTTGGGAATGTCGCGAGTGATTTCTTCCGGGCCCAGCTTGGTTTCGCGAGCTTCGGACTCGTATTCTTCAATATGGATGGAGGTGTATTTGTCGTACTTGACCAGCCGTTCGCTGATGAGCACGGCGTCCTCGTAGTTGTAGCCTTCCCAGGTCATGAAGCCGATGAGCATGTTCTTGCCCAGGCCGATTTCGCCGTTCTCGGTGGAAGGGCCGTCGGCCAGCAGGTCGCCCACTTCGATCTTCTGTCCCTGATACACCCGGGGACGCTGGTTGATGCAGGTGCCCTGGTTGGAGCGGGCGAACTTGGTCAGGTGGTAGCTGTGCTTTTCGCCCAGGTCATCCTGAATGACCACTTCGTCTGCGGCCACGGAGTACACCGTGCCGGTGTGCTTGGAAAGGAGCACCACGCCGGAGTCGTGGGCGGCCTTGTATTCCATGCCGGTGCCCACGATGGGTGCTTCGGGCACCAGCAGCGGCACCGCCTGGCGCTGCATGTTGGAGCCCATCAGGGCGCGGTTGGCGTCGTCGTTTTCCAGGAAGGGGATCATGGCCGTGGCCACGGACACCACCTGCTTGGGCGACACGTCGATGTAGTCCACTTCCTTGGCGGGCACTTCGATGGTCTCGTCCTTCCAGCGCACCACCACGCGCTTGTTGATGAAGCGGCTGTCTTCGTCCAGAGGTTCCTTGGCCTGGCCGACCTTGTAGTTGTCTTCCTCGTCGGCGGTCATATAGACGATTTCGTCCGTGACCTGGCCGGTTTCCTTATTCACTTTGCGGTACGGCGCTTCGATGAAGCCGTACTCGTTGATGCGGGCATAGGTTGCCAGAGAGCCGATCAGGCCGATGTTGGGGCCTTCAGGCGTCTCGATAGGGCAGATGCGGGCGTAGTGGGAATAGTGCACGTCGCGCACTTCCATGCCCGCGCGGTCGCGGTTCAGGCCGCCGGGGCCCAGGGCGCTCAGGCGGCGCTTGTGGGTCAGCTCCGCCAGAGGGTTCGGCTGGTCCATGAACTGGGACAGCTGGGAGGAGCCGAAGAATTCCTTGATCGCCGCGCTGACGGGGCGGATGTTGATCAGTTCGCCGGGCTTGACGTCGTTGGCGTCCTGGATGGCCATGCGCTCGCGCACCACGCGCTCCAGGCGGGAAAGGCCGATGCGCACCTGGTTCTGGAGCAGTTCGCCCACGCTGCGCAGGCGGCGGTTGCCCAGATGGTCGATATCATCAATGCTGCCCACGCCGTAGGGCAGGCCCAGCAGATAGCTGACAGAGGCCACGATGTCATCAATGATGATGTGCTTGGGCACCAGGTTGTATACGTTTTCGGAAACCACACGCTTCAAATCCTCGGCGGGGGTTTCCTCGATGAGCTTGAGCAGGGTGGGCAGGTGCACCATTTCCAGGATGCCCGCTTCCTTCGGGTCGAAGGGCAGGAAGCCCTTGGCGTCGGCGAAGTTGTTGCCCAGCACCTTATGCACCACGTTTTCGCATTGCAGCAGCACTGCGTTCACGCCGGTGTCCTGAATCTCGATGGCCTTTTCCCGGCTGATCACTTCGCCCTTTGCCACCAGCACTTCGCCGTCCAGGGGGCTGACGATGTCCTCGGCGGCCACCTGATTGGCGATGCGGGCGTACAGGCCCAGCTTTTTATTGAACTTATAGCGGCCCACGCGCATCAGGTCATAGCGCTTGGGGTCGAAGAACAGGCTGCGAAGCAATGCGCGGGAACCATCCTCGGTGGGCGGCTCGCCGGGCTTCTGGCGCTTGTAGATTTCCAGCAGGCCCTGGGTCTGGGTCTTGGTCTGGTCGGAACGGGCGATGGTGGCCAGCAGGCGCTCGTCCTCGCCCAGCAGGTCGTAAATCTCCTGGTCGGTGCCATAGCCCAGCGCGCGCAGCAGCACGGTGATGGGCAGCTTGCGGGCGCGGTCAATACGCACCCACAGAACGTCGTTGCTGTCGGTTTCGTATTCCAGCCAGGCGCCCCGGTTGGGAATGATCTGGGCGGAGAACAGATGCTTGCCCGCCTTGTCGATGGTGTCGCCGAAATAAGCCCCCGGCGAACGCACCAGCTGGCTGACGATGACGCGCTCCGCGCCGTTGATAATAAAAGTGCCGTGTTCGGTCATCAGCGGGAAATCGCCCATAAAGACTTCCGATTCCTTGATTTCGCCGGTTTCCCGGTTCTTCAGGCGAACGAAAACCTTCAGCGGGGCCGCGTAGGTCAGGTCGCGTTCCTTGCACCGCTCCACAGAATTTTTGGGCGTGCCGTCCAGCGAGTAATCGACGAATTCCAACACCAGATTTTCGCTGTAATCCGTGATGGGAGACACGTCCGCCAGAACCTCTTTCAGGTCTTCGGTCAGAAAACGCTTATAGCTGTTTTTCTGCACCTCGATCAGGTTGGGCATGTCCAGAACCTCGTCGATGCGCGAGAAGCTCATACGCTTTCGCAGCTTCCCCATTTGGACCTCGTGCACCATATAAGCTATCACCCCTTTATTGCTGCCCAGACGCCGAAAAAGCGCATAATTCCCCTACCCCAGCCCCTTTTGCAATTTGTTACAAAAGTGAGTCAAAAGCACAGGGAAAAAGACGCACCCATTCGATACTGGTGCGATTTTAGATGGTAGCATACATATATGAAAATGTCAATACCTTTTTCTCAATTATTTCAAAAAAATGGCATTCCCCGGGTAAGTTCCGTCCTCTGCGGAAGCCGTCCGGGGAATGCCGTTTACAAAACTGTTACTTCTTTATTGCGGAGCGTGAAATTATTCAGCCTCGGGCTGCTGCGCGCCGTTCAAGCTCAGCACGGGCAGGGCTTCCGCCGCGCCGCCGGACACGTAGGTGGGCAGCAGGCCGTTCCACTGCTTCACCTGGGTGAATTCAATCAGGTTCTGGGTCAGGGATTCGGCGATCTTCTGATTCGCCTCGGCTTCGGCTTCGGCCTTCACGCGGGTAGAATAGGCTTCCGCGTCGGCGTTGACCTTCACCACGGCGGCCTTTGCGTCGGCTTCGATCTTCTGGCGGGACGCCTGCTGCTGGGTTTCCATGGTCTTCTGCTCCTGCTCGATCTCGGCCTGGAGCTTGCGCTGGGCGGCGACCTGCTTGGCTTCAACGGCGTCGGTGAAGGCGTCGGTGAAGTCGATGTTTTCAATGGACACGCTGATGATGGTGATGCCGTAGCGCTCCATTTCGCGGCTCAGGTTGTCTCGGATCTGGATGGAGAGCTGCTCCCGGGCGCTGACCAGGTTTTCAGCGGTGTACTTGGAGAACACGGCCTTCGTGTTTTCCAGCATGCGGGGATTGACCAGCTTGTTGAAGTAGTCGGTGCCGACCTCCTTGAACAGGGTCATGGCGGTGGACTTATTGATGGCGTAGTTGATGGAGCCCACGATGTCCACCTGCTGGATGTCGCTGGAAAACGCCTGGGTGGAGAAGGGGGTTTTCTGTTCCCGGTTGTCCATCAGGATGATTTCCTGGAAGGGGCTCTTGAAATGGAAACCGGCCTCCATGGTGTAGTCCTCCACCTTGCCGAAGGTGGTTACGATGGCGGTGTAGCCGGTGTCGATCTGCACGGTGCAGCGGAAGAAAATCACCAGCGCGATCAGAATGATCACAACCGCCAGGATCAGGCCCGTCATGCCCTTCTTGCTGACTTGCTTGGGGGCCTTGGGCGTGGGCGTGTTGAGCGGCTGAGTGAACTGAGACATGGTTTGGTACCTCCTTGTAACTGCTGCGGGGAAACCCGCGCCGGACACTCGCCCGTCCGCTTTCCCCCTGTGAACGGAACCAGTATAGCACATCCGCGCGTTTTCCGCCAGAAGAAATGCCTGAAAGATACAGAAAATGGAGTGAATTGTCAGAAAGCCCTTCCCCGGCGCGCACTTTTTATTTTACATTCCGTTCCGTTTGCGGTATAATGCTATTTGTGAAAAATTAGGTTCAAAAGGGAGGGGCGGCCATGGCCTTCGCGCACCTGCATCTGCATACGGAATACAGCCTGCTGGACGGCGCGTGCCGGATCAAGAAGCTGGTCCAGCGCGTGAAGGAGCTGGGCATGGACGCCTGCGCCATCACCGACCACGGCGTGCTGTACGGCGCGGTGGAGTTTTACCAGGCGTGCAAGGACGCCGGTATTCATCCCGTGATCGGGTGCGAGGTATACGTGTGTCCCGACATGGAGGACAAGCGCTCCCTGTCCCGGGAATACAGCCATTTGATTCTGCTGTGCGAGAACGAAACGGGCTACCGGAACCTGATGACCCTGGTGAGCGAGGCGTTCACGAGGGGGTTCTATTACCGCCCCCGCATGGACTACAATTTCATCCGCCAGCACCACGAGGGCCTGATCGCCCTGTCCGCCTGCATTTCCGGCGACCTGCCCAAATACCTGCTGAATGAGCAGTACAACGACGCGGAAAAATACATCCGGGACATGTGCGACCTGTTCGGCCCCGATCACTTTTATATCGAGCTCATGGATCACGGTCTGGACGAGGAAAAGGCCGTGCGGCCCCGCTTAATCGAAATGAGCAAACGCACCGGCGTTCCGCTGGTGACGACCAACGACTGCCACTACCTCACCCGCCGGGACGCCGACGCCCAGGAAGTGCTGATGTGCATCCAGATGGGCAAGACGCTGGAAGACGACAACCGCATGCGGCAGCACACGCAAGAGCTGTATGTCAAGTCCGAGCAGGAAATGCGCGATTTGTTCCCCGGCCTGGACGAGGCGATTGAGCGCACAGAGGAAATCGCAAAGCGCTGCCAGGTGGACTTTGATTTCCATACCGTCCACCTGCCCCGGTACGACGTGCCCGAAGGCGAAACGTCGGATTCCATGCTGCGGCGGCTCTGCAAGGAAGGGTTCGCCCAGCGTTACGCGGCGGACGATCAGGAAGCTCGCGACCGGCTGGAATACGAGCTGTCCGTCATCACGCGGATGGGCTATGTGGATTATTTTCTGATCGTCTGGGACTTCATCAAATACGCCAAGGACAACGGCATCATGGTCGGCCCCGGGCGCGGCAGCGGCGCGGGCAGCATCGTGGCCTACTGCCTGAACATCACCATGCTGGACCCGCTGAAATACCAGCTTCTGTTCGAGCGCTTCCTGAACCCGGAGCGCGTCTCCATGCCGGACATCGACGTGGACTTCTGCTACGAACGGCGGCAGGAGGTCATTGATTACGTGGCCCGGAAGTACGGCCATGACCACGTGTGCCAGATCATCACCTTCGGCACCATGGCAGCCCGGGGCGTGCTGCGGGACGTGGGTCGGGTGCTGGGTTATCCTTACGCCGAGGTGGACGCGGTGGCGAAGGCCGTGCCCATGGCGCTGGATATGACCCTGGAAAAGGCCATGGAGCAGAACAAGGAACTGCGGGACATGTACGATTCCGACCCGAAGGTGAAGCGGCTGATCGATACGGGCCTGACCCTGGAGGGCATGCCCCGCCACGCCTCCACCCACGCGGCGGGCGTGCTGATCACCCGGGAGCCCGCCACCCATTACGTGCCCCTGCAAAAAAACGACGACGTGATCACGACCCAGTACCCCATGGGCATCATCGAAAAGCTGGGCCTGCTCAAGATGGACTTCCTGGGCCTGCGCACCCTGACCGTCATCCGGGACACCCTGGACATGCTGGAAAAGCGGGGCATCCACTTAAAGCCCGAGGACATTCCCATGGACGACCCCGGGGTGTACGACATGATCTGCGACGGCGACACCGACGGGGTGTTCCAGCTGGAAGGCGGCGGCATGCGCACCTTCCTCACCAACATGCGCCCCCGGAGCTTTGAGGACATCATCGCCGCCATTTCCCTCTACCGCCCCGGCCCCATGGAGTCCATCCCCCGCTACATCCGGGGCAAGCAGCACCCGGAAACGGTGCAGTACAAAACGCCGCTGCTGGCTCCCATCCTGGACGTGACCTACGGCTGCATGGTGTACCAGGAGCAGGTGATGCAGATCGTGCGCGACCTGGCGGGCTATTCCTACGGCCGCAGCGACCTGGTGCGCCGCGCCATGGCGAAGAAGAAAAAGGACGTGATGGCGAAGGAGCGCAAGAACTTCGTCTACGGCTCCGAGGAAGACAACATCCCCGGCGCGGTATCGAAGGGCGTGTCCGCCGAGGTGGCGGAGTCCATCTTCGACGAAATGACCTCCTTCGCCTCCTACGCCTTCAACAAGCCCCACGCCGCCTGCTACGCGGTGGTGGCCTTGCAGACGGGCTATCTCAAATATCATTACCCCGCCGAATTCATGGCGGCGCTGATGAATTCCGTGACGGGCAACAGCGCCAAGATCGCCGCCTACATCTATTACTGCCGTCAGAAGGGCATCCCTATCCTGCCGCCCCGCATCAATTCCTCCTTCGGCCCCTTCACCGTGGACACGGATCAGGACGGCAAAACCGGCATCCGCTTCGGCATGGGCGGGGTCAAGAACGTGGGCGAAAAGGCGGTGGAGGCCATCGTCCGGGAGCGCTTCAACCACGGCGAATACCGGGACATCTTCGATTTCTGCCGCCGGGTGGCGGGCGAGGACGTGAACAAGCGCGCGGTGGAAAGCCTCATCAAAGCGGGCTGCTTCGACGGCCTGGGCGCTTCCCGCGCCCAGTGCGTGGCGGTGTACGAGCCCGCCATGGACGCCCAGACCAGCCAGCGCAAGCAGAACGTGACGGGCCAGATTTCCCTGTTCGATTTTGGCCAGCCCGCCGAAGACCTGCGCACGGAGGAAACCTTCCCGCCCATGCCGGAGTATCCTTTAAAAGAGCTGCTCTCCCAGGAGAAGGAAATGACGGGCGTGTATTGCAGCGCCCATCCCCTGGACGAGTACGCCGATCAGCTGAAAAACCTGCCGGTGAACACGGCGTACCTGGCGGAGATGGCCGACCGGGAGGACAAGGGTCTCAGTGAGGACGGACGCCGGGTGGCGATGGGCGGCATCATCGTGGAGGCCCATAACAAGGCCACCCGGAAAGGCGGGCTCATGGGCTTTTTCACCCTGGAGGATCAGACCGGGCAGGTGGAATG
This sequence comes from uncultured Eubacteriales bacterium, assembly GCA_902795275.1. GTDB lineage: Bacteria > Bacillota > Clostridia > Christensenellales > Aristaeellaceae > RUG563. Next base: position 88,982 of record CADBKQ010000004.1, on the reverse strand, counting down.
CCTCATGTTCCCGAAGATTTACGAGCGTTATGGCCGCGTCCTGGCTCCCGACCAGGCGGTGCTGGTGACGGGCAGGCTGTCCGTCCGGGACGACGAGGACACCAAACTATTGGCCGACGTGGTGGAGCCTTTGGGCGAATCCATTCCCAAGCCGGTGGACATGCGCACCGACGCCCAAATCGCCAAAGACGCGAAAACCAAGCTGTACCTGCGGATGCGCCGGGATCAGATGCCCCGCATCCAGGCCATGCTGGCAAAAACCCCGGGCAGCGTCCCGGTCTACATCAACCTGCCGGAGGAGGGCATCACCCTGCTCTGTCCCCGGAACCTGTGGGTGAAGGACGCGAACCTGACCAAAACATCCCTGCTCTTTGACCTGGACGAGCAGGACATGAAGGTGGTGGAAAAGCCGTGACCCCCATGACCCTGACCGTGCCCGCGAACAAGGAATGGGCGCTGGTGCTGCGCATGGCCGCCAGCGGCGTGAGCGCGCTGTACGACCTGCCGCTGGACCTGATGGACGACCTGAACACCGCCATCGAGGAAAGCTGCGATTTGCTGCTGCACCAGGATTACTCCGCCGAATCCCTGACGCTGACCTGCGAGCAGAAGCCCGACGGCCTGCACGTGACCCTCACCGCCCGGGAGCGCACCCGCTGCGAGGAGGAAGAAAAGGCCGACGCGGACATTGCCCGGATGATCATCCAGACCCTGGTGCGCCAAGTGACCCTCGACCAGGACGAAGGAGGCGTGCACTGCGTCCATATGACGCTGCCCGCCGGGGTGTGAGATGGACGCCGCTTTGATGCACGCCCGAGCGTGCGCATACGCCCTGAATCCATCGGAAGCAGTGCTGGAAGGCGCTTTGGAAGCCTGCCTGCCCCTGTGCGCGTTGATTGCGCGGCGGTTTCAGCATCGCGGCGCGGAATACGACGATCTGTTCCAGGTGGCTTCCCTGGCCTGCGTCGGCGCTTTGAAGGGCTTCGACCCGGAACGCGGGCTGAAATTCACCACCTATGTGACCCCCACCGTCACCGGCGCGGTGCGGAATTATCTGCGGGACCAGGCGCCCCTGCTCCGCGCGCCGCGAACCATGCGGGAAAAAGCCGTTCAGTTGGAAAAGGCGCGGGACGCTTACCTTGCCGCTCATCACGCCGAGCCCACCGCCCGGCAGTTGGCGGAAAAACTGGGCTGGGAAATCGAAACTGTTCTGGCGGTCTGGACGGCCCAGTCCGCCGCCCACGTTTCTTCCCTGGAAGAAACGGATGAAAACGGCTTGTCCCTGAGCGAACGGCTTCCCTTTTTGGAGCCGGGCTTTGAACAGTCCGAGCAGCGGGAAGATCTGTCCCGAGCCTTGTCCGCCCTGACGGAAGAAGAAAGGCAGTTGTTGTCCCTCCGCTTCACCCGCCACCTTTCCCAGCGCGACGCCGCCGCGCGCATGAATAAAACCCAGATGCAAGTTTCCCGCATGGAGCGGCGCATTTTGTCCGCCCTGCGAAAGGAGTTGAAGGAACAGCCATGAAAATGCAGCCCCAACTGAACATCCGCAAGGCGGCGCTGTACTCCATCGTGATCAACGCTTTGCAGATCGTCGCCGCCGTCGCCCTGGCGGTGTATATTCTTTCCGACGGGGTGAACCAGTCCCTCCACGGCCCGCTGGGGGATATCGTGGTGCTGCTGCTGGCGGCGGTGGTGACCTGGGGCGCGGTGATGGATATCCGCGAAGCGTACAAGGCGGGCAAGCTGTCCTTCAAGCTCCGGGGCCTGGATGAGACCGTGAACCAGATGAGCGAAATGAACATCGCCCTTCGCGCCCAGCGGCACGACTTCCTCAACCACCTGCAGGTGGTGTACAGCCTGATGGAAATGAAGGAATACGAGGAGGCCAACCGCTACATCGAGCAGGTATACGGCGACATTCAATCCCTCAGCCAGGCGCTGAAAACCGCCTGCGCCCCGGTGAACGCCCTGCTGCGGGCCAAGATCGCCGAAGCCCGGCAGCGGGGCATTCAGGCGGAATGGGAAGTGCACGCCACCTGGGAAAGCCTGCCCCTGCCCGCCTGGGAAATGTGCCGCGTGCTGAGCAACCTGATCGACAACGCCATGGACGCCCTGGAGAGCCGCCCCGATCCCCGGCTGTGGATCACCCTGGGCGAAGATGTGAAAAGCTATTCCTTTGAAGTCAAAAACAACGGCCCAGCCATTCCCGAAAAGAACCTGGCTTCCATCTTCGACGCGGGCTTTTCCGGCAAAGGCGAAGGCCGGGGCATGGGCCTGTATATCGCTCGGGAAACCATGCGTTCCGCCGACGGCGACCTGACCGTGGAAAGCAGCGGCGACTTTACCGCGTTTCGCGGCTTCCTGCCCAAGCCGCTTAAACCCAGAGAGGACGATGCCGCCCGCTGACCGGGCATGGCGATTCTGGCCGAAAATTGCATTAAAATCATATTTATTCACTATTCTCGAATTTTTGTGTATAATTTTTCATTTAATCCCTTGACAAATGGATTTTTAGCTGTATAATTTACGTGTATTTATTCAGAGGAGGAAGCAACCATGGATAAGAGCAAGATCAAGAAAGTCGTATTGGCCTATTCCGGAGGACTGGATACCTCCATTATTATCCCCTGGCTGAAGGAAAACTACAACAACTGCGAGGTCATCGCCGTGTCCGGCAACGTGGGCCAGGCGGACGAGCTGGAGGGCCTGGAGGAAAAGGCGCTGAAAACCGGCGCGTCCAAGCTGTATGTGCTGGACCTCACCGACGATTATGTGGATAACTACATCATCCCCACCATGCAGGCGGGGGCGGTGTATGAAGAATACCTGCTGGGCACCTCCCACGCCCGGCCCTGCATCGCCAAGGGCCTGGTGGAAATCGCGCTGAAAGAGGGCGCGGACGCCATCTGCCACGGCTGCACCGGCAAGGGCAACGACCAGGTGCGCTTTGAGCTGGCCATCAAGCACTTCGCGCCCAACATGCCCATCATCGCCCCCTGGCGGGAGTGGAGCATCAAGAGCCGGGACGAGGAAATCGACTACGCCGAAGCCCACAACGTGCCGCTGAAAATCAACCGGGAAACCAACTACTCCAAGGACAAGAACCTCTGGCACCTGAGCCACGAGGGCCTCGACCTGGAGGACACCGGCAACGAACCCCAGTATGAGAAGCCCGGCTTCCTGGAAATGGGCGTCTCCCCCATCCAGGCCCCCGACGAGCCCACCTACATTACACTGGACTTTGACCAGGGCAAGCCCGTGAAGCTCAACGGCGAAGCCATGAGCGCCAAGAACATCATCCTCAAGCTCAACGAGCTGGGCGGCAAGAACGGCATCGGCCTGCTGGACATCGTGGAGAACCGCCTGGTGGGCATGAAGTGCCGCGGCGTGTACGAGACCCCCGGCGGAACCATCCTGTACAAGGCCCACAGCTATCTGGAAAGCGTCTGCCTGGACAAAATGACCGCCCACGAAAAGCAGCGGCTGAGCATCACCTTCGCCGAGCTGGTGTACAACGGCCAGTGGTTCACCCCCCTGCGGGAAGCGCTTTCCGCTTTCGTCAGCAAGACCCAGGAGAAGGTCACCGGCACCGTGAAGCTCAAGCTCTACAAGGGCAACATCATCAAGGCGGGCGTGTGGAGCGAGAATTCCCTCTACTCCGAAAACATCGCCACCTTCGGCGCATCCGACTACAACCAGCAGGACGCCGCGGGCTTCATCAACCTGTTCGGCCTGCCCATCAAGGTTCAGGCCATGGTGGACGGCAAGAAATAATTCTTCCTCTTTCGGCATCTGTTCGTCCCTTAACAATATGATCCTGAATATCATAAAACCATCCCGGTACTGCCGGGATGGTTTTATGATTGATTCATTGTAAAGCGGCGGGTTACAGGCCAAAGAACTCGATCGCGTTAAACGGCCAAACCCGGAAGATGATCTTGCCGACCATATCTTCTGTGTTGATGCAGCCAAAGTTGATGCTTCGGCTGTCTACCGCTACTGGGCGGTTATCGCCCATCACGAACAGCGTGTTTTCCGGGACCACAAAGGGAAAGTCCAAATCGCACTGGCCAAAGTCGTACTCCGCCACGTAGGGCTCGTCCAGCTGAAGATCATTGACGGTCACACGGCCGTCATCGTCAATCTCCAGCCTGTCGCCGCCCATGGCGATCACGCGCTTCACAATCAGCTTGTTATTGTAATAGAAACAGCACAAATCGCCGGGCAGGTAAGTATCTGTTTTATAGGCCACGATGATATCGCCCGGTTGGAATGCCGGCTGCATGGAAGTGCCAATCACGCGCATTACGGGCAAAAGCAACGCCGCCACCAGAACCGCCAGGGCCGCCACCACCACGATGGTGCTCACCGTGCTGCGCAGCGCCTGGTGATACCTGCCCTGGCTTTTCACGCGAGTCATTTCCTGCTGGATTTCCTCCAGCGACGGGAATGACGTTTTCTTTTTCCGCATCGCCATGGTTTATTCTCCCTCTTCCTGGGGGATGGTTTTTTCAGGCTTCTGCGTAGTGGCTTTCCCCGCTGTCGGGATGGTTTGTTCTTCCTCGGTGTCCGTAGAATCCTGGTCTGCGAGGAGCTGGAAAGTCAGAAGCTGCTGCTCCAGTTTTTTCATGCGCTGCTGCAAATCCTTGGCCGAGCCCTGCATACGGAGCTCGTCAATGCGCATTTCATACTCTCGGCGCAGTTTATCTTCCCGCTGGGCGCCTTCCCTTTTCAGGGCATCGAGCTGCTTTTCCGCATCCCTGCACCGCAAGGTCAGTTCTTCATTGCTTTTTTTCAATTGATAAATCAATTCCAGCAGTTCAAACCGGCCCATTCGTTTTAGCTTTTCCTTCGCCACTGTTTCTCTCCATTCTCCCCGCGCTGACGACGTGGTTCTTTACCGATCAATCGTCAATCTCTATGTCTTCGTCATCCACCTCGAAGCCTTCGCCGTCCATAAAGATTTCACCAAAGTCCGCGTCTCCCTCTTCCTCTTCCGGCGGTTCGCCGAAGTAGGATTCCAGGATTGCCTGGGTCCAGGTGACGTGGGCGGTAATGTGATAGTTCTGCAGCATCCCGGTGAAGAAGTCAAAGTAGATGTTGGAGTAGAGCGGGATGCAGGGCAGCACCTCGTTGTACCGCTCCTGGAAGGTGATCCATTTGGTCACATATTCATAGACCGCGCCGGGCTCCGTCTTGCGCATATCTACAGCGTCCAGCCACAGCTCTTCGTCGTCGGAATAGGTGTTGTTCCAGATCAGGTGATCGGCGGTGGGGTCGCAGCTGTAGGTGATGGACGGATCGACGATCACGTGGAAGTTGGTGGCCAGGTAGATCATGTCGGTCGTGCGTTCGGTCTCATGGTAGTAAGCATAGAACAGTTCCTGCATATCGGTGGGCACCAGGGTGAGCAGGATGCCGACCTTGTTCAGGTTGTCGATGAAGTTTTCCTGGATGGTATCCACGATGTGGTTGCCGGCGGGATACATCATCTTCAGGTCAAGGGCAGTCAGCTCGCCGTCCACTTCCTTGCAGCGCACGTCGTCCACGCCCTTGCGGTAGGGCTCGCCGTCACGGTTCAGCGTCCAGCCGGCGTTGTCCAGCAGTTCATTGGCCTTGTCCAGGTCAACATGATACTGCACCAGGTTATCCAGGCTCAGCGCTTCCCACTTCGCGGTTTCTTCCTCCAGCTGTTCATCGGTGAGCGGGTTCTCCGGATCGTTGACGATGGGGTAATCCAGCTGGCCGGTGATCAGCAGGTACTCCCACTGCTCAATGCCGTAGTAGCCGTCCACCCGGATGCCGAAGTCCTGGCAGTAGTCGTAGGTCAGCTGGTCGCGGTCCATACACCAGGCGATGGCCTGGCGGACTTCCATTTCATGCACGGTGGGCCAGTCGTAGGAGAAGGTGAAGAATGCCAGGCCGATCCGGGGATAAGGCGTGTTGTTGATGCCATAGTCGGTCGCCTTGGCGTAGCGGATCTCCTTTTCCTCGGATTCCTCATCCGCTGCTTCCGTAAATTCATCTTCTTCGAGCTTCTCTTCCGGTTCCTTTTCAGGTTCTTCTTCCAGTTCCTCTTCCGGTTTTTCTTCCGGCTGCTCTTCCAGTTCCTCTTCTTCCGGTTCTTCGGTTTCTTCCTCGGCCTGCTCTTCGTCCAGGGCTTTCTCTTCTTCCTCTTTCTCGGGCAGGGCTTCGGAATCTTCCGCTTCTTCTTTTTCAGAACCGGGCAGCGGGAGGACGGACAGGGCGGTTTCCGCATCCACGCCGGACGCGCCCAGGCATTCCAGGATGGTGGGGCCGTATACCACTTTGTTGACCAGGTTGAATTTGCCGGTGGTCAGGTCTTCCGCCATGGTATCGTTGTCCGCCACGGAGAAGGAGATATACTTGATGCTGGGCTTCACCAGGTAGAAGGGGTCTTCATTCCCGTCCTCGTCCAGACGGTCCACCTTGATATAGTTGGCGCCGCTGTAGTTTTTCACTTCACCGGTGCCGACGCCCTCAAAGTCGTCCATGTCGAAGTTGAAGTCCTCGGGCAGGGAGTTGTTGACCCAGGCGCCTTTGAAGTAAGGATTGATTTCAAAGTGCGCGGTGATGCCGTCGTAGTCGTTGAGCACATAAGGGCCGCTGACCACTTTGGGATGGCTGTTGTAGCCCGTATCGGGGTTAAGAATGGTTTCTTTCAGCAGTTCGGCGGTATAGATCGGCTCCTCGATGCTCTTGTCCTCGTTGCCGATATAGATGCCGTAACCGTCGTCGTACACCTTGCAGCCCGGAGCGATCTCGGAGATCGGATAAGGCACGCACAGGAGCAGGCCGATTTCAAAGAAGTAAGGCAGGAACTCATGGTCCAGGGTGATGGCAAGCTGGTAATCGCTCAGCACGCTCACGCCGCCCAGGGTGTCGGCCTGTTTGGTGATGTATTCGTCGTAGCCCAGGATATGCTCGGCGCGGTAGATTTTGCCGCCGATTTCCTCAATCTCCGGGGACATCATCAGCAGCAGGGAGAAGGCATAGTCCCATGCGGTGATGGGCGTGCCGTCGGAGTACTGCAAATCTTCCCACAGGCCCAGGAAATAGGTGCGGTTTCCCTCCGCGTCCTCCATGACCTTCACGTTCTGCACAACAGAGGGGTCGATTACGTACACGCCCTGGGACTGATCCCAGTTTACCAAGTTGTAGCCGTGGATCAGTGCGCGGACGTCAATATCCGCGGTGTCGTTGCCGATCATTTCGGTGAAGAAGTCGCCCTTGAGCACCGTGGGATGGCCCACCAGCAGCTCGTCGGGGTAGATGATTTCAATCTCATCCGCTTCGGGATCCGTGACTTCCACGTCCAGATCTTCATCGCTGACTTCAAGATCGTCTTCTTCGGTTTCGTCATCGTCCAGAGTGATTTCATCGTCATCCAGGCTGATGTCCTCTTCCGTTTCCAGCTGGCCGTCCTCCCCCAGCCCGCTTTCGGCCAGGGCCGAAAGCGGGGCGTGGGTAAGCACGAGAACCAGGATCAGCAGAAGGGACAGGTACTTTTTCATGGCAGACATGATGCTTGCGCCTTTCATGTTTTTCATGGGAATACTCCATCCTTTCCACATATTAGTCGAAGCAGTCACCGACGTGGTTGATGATGATGCCCAGGCCCAAAGGCGTTCCGTAGTCATCAATCTCATCCTCGGGTACACCGGGCCGCGGGCCGGGCTTGATGTTGTCCGGCGGAGGCACCATCTGCCACAGGGTATTGGTGATCGTGGTCACGGTGCCGTCGGTCTGCGCACTCGTCTGCACGTAGCCCAGCGCTTGCGCTTCCTTCCAGGTGTAAGTGATCCGTTCGCCGTTCTGATAGGCGGGCAGATCGTCCACCGTCGCTTTCCAGCCATTGCCCGCGTTCAGAATCACAGTGGAAACAATCTTGCCGTTGCCGTACAGCGTCGCATTCAGGGAAGCAGGCCTCATCAGATGGTCCGGGTCGCTCGCATCGTCCCAGATCTTGACGATGGTGGCGGAGGTGTTCTCGGTCTTCATCGAGTTGGTCACGTTATAGCCGCTGTAAGTAGTGGTGTAGCCGGCCACCGGATCTTCCTTGATGCTGTATTCAATGGGCAGGTTGTAGCTGTCCACAGCGGGCAGATCGGTGAAGGTCCAGCTCCAGCCATCAGCAGCGGTGACAACCTTGCTGGCCACTTCTTCCAGCGCCGCGGAGGAGTCGGCGAAGAGGTGGATGGTAATGCTACCAGGCCGCTTGCCGGCTGCGTTGTCATTATCATCCCAGGTCTTCTGCCCAGACACCGTGATCTTCTCGGGTTCGGGCGTCGGCGAGGCTTCCACTCCGGGTTCTTCGGTAGCCGTCTTCGGCGCGGGGGTACTCGTGGGTGTCGGACGGCGTCCGCCGCCGCCGCCACCGCCGCCGCCGCCACCGCCGCCTGTGGGCGTATTCACCTTGATATTGGTGAAGGCGGCTGTCCGGTCCGGGCCAAGATCAGCGTCCGCGTTGATCGTGCCATTGGCGCCGGTAGCGGTCGTGACATAGTTGGTGTTATCTTCTTCCACGACTGTGTAGCGGATGCCGGAAGGCAGGCCACTCGCGGTCTTCTTCTCGCCACTCTTGAGGGCGAACTTCGCCACGCCGTCCTCAAACTTCATATCTCCGTATTCGCCGGTGATCTTGCCGCCGTTCCATTCGCCCAGCGTGACAGTGAAGTTAAAGGAAGTCGTGTCGTTCGTCGCGCCCTGAACGGTCTTGGTTACGGTCAGGCTGACGGGCTTCACGGTGCGCTTGTTGGTGAAGGTCGCTTCGACGCCGTCCTGGGTGATTGTGCCGGTGTCGTTCACCTTGCCGGTCAGTTCAAAGTACGGCTGTTCTTTTTCGGTGACCGTGTATTCCACGTCGGTCGGCAGTCCCTTGATCTTCACAGGCACGCCGGCCTTCGTCCTGATAGTCACGGAGCCCTTGAACTGGCTGTCTTTGCTGAAGTTTGCGGCGGTGTACTGTTCCTCGCTGCCGTCTTCCTTCACGAACACAATGTTCTCGCCCTTGATCATGGCATTCTTGTCCGCCATATCAACGGTGAATGTGAATTCCTTATCCGCGTCCCCGTCCGTTTCGTTTTCCAGTTTTTTGACGAGGGTCAGGTCGCCCACCAGGCGTTCGTTGGTGAACCTGGCGACGGAACCCAATGTATCAATGGTCCCGGTTTCATTCTTCACTTCGGAAAGGACGTACAGCTTCTGCTGTCCATCGCTCATTTCTTCGGTGACTTTATATACCGTGTCAACCGGAATTCCCTTGATTTCCTTGCTTTCGTTGCCCTTAAGGGCAATCTCCGCCTTGCCGTCCTTAAAGGTCACATCCCCGAACGTGCCGTTGATCGGGCTGCCGTTCCGGTTCATTTCCACGATAAACTTGAACGTTTCGTTCTCAGTCGGGGTCTTCAGCATCTTCCTGACCAGAAGATTGCCGGTCTTGACTTCGTTGACAAAGTTCAGCTGATCGTATTTCGCGTATTTGCTGTTTTGAGCAACCTCAATTTTCAGCTTGCCGTCGTGTTTATCGCCGTCGCTCACCCGAACGCGGACGGTATGAACCGTTTCGTCCGTCTGGATGGCGTCGTCAAACGTATCCTGAACTTCGCTGATCTTATAGGTATGCACGCCGCCGTTCGCGGTATCGGCCAACGTATATTTGATGGTGGGATAGATGATATTGCCGTCCGCGTCGTTATAAGCGGTGCCGATCACTTCGTCGCCTTCCTTGATCACGAAGGAGAATTCGTTCGGCTCCAGGTCGCGATCCAGCAGGTTCAGGTTTTCCACGGTCTTCTTTCCTTTGAAGGTGATGCTGCCCGTGGCATTATAAACATTCTTGAAGGTGACGTTCTCAGTCTTGGCCTGCATCTCGGCATCCGTGAGCTGCGGAAGGTTATCCGTCTGGTCGCCGGAGTCGCTCACCACTTCAATCTCGTGGGTTTTGGGATTATAAGTCACAACGACCTGAATGGTCTTCGTTTTGTCGTTTGTGACGCCCGCCACTTCGCCGGATTCAGAAATGTCATAGTGGTAAGTTTTGTTGATATTCTTTTCGTCGAAGTGGAGGTAGCCCAGGTTCACGGTTTCCATTCTTCCCTCAACGGGCGTAATGGTCACCGGCCTGGCGTTCTTGGCTTGATCGGCATCCTCGGAATCCTTCAGTCTCGGGGCGTCATTTTCCTTGGGGAGGACGATAAACGTCCATTTGTCGCCCTGCATGAAGTCGCGGCCCTGCAGTTCCTTGAACGCGGTCAGCGGTATCCATGTCTTGAAATTATATCTGTTGGTGAACACCAACTGATTCTTCTCATTGATACCGGTGACTTCCAGCTTGCCGCCTTCGGCTTTTTTCACGGTCACAGTCACGGTCTGCTCGGGATCTACAGGCGTGATATACTGCGATTTAAACCGTTCTTCGTCTTCACCGCTTGCTTTTTCACGAATGGTGTAGACATACTTTTTGCCTTCATCACTGGCATCAGCCTGGGTGAAGACGATGTTGCCGAAGCGAACCTCTGCATTGGAACCGTTCTTGGGCTCGATCGTCACTTCGGTGACGTCATTGCCCGCGTCATCCTTCGGCAGGGGCGCGTCCTTGGAAGCCGTGAGCGTAAATGTGAATTTATCGCCCTCCTGGAAGTCACGGCCCGCCATATGCTTGGTGACAGTCAGCGGGTAGTATTCCAAGACCTTCGCTTCCACGCGCAGGCTGAACAATTCATTATTGGTACCGTACAGGTAAGGGATCGGAACCAGAGGGCTTTGCACCAGCAGGTTGTCCGGCCCCTTGGTCATCAGCGCGTAATAGATACCTGAATCAAGATGGGTGAATAAAAATTCGTTATCTTCATTCAGGCGCTCTGTTTGATACGCCTTGCTTCCCTTTGCGATTTTGCGGAAGTCGGCATCTTTCAGGATGCTCTGAATACCGCTGTCATCGGCTTTTAGACGCAGCAACAATTCTGCGTCTTTGATCTGATTGCCGTAGGCAGTGAAGGGGCTGTTGATCGTCCAGCCGCCCTTTCCGTCGGAGACGGCCACCTGGTAGATGGACATTTCCACCTGGTTGCCGCCCTTCTGGTATTCTTTGATGATCTCATGGCTGCCCAGGTTGATGAACAGCCATCCTTTCTGTTCCGCGCTGGCTGGCGTCGCAGGCGCAGCAAGGCCCACCACCATGGACAGAAGCAGAACCAGAGCCACGATTCCCCGATACTTCCAATTCATTCCCATCATCTTCCTATATGCAAAATTTCAAGAGAGTGCAAATGATTAAAGTGCTGATTGCTTACTCTTTTTTCTCCGTCGGCAGCCGGTAGCGGCGGCGCTTGACGCACTCTGTCACAAACATCGTGAACAGCCCGAACGCCATCAGCGGCGCGGCGAGCACCAGGATACTCACCCAGTATGGGGGTATGGTCGCCGCATTTTCCTGAAGAAACTTCTCCTCGTTTTCATTTGGCGCAATCCTCTTTCCGTGGATGATCAGCCTGCCGCCGTCCCGCGTGGCGGATACGACGGTCATTTGCCCGTTGGAGATCGTTCTATCCAATGTGTATGTCTGTTCCGCGGGAGCCGTTGTGACCCGGTCAACCTGATAGACCAGGGTCTGATCCATGATGGAGAAGAGAAACAGGTCGCCCTGTTCCAGCCGATCCATGTCCTCCAGCAATTTGGGGCCGGTCAGCTTCAGCTTGGCCAGGTTTTCCGGCGCCTCCAGTCCTCCGCTGCCTGCCAGCAGGGAATGCGTGCCCCTGCCGCCAATCGGCAGGGAGGAACCGGGCCCGTAGAACAGACCGGATTCCAGATGCGCCGGCGTCCGTTCGCCATACACCGGCAGGATCACGCCGATACGCGGCACCTCCAGAATGCCCACCACGCCGTCTTTATCGGCGGGCAGCAGGGAGGCCGCGCTGCCGGATTCAGCGGAAAACGGATCCTGCACGCGCAGGGGCTGAATCATCCCACCCGCACGAAGGAAGCGTTCCAGCGTTTGGGTGATTGTCTGCCGCGTCACCCCTCCGTTCGCGGCGGACAGCAGAGCCGTCCATACGTTTGATTTTTTTCCAGGCGATCCTCCCCCCCGTATTTCAGCCATGCGATCCGTGCCGCTCTGGCTGTTTCCCAGACTGCTCTGGTCAGGTTCCTCCAGCGGTATGATGCCATCCTGCATTTGACGGCCGTTCCAGCCGACGATTGCTTTTTTTGCTTTAGCTGTGCGGGCGGCATCCAGGCCCGCGGCATACAGCCGGTAAGTCTTCAGCAGGGGCGCGTTTCCGTACAGCATGTACTGGTCGGCGGCGATCGGGTACAGCAGGTATGCCAGCCCGGCCGCCACGATTAAAAACAACAGCAGGCGCACCAAAAAGTTTTTCATCCGATTCTCCCTTTCCGAATCCCGCCTGGACGCTATCTGACTGCGCCGATTCGGTACGCGGGCCAAATGATGTATGTGGCGGTGCCGACCACGCTGTCCTCCGGTACGGTGCCAAACATCTGGCTGCGGCTGTCAACGGACAGGTCATACCGGTCGCCCAGCACGAAGTATTCCCCCTCCGGCACAACGAAGGGCTGCTCGGGCAGGTCCGCCGTCCAGGGCGCGTCATAGCCCGGGATCGCCACGCCGTTCACCGTCAGCTGGCCGTGTTCGTCCTGGTCCACCTCATCGCCGCCCGCGGCGGCCACGCGCTTAATGTCCAATGATTCTTCATGCTCGATCAGGATCACATCCCCATAAGCGGGCTTCTGCCCCTCCCAGAGCCGCTGGAACAGCACCACGCTTTCGGCGGGGGCCGTCTCCCCCATGCCGGGGCCATGCGCCACGGCCAGGGTGAAAAAGCGGTTCAGCAGGATAAACCCCACAATGGCGGAAAGGAAAGCCCAGATAATCAATCCCCACCAGAGCCGCTTGCCTTTGAGATGGCGGCGCACCCGCCGCATTTCCCGCAGCAATTCCCTGTCCTCGGGCGTGTATCCTTCCATTCTTTTCCTCCGCTTTTTCGCCAATGTTCCCGGAAACGGCATTTCTGACCGGTTCATTTACCATAATATACGAATACATAGTGAATTATAACATATGTAACGTCGTAAAGCAAGAGGTATTGATGACTTTTGAACTCTTCTGAAATATAAAACTTTTTCGCATTTCTTTTCAATTATGTTTTCAGAATGTAAAAAATGTTCATCATTGCAGCGAAACTCTTCCGCTTGGCGGGATGTTTGGAGCGCCGGGCAAGAAGAAATCCCCGCGCCGGTTCTGCGGCGGCGCGGGGACGGGGGTTGGTCTCTTCCACCGGCTTGCGGGTTTTTATGATTTGGGGGGCTGCGGCGAAATCAGCCGCCCCAGCGTTTCTTTCAGCAGTTCGATATGAATCGGCTTTGACAGATGCGCATTCATGCCCGCCTGGAGGCATTGCTTCACGTCTTCATCGAAAGCGTTGGCTGTCAGCGCGATGATCGGGATCGTCTTCGCGTCGGGCCTGTCCAGCTTCCTGATTTCCCGCGTGGCGGTTAGGCCGTCCATCACGGGCATCCGCATGTCCATCAGAATTCCGTCGAAGTGTCCCGGTTCATGCTCGGCGAAACGCTCCACAGCCAGCTGGCCGTTCTCCGCCCATTCCGTTGTGACCTCCTCCATTTCCAGCAGGTCGATCAGAATCTCGGCATTCAGGGGCTGATCCTCCGCAATCAGAAGATGCCGCCCGGCGATGGAAAACTCTTCTTCCGTTTCGTCTTCCTGCGCTGATACTGTCTTTACCTCCATAGCGGCGCGCTGGAGGGAAACGCGGACTGTGAAGGTCGAGCCGACGCCCTTTTCGCTCTCTACACCGATTTCGCCACCCATCATTTCAATGATGCTCTTTGAGATGGCCATGCCCAGGCCGCTTCCGCCGTAGCGGTTGGTCGTGGTGGCGTCCTCCTGGGAGAAAGCCTGGAACAGCTTCGGAATGAACTCTTTGTCCATGCCAATGCCGGTGTCCTTCATGGTGAAGCGCAGAGCGCAGGTGTCATCGTTCGACTCGGTCTGCTCCACGGAGAAGGATACGATGCCCGGTGTTTCCGTGAATTTCACGGAATTCCCCAGAATGTTGATGAGCACCTGCTTGAGCTTCAGGCTGTCGCCCGTAAAGGATTCATCCACCGGGCCGATCTGATGATATTCATACCGAAGCCCTTTCTCCTCGCACTGGCCGTTGATGATGACGTTGATCTGATCCACGAACTCGCGGAAGGAGAACGGCTCCTCTTTCAGCGTCATCCGGCCCGATTCAATGCGGCTCATGTCAAGAATATCATTGATGAGGGAGAGCAGATGGCGGGCGCTGGCCCCGATCTTTTCCAGATCCGTCCTGGTGCGCTGGGAGATGGTTTCATCCCGGAGGGCGATATGCTGCAGGCCGATGATGGCGTTCATGGGCGTTCTGATTTCATGGCTCATCTGGGACAGGAACTGGGACTTGGCCCGGTTCGCGCTTTCCGCGGCCTCCGCCGATTCCTTCAGCTGGTGGTTGCCCTCCTCCTGCCAGCGGATCAGCCGGTTAATCAGGGAAACGATATAGGCGAGGCAGACGCCCAGAATGAACACGAAAGCCAAAGCGATTCATCGTTCCTTTTCAGGTTCGCGCCGTCTTCTTCCAGCAGCACCATCATCCCAAACACCGCGACGGCTTCGGACAGCAGCTCCACCGGGACGGAAAAAAGATACCGCACCGCGGTTCCCGCCGCGCAGAGCGCGAGGAAAACCAGCGCTAAAATTCGTTTGTTTTTGGATAACGCGTTCTTTTTCCGCAGCAGAGCGATGCACCCGACCGCGAGATAACCGCGTTGATCGCGGGAAAAATCCATCTGCCTGCGCCATACCGGATCGCTCCCGTCTCATCCGCGAAAAAGAGGAGCCTCGAAAGCGGGTTCGTCAATACGAGCAATTCATTCAGCAGGAGCGGCAGGAAGAACAGAACACAGAGCAGGTCGCGCCGGTGAAATGCCGCGCCGGTCAGATTCAGGAGATACAGCGCGACGGCAAAGAAGAAGAAAGCATGAAAGAAACAGAACACAGAACGGAAGACAAAAGAAGCGCCGCCGTCGTCAGGATCATTTCATTCACAGAAAACACTCCTATAGCTTGAAAAATCATATGGGATCAGAAATCGTTCCCGGCAGGAAACGAAACCCGGGAAAGGCCGGAAGGGGAGCCTCCCGGTTCGCCTTGGGTTTTTGCCTCTTTATACAGGAAAAGCAGCGCCGTTTGGATGTAAGAATAGGGAAAGATTTATACCTGTTTTCGACAAAAAAACAAAACGCGCGGATTCCCCGACGTTCTTGCAGCCCGGAAAGCCCGCCGGTATAGTCCGCCGTCCGCTATGCCATAATAATCCTGTTCGGGAGGGAATGCGATGCGCTGGATGCTGCTGGGGCTTTTTCTGCTTTTGATCACGCCAATTCGACTCGGGGCGGCGGCGCGGTGGACGGGACACGCGCCGACACTGACGGTGGGCGTGACGGTGTGGGGCGTTCGGGCGCAGACGGAGATTTGCTTCCGGCGCGACGAAGCGGGGGCGCTGCTGCTGACGGCAGGGATCGGAAAAAAAGCGATTCCCCTGCGGCTCCCGGGAGAGAACGCGGGAAACGGATTGAAGGCCCTGGCCCTGCTGCTTCGATCCAACGCCGACCGGGCGATGCTTCGGAATGCCGTGCGGGTAAGCGCCCTGGACGTTTTTCTGCAAATCGGCGGGCAGAACGCCGCGTTCATCGCGCTGGCGGCGGGCTTCCTGCAAGCGCTGAATCCCCTGCTGCCGCAGGCAAACGTGGTCTGCCGCCCTTCCTTCGGCGGCGAAACAAAAGTGTATCTCCGCTGTATAGTGGAAGCGCGGCTGGGTATCCTATTGGCAGCGTGGCTGCGCTGGCGCAAGGAACGGCGGGCCGGACAAAAGGAGGAAAAACATGGAGCATCCTATCGGAAACTTAATGCAGACGACGCTTGAAAATATCAAGGATATGGTGGATGTGAACACGGTGATCGGCGAAGCCATCCCCGGGAGCGACGGGAGCACGATCATCCCCGTGTCCAAGGTAACGTTCGGCTTTGTGGCCGGAGGCGGCGATTTTGACAAGAACCAGCTGCCGGAGGAGGACAAGCCCTTCGCGGGCGGCAGCGGCGCGGGCGTGTCGGTGCAGCCGGTGGGGTTCCTGGTGGTCAGTCCGGGCAGTGTGAAGGTGCTGCCCGCCCAGCAGCCCACGGCCTGGGAACGGGCGCTGAACGCCGCGCCGCAATTGATGGAGGACGTGAAGCGCCTGTTGCAGAAAAAGGACATGGCCGGGCAGGAAGGGCAGCAGGCATGAAAACTTTCTGCAAAATCGCTGTATTTGCCCTTTTCTTTGCGCCGCTTCTCCTGTATAATGGAAACGGGCTGGCAGAGAACGCCGGCGACGGCTCGCCGCGCTCCGCCATCCTGATCGAGGCGAAAACGGGGCGGGTGCTGTATGAGCGCAACGCCCACGAACCGCTGCCCATGGCCTCCACCACCAAGATCATGACCGCGCTGGTGGCGCTGGAAAACGGCAACCTGAACGAACTGGTCACCACCGGCAGGAACGCTTTCGGCGTGCCGGGCACCAGCATTTACCTGTCGCTGGGAGAGCAGCTTCCATTGATCGACATGCTCTACGGCCTCATGCTGGCCAGCGGCAACGACGCGGCGGTGGCGATTGCCGAGCATATCGGCGGCGACGTGGACGGCTTCTGCAAAATGATGAACGAACGGGCGGCGGACATCGGCTGCGAGGACACCGTGTTTGCGACGCCCCACGGCCTGCCCGCCGACAATCACCACACCACCGCAAGCGATTTGGCGCTCATCGCCCGGGAAGCCATGCAGAATCCCTCCTTCCGGGAAATCGTGTCCACCCAGCGGGCCAGCATCCCCTGGGCAGAACGGGACTACGATCGCATCCTGAACAACAAGAACAAGCTGCTGTCGGAGTATCCGGGGGCCATCGGCGTCAAGACCGGCTACACGAAAGCCGCGGGCCGCTGTCTGGTGTTCGCCGCCGAACGGGACGGGCTGGAATTGATCGGCGTGGTGCTGAACTGCCCCAACTGGTTTCAGGAAGCGGAAGCGATTTTGGACCGGGGCTTTGAGAACTGGCAGATGGTTTCCCTGCTCAGCAAGGGGGAAACCGTGCGGACGATTCCCGTCACCAACGGGGTGCGGGCCTCCGTGCGGGTCGTCGCGTCGGATGATGTGAGCGCTCCCGTCCGCGTGGACGCCTGGCCCGATTTGCTGATCGACCTGCCGGAAACCCTGGACGCCGGGATACGGAAAGGCCAGGCCATCGGCACCGCGAAGCTGGTTGACGCCGGACAGACCTTGATCACCGTTCCCTTGGTCGCCGCCGAATCCGTGCCGGAACGCTCTTTTCGATACGGCTGGCAGCGGCTCATCGGAGCATGGCCCCTGGCCGCGGGAGAATGAACCGGCCTCTCCCCTGCTCTGGTTCTGGGCAGGCGCGGGCGCGGCGGCGTGGGGCGTTGCACTGAAAAGAAGTTAAAAACTCCTCACTTTCACGGAGGTTGTACATGAGACTGCAAAAATACATGGCCCTGTGCGGGGTGGCGAGCCGCCGCCGGGCGGAAGAAATGATCGCCGCCGGGCAGGTGCAGGTGAACGGAATCACCGTCACCGAGATGGGCGCCCGGGTGGAGGATGGCGACGAGGTGCGGGTGGATGGCGAAATCATCCATCCCGAAACGGAAAAGAAATATGTGATCTACCATAAGCCCGCCGGGGAAGTAACCACCGTCAGCGACCCGGAGGGCCGCGCCTGCGTGCTCGACCACTTCCGGGAGTATCCCGTGCGGCTGTACCCCGTGGGGCGGCTGGACTACGACAGCGAAGGGCTGCTGCTGCTCACCAACGACGGCGCGCTGACGGAGCGCATGCTGCATCCCTCCCACCAGGTGGATAAAACCTATCTCGCCCGGGTGACGGGCAGCGTGTCCCTGGACACCGTCAGAATGCTCCGCAGCGGCGTGATGCTGGACGACCACAAAACCGCCCCCGCCAAGGTGCGCATCATCAAAACGGAAACCTTCGCCACCGTGGTGCTGGTCACGATCCACGAGGGCCGCAACCGCCAAGTGCGCCGCATGTTCGAGGAGGCGGGCCACAAGGTGCTGCAATTGCGCCGGGTGCGCTTCGGCCCGCTGGAGCTGGGCGACCTGCCCCGGGGCCAGTGGCGGGAACTGACGCCGGAGGAACAGCGGAAGCTGATGGCTTATCTATAACTTCGCATTGTATCGGGCAGCTTTGGTTTTTTCCAGGCTGCCCGTTTTTTGTCATGCATATTTAAAAAATTACAGTTTGCAAGAAGGAAAAAATATAGTATAATAGCGGAAATGGACGTTTTCCGGCGAACGGCCGAGAGCGCCGACCGATCTTTGATTCCGCGCAGTGATTTGGAGGAATGGCCTGATGTTTGGGAAATTGATGAACAATTATTATTATGGGAAAAGCGGAAAGGGCGATTTCCGGAAAGAGGACCTGCCCCGGAACCGCTGGCAGTTGTTTTGGGAAATGCTGCGGGTGCGTCTCTCGGCGCTGTGCCGCATCAACCTGATGACGGTGGCGGCATGGCTGCCTCTGATTATTCTGATCGGTTATTGCATCACCACGATGATGAACGTGCTGATGATTCGCAGCGAGTACGCCGCATATGTGGAAACCGGCGATCTGGGCCAGCTGACGGAGGATCAGCTGAAGCTGCTGGCAGACATGGATCTGGACGCCTGGATGGTGGAAATGGCCCGCAGCCTGCTGTCCACCTTCTGCCTGTGGTGCATTCCCTGCATCGCCATCACCGGCCCAGTGCAGGCGGGCCTGGCCTATGTGACCCGCAACTGGAGCCGCGACGAACACGCCTTTATCTGGGCGGATTTCAAGGACGCGCTGAAGGAAAACTGGAAGCAGGGCCTGCTGGTGTCCGTCATCACATCGCTGGTGCCCCTCATCATGTATGTGGGCTATCAGTTCTACGGCCAGCAGGCGGCGAACAATGTGATTTTCATGGTGCCGCAGATGCTGCTGGTGGTGGTCGGCATTGTGTGGATGCTGGGCGTCACGTTCATGTATCCCATGATGGTGTCCTATAAAGTCACCTTCCCCCAGCTCATCCGCAACAGCCTGATCATGGCCGTGGGCCGCCTGCCCCAGACCGTGGGCATCCGGCTCATTATGCTGGTGCCGACCGCCATTTGCCTGGCCGTGTTCATGTTCACCGGTTCGCTGCTGGCCCTGCTGGCCCTGGGCGCGTATTACATCCTGATCGGCTACGCCCTGGCCCGGTTCGTTTACGCCAGCTACACCAACGGCGTGTTCGATAAGTACATCAACTCCCATATGGAGGGCGTGCAGATCAACCGCGGCCTGGCCACCGAAACCGATGACGACGACGAGGATGACGAGGACGAGGAAAACGACAAACCCCAGGAATAAGGATTTGCGGAAAGAAACAGGCCGCCTCACGGTTTGTGAGGCGGCCTCGCTGTGTTTTGCGGTTTTTCCGAAGCATCAACTGATCAGAGACCTTCCGAAAAGAATAGCTCCGATTCAGTCCACCAGTCCCTGAAGTAGACGGTGTATTGGTCTTCGCCGTTTTCCATGGGTTCTGTAACGGTCAGCTGATCGGTTTCGGCGTCATACGATACCTTGCCGGCTGCGTCGGGAGAGCCGAAGCACACCGTCCAGCCTTCGCCGTCCGCGTACCAGGTCAGCGGCACGCCCGTTCCTTCGGGCAGGGTGATCATCTCCCCGGTGCCGTCGTTTTTGATCGTCAGCTGCGTGTAGGTTTCGCTGGCTTCCTCGCCCGCTTTGCGCCACACGCCCACGATCCCGTCAAAGCTTCCATACGGCTCCTCGCCGATGAAGCCGGTCTCCTCCTGGGGATCATACAGGCCGTAATAGGGCAGTTCCTTCACATCCTCGCCGTATGCGTACAGGTGCGCCCACATCAGGAAGTCTTCGGGCAGCTTTTCCACCGGCGTGCCGGGCAGGTACAGCAGCATGTCGTTGCCCGCTTTCAGGCCGTAAGGCTCGCAGGTCACAAACCGCATGCCGTCCTCGATGACCTCGGGCACCTGGCCCTCGTCCAATTCCACTTCGTCCACATGGATTTTCCAGGTGTATTCATCCGCCTGTTCGTCCAGGGTCATTCTGCCATGGAACAGGCAGCCGTACACGGTGCCGTCGGGATAGGCTTCGTCCGCTTCGCCCATTTCGCTGTCGTGGAATTCACCGGTGAACGTGCCGTCTTCCTCCATCCAGATGCAGGTGTACCACGCGCCGACGCCGCTGCTGAACGTCCAGTCCAGTTCATCCAGATCGGCAAAGGACAGGGCGGGCCGGGCTTCCGCTGCGGCCAGGCAGGCGGTCAGGAGCATGACGAGCGCCAGCGTCAGGCAAATCAGTTTTTTCATGCTTTTCCTTCTTTCCGGCGGGAGTTTCTTCTTCCCGCTCCGCGATAAAAACGTTCGGGGCATCCCGTTTCTTCCCGGAAGAAAACTTTTCATGCTGTTGCGCCCTGTGCCACAATATCGCCACCGTTTGGGGGTGTACTTTTGGCGGGGATTGCGGTATGATAAAAGGCGGAGAAGTTTTCTCATTTTGGCAAAGAGAGGGATCATGCTTTGTATACAGAACAGGATTACAGCGATATTTGCGCCCAGATCAAGCAGCGCAGGCTGCTGCTGAGCATCCCGGCGGCGCTGCTGCTGGCGGGGGTGATCGTGTCCTTTGTGTTCCGCGTTCGCTGGCTGACCATCGCGCTGTCGCTGGCGCTGGGCGCGGGGCTGATTTTCGGCTACGGAATGCTGGTTTCCCCGCTGACCGCTTACCGCCGCCACCTGAACGACGTGCTGCACGGCAGGACGCGCACCACCACCGGCGCGTTCAAGGAAATGGAGGAAGGGACGGTGGATCGGGACGGGGTCAAGTATTATCCCATGATGCTGAACGTGGGCAATATGGACGATCCGGAGGACGACCGGCTGTTCTATTACGACGCCAACCTTCCCCGTCCCGACTGGAAGCCCGGCGATATGCTTACCGTCACCGCCCACGATAAATCCCTCGGCGCATGGGAGAGGGCGTGATACTATTCTCAAATATAACAAGCTAATCAAAATCATTCAAGTAACGCTGTCATTCTGAGCCGTCCCCATTGTCATCCTGAGCGGAGCGAAGCGGAGTCGAAGGACGGATGGGGACGTGCGAAGAACCTCCCTTTTACGTGGGGTGGGAGATCCTTCGCTTCGCTCAGGATGACAGAACTGTTCCCTCATATTTGCTATGTTATTGCTCCACCAATTTAATCGTGAATTCAGATGCGGAAACCGCAGGAATACTGGACGTATTTCAAGGTTGAGTGACGTAGGTTGGAGCGATTTATCGCCCGCAGATAATTCATGATTAAGTTGGGGGAGCAATAATTTGCGAATAGTATGAGCGGCGCTGACAGCAGAAAAAAGGTTCACCGCGAAAACGGCGAACCTAACAAAAGATGCGTTTTTATTTCCCCATGTCCACCATAAAGGCGGCGTAGGCCTGGATGGCTTCGTACAGGTCAGCTTTGCTGATGATTTCCTCGGGGGCGTGCATGCTGAGCACCGCCACGCCGCTGTCCACCACTTCCATGCCGTAGAGGGCGCAGATATAAGCGATGGTGCCGCCGCCGCCCAGATCGACCTTGCCCAGCTCGGCGGTCTGCCAGGACACGTTGTGGTCGTCCATAATTTTCCGCAGGCGGCCCAGATATTCGGCATTGGCGTCGTTGGAGCCGCTCTTTCCCCGGCTGCCGGTGAACTTGTTGTAGCACACGCCGCGGCCCAGGAAGGCGGCGTTTTTCTTTTCAAAGGCGGAGGCGAAGAGCGGGTCGAAGGCCGCGCTCACGTCGCAGGACAGCATGCGGCTGTTGGCCAAGGCCCGGCGCAGGGACAAATCGCTTTCCCCGCCGGTGAGGGCCAGCAGCTCCGCCACGGCGTTTTCAAAGTACTGGGCCCGCATGCCGGTCGCGCCGACAGAGCCGATTTCTTCCTTGTCGGCCAGCAGGCAGCAGCAGGTGTATTCGGGGACGGCGGGCAGCTTCATCATGGCGGCGAGCTCCGCGTAGGCGCACACCCGGTCGTCGTGGCCGTAGCCCAGGATCATGCTGCGGTCCAGGCCAAAGTCCCGGGCCTTGCCCGCGGGCACGGCCTCGATCTCGGCGGAGAGCATGTCTTCCTCCTCCAGGCCGTACTTGTCTTTCAGGATCTTGAGCAGCATGGCCTTGACGGGTTCCTTTTCCTCGTCGTCGCCCGTCAGGGGACGGCCTGCCAGCATAATATCCAGCCCTTCGCCGGTGATCACTTCACTGGCTTTTTTCTGCATCTGCTCCTGGCTCAGGTGAATCAGCAAATCGGAAATGCCCACCACCGGGTCGTCCTCATCCTCGCCGATGACGACGTTCACCAGGGTGCCGTCCTTTTTCGCCACCACGCCGTGGAGCGCCAGGGCGCGGGCCACCCACTGGTACTTCTTCACGCCGCCGTAATAGTGGGTGTCGGCGTAGGCGATGTCGCTGTCCTCATAGAAGGGGTTCTGCTTGAGGTCCACCCGGGGAGAGTCGATATGCGCGCCGATGATGTTCATGCCGTTTTCCAGGGGCTGTTTGCCCATGTGGAACAGCATCACCGCCTTGCCCATGTGCAGGCAGTACAGCTTGTCGCCGGGTTTAACTTCTTTGCCGCTTGCGATGGCTTCCTTCAAATCGGTATAGCCCGCTTCCTTCGCCAGGCGAATGGCTTCCGCGGCGCACTCCCGTTCGGTCTTGCCTGCGTCCAGATAGGCCTTGTAATTCTTCGCCGCTTCCTCCACGGCCAGCAGGGTCTGTTCGTCGTACTTTTTCCAGGCGTTGGGACGTTCCATGCTTTTGTCTCCTTTTAAAACGCCGCCCGAAGGCGGCGGATTTGCGCTGCATAACGAGGCGACCGGCGCGAAGCGCGGTCGGCCGTCTCGCCGCTTCCGTATGGAAAAGCGGCGAGCGTTAGAATCAGATTGTGAACTGCTGGATGTCGGCGATCAGATCGTCGCAGTTGTCGTCGTAAATATCCAGGATGATGGGCTTGCTCAGGTCGAGGGAGAAGATGCCCAGGATGGATTTGGCATCCACCACATGCCGCCCGGCGCGCAAATCCATTTCATAGGGGTAGCGGTTGACTGCGTTTACGAAGGTTTTTACTTCCTCGGCGAAGCTCAGCTTAATAGGAACGGATTTCATGATCACGCGCCTCCTTTCGATGATGGTATGTATTATACCTTATTCTTACCAAAATTTCAATGCCTGTTTCTGATGTTTTATCCCAGTTTTTCCAGGGACGCTTTCATGCGGCGCAGGGTCTCGTCCTTGCCCAGCAGGTAAGCGATTTCAAACGCGCCGCCGGGGGTGCTCTCCTGGCCGGAAATGGCGATGCGCATGGGCCAGAGTACCGCGCCGTTTTTCTTGCCCCACTCGGGAATCTTCGCCATGACCGCGTCGTGGATGTTCTGCTCCGTCCAGTCCCCGATGCCCTTCAGCACGGGCAAGAGCAGGGGCAGCACTTCCTTCGCCACGTCCTCGCTGCTCTTCTGCTTTTTGTTGAAGAAGATGGCGGTGTCGTAGTCGGGCATGTCGGTCAGGAAAGCGATCTTCTCCGGGATGCGGCTGAAAATGTCCGTGCGGCTCTGCATCAGCTCGGCCAGGCGGCGGTAGTCCATATTCTTTCCCGCCAGCACTTTGTCGAACCAGGGCGTCGCCATTTTCAGATAGTCCTCAAAGTCCATCTTCGCGATGTACTGGCTGTTCATCCAGTCCAGCTTGGTCACGTCGAAGATGCCGGGGGAGGTGTTCAGCCGCTTCACGTCAAAGGCCTGCACCAGCTCGTCCATGGTGAAGAACTCCTGATCGGTGCCGGGGTTCCAGCCCACCAGCGCCAGGTAGTTGATGAGGGCGTCTTTGAGATACCCCTTGTCGATGAAATCGCTGTAATAGGCGTCGCCGTCCCGCTTGGAGAGCTTATGCTCCTTGTCCCGCATGACGGTGGTCAGGTGTACATAGGTGGGAATCTCCCAGCCAAACGCCCGGTAGAGGATATTGTACTTGGGGGTGGAGCTTAAATACTCCATACCGCGCATCACGTGGGTGATACCCATCAGGTGGTCGTCGATCACGTTGGCGAAGTTATAGGTGGGCATCCCGTCCGCCTTAATCAGCACCATATCGTCCAGGTCGCTGTTGGGGAAGGAGATGTGACCGAACACCTCGTCGTCGTAGCTGCTCTCCCCCTCGGTGGGGCAGTTCAGGCGGATCACGTAGGGCACGCCCGCGTCCAGCTTTTGCTGAATCTCCTCTTTGGACAGATGCAGGCAGTGCTTGTCGTACTTGAACACTTCGCCCTTGGCCTCCGCCGCGGCCTTGCGCTCGGCCAGCTCTTCCTTGGTGCAGAAGCAGTAATACGCCGCGCCCTTCTCCACCAGCTCCTTAGCGTAGGGCAGATACAGGCTTTTGCGGTCGCTCTGCACATAGGGGCCATAGTCGCCGCCGATGTCCGGGCCCTCGTCCCAGTTGAGGCCGCACTCCCGCAGGGTGTTGTAGATCACGTCCACCGCGCCGGGCACAATGCGCTCTTGGTCCGTATCCTCGATGCGCAGAATGAACTTCCCGCCCATCTTCTTGGCAAACAGATAATTATACAGCGCCGTGCGCACGCCGCCCAGGTGCATGAAGCCCGTGGGCGACGGGGCAAAGCGGGTGCGAACTTCTTTCATGGTTCATTCCTCATTTCCATTGTAATAATTTGTTAAAGAAGAAATGATCGATTCTTCCGCCTGATTCAGCTTTTCTTCGTTTCCATCCGCGGTAAAAATCAATTCGCCGGTATCCGCGTAAAAGAGCATCAGGAAGCCTTGATCGCGGTCCTTCCAGAGAAGCCTCAGGGTGTTATGTCCCAAATCCTCCAGCCAGTGCCATTCGATCAGGTACTGATCATCCTGCCAGCAAACCTCGCTCCGGGTCAGTTCAGCATTGACATCCACGCAGACCGTAATCCGGACGTTCTGTTCAGGATAGCGGGTAAATTCCATGCCATCGACTCCGTATTCCGCTGCGGGAAACAATTCAGAAAAATGAAATGGTGGTAAATACACCAATTCCCATTGCCTGTCGCCGTCAAGAATGGTGATTTGCCAATCCTCCAGACGCAGATCCATCTGATCCACGAACCACATCAGGTATTGTTCGCCCGTTTCCTCTTCCGTATAAGGCGTCACGCCCGCGCCCATCTTCGGGATATAGTATGGCTGCACCGGCGTAAAATCATCCCATACCGGTACGTGCGAACCCGATGCGCCGGGCCATTTGTTCAGCAAGATTTCATTCATGTTGTCCGGGCCGCCGAAATCGTCCATCAGCCCGTGCAGCAAAGGAGAAATTTCTTCCGGCCCTGCGCCAAAGAAATCCTCCACGGTATGCGGGTGTGTCAGAGCCACATCGGAGGACGTTTCCTCAGCCAAAGCGGCGAAGTGAACCTGCGTCAGCAGCAAAGCCAGCAGCGTTAACAGGAAAAGCAAACGGAGCGTGTTTTGTTTCATCGCAGTCATCCTTTGTCAATCAGTCGTGGGAAACCCGGATTACTTCTGCGGCTTATAGCTGTCTTTCAGGCTGACCACGCGGTTATAGACGCTCTTTTCGTCCGTACTGTCCTTATCCTTGCAGAAGTAGCCCATGCGCAGGAACTGGAAGGTGTCGCCCACATTCGCGCTGACCAGGGTATGTTCGCAGTAGCCGGTCACCACTTCCAGGGAGTTGGGATTGACGAAAGCGGTCACGTCCTTCTTTTCCTCGGCGGAGGCGGTGTCCCATTCCTCGGTCATGAGCTGGTCGTACAGGCGGGCTTCAAACGCGGAGCAGTCGTTAGCATCCACCCAATGGATGGTGCCCTTGACTTTGCGGTTGGCCCCTTCGCTGCCGGAGCGGGAGGACAGATCAACGCTGCATTCGATATGATCAATGCTGCCGTCGGCGGCGTGCACCACGTTTTCACACTTGATGATGTACGCGCCCTTCAAGCGCACTTCGCCGTCGGGCTTCAAGCGGAAGAACTTCTTGGGGGGAACCTCCTCGAAGTCCTCTTTCTCGATCCAGATTTCCTTGCTGATGGTCACCTGCCGCTCGCCCAGCTCGGGGTGGTCGGGATGGTTTTCCATGGTGAGGGTGTCCGTCCAGCCGTCGGGTACGTTGGTGAGCACCACCTTGACGGGATTCAGCACGGCCATGACCCGGGGTGCGGAATCGCCCAGGGCGTCGCGGACGCAGGCGTCCAGCATCTGCACGTCCACGGTGGAGTCTGCCTTCGCCAGGCCCACCTGCTCCACAAAATTGCGGATGGCGCTGCCGGGATAGCCCCTGCGGCGCATAGCGGTCAGGGTGGGCATCCGGGGATCGTCCCAGCCCACCACGAAGCCTTCTTCCACCAGGCGGCGCAGGTGGCGCTTGCTCATGACGGTGCGCGTAATGTTCAGCCGGGCGAATTCGATCTGCCGGGGGCCGAAATAGCCCTTGCCGTCTCCGGCCCGGAACCCGGCCTTTTCCACGAACCAGTCGTACAGGGGCCGGTGATCCTCAAACTCCAGGGAGCAGAGGGAATAGGTGATGCCCTCAAAGGCGTCGCTCAGGGGATGGGCGAAGTCATACATGGGATAAATGCACCAGGTGTTGCCGGTGCGCCAGTGTTCCTTGTACAGGATGCGGTACATGGCGGGGTCGCGCATGTTCATGTTGGGGGACGCCATATCGATCCTGGCCCGCAGGATATAGCGGCCTTCCGGGAATTCGCCCGCCTTCATGCGGCGGAACAGATCGAGGCTTTCTTCCGCGGGGCGGTCGCGCCAGGGGGAGTTCTTGCCGGGGGTGGTCAGAGTGCCGCGGTATTCCCGCATTTCATCGGCGCTCAGCTCGTCCACGTAGGCCAGGCCGCGCTTGATGAAATCCTCGGCGATGTCGTACAGCCTCTGGTAGTAATCGCTGGCGTAGAACAGGCCGCCCGTCCAGTGGAAGCCCAGCCATTCGATATCCCGCTTGATGGCCTCGGCGTATTCCGTGTCCTCCTTGGCGGGGTTGGTGTCGTCAAAGCGCAGGTTGCACAGGCCGCCGTACTTTTCCGCGGTGCCAAAGTCCGTCACCAGCGCCTTGCAGTGGCCGATGTGCGGGTAGCCGTTGGGTTCGGGAGGAAAACGGGTGTGCACCTGCTGGGCGCGCCCTTCCCTCAAATCCTGATCAATGGCGTCCCAGATGAAATTTGTGCGTGCATTCTCGTTTTCCATACGCCTGGCCTCCTTACATAAATAGGTTCATCAAATTGCGCCGCGTCCGGCGCTTGCATCATTATAGCCAAAAAACAGCCAAATGACAAGATACTTCCGGTATAAAAACCAAAAAACAGTGAAATCCAAAACGGCAGATTTTTCGCATTAAAGAAATTCCCGGAGTCACTTCCATTGCGAAAGCTGCTTCGGGGTTTTCTTGTCCTCAGAACTGAAACACGATGCCGACGACGGCGGCGATGGCAATAAAGATCACCGGGCTCCATTTCAGCTTCCGCTGGCCGATGAAAATGGCGGTGCCCAGAAGGATGGCTTTCCAGAGGAAGAATTCTCCGTAATTGCCCGCGGCCAGGGTGTCCATGTTCACCAGCGCCACCCGCGCCACGTTCAGCCCGGCGACGGTGATCATGGCGATGGAGGCGGGGCGCAGGCCGTAGAACGCGCCTTCCACGAAGCGGTTGTTCCGGAATTTTTCCAGGAACTTGGCGATGATCAAAATGATGATGACCGACGGCGCGGCCAGGCCCAGCGAAGCCACCACGCCGCCCAGCACCCCGGCGGTGGTGAAGCCCGCGTAGGTGGACATGTTGATGCCGATGGGGCCGGGGGTGGACTCCGACACGGCAATCATATTGGCAATGTCCGCGGTGGAAAACCAGCCGGTGTTGCCGCTCATTTCATAGAGGAAGGGAAGCGTCGCCAGCCCGCCGCCCACGGAGAACAGGCCGGTCTTGAAGAATTCATAAAACAGGCGCAGAAATACCATGGCCTACTTTCCCTCCTTTGCGGCCTTGCTCCGGCGGAGGGAAATGAACATGCCCACGCAGCCCGCCAGGATCACCAGCGCCGCGGCGGGAATCTTCACCGGCAGCAGGGGAGAAAAAGCATTCAGCGCGAACACCGCCAGGTAAATCGCCAGCGCCGCGCCATCCACCACGGACTTTTTCCACAGCCGCAGCACCGCCTGCACGATCAGCACGCACACGCACACGCGGATGCCCGCGAAGGCGTGCTGCACCACGGGGTACTGGGCGAAGTTCTGCAAAAACGCCGCAATCAGCGTGATGATCACCAGCGGACCGGTCAGGAAACCCAGCCCCGCAACCAGCGCGCCTTTGACGCCCGCTTTCTTCTGGCCGATGAAGGTGCTCACGTTCAGGGCGATCACCCCCGGCGTGCACTGGCCGATGGAGAAATAATCCCGCAGATCGTCCATGCTCGTCCAATGGCGCTTGTCCACCAGCTCCCGCTCCAATATCGGCAGCATGGCGTAGCCCCCGCCGAAGGTGACGCAGCCGATCCGCGCGAAGGTGAGATAGAGTTCCCAAAGTTCTTTCATTGCCTGTCCTCTTTTCCAGAATGATTCCATAAAAGGCGTATTTGATTCTATTCGACACGGATCCGCGCTTTTCCTGCCCGGTTTTCAGGGCAGGCATTTTCCTGGATTGCTTTCTTTTTTCCAGCGTTTGTGGTATGATACGGAAGGAAAGAGAGGGAACATCATGATTGTGGTGGTAGCGGAAAAGCCCAGCGTGGGGCGGGACATTGCGCGGGTGCTGGGATGCAAAGAGCGGGGCGAGGGCTTTCTGAAAGGGGACGGTTATTTAGTCACCTGGGCGATGGGCCACCTGGTCACGCTCTGCGAGCCCGACGAAATCGACGAGAAATATAAAAAGTGGCGGATGGAGGAATTGCCCATCCTGCCGGATTCTATACCAACCAAGGTCATCTCCAAAACGAAATCCCAGTACAGCGTGGTCAAGAAGCTGATGAACGACAAGGAAACGGAAAAGCTCATCTGCGCCACCGATGCCGGGCGGGAAGGGGAATTGATCTTTCGCCTGATCTACAACCAGGCCAAATGCCAAAAGCCCGTGGACAGGCTATGGATCTCCTCCATGACCGACGAAGCGATCAAGGAAGGCTTCGCCACCCTCAAGCCCGCGCAGGAGTACGACGGACTCTACCGCAGCGCCACCTGCCGTTCCGAAGCGGACTGGCTGGTGGGCATGAACGCCAGCCGGGCGTTTACCCTGCGGTTCGACGCGCTGCTGTCCATCGGCCGGGTGCAGACCCCGACGCTGGCCATTCTGGTGAAACGCTGGCACGAAATCGCCAACTTCCAGCCCGAGGATTATTTCACCGTCACCGCGGACTTTGGGGACTATTCCGGCCAGTGGTTCGACCCCCAGGCGGAAGACGAAAAGAAAGCCAACCGCATCCCCACCAAGGAAAAGGCGGATGAAATCGCCAAGGCCGTCAAGGGCAAAGCGGCCCGGGTGCAGAGCGTTACCGCCGAGGCGAAAAAGGAACTGCCCCCGCAGCTGTACGACCTGACTTCTTTGCAGCGCGAGGCCAACCGCAAGCTGGGCTTCACCGCCGACAAAACCCTGAAAATCGCCCAGGAATTATACGAAAAATGGAAGGCCATCACCTATCCCCGTACCGACAGCCGGTATCTTCCCATGGACATGATCGGCAGAACGGTGCAGACCCTGCATAAGCTGCCGGGACAGTATCAGGAATATGTGACCCATATCCCCTGGAAGGACGGCGGCAAGCTGCCCATCTCCAAGCGGATTTTCGATAACGAGAAGATTTCCGACCACCACGCCATCATCCCCACGCCCCAGACCGCGCCCATGGACAAGCTACCCGCCGACGCGCAAAAGCTGTTTGACATGATCGCCCGGCGGCTGGTTGCGGTGTTCTATCCGGCGCATGAGTACGACGTCATCAAGGTCATCACCGAAAGCCAGGGGCATCTGTTCAAGACCACGGGCCGCACCGTGCGGGTGAACGGCTGGAAGGACGTGTACCCCTCCGATAAGGAGGAGGAACCCGCCCTGCCGCTGCTTACCGAGGGCGACGGGCGGACAGTCGGCAAGGCCACCGTCAAGAAGGAAGCCACCAAGCCGCCGGCTCCCCACACCGACGCCTCCCTGCTGGCCGCCATGGAAAACGCGGGGCGGGAATTGGAGGATGAAAAGCTGCGGGAGCAGATGAAGGGCAGCGGCCTGGGCACCCCCGCCACCCGCGCCGCCATCATCGAGCGCTTGATTCAGGTGGGCTACGCCGCCCGCCGGGGCCGGGCCATCAGCGCCACGGAAAAAGGCGTGTGCCTCATCGCCATCGCGCCCCAGGAAATCGCCTCGCCGGAGACCACCGGCAAATGGGAACTGGCCCTGGACGAAATTGCCAAGAACCAGCGGGACACCGGACGCTTCATGGAGGGCATCCGCCGCCTGACCACCTTCTTAGTGGACTACGCCCGGGACACCAAGACGGAAGCTTCCTTCCCGGAGGAAATGCGGCGCGGAAAAAAAGGCGCGTCCAAAAGGAAAACCGCCCAGACCATCGAGGGCGTCCAGTGTCCCCTCTGCGGCAAGGGCGTGCAGGAAAACACGAAAGCCTTCGGCTGCTCCGGCTGGCGGGAGGGCTGCCATTTCACCCTCTGGAAGGATGGCCTCAAGCGCGGCGGCGGGCCGATGCTGAATGAAAAGTTAGTGAAGCTGCTGCTGGAAAAGGGCGAGGTCAAAGGCTCCACCGGCACCATCGCCCTCCGGGACGGACAGCTTTCCTTCACCCCCAACGGGCAGGAAGCGCCGGCTGTCAGCGTGAGTATCCTGTATATGAAGAAATGATGTAAAGCTTCGCTTGACGAAATAGCATAAATATATTAAAATATGTTTATAATGATGCTATAGGAGGGATAACAAATGCAGATTAAACCGTCCGCGTCCATCCGTCAGAATTACAGTGAGGTATCCAAGCTCTGCAAAACCACCATGGAACCTGTTTATTTAACAGTAAACGGCGAAGGTGATCTTGCCGTAATGAGTATTGAAGCGTTTGAACGAAGAGAAAAAATGCTGAACCTGAAAGAGGCTTTGCTTCGCGTGGAAGAGGATCGTTTGGCCGGGAAAAAAGGGCACTCCATTGATGAATTGGATGCTTATTTAACAAGCGTCATTCATGGGGGGACATCTCATGGAGCATTATGATGTTGAAGTATCTGATGAAGCATATCGGCAATTAGGAGAATGCGTATATTTTATCAAACAAAATGACATAGAAGCCGCGGAAAGGCTTCATAAAAAACTGATTGACAGCCTCCACACGCTTGAATCCATGCCGAACAGGTATCCTTATTTCAGCGGGACAAGCATTCCATCATACAAGTATCATAAGATGTTTGTTGAAAAGTACTATCTTATTCTCTATCAGATAAAAGAACATACTGTGTACGTCGAATATGTGCTTGACTGTCGGCGCGATTACAGATGGCTTATTCAATGATTACACATTCTTTCTCATACTCTCATGATTTTCTAATGATTTTCCCCCTGTTCTTATCATTTTCCTGGTTTATTCTATAACCGTTCCAAGGGGAACGGAGAACAAAGAAAGCGGCGTCAACGCCAAGGAGGAATAAAAATGGATCATTTTGAAATGGTAGAAAAGCTGCGCACGAAGGCGAACGTTTCCTACGAAGAAGCGAAGGCCGCTCTGGAAGCCAGCGACTGGGACATCCTGGACGCGCTGGTGCTGCTGGAAAACGAAGGCAAGGTCAACAACGGGGCAGCCAAAGCCGAGTACACCACCCAGGAAAAGCCCGAAACCAAGGCGCAGAGCTGGAACAATGCCGACACGAAAGCCAAGGTGTCCGACGGCTTGAGCAAGCTGTGGGCCTGGGTGAAGAAGATATTCACCCTGGGCAACAGCAATCAGTTCGTGATCCGCCGCAACGGCGACGAGCTGGTGTCCATGCCCATCACGGTGATGGCGATTCTCATGATCGTGTTCTGGCCCTTCTCCCTGATCGTGCTGTTCGTGGGCCTGTTCCTGGGCGCCCGGTATTCCTTCCGCGGTCCGGACATGAACAACAAGGTGAACGATTTCATTGACAAAGCCCAGAACAAGGCCGCTTCCGCTGTACAGATCCACGTGGAGAAGAACGACGAGAATAAGGTGGAATAAAATAAGGGATTAGTGATTAGGGATTAGGCATTAGGCAATAGGCATTCGTTCTGATTGCTGTTCGCTTATCACGAATTCCTAATGACTAATCCCTATTTCCTAATCCCTATTGCCTAAAAAATCAACAAGGTGGTGCCGTGTATGACCCGCATTCTGCTGGTGGAGGACGAAGAAAAGCTGGCCCGGTTCGTGGAACTGGAACTGACCCACGAGGGCTACCAGGTCGACAAAGCCTTTGACGGCAGAACCGGCCTGGACATGGCGGAGAAGGGCGGCTATGACCTGCTGCTGCTGGACATCATGCTGCCGGGGCTCAACGGCCTGGAGGTGCTTCGCCGCCTGCGCAAGAATGACGACCATGTGCCGGTGATCATGCTCACCGCCCGGGACGCGGTGATGGACAAGGTGACGGGCCTGGACATGGGAGCCGACGATTACGTGACGAAGCCCTTCTCCATTGAAGAACTGCTGGCCCGCATCCGGGCCGCCCTGCGCAAACAGACCGCCCAGAAGCAGGAGGAAAACCTGCTTTCCTGCGCCGACCTGACGGTGGACGTGTCCCGCCACCGCGTCACCCGCGGGGGCAAGGAAATTGAGCTGACGGGCCGGGAATTTTCCCTGCTCCAGTTTTTCATGGAAAACAAAACCATCGTCCTCTCCCGCGACCAATTATTGGAAAAGGTGTGGGGCTACGACTATTTGGGCGAGACCAACGTGGTGGACGTGTACGTGCGCTACCTGCGCGGCAAGATCGACGAAGGCTTTGAACCGAAACTGTTGCAGACCGTCCGCGGCGTCGGCTATGTTTTGAGGGATGACGCATGAGGGATGATAAAAAAGTAAGCTCCATCGCCAAGCGCATCAACGCCTATTGGACGCGGCGCACGATGCTGCTGATGGGCCTGCTGGACGCGGTGTTGGGGACGATGATCGCCGCAAGCTGGATCACCGTGCAGGCCGAGGTGTTCTGGCCCTGCATCGCCGGGGCGGAAGTGGTGCTGGCGCTGCTGCAATACCGGGTGGGCAAGGAGAAGGCCAAGCGGCTGATGGAGCCCTTGGAGCGCATCGCCCTGACCGCCCAGGAACTGAGCCAGGCCCGCTTCGACCCGGAAAAGCTGCACCATCTGGAGGATGCCATCGGCACGGTGGTGCCGCTTTCCCCAGACGCCCACGTGATCACCGGTGAAAAGGAGCTGCAAGGCCTGGAGCAGGCCATCAACGACCTGCTGAACCGCACCCAGGAATCCTACCGGGAGCAGACCCGCTTCGTCTCCGACGCCTCCCACGAACTGCGCACCCCCATCGCCGTGATCCAGGGCTACGCGGATATGCTCCAGCGCTGGGGCAAGGACGATGAAAAGGTGCTGGACGAGGGCATCACCGCCATCCAGACCGAATCCGCCCACATGAAAAAGCTGATCGAGCAGCTTTTGTTCCTGGCACGGGGCGACAACGGGCGGAATCAATTGGTGTTCGAGGATTTTGATCTGTCCCAGATGATGACGGAGGTATTCGAGGAATCCCGGATGATCCATCCGGACCGGGACTGGCGCCTGGACGCGCCGGAACCCGTCATGGTGAACGGCGACGCGGCCATGCTGAAACAGACCGCCCGCATCCTGGCGGACAACGCGGTAAAGTATACCGGCAACGGCGCGGTGATTTCCCTGCGCACCCGCTTCAAGGAAGGCTCTCCCTGCTTTGAGGTGCAGGACAACGGCATCGGCATCAAGCAGGAGGATTTGGAACACATCTTCGACCGTTTCTTCCGCTCCGACCCCGCCCGCACCCGCGCTACCGGCGGCACTGGCCTGGGCCTGAGCATCGCCAAATGGATCGTCGAGCGGCATAAAGGCTACTTCGACGTCTATTCCCGGGAGGACATCGGCACCCGCATCGGCGTGGTGCTGCCCAAGCGGGAGGAATGAGCGCGATAAAAAACCTTCCCCACGTAGAAGCGGGGAAGGTTTTTTGCGTGCTTGACAATCAATCGTAAATCAGGTTCTTGGTGGTTTCGGGGTCGAAGAAGTGCATGACCTTGCCCTCAAAGGTGATGTACAATTGCTTGCCGTATTTCATTTCCTTGCGCTGCTCCATGCCCAGGTTGATGGTGGGCACGCGGACGATGAGTCGTGTTTCGTCCTCGGTGTAGACGTGGAGGTGCAGCTCGCTGCCCATCATTTCGTTGACCTCCAGCTTGCAGGGGATGGCGTCGGCGGAAGGCCCGTCAGCCAGCACGATATGCTCGGGCCGTACGCCCAGCAGAATCTTCCGGCTGCCGATGCCCTTCTTTTGCAGGCCCTCGGCCTTGTCGCCGGTCACTTCGATCTTCGCGCCGAAGGGCGTGACGAAGTATTTGTCCCCTTCCTTCTTCAGCTCGGTCTGCATCAGGTTCATTTTCGGCGCGCCGATGAACTCGGCCACGAACACGTTATGCGGCATCTCGAACACTTCCATGGGCGTGCCCACCTGCTCGATATAGCCGTCGTGCATGATCACGATGCGGTCGCCCAGGGTCATGGCCTCGGTCTGGTCGTGGGTCACGTAAATGAACGTGGTGTTCAGCTTCTGGCGCAGCAGGATGATTTCAGCGCGCATCTGGTTGCGCAGCTTGGCGTCCAGGTTGGACAGCGGTTCGTCCATCAGGAACACCTTCGCGTCGCGCACCATGGCGCGGCCAATAGCCACGCGCTGGCGCTGGCCGCCGGACAGGGCGCGGGGCTTGCGGGTGAGGAAATCGGTGATGCCCAGCACTTCGGCGGCGGAGGTCACCTTTTCATACACCTGATCCTCCGGCATCTTTTTCAGCCGCAGGGAGAAGGCGATGTTGTCGTACACCGTCATGTGCGGGTACAGGGCGTAGTTCTGGAACACCATGGCGATGTCGCGGTCCTTGGGCTGCAGGTCGTTGACCACCACGCCGTCAATTTCCACGGTGCCGCCGGAAATGTCCTCCAGCCCGGCGATCATGCGCATGGTGGTGGACTTGCCGCAGCCGGAGGGGCCGACGAACACCACGAACTCCTTGTCCTTGATATCCAGGTTAAAATCGTGTACCGCCGTTACTTTATTGTCATAGACCTTTTTCACATCGGTCAGCTTTACGCTTGCCATAGCCTGTTTTCTCTCCTTCCAATTATATTGGAGTAGTCCAGATGATCGTTTGTTCAGTTCTAAGTTCTAAGTTCAAAGTACCAAGCTGATAGTATATGAATTATTCGCTTGAAGAAACTGGAACACTATTCAGGCTTAGAACTTAGAACTAAGAACTTAGAACTCTTCATCGACCAAATCATGAATCATCAGCCTTTCACAGCTCCGCCCGTGACGCCTTCCACGTAGTACTTCTGCAGGCACATGAACAGGATCGTGACCGGCACGGCCACCAGCACGCCGCCCGCGCAGAACATGGTGTAGCGGGTGTTGATCTGGTCCTTGCTCAGCCAGTTGTACAGGCCCACGGCCACGTTGCTGCCCGCGGAGGAACCGAAGGCGATGTACCGGGCGAACACGAAGTCGCCCCAGGGGCCCATGAAGGCGGTCAGCACGGTGTAAATCACGATGGGCTTGGACAGGGGCAGGATGATCTTTTTCAGGATCTGGAAGCGGGTCGCCCCGTCCACCCTCGCCGCCTCGTCCAGGGACTTGGGGATGGTGTCAAAGAAGCCCTTGGACACGTAATAGCCCATGCCGGAGGAAGCCACATACACCAGGATCAGGCCGGGCAGGGCGTTGGCCTGGGTCATGCCAAGGTCTTTCAGCACGCGGTACAGGATGATCATGGTGAGCATCCCGGGGAACATGCCCAGGATCAGCATGAACCGCATCAATCCATTGCGCATCTTGAAGCGGAAACGGGAGAGGGTGTAGCTCATGCACAGCACGATGATGGTCTGCAGCACGGCGGTGCACAGGGCCGCGATGAAGGTGTTCATATACCAGCGGGGGAAGTCCGTTTCAAACAGGCCCTTGTAGTTGTCCAGTCCCCACTGCTGGGGGATGACGTAGCCCACCTGCCAGGTGCTTTCCACGCGGAAGGATTGCAGCAGGATGCAGATGAAGGGAATCAGCCAGATGGCGCTGACCACGATCAGCAGGAGATAAATGGCCGTGTTGCCCAGGGCGCGGGAGGCTTTCAAGCCCATATGTTTTTTCACCGGGCCAGTGGGCGCAATCGCATTTTGTTGGCTCATCACTGGAAATCCTCCTCATTCTTGATGGACGGCAGCACGTTGTAGACCACCAGCGAAATCAGCGCCACCACCACGAACACCAGGATGCCGACCACGGACGCCAGGTAATACTGGCTCTCCGCGCCGGTGGTGATCTTGAACAGCCAGGTGATCAGCAAATCGGTGTAGCCCACGCTGCCCGCCGCCGAGGACGCCGCCGGGTTGGTGGGCGCGCCGCCGGTCAAAAGGTAGATGACGTTGAAGTTGTTCATGTTGCCCGTAAAGCTGGTGAGCAGGTACGGCCCCGTCACGAACAGCATGTAGGGCAGAGTGATCTTGGTATACTGCTGCCAGGGGTTCGCGCCGTCGATGCGGGCGGACTCGTACAGGTCGGCGGGAATGTTCATCAAAATACCAGTGGCAATCAGCATCAGGTACGGAATACCGATCCAGATGTTGATGAGCACCACCGTGACCCTGGCCCAGGTGGGATCCTCCCAGAAGGGAAGCGCCTCCTGTATCCACCCCATGCTCATCAGGAAGCCGTTCACAATGCCGTTCTTGGCGAACATCTTGGAAACGTACAGCAGGGAAATGAACTGGGGAATGGCGATGGTCAGCACCAGGATGGTGCGCCAGACCTTCTTGAGCTTGATGCCCTTCTTGTTGATGGCCATGGCCACGAACATGCCCAGGAAGTAGTTGGTGAAGGTGGCGAAGAAGGCCCAGATCAGCGTCCACACCAGCACCTCGCCGAAGGTGGCGGAATAGGACTGGGTGTTGCCGCCCTTGCCCGCCGTCCAGGACAGCATGGTGTTGAAGTTGTCCATGCCCACCCAGGTGAACAGGTTGTTGGTGTAGCCGTTGTGGGTGCCGTCGTAGTTGGTGAAGGCCACCAGGATCATGAACACAATGGGCATGACCGTGAACAGCAGGATGCCCGTCAGCGGCAGGGCCAGCAGCGTCTTGTGGAACTGGTCGTCCACCAGGGAGCGCAGGTCATCCTTGCCGGAGCGCAGCTTCTTGCCGGAGGCCAGAATCTTTTCCGCCAGCTGGTTCTGCTTCACGTTCTGCCGCCAGGTATAGATGAAGGCCACGATGAAGAACAGCGTCAGCACGCCGTAGAGCAGGATTTTGAAGGAATTGTCGTGGAACGTGGTCACTTCCACGTCTAAGATCTCATTGTATTCCTTGGTCGGCCCCTGGACACCCAGGCTGGGCAGCATCCCCAGCCAATAGCCGCCCGCCAGCACCATGTAGCCGATAAAGACCACTTCAAACAGCAGGAACAGGATGCCGCGCAGAATCTGGCCCCGGGCCAGGCAGCCAAAGCCCATGAAGATAAAGGACAGCTTGGTTTTCCAATCGCCATGGATGAAGGTGGAGCAGATGTCCGCGATCTCCTTCCCGATGGTGACGCCCGCGCCTTTGATCAGGTTCCACAGGGCCAGCAGCAGGTTCAGCAGCGCCTTGGGAATCCCGGCAAAGAAGCTCAGGAATTTGTACTTGAATTTCTCGCCCTTCGAGAGCTTCAGAAATTCAAGGTCTGAATACGTTTTCATGCCCTCGATACACTCCTTTTGATCAGGTAGGAGGTATGAGGTAGAAGGTAGGAGGTTTATTTTGCTGCTGCTTTCCGGAAATAACTGCGGGTTACAGCCGGCGCATCCACTCTATAAACCTCCTACTTCCTGCCTCCTACTTCCTACTTTTTTGAAAGAAAAGGGCCGGAGCCAATCGGAATTGGCCCCGGCCGGTCCGGTTTTTACCGATTGCTGGATTGGGTCAATCAAGCAATACCGTTTCGATTATTCAGCGGAGATGGAGACTTCGCCGGTGGATTCGTTGAAGATGACGAAGTAGGTGCCCGCTTCTTCCACCTTGAAGTTGTCGGCCGGGAAGTTGTTGTCCCAGCTCAGGCCCTGGCGGACCTTGAATTCGGTGCCGGCGTCCATTTCAAAGGCTTCGTCGCTCTTCCATTCGGAAGCGGAAACCTTGGTCATGGGGAAGTCCTTATCCCACATGGAGCCAGCCACCGCGCCGATCACGGTCCAGCCGAACTTCACGTCGTCGCTCATGGTGAACAGGGCGGAAATCTTGTCGGTGTAGTTGTCCAGAGCGGCCTGCAGGCCCGCTTCGTCTGTGGCGGCCTTCACGTCGTCAGCGATAACCTTGCCGATGTCCCACCAGGAGCCGTGAATCTGGCCCTGGGGCACGGAGTAGGGAGCCTGCTTGATGAGGGCGGCCAGGCCGGGGTTGGCCTGCACGGCGTCGGAAGCCTGGGCGGCCACGTTGGAGGGGCCCCAGCTCAGGGCTTCAAAGCGCTCCATCTGGCATTCTTCGCCGGTCAGGTACTGAGCCAGGCGATGCAGCGCGGCGGCCTTCACGGCGTCTTCCTGGGGCTTCACGCCCAGCAGCTTGCAGCCGTTGAAGGAGCCGATGTGATACTGCTGGCCGTCCACCTCGAAGGAGGGCAGGTCGGTCACGCCCATGTTGTCGCCCAGCATCTTGGCGATGTCTTCATAAGCCCAGATACCGGTGACCACCACGGCGGCGTCAGAGGCGAAGGCGGAAGCTTCGGAGGAGCTGAGGCTGAAAGGAGAATCCACCAGTTTCTTGAGGCCCTTGGCGGCAATCAGGCCCTGGGGGCTGTTGAAGGTGTCATGCACTTCGATGAAGGAACCGTCGTTGTCGGTCACCCATTCGGACACGCAGCCGGTGCCGAAGAAGAAGGCGGCCAGGTACCAGGCGGAGGTGTTGGTTTCCATGGCGAAGTACTTCTGGGCCTTTTCGCAGTCGGCGATCAGGGCTTCCAGGGAGTCCACATCCTCTTCGGGGATGACGGACTTGTCATAGTACATGAAGTAGCCGTTGTCGCTGGTCAGCGGGTAAGCGTACAGGGTGTCGCCGGAGGTGGCGGCGGCCACGGTGCCCGCGTCGTTGTTGGCGATGACGGTGTCAGCGGCCTTCTTGCCCAGCTTGGCCAGCGCGCCGGCCTGCACCAGACGGGCGAACTGGTCCTGCGCGAAGCAGTACAGGTCGCCGCCGGCTTCCACGTCGGTGATCATGTTGGTGCCGGCATCCGCTTCGGACACGGCTTCCACCGTGGCGTTAAAGGTGATGCCCGCGTCGTTGGTCTTGTTGAAGTTGTCGATCTGCTGTTTGGTCAGATCCACGGCCTTTTCAGCCACCCAAACCTTGATGTCATAGGTGCCTGCCAGGTCGCCTGCCAGCGCGGTGCCCATCAGGGACAGCGTCATGACCAGCGCCAGCGCGATAGCCAGGAACTTTTTCATGGTACATACATCCTTTCTGGTTATAAAATTCTTTGAAGGCCAAACACGGCTATGAAATCCTCCACAGCACAAACTGATTTGACCTTTTTTCAAACAGTATTTTACATTTCAAAACC
Organism: uncultured Eubacteriales bacterium; assembly: GCA_902795275.1. Lineage (GTDB taxonomy): Bacteria > Bacillota > Clostridia > Christensenellales > Aristaeellaceae > RUG563. Next base: position 49,008 of record CADBKQ010000004.1, on the reverse strand, counting down.
CCGTTTGTCAAGCATAATTTTTGGTAGTTTTGTATGAAAAATGTACAGAAATACCGGGAAGATATTACCGAACAAAAGTGAGCATCGCGTCATCGATCTTGCCCCAGGCGCCCGCGCCCGCACCTTGGCATTTCACATAGACGCCGACCACCACATCCGCATTGGCGGGATGGTAAAACTCAGGAATAATGCCGGTGTCCCAGTTTTTCCAGGAAGTGATTTTCAGCGGCGCGGTGGCGGCGGTTTCCCCGTTGAGCTTCACGAAAGCGTAAGCTTCGTACTCCCCGGCGTCGCCGCCCATGATGGAAATGGAGAAGGAAAATTTCCCTTCGGGCAGGCCGTCCACCTGCTGCTCCAGGGTAAATTCCACGCTGTTCTGCGCGGCGCTCCAGAAGTGGGCGTGCTTCGTGCCGGTCAGGGAATCGTTCTTCTTGTCCTCCACATATAGCTGGTCAGCGTGCCGCAGGTCGTGGAATGTCCATCCCTCGCCGCCGTCCTCGAAGCTGGGGTCGCGGATGTAGTTGACCGGCGCTTCTTCCCCGCCCGTCGTCTTTGCTTCTTCCGGCTGTTCTGTTTCAGCTGGTTCACCGTACCCGCTGCGCATCAGTTTGAATACTTTCAGGGATTCCAGGGGATGGCCCGACGGGTCAAAGAACGCCTGGTTGTCCACGGCGCTGCCGCCGTAATACTGGCCAGCGTCGTTGGGGTCATAGGCGGAAGCATAGCTGGACGCCCAGCCGGAGCCGTACTGTTCCCAGAGCTTGCTGTTCTCTTTCCTGGACGCGCCGCCCACGGTGATCCAGGCGCCTTCCCAGTAGACCATGCCGATGGCGTTTTTGGTGCGGTTCACCAGGGTGTCCGCAATGTCCCGCAGGCTGTTCACCTGGCCCTGGACGGAATAGGGATACCGCTTCTCCACCGCGCTTTCGTCGCTGATGGTGTTGCCGGAAAAGTCGGTATCCTCGCCGGTATAGGCCCAGGAGGTTTCCATGACCATCACGCGCTTTCCGTAGGTTTCCGCCACCTGGCTCAGCACCGCGGCCAGATTGTCCAGGTCGCCGTGCCAGTAGGGATAATAGGAGGAGGCGAACACGTCGTAATCCACCCCGTAATCCGCCAGCGTCTGGGCGTACCAGGCATAATTGCCGGTGTTCTGCGGGTCGGTGAAATGGAGTGCGGTCAGGGCGTCGGGGCAGGTTTCGCGGACGGCCCGGATGCCCGCTTTCATGAGCCGGGTAATCCTGCCCCAGTCGGTTTCCCCGCACAGCCCGCTGGTGGTTTCGTTGCCCACCTGCACCATGGCCACGTCCACGCCGCCGTCCCGCAGCAAGGCGAGGCTTTCTTTCGTAAATTGGTACAGCGCTTCGGTTTTTTCTTCCATATTCATATCCTTCCAGGCCAGGGGAACCATCTGCTTGCCGGGGTCAGCCCAGAAGTCGGAGTAGTGGAAGTCCACAATCAGCCGGAGGCCGTACTTCGCCGCGCGCTTGCCGATGGCGAGGGCGGTTTCGATGTCGCAGTTGCCGCCGCCGAAGCCCCGGCCCTGGGCGTCGTAAGGATGGTTCCACACCCGCACGCGGATGTGGGTGATGCCGCTGTCCGCCAGGATCTTCAGCAAGTCCTGCTCCTGGCCGTCGAAGCCGTAATACTTTACGCCGCTGTTTTCCTCGGCAATCACGCTGGAAATGTCCATGCCGAAGATGAAGTCCTCCGGCAGGTTGTCCACCTTCTTCACATACAGGCTGGATTCACCCAGCACGTTCATCGGCAGCAGCAAAAGCAGCGCCAGCAGCAGAGCAACGGTTCTTCCCTTCATGGTTTTCTCCTCCTTATCGCAGGTTCAGAAGCAGGTTCGCCGCGTCCAGGGCGGCGTTGTCCACGGCGTTTTCAAGGGATTGATTGTGCCTGGACTGGTTGCCGAAGCAGAGATAATAATCCGTTTCCGGTTCGCCCAAAGGCCGGTAGTTGATGCTGTCGGAGGCAATGCCGGATTTGCTTTCCACGTCATACGCCCGGACGCCCCAGGCATCGTCCTCCCTGATTTCCTCCGGCAGGGGCGTCAGCCAATCGCCATAGGTTTCCATGTGGTCGGCCCGGATGATGAACAGGTCGGCGGCTTTCAGCTGTTCCCCATCCAGCATGGCGTAGGTGAAGGGATGGACTTTCACCATTTTGATATTCCCGCCCAGTCCTTCTTCCAGCTTTACCGCCAGCCCCGTGGCGTCAGTCACCTGGGTGTCGATGAATAAGGAAATTTTGTGGGCGGGGTCGGTGTCGGTGATGCGGGTGAACACAAAGCCCCACACCAGCGCCGACAGCATGAGCCACAGAACCAGCGCTGGAATCAGCGAAAAGAATCGTTTGATGTTACGCATGGCGCACCTCGAAAGCCGTGATGTACTTTCTGACGGTCTCCACCCGCACAAGCGCGCCCTCCGGCGGCAGGCGGCGGGCCAGGCTGGCATCCACATTCAGCGTGACTGTTTCCTCGCCCTGTTGGATATGGGCTTTCTTCACGATGATGCTTTTGGGGATTTGGAACCCGCCGGGAGAAAGTCGCAGGACGCCTTCAAATTCTTCTTTGTTTTCATCCGCCAGGATACCCGCCATGTGGTGCGCTTCCGCGTGGGCGGGGACATAGACCATCTGCCGCAGCAGGATGAATATCCACCCGGACACCGTAGCCAGGCCGATGATCAGGAACAGCATGTCTTTCGCGTTGCCCGTGCGCACGAAAAAGCACAGCACGGCGCAGGCCAGCCAGCCCAGGGCCAGCGCCGTCCATGCTGCCGCGCCGCTCCATTTTGCCCGGCGCTTCTGCCTCTCCGTTTCTTCCGCGGTATACAGTACAGTCATTGCCTTGATTCTCCCGCCACAGGGGGCAGCGCGTTATAGAGGTAGCGGAAGATCGTTTCATAATCGTGCACGCCGCCGGGCATCACGTCGTAATCCACGCGCTTTCCGAACGCCTCCGGGTATTGTTTCATGGCCTGCATCTGGGCGTCCAGGTTGGGGAACGCAATGTCCCGGTCTCCCGTGATGGCGTGAATATAGAAATCCAGCCCGCTTTCCTTCGCGGTTTCGGCCAGCTTCGCGGCGGTTTCCGCCGGGTGGCTGCCGCCGCCCTTTTCACCGAACGCCCAGCAGTCGCCGCTGAGGGGCAGGAAAGCGGCGAACAGGTCGAGGGCTTGCAGGAAAGCGTACCAGGTGGTCACGCCGCCCATGGAAAAGCCGCTGATAAGCCGCTCGTTCCGGGTGAACGTCCGTCCGATATGGCCTTCCGCCAGGGGAATGATCTCGCCGCGCAGCTCTTCGCAGAACTTCGCCACCGCACGGCCGGAGGAAGAGGGCGTTTTGTCGTTTTCGTCCGGGTCGTAGAAGCAGGGCGACACCATATAGACTGGCGGCATCACGCCCTCCGCGATCATGTGGTCGATCATATGGAGAAAGTGAGGACAAAAGAAGGCGTATTGATTCCCGCCGCCGCCGTGAATCAGGTACAGAATGCGCGACGCGGGCGCGGCGGGCGTGTAAAGCAGGATGAATTTCTTTCCGTAGGGCAGGGAAACCACCGTGCCGGGCTTGGAACAGGGGGCCAGATACGCTTCCGGGATTGCTTTCATTATTCAGGGCTCCTTTCGTCTTGAACGCGTTCTGCGCTGCGCAGTCGCAATTCGGGTCATATCGTGATGATTACGCTTCCTGATCATTTCGTGTCCTCAGGCTTTCAATCTTTGAAAGCGGCCGGGACTGGAGACGTTTCTGATCGGCTTCGATGGCGGCTTTCAGTTCCTTCATTTCCGGGGTCGCGCTGCCCTCGTGGTACAGCATGCCAATCAGCTTGTCCTGGTTTTCGATGATGGCGCTCTTGATCAAGCCGGCAGGCTCCATCCTTTGTTCGGCCTCTTTCCGGAGCCGTTCGGTTTCCGCGCGGATGGCGGCAAGACGCGCGTTGATTCGCTCAGTACGATAAATGACCTCCGGATACGCATCCGCAAAACGGCGGTAGAAAATATTCCTGTCGCTGAGAAGGAGCCGTATTTCCCGATTGATTTCTTCGGTGTTGTCCGCTTCGCTGTGTTCAATTCCCGTCTTGACCAGCTTGAGCACGAAGTGAGTGACCGCATAATCCGCCAGGAATACGGCCAAGAATCCGGCGCACAGGATTTGCCTGGTTTGCGGGGAAATCAGCGAGAAAAGGCGGTTCAGGGGCGGATTGATCAGGTGGATAATGGCCACGCCGCCAAGGCCGAACAGAATCAGATTGCCGATCCAGACCCTTCCGTGCAGATTCATAGGCTTCTGGCTGTAATCCCACCAGCGGGCGTGGAAGCGTTTCTCCATCAGGTAGCTGGTAAGGTATTCCACCAGGCCGCAAAGCAAAAAAGAGATAGCGAAGGTAGTGCCGTAGGAACGCTCCAGCGGGGCCAGGCCGCCTACAACGACGGTGATCAAAACAGCGCCCGTCCCGTAAATCGGGCAGATGGGGCCGGTAAAGAAGCCGCGGTTGATGAAGCGATGGTATTGGATGTATTTCAGGGTGACTTCAATACACCAGCCCAGGAAAGAATATGAGAAAAAGAGCAGCACCAGATTGACAAGACTGTCCAACGGAATGCCCCCTCCCTGTTTCCTCAAATCAATATCAAGCCTTTGCCGAACGTGATCAAAAAACGCCGCATTTCAGCTGCCCGGCATTTCTTCTTCCAGCCTTTGCCTCAGCGTGGTAAACCTGGCCGCGATGTGGTTATTATGCACCATGGCGGCGATGGCTTCCTCCTTGCCCACCAGCACGACTAACTTCCGGGCGCGGGTCAGGGCGGTATAGAACAGATTGCGGGTCAAAAGCCGCGGCGGGCCGCCCACCACGGGCATCACCACGCAGGGAAATTCGCTGCCCTGGCTCTTATGCACGGACAGGCAGTAAGCCAGCTCCAGTTCTTCCAGCTGCTGGTAGTCGTATTCCACGGCCCGCTCGTCATCGTAGCGCACGGTCACGATCCTGTCCTCCGTATCCACCTTCGTGATGAACCCTACGTCGCCGTTGAACACGCCCTCGCCCTCCGCGCCGCCGTCGGTTTTCCAGGCAAGCTGGTAGTTGTTCTTGACGTGCATCACCTTGTCGCCCAAGCGGAACGCCGTTTCCCCATATTGAATCTGCGGCTTGCGCAGGCCCGGCGGGTTCAGGGTGGCCTGGAGCATCTTGTTCAGCTGATAGACCCCCGCCCCGGCTTTCTTGGTGGGAGAAAGCACTTGAATATCACGGGCCGGAGCATCTGTGCGCAGGAACGCGGGCAGGCGCTGGGCACACAGGCCCACGATGGCTTCCGCCGCGGCCTCGGGCTGGGATCGGCGCTCAAAGAAAAAGTCGCTGCCCTTCTGGTTTAATATCGGGGCTTCGCCATGGTTGATGCGGTGGGCGTTCACCACGATCAGGCTTTGCTCGCTCTGGCGGAAAATGTCGGTGAGCCGCACGGAAGGGATAACGCCGCTTTTTAAAATATCCCCCAGCACGTTCCCCGCGCCGACAGAGGGAAGCTGGTCGGCGTCCCCCACCATGATCAGCTTGGTGCCGGGTTTCAAGGCCCGCAGCAGGGAACGCATCAGGAACACATCCACCATGCTCATTTCGTCCACGATCACGCAGGAGCAATCCAGCGGGTTCTGCTCGTCTTTTTGAAAATGTCCCTCGTCGCCGTTGAATTCCAGCAGGCGGTGGAGGGTTTTTGCCTCGTGGCCGGTGGCCTCGCTCATGCGCTTGGCGGCGCGGCCTGTGGGCGCGGCTAACAAAACATCCCTGCCAAGCAGCGACAGCATACAGTTAATGATCGTCGTTTTGCCGGTACCGGGGCCGCCGGTGATCACCACCACGCCCCGACGAACCGCCTCGGACACAGCCAGCCGCTGGTTATCGCTGAACTGAATATGGTTTTCCCGTTCAAAAAAGCGAATCTCTTCCAGGATGGCGGACTGGATCACGGTCTGCGCCGCGCCCATGAGCAGCTTCAAATACCGGGCGATTTCCTTTTCCGCGTAGAAATAATTGCTCAGCAGCAGCGCGTCCTGGCCGTCCACGTCCATGGCGATGATCTCGCGGCTGAACAGCAGACTGTCCAGTTGGTGCAGCAGCAGGTTCCCGGACACGCGAAGGCCCTGGGCCGCCCGCTGCAGCAGCACGTCCCGGGGCAGGTAGGTGTGTCCTTCGCCGTTGGCGGCCTCCTGCAAAGCGTATTTAATACCCGCTTTCAGGCGGTATTCGCTGTCCTGGGGAATGCCCAGGGACAGGGCGATGCGGTCGGCGGTCAGGAAGCCCACGCCCTCGATGTCGTCGATCAGCCGGTAGGGGTTTTCCCGGATCTTCTGCTGGGCGGCGGCGCCGTAGCGCTTGCTGATCTTCACCGCCAGGCTGGGCGATACCCCGTAGGACTGCAAAAAAATCATGGCTTCCCGCGCGCCGTACTGCTCCAGAAACGATTTGGCGATTTGCTGGGCGCGCTTCCTGCCGATGCCGGGCACCTCGGTGAGGCGTTCCGGGGCTTCCGAGAGAACGTCCAGGGTGTTTTTGCCAAACTCCTGCACCAGCAGCCTGGCGGTGGAGGGACCGACGCCATGGATGAGCCCGGAGGCGAGATAACGCTCGATGCCCAGCAGGGTGGTGGGCTTGCGCACTTCGCAGGACGCGGCTTTCCATTGCTTGCCATACTGGGGATGCTCTACCCAGCCACCGGTCAGCATCACCTGTTCCCCGGCCGCGAGGGCGGGCAGCGTACCCACGACGGTGATTTTATCGCGGCCCATGCGGGCTTCCACCACGGAATAACCGTTTTCCTCGTTGCGGAAAATGGTGTCCTCGATCACGGCTTCGATCTGATTTTCGTTTCCCGGATTCGCAGCAGCCATCGCCTCGCCCTCCTCCCTTGGTATACTGTGGATTATTATACCGGATTCGGGGCGATTTAGCAAGAGAGGCGTCCAAAGCCTTCCCCTTTGCGGGGGCGAAACGTTCGGAATGCCTGCCCTTCCTGTTATAGCAGGAGCGAATAGACTTCTTGTGAATTTCCGTCCAATCAAGTGAAAGCAAAGAAAAGGGGAGCAAAGCCGCTCCCCTTCTTGCTTGAAAACAATATTGTTATTTCGCCATGAATTCAGCCAGCTGCCGGTTCACTTCCGCCACATACTCATTGATGCCGGCGGCTTCCAGTTCGGCGATGGCTTTGGGATATTCGGTTTCAAAATCCACATAGCCGTACAGGATCGGTTCCACTTTCTTGTAGGCTTCGATGCAGGCGGTCTCGATGGCTTCAAAGCCGGTGTTGTCGAAGGCGAAGCCCAGCATGGCGGAGGCCTTGGCGTCGTCGTCCCAGTGGCGGTACATCTCGATGTATTCGTCGGTCACGCCCTCGCCGAACACCTGGTAATTGGCGTTGCGGAACATCCACTCATAGAAGTAGCCGTCGCCCCGGGCAGTTTCGGACAGGGTGACCAGGCGGCCGTTTTCATCCAGCTTCCAGTCCTTGCCTTCCTCGCCGTAGAGGCAGAAGAGGTAGTTATCCTGGCTGCCCCACAGCCAGGCCAGGAACTTGAGCGCGCCTTCGGGGTTTTTGGCGGAATAGGGAACGCACAGCACTTCGCCGCCGGTGGCGTTGATGTAGCGGGGCTTTTCGGGCGCCAGCAGGTAGTTTTTCAGCACCGCGTCGGGATCGGCCACCTTCACGCTGCCGATGATCTCGTTCTCCTTGCCCAGGGAGCCTTCCACCCACAGGTACAGGCCGGTCTGCATGCGGCTGTCGCGCTCGTTGTACTTGATGGCCACTTCATCGCCGTACAGGCTGTCCAGGAACATTTCGCGGTTGAACTTCGCCACGTCCTGGAACGCCTGGGTGTGGGCATAGCTGTAAGCCTGCTTGCTTTCCTCGCCGAACACCACCAGATCCTGGGAGGCGACCCAGGTGTACTGCTCCTCGGCGAAGTTACGGGTCAGGGGCTTAAAGATGATGTCCGCCGGGCCCTTGAACTGGGGCAGCTGCTCCTGCACCCGCAGGGCGAATTCCCGCAGGTCGTCGGCGGTCTTCACTTCGGTCATGCCCACCTTTTCCAGCAGATCCTGCCGCAGGCACACGAACTGGAACATGCCGGAGGAAGGCGCGTAAGCGGAGGGGATGCCGTACTGCACGCCGTTGATCCTGCCGCCCGCCAGCTGGCTGTCGGGAATGATTTCCTTCATGGATTCGGGCCAGCACTTCGCCAGCAGCTCATCCAGGGGCTGGGCTTCCTTGTTGTTTACCATAGAAGGCAGGTCGGGCAGGCCGTCCCAGTACAGATCGATGGGATCGTTGGCGGCCAGCATCAGCTTCTTCTGATCCCAGTAATCCGCCCAGGACAGGAAGCGGAAGTTGACCTTCATGTTCAGCTCGTTCTTGACCTTCTCCGCGAACGCGCCATTCAGGAAAGCGGCCATTTCGTCGGTTTCCTCGCCGGGATAGAGGATGGTGATTTCCTCCAGATCTTCCGCCAGCGCCGTCAGGGGAAGCGCCAGGGACAGGGCCAGCATCAGGGCCAGCGCAAGGGACAGCAGTTTTTTCATGGGTGATTCCTCCTTGTTTTATCATAAGCGGATCTCCGCTTGAGTTACGGGATTATTCCTTGACCGCGCCGGTCATGATGCCGCGGACGAAGTAGCGCTGCACAAAGGGATAGAGGAAAATGATGGGGCCGATGGTGATGATAGTGACCGCCATTTTGACCGTTTCAGCAGGCAGGCGGATGGAGGCCGCCGCGCCGGAAGGAACGCGGCCCGAGGAAATGGCGTTCACGTTGGACACGATGGAATAGAGGTAGTATTGCAGGGGGTACAGGTTCCGGTCGCTGATGAACATGAGGGTGTGCCACCAGTCGTTCCAGTAGCTCAGGGCGTACATCATGCCCACCGTCAGCAGCGCGGTCTTGGACAGCGGCAGCGCCACCCTGAAGAAGATCGTCCAGTGTCCCGCGCCGTCGATCTTGGCCGCGTCGTACAAGCTGGGCGAAATGGCGCTGAAATACGTGCGCATGAGGAACATGTTCCACACGCTGAACATGGCGGGAATAATCAGCGCAAAGATGGAATCCCGCAGGTGGTACCAGTTCACGCACACCACGTACCAGGGCACCAGACCGGCGGAAAAAATGGACGTGAAATTGCAGATGAAAGCGATCACGTTGCGGTAGCGCATTTCTTTCAGCGAAATGGCATAACTGATCATGCAGGTGATCAGCATGGCTCCCAGGGTGCCCGCGGCGGTGATCAGCACCGTGACGCCGTAAGATTTCAGGATGCGCGCGCCGCTGTGGGCGAAGATGTAGGTGTAGGTGTCCAGCGTCCATTCCCGGGGGATCAGCCGGTAGCCGTCCGAGGCGATGACGCTTTCCGGGGTGAAGCTGACGGTGACGGTGAGGAGCAGGGGATACAGGCAAATCAGCCCGAACAGGCCCACGAAGGCATAGGCGGCGATTTTCACCCAGCGGTCGTTTTTGCTCTGGCGTATGGGATGCGGCGCGTCGTGTTCATTCCTTTTCATCAGAACAGCCCCTCCCCGTCGTTGATCTTCTTGGCCGCCCAGTTGGCGATCAGGATCATGATCAGCCCCATCACGCTCTGGCACAGGCCGATGGCTGTGCTGAACCCAAAGCCCATGGAGCGCATGGAGGTGTACACGTAGGTGTCGATCACGTTCACCTCGTCCAGGATGGTGCTGTTCTGGCCCACGAGGCCCCAGATCATGCCCATATCGCCGAAGAAGATGCGCCCGATGCTCATGAGCACCAGGATGACCACGTTGGGTTTCAGCATAGGCAGGGTCAGGCGGATGATCTGCTGCCAGCGGCTGGCCCCGTCGATGGTGGCGGCCTCGTACAGCGAGCCGTCGAACCCGGCCATGGCGGCCATGTAGATGATGGAGTTATAGCCCGCCCACTTCCAAACGTCCAGCAGGATCACGATGGGCTTCCAGTATTTCGGTTCCGCGTACCAGCGGATGGGCGTCTGGCCGAAAGCCAGCAGCAGCCGGTTCATCACGCCGTTGGCCCCGGTGAGGATCAGTTCCCCCGAGCGGCGGTCCACCCGGAAATTGGCGGTGAGGAAGCCGTACAGGATCGCGCCGACGACCACCCAGCTCAGGAAGTAGGGAAAGAACATGGCGCTCTGGGCGACTTTCTTGAAGAGGCCGTTTTTCATCTCGTTCATGAAAATCGCCAGGGTGATGGGCAGCGCCGTGCCGAGGATGAGGCCCCAGAAGTTGATGATGAGGGTATTTTTGATGGCGTTCCAGGCGTAGGGGTTGCCGTTGAAGAAATAGCCGAAGTTCTGCAGGCCCACAAAGGGGGAGCCAAAGATGCCGTCCACCACGTTGAACTTGGTAAACGCCATGTACATGCCGCCCAGAGGCAGATAGCAGAACAGCAAAAGCAGCAGCAGCGCCGGCACGCACATGATATACAGCGTGCCGTTGTGCTTCATTTCCCAGATGAAACCGCGCTTTTTGTTCTCCACGGCCTACACCTCTTTCCAATACGGGTCGGTTCCGACTTTCTCCACTTCTTCTTTCAGCAGGAACATGCCGGTATCGTGGAACTTTTCTCCCCTGTCCCAGGCGGCGAACAGGCCCCTCTCCAGGCTGTTCCTCGGTTTCCGTTCCCGGTAGTCCGCTTTCGCGTCGCCCAGCACCTCCAGGCGGGTCATATCGTCGCCCTCCATGGTGGGATAGCGGTAGAACTGCCGCTGCACCCGGACGATGTTCCTGTCCGGCGGAAGGATCTTTGCCAGGCCGGGGTCGTACAGCCACGATTCGCTCCAGAAACCGATATACTGGTATTCCGGGAAATACCGCGCATAGAAGGCCAGCGCCATTTCGCAGGAGCGCTTCACCCGCTCGGGGGTGTAGCCCATGCCGCCGGGAATGTGCAGAGCCAGCAGATAATCCCCGTCCCGCAGGGCGGGCTGCCATTGGCGCTTATTCAGCGCGATGGCTTCCGGCAGGATACGCCCCTCCGGGGAAACGGGATTGCCGGTGACCGTTTCTTCCGTTTCCGCAAAGACCGTTTCAAAAGCGTCCGGGTCATGGACGCCGTTCACGCCATCCAGCTGCCCGTCCCGGCGCACCTTCACGCCGCCTTCCCACAGGGCTGTGACTTCGCCCGTTTCCGGATTGCGCCAGGCATGGGGCGCGCCTTCCCAGCGGTAGGGAATGAAATAAAACCGGTCCATCAGGAAAATGCAGCAGCAGTAGAAATTCATGTCCCAGGGATAATCGTCAAAGGTGATATCGCCCGTTTCCACGAACTTGCGCAGCTGCTTGCGGGTCATGCGCTCGGGAATATCCATATCGTATTTTTCCGGCACGCCCCGCCGCCGCAGAGCTTTCCGCCCCTCGATCACGCAAAGCTGGGAATAGAGGAACGCGAAAGCGTCCCGGTCAAAGCCGGAAAGGCAGGCGGGCTTGGGCGGCTGGAAGTCGATGGCCGTGCAGCGGTTCAGCGCCCGCACGGCGTCCAGCGCCATCACATGGGCCAGCTCCACCAGCTCGGGCACAGCGTTCGCCGCGTCCAGCGCGGACATCAGTTGGGCCTGCTGATCCAGCGGCACATGGTTCCAATCCAGGGTAAACTGCAATACTTCTTTAGGAAGCAGCTCCGTTTCGGAACAGGACAGGTCGCCGATGTATGCTTCCATTCCCTCCGGCGCGATGGGGCCGGTGACCCGGATCAACTGCTCAAAGCGCTCCCGGGTCATGGCCGCGTCCCTCCATGGCGCCGGCGGAAGTCCGCAATGCGCACCACCGTACCGGTCAGCCGGGCTTCCTCGGCGGCGCAGGCCATCATATGGCTTTCCACCGAATAACGGATGTCGGACGCCGCTTCCGCCTGCCGTCCCTCCAGCAGCGCCAGGAAATCTTCCACGATGCCCGCGTCTCCCCCGCCGTGTCCGCTGGCAGTCAGTTCGGGATGGATCACGCGGGATTCGCAGCGATCCACGCCGTTGGCCGCGAACCGGATGATTTCTATTTCGTTGGTGTATTCGTTGGCGCGGAGTTCTCCGTCCTCGCCCATGATTTTCAGCGTGCGGGCGATGCGGTTGGTGAACCCGCTCAGGTTGAAGGTGGCGGTCACGCCGTTGTCAAATTCCAGCACCGTCGCCTGATGGTCGCACACATTGTTGTCGCAATGGAACACGCACCGTCCGTAGGGCCCCGTGCGGATGGCTTCCCGCAGTCCTTCTTCCGTCTGGTTCTCCGTCAGCACCGTGGCGGGCCAATTGCCCATCACGGGCAGATAGGCTTTGTAAGCGCTGAACCGGCAGGTGTCCCTCAGCGGACAGTCCGCGCAGCGCATCGCCGCGCCCTGCGGCGCGTTCTCCGCCTTGAAATAGGCCAGCCCGCCAAAGGACGCCACCTGCCTGCACCCGCTGCCCACCAGCCACACCAGCAAGTCCAGATCGTGGCAGGATTTTTGCATGATCAGCGGGCTGGCCGTGTCGCTGCGCCGCCAGTTGCCGCGCACGAAGGAATGGGCGATGTGAAAGTTGCCAATGTTTTCATTGTGCTGCACGGTGACGATGCGGCCGACGGCCCCGGAATCCAGCTGCTTTTTGATCTCCCGGAAGAAGGGGGAATAGCGCAGCACATGGCATACCACCACCAGGCGTTCCGTCTCCCGGGCCTTTTCCTCAATGGCCAGCACTTCTTCCGGCACCGGGGAAATGGGCTTTTCCAGCAGCAGGTGATAGCCCTTCTCCATGGCGGGGATGGCTTGGCCGAAATGATCCCGGTCCATGGTGGCGATGATGGCGGCGTCCCCTAATTTGGGCTGGGCCAGCAAATCGGCGGCATCGGCAAAGCAGCGTTCCGCGGGGATGTCGAGTTCTTTCCTGGCAATCTCCCGCTTGACCGCATCCTTTTCCGCGACGGCGGTGATCGCATGTCCCTTCCCGTGTGCGTACTGCGAATAAATCATGCCCCGCTGGCCGGCTCCGATCAACACAAATTCCATTTGCTTTCACTCCGTTGCAGCGTACTGTTTACTAAACAATATCATATGTTTCATTCTGTGTCAAGATGTAATCTTTCTTTTTCGGAAAAATAAAGAGCAGAATACACATGTAACCGCATTTATACGGAAAGACAGAACCATGCGGGCTTGACAGAATTCCTGTTTCAGACTATGATAGAAGAAACAACGTGCGGGTGTTTCATCCGCGGAAAGGAGCGCCGGGATGGCCAGTATCCGGGATGTCGCCCGCCTTGCCCACGTTTCTCCCGCTACGGTTTCGCGCATTTTGAACAACAATCAGGTATACAAAACCACAGATGAAACGCGGCAGAACGTGCTTCGGGCGGTGGCAGAACTGAATTACAAGCCGCTGGTGAAGAAAAACTGCGCCTGCAAACCGGAAGCGGCGGACAGCCGGTTTTCCGTCGGCTGCCTGCTGGCGTCCACCAAAGGCAAATACAGCGACCCTTTCTATCTGTCCATTTTGGGCGGCATCGAAGAGGAACTAAAAAAACAGGGCGGCATGGTCACCCTGATTCATACGGAGCAGGAACTGGAAAACCCGGCGATGCTGGAGCGCTTCCTGCATGCGGGCCTGGACGGGCTGGTCATGATGCGGCCTTTGGCTGAGCCGCTGTTCCGGCTGCTCCTCTCCCGCATCCCCCACATCGTCGGCATCGACACCGGCCATATGCCCATCGACAATATCGAGTACGACCATCTGCGGGTCAGCCGGATGGCCGTGGAATATCTCTATGGAAAAGGCCATCGGCAAATCGGATTCATCGGCAGCGGCACGGGGAACGTCCCGCTGAAACGCTCCCGCAGGTTCCGCAGCTATCTGGAAACCATGCGGGATCTGGATTTGGAAGTGAAGCCGGAATGGGTGCTGGACTGCGAATGGGACGATAAAAAATGTATGGAGCTGGTGGAAAACGCAGTCCGCTGCGGAAACCTGCCCACAGCCTTCTACGCCGCCAGCGACCTGATGGCCATGGCCGCCCTGCGCGCGCTGTACCAGATGAACGTTCGCGTGCCTAAGCAGGTGGCGGTCATCGGCATGAGCAATATTGAAATGAGCCAATACGCCAATCCGCCCCTGACCACCATCGACGTGCCCACAATCGAAATGGGCATCGCCGCGGCGCGGACCTTAGCCGCCCGTGTGCATGGTGACGCAACGCTGCCTAAACGTATCCTGCTTCCATCCGTACTGGTGGAACGTGATTCGGTATGAAGAACGTAAGATAGAGACAAGAAAAATGTCATGCCTTGTGGATAGACAATCTTGAATGATATCAATACACTCTCCTGCAAAAATCCTCTTGACAGGTATTATACTGCCCGGAATTGGGCATTGTCCGTGGCATCGGGCCGAAGTTCGCAAAGCGGGCATTTCCGCAGAGAGAATGAAGGGAGCAATAGAAATGTTAAGCAAAGACATCGAAACAGCAAAAGCATGGGCTGATCATTACCATGCCGGCCAGGTTGACAAGGCCGGTGAGCCTTACGTCACGCATCCGGAAAGAGTTGCCTTCCGGCTTTCCAGTCCCGAAGAACAGGTGGTCGGCTGGCTCCATGACACGGTAGAGGATACCGCGCTTACTCTTCGCGAAATTGAAGCTCAATTCGGCCCGGAGACTGCCGCCGCCGTGGACGCCATCAGCAGACGAGACGGCGAGGAGTGGGAGGATTACCTTGTCCGCGTGAAGAAGAATCCCATAGCCAGACGCGTAAAGATCAGCGATTTGATTGATAACAGCAATCTGTCAAGGATTCCCCGGATAACAATGCGGGATGTGGACAGGCAGACAAAATACAACAAAGCGCTGAGATTTATGTTGGAGGATGAATGACTCCCATCTTCTCCGGTGCCCCGATCAAGCTCCGGCTTTAATCTGAGAGGTCGTTGTTTGGGCGCCATCATATAACGCGGAAAAATGTCTCACTCCGTCGTTGGCGACCACAGCCGTTTGCCTCGCAGATCTCATCTCCCTTGCAGGAATAGTACAATCTAAAAAAGTGCCCGTCCCACGCGGACAGGCACTTTTCTGCTTTCGCCATGCGTTCAGGCATCCTTCACGGCTTTAGCCTCCGCTTTGAAACTTCCTGATTGAATGGCGCGGAACGTACGATAAAACGGCAGAAGAGGAAGCAGAACTTTGTGCCGATAGAAGATAGGGTAAAAGCAGGCAAAAATGGCATATCCCGGGTTCTTTTTGCTGATTGGGACAAAAAAACGATCCAGCATGGCATAGAGACATCAGTCTTCACCATAGCCCTCAGTGCCGCTTGTCCTGATAACATCCTCCGTGTCGAACACGACGGTCTCCATCTCCAGAGCTTCGTACTGTTCCTTCTGTATGGTGCGCATCCTCCTTTCATGAATGGTTGTTGATCAATTAAGAGAATGCTGTTTAGTCCTCAAGCCACCTTGTCCTTCGCCGGGATTGCTTGTCCTGATGACATCCTCCGTGTCGAACTCAAAGGTTTCCATCTCCAAAGCGGCGTACTTTTCCTTTTCCATTCCTGGTTTCCTCCTCTCCGTTGGCCTCACACAAAAGAGCCATCGGACGAAGGAGAAACGTACACCTTCGCCTGATGGCTATTCGGTATGGAAATATTCAAAAAGAGCGCAGTTATGCCTTGCTTGCTTGCTTGCTTGCTTGCTTGCTTGCTTGCTTGAGCGTAGCGAACCTCGGCATCTCTGTCAACCTTTCGTCAAATTTTTTTGTTTTTTTCAGGCTGTTTTGAATTCCCGCAGCAGCATGTTTTTCAGCAGCAGCAATTCCTGTTCCGGGTCGGTGCCTTCATGATACACCAGGCCCACCGCGCAGCGCGTCACCGCCGCCGGCATGAGATGTATGGCTGCCCATCCTTCCTCCCCTGATGCTCGTGGCATTCAACCGATAAATAATTTATCGCCTGTTCCGCAAAAAGTCAATCCGTATCTGACGAGAAATCATCTCAAAATCCGCGTCATTCCGGGCCGCACGCGGCCTGTGGCGTATATGGCAGGTATTCCAAACGCTTCGGCCCCCCTCAGGGGAAAGGCGGGTTCCCTAATGCCTAATCCCTATTCCCTAATCCCTAATCCCTATTCCCTATTGCCTAACTTCCATTCACGCCGTTTTTTTGTCGTGAACGGACTTGAATGTGCTTTACGGTCTGGAAATGGGCATTCATGCCAAACGCCTTTTTTTGTGCTCTTTTTTGTGCTATCATGGATCCATGAAAGAAGGGCAGCCAGCGCGCGGCGGCCCGGAACGCTTATCCGACGAAGAAAAGGAGAATGGATTATGAAGAAAATCATCAGCATCCTTGCCGCTCTGGCGCTCGTGCTGAGCCTGGCCCCGGCCTTTGCCGAGGACAGCTACATTCCCGCTCCCTACGACCCCGCGACCGTCGATCCCACCGCCACCTACCTGGAGCCCGTGTTCTATGAAAACGAAAACGGCCCCACCATCGGCGTGACCACCGTGGGCGTGATCGTGAAGGACGGCCTGTATTTCAAGGACCTGAACAACAACAAGGAACTGGACGTGTGCGAAGACTGGCGGCTGGACGCCAAGACCCGCGCCGCTGACCTGGTGTCCAAGATGGAACTGGCCGACCAGGCGGGCTTCCTGTTCAACGCCCTGGCCATCACCCCCGGCGTGCCCAAGCTGGACATGGCCAAGAATGAAGACGGCACCATCAATCCCGCCGCCATCGTGACCATGATCGCGGAAGGCGAAGAATCCAAGAACGCTTTCGCCGCCGGTTTCGCCGGTCTGGATTCCTTCGTCATCAACACCCAGAAAGTGCGTGCCGGCGTGTATCGCGGCGGCCTGGGCTTTGATGCTTCCACCGTGGCGCTGTACAACAACGTGGTTTCTGAAATGGCCGAGGCCGATTCCGCCCTGCGAGGCGTGCCTGCCATCCCCATGACCATCATCTCCAATCCCATTTCCGCCGGTTTCCCGGACGCTCCGGGTATGGCTGCCGCCGTGATGGGCGATGGCAACTATGACGCCATCCGCGACTATGCCGAAGTCGACCGCCAGATGTGGGTTGCCCAGGGCATCAACGCCATGTACGGCCCCCAGGTGGACCTGGTGACCGATCCCCGCTGGCCCCGCAACCTGGAAACCTTCTGCGAACGTCCCGAAGTCACCGCCGGCATCATCACCGCCCTGATCGACGGCTACCACATGGGCACCGACGGCATGAAGCCCGGCGCTGTGGCGCTCTCCGTCAAGCACTTCCCCGGCGACGGCGCTGCGGAAAACGGCTTTGAATCCCACACCGCCCAGGGCCAGTGGCGCCTGTATCCCACCGAAGGCTCCCTGGAAAAGTACCAGCTGGTCGCTTTCCAGGCCGCCATTGACGCCAAGTGCGGCTCCATCATGCCCTGCTACTCCCGCGACGCCGCGGATGACCGTTCCGCCACCCAGACCTATCGCGGCCATGAAGTGAAGGTCAACCAGCTGGGCTCCGCCTACAACTACGAAATCATCACCACCCTGCTGCGGGATGTCATGGGCTTTGACGGCTACGTGAACACCGACTCCGGCATCGTCACCGGCCAGACCTTCGGCGTGGAAGACCTGTCCATGACCGAACGCTACGCCAAGCTCATCGCCGCGGGCAGCGACGCCATCGGTTCCGGCCTGCGCACCGACCTGGTGATCGAAGCTGTGGAAACCGGCATCCTGGCCAAGGAAGACCTGGATCGCGCCAACATCAACCGCGCCACCTGCATCTTCGAGCAGGGCCGCTTCGACAACCCCTATCTGGACTATCTCAAGGCCGACGAAGTGCGCGCCACCAATCTGACGACCGCGGCGGATCAGGCCTACGCCCTGCACCAGAAGGCCGTCGTGCTCATGAAGAACCATGAAAACGCCCTGCCTCTGGCCGCCAACGCGGGCACCAAGCTGTTTATCGGCTCCTACACCGGCAGCGGCGAGGACGAGGATATGCTGGCCGCGCTGAAGGAACTCTTCACTGCCCAGGGCTTCGAAATCGTGGACAAGGCGAAGGAAGCCGAGGTCGCTTACTTCTACATCGAGCCCAAGCCCACCAATTCCACCAACGGCACTGATGCCGAAGGCGTCCTGAGCCTGGTGGAAGATTACGAAGTGGACGAGCGCGAAATGTCCGGCGGCGGCCAGGGCTTCGGCCAGGGCGTGGTTGCCTCTCAGAAGAAGACCGGCGAAAAGATCGAGGTCACCACGGTTGCCGAAATGAAGAAGCTGGTCAAGGCGGCGGATACCGTGCATGAAAACGGCGGCAAGGTCATCGCCACCATCGTGTGCACCTCTCCCTGGATCCTGACCAACCTGGAGCCCTACTGCGACGCGCTCCTGGCCCAGTACACCGCCACCAGCACCGCTACCACTGCCAGCGGTTCCCTGAACAACGCCCGCAAGGCCCAGGTGGACGTCATCACCGGCGCGTTCAATCCCACCGGCAAGCTGGCTGTGACCATGGTTTCCTCCGAAGACGTGATCGCCCTGACCTACACCGAGAACGAGGACGGCACCTATCTGGAAACCTGCGCCTCCCCCAACGATGTGCCCGGCTATGACAAGGATCAGTACATTGATCCCGCCATCCTGGCCAACGTCAAGGGCGGCAGCTACGCCTACCAGGATGCCGATGGCAACTACTACTTCTCCGGCTTCGGCCTGAGCTACTGATGCTGATTTCCTGCGAAAGCAGGAAACCACTTCCTCAATAAAACAAAGCATCCCATCCGCTTTCGCGGGTGGGATGCTTTGTTTTATTTGCTATTTTAGGGAATGCGTCTTAGTACATTCCGCCCATGCCGGGGTTGCCGGCGGGAGCGGCGGGTTCGGGCGCGGGAATGTCGGTCACCAGGGATTCGGTGGTCAGCACCATGGCGGCCACAGAAGCGGCGTTCTGCAGGGCGGAACGGGTCACCTTGGTGGGGTCGATGATGCCGCGTTCGATCATGTCCACATATTCACCCTTGAGGGCGTCGTAGCCATAGCCGGTCTTGCGGCTGCGGCGGATGGTCTCGATGATCACAGCGCCGTCGATGCCAGCGTTCAGGGCAATCTGCCGCACGGGCTCTTCCATGGCGCGAAGCACGATCTGCACGCCGGTCTTGGCGTCGCCCGCGTTCTTGGAAACCAGGGCCTGCACCTTGCTGATGGCGTTCAGCAGGGCCACGCCGCCGCCGGGCACGATGCCTTCTTCGACAGCCGCGCGGGTAGCGGCCAGGGCGTCTTCAATGCGCATCTTGCGCTCTTTCATTTCGATCTCGGTGGCAGCGCCGACCTGGATCACAGCCACGCCGCCGGCCAGCTTCGCCAGGCGTTCCTGGAGCTTTTCGCGGTCGTAATCGCTGGTGGTTTCGGCGATCTGGGCCTTGATCTGCCCAACGCGGTTCTGAATTTCCTGCTTGTCGCCCGCGCCGTCGATGATGGTGGTGTTCTCTTTATCCACCTTCACCTGATGCGCCTGGCCCAGCATATCCAGGGTGGCTTCCTTGAGCTCCAGGCCCAGCTCGGAGCTGATCACCTGGCCGCCGGTCAGGATGGCGATGTCGCGGAGCATTTCCTTGCGGCGGTCACCGAAGCCGGGGGCTTTGACGGCCACGCAGGTGAAGGTGCCACGCAGCTTGTTCACAACCAGGGTCGCCAGGGCTTCGCCTTCCACGTCCTCGGCGATGATGAGCAGCTTCTTGCCAGCCTGCACCACCTGCTCCAGCACGGGCAGGATCTCCTGGATGTTGCTGATCTTCTTGTCGGTGATCAGGATATAGGGGTTATCCAGCTCGGCCACCATCTTGTCGGTGTCGGTGACCATATAGGCGGAAGCGTAGCCGCGGTCAAACTGCATGCCTTCCACGGTGGTCAGCTCGGTCTTCATGGTCTTGGATTCTTCCACGGTGATGACGCCATCCTTGCCGACCTTTTCCATGGCGTCGGAAATCAGCTGGCCGATGGTCTCGTCACCGGCGGAAATGGAAGCGACCTGGGCAATGGCCTGCTTGCCGCTGATGGGACGGGAAATTTCTTTCAGGCCTTCCACGGCGGCATTGGCGGCGTCTTCGATGCCGCGCTTCAGGACCATGGGATTCGCGCCCGCGGCCAGGTTCTTGAGGCCCTCGCGCACGATGGCCTGGGCCAGCAGGGTGGCGGTGGTGGTGCCGTCGCCGGCCACGTCGTTGGTCTTGGTGGCGACTTCCTTGATCAGCTGGGCGCCCATGTTTTCAAAGGGGTCTTCCAGCTCGATTTCCTTGGCGATGGTCACGCCGTCGTTGGTGATAAGGGGAGCACCGTATTTCTTGTCCAGCACCACGTTGCGGCCCTTGGGGCCCAGGGTGATCTTCACGGTGTTCGCCAGAGCGTTGATACCGGATTCCAGAGCGCGGCGGGCGTCCTCGCCGTATTTCAGCTGCTTTGCCATAATGATTCGATCTCCTTCATAATTTTGTTGTCAGTTCTAAGTTCTTAGTTCCAAGTTCTAAGCTGTTACTCACAATTGAGCTTAGAACTCTCATTTATAAATTTACTCTACTACCGCCAGAATATCGCCCATCTTGACGATGATGACTTCCTGACCGTCGATCTTCACTTCGGTGCCCGCGTATTTGCTGTAAATGATTTTCTGTCCCACGTTCACGCACATGGTGGTGGTTTTTCCGTCCACCATCCCGCCGGGGCCGACGGCCAGCACTTCGGCCATCTGGGGCTTTTCCTTAGCGGTACCGGGCAGGACGATGCCGGACTTGGTGGTGGTTTCGGTTTCCAGGTTCTTGATGACCACGCGGTCAAACAAAGGCTTGATGTTCATAAGGCTCCTCCTCATAATTGATCACGGTTTTGGGGATTGTTAGCACTCATAATCATCGAGTGCTAAATCATCCTTGCATAGTGTACTTCATAAACGATTTCCACGCAAATGGCATTTTTTCAAAATTCCGGGATATGATCCGGAAATCACCTGATAATTTTGATTTTTCCTGATTTATACCATGTTTTCTTTTATTATCTCTTATTTTCTCGTGTTTTTGGATTTCATTGGTCGGCAGCCCGATTATTTCTTTGCAGTGCGCTTTGCCGTTCACGGCGCATAGCCGATGGCGGTGATGGTAAAGCGTTTGTCCTTCGTTTCCTCGGACATGCGAATCTCCACCTTGTGCTCGGCAGGCTCCTTGGCGTCCCAGAGCAAAGTCACTTCGGACTGGCCCCACTTATCCGCCGCGCCTTTCAGCGTGCGTTTCAGCTTGCCGTCCACCCAGATTTCCGCCTCCCCGTACTTCGGGTCGCTGACGGCGCGCCAGGCGATGAGCAGCTTCCTGAACGCGGCACGGAAAACGAGGGGATCGTTGGTATCCGTTGCGCTGTGATGGAAGTTTTCGCCGCACACCCGGCCCACGGCCAGATTGCTGTAAGCGCCCGTGTCGTCGTGGGCGAAGCCGCCGCGAATCAGTTCCACATCCGCAGGAAGGGGGCTGCTGCCGTACAGGGTCATCAGGTTCATGAATTCCGTGCCGTAGGCGCTTTCCGCGTCCAGGTTGATGTCCGCTTCATCCGTTTCCCGTCCGTTGGCTTCCTCCACGGCCGCCAGCAGGCAGTCCGCCATGATGCCGTGGCCCATGGAGGTGGGGTGGTACTGGTCGAAGAAAAACTCCTCTTCCGACAGTTCTTTGCCGATGTGGGGATAGGCCGCGTCCTTGATGGAGACCATCATCAGATCGTAGGTTTCGCCGACCTTCTTTAATTCGCCCTGCAAATTGAAGCCGCCCTTGAACACGGAGAACAGCAGGATCACCGCGGGTTTGTTTTCCTGGCTGAGGATTTTCTTCACCAGCGATTCATAGCACCGGTGCTTCGTGGGCTCCTGGTAATCGTTCACCGCGAATTCCACGATCACCAGGTCGGCCAGCCCGTCGTCGTCCTTCACCCGGGCGGCCACGTCCCGGTCATAGCGCATGAGGCCGAAGGTGGAAGGCGTGCCGCCGACGCCCGCGTTGACGAATTTCACGTTGTCCCCGGCCCCGTAGCGGGCGGCAAAGCCTGCTGCAAACCGGGAGGCGTAGCACTCGGCATACTTCGCCGCGCCCGCGCCTTCCGTGATGGAGCCGCCAATAGTGGCCACCGTGACGGTCTCGCCGTCCTGCGCCCGGCGAATCACGTCTTTCAGCCTGCGGTTGTTGCCCACAGACAGGATGCCGTCTTTCAGCATGTCCTGATACCACGCTTCCTTTCCTTCGCCCGAATAATACACCTGCTCGCCCAAGGCCGTGCCGCCCGTCAGCAGCAGCGCCAGCGCCAGGCAGACCGCCCGCATCCGTGATTTGCGCATTCTTTCCCTCTCCTTCTTTGATTCAGATAAAAGCGTTTGCTTTGACCGCCAGCAGCGCGACGCCGGCCCCGAGCCCCAACCAGAAAAACGCGGCGTTCGCCGTTCTGTCCGCGTGGCAGAGCTTCAGGCAAAAGCCGTTTCGGTCAATCGGATACAGCCAGGGCACTGATTTTTTGTTCAGCGTGTCCAGCGCCAGATGGGACACCCCGCCCGCCAGCGCCGGAACCAGCAGCATCGGAGAAATGCGGGACAGGCCGAAGGCCAGCAGCCCCACATACAGCAGCGAATGGGTAAACGTGCGGTGGGCGGTCAGGTGGCCCAGGCTGGTGAGCAGGATCACAGTCAGCGCGCCGAGCATGAGGGTGTACAGATTTTGAGACCGGATGCTCATCCACAGTCCGGCATGCATGATGGCGTCGGCGCACAGCAGCGCCACCGTCAGGCACCCCGCGCCCATCTGCCCGGCGAAAATGTCACGGGCATCCGGCGGCGTTTTGCATTCCACGTCGCACAGCACGCCGCCCAGCGCCCCGCCGATGACCGCGGCGAATGCTCCGCCCGCCGTCCGAATCGGGCTGACCGCCAGCGCAGCCGCAATCCCGACCGCCAGATGGGTTTTGCTCATCAAATTGAATGCACATCCTTTGTGTAAGGGAATGGTTTTTGTTGACCATGATGATGCACTATCAGTTCCCTAATCCCTAATCCCTACTCCCTAATCCCTACCTCATCTTCATCCTCAGCGGCAGGGTGACGGCATAGCACGCGGCGGCGCACAGCACGATGGCCGCGCCCGCGCCTGTATTTTCCAGATAATAGGAAGCCACCAGCCCGGCCACGCCGCAGAACAGGCCGATGAGCACGCTGAGCAGGGCGTGCTGAGCGGCGGTGCGGGATACGTTGCGGGCCGCGGCGGCAGGAAGAATCAGCAGGGCGTTGATCAGCAGCACGCCCACCCAGCGGATGGACAGCATCACCACCACCGCCACCAGGCTGACGAAGGCGTACTCCACCCATTTCGTATTGACCCCGCGGCTTTGCGCCAGGGCGGGATTTACGGCGGTGAGCAGCAGGCGGTTATACAGCAGCGCCCAGGCCCCCACCCCCAGGGGCAGGGCCAGCAGCAGCCACAGCAAATCTCCTTCCGGCACGGATACAATGTCCCCCGCCAGCAGCGCGGAGTATTTCGCAAAGCTGCCGTTCCGGGACAGAATCAATAGCCCCGCCGCGATGCCTGTGGAGGAAAACACGCTGATAATGGTATCCGCCGACGCGCCGCCGGTGCGGTTGATGCGGGAGATCATCACCGCCCAGACCACGCCGAAAAGGATCATGCTGATCAATTGGTTCTGAATCCCCAGCAGCATCCCGATGCCGACCCCGGCCAGGGCGCTGTGGCCCAGGGCATCGGAAAAAAACGCCATGCGCCGGTTCACCGCCATGGTGCCCATCAGGGCCAGCAGCGGCGTCAGCAGCAGAATCGCCAGCAGGCCCCGCTTCATGAAGTCCATCTCAAAGCATTCAAAGGGCAGGAGCGTGTTCATCACGCTGTAAAGAGTTGACAAAGTGATTCCCAGCTTTCATTTCCAGTGTAAAACGTCCATGTCCGGCGCGGCTTTCCGCAGCTTTTTTTTCGGATTCACCTGCGCCGGATGCCCGACGATGCGCAGCATGGGCAGGTCGCTCTTGCTGTCGCCGTAAGCGTAAGAGGGACCGTAATCGACGATCAGGCAGTTTTCGTCAATCCAGGCTTTGATGCGGCCCACCTTCGCTTCGCCCTTGCAGTTGCGCTTGATGGCGCCGTCCGGTTCGATGGGCGTTGCCAGCAGCACGTCGAAGCCCAGCGCTTCCGCCACGAAACGCATATAATTTTCCGTGGAGGCGCTCACCAGCACCAGCTTTTTCCCTTCCCGCCGGTGCTGATCCATGCGCTTTTTCCCTTCGGCGTACACCTTGGGCAGCAGAATCTGTTCCACGAAATCCCTGTCCAGCCTGTCCAGATACGCCGGATCATGCCGCTTCCGGAATGCCAGGGCAGCGCTTTTGGATTCCGCGTCGGTCATGCGTTTGCATTTATACTGTATCGCGGCCCAAACCGCCCGGAGATATTCCCTTATGCTGACGGCCCTGCTTTTCCGGGCAAAACGGAGATAGTCCACGACGCTGTCTCCCGGAATGAGGGTACCGTCAAAATCGAATAAAGCCAACGAAACGGGCTTATGATCCCTGAATGATAGCATCACGCGTACCGGCATGGTTTCGCCTCCGTCCTTCCTGTTCATGGTACCATGGGAAAACGGGAAGTGTCAAGGTTCAGGGCCATTTTTCCCGATCAGGTCCCGAACAATGACGGAGGCCATGATCAGGCCCATCGCCGGAGGTACAAAGGCGATGCTGCCGGGCACAGCGCGGCGGGAGGATGCCTCGGGAGCGGACAGGGGAGCGATGGCAGGCTCTGTGGAGTAAACCACTTTCAGGCTGGGAACGCCCCGCTTGCGCAGCTCCCGCCGCATCACCCGGGCCAGGGGACAGCCTTCCGTTTCGTAAATGTCGCCCACCCGCAGGCGCGTCGGGTCCAGCCGGTTGCCCGCGCCCATGGCGCTGATGACCGGCACGCCCAGGCGGCTGGCCCGCTCGATGATGTCCAGCTTCGCCGCCACGGTGTCAATGGCGTCGGCGATATAATCAAAGGAAGCAAAGTCCACCTTGTCCGCTTCCTCGGGAAGATAAAACAGCTTGTGGCCGGTGATCTTCGCGTCGGGGTTGATGTCCCGCAGGCGCTCCGCCATCACGTCCGCCTTGTCCCGCCCGACGGTGCTGCGCAGGGCGATGAGCTGCCGGTTCAGGTTGGAGAGGGCCACCTGGTCGTTATCGTAAAAATCCAGGCTGCCCACGCCGCAGCGAATCAGCGCTTCGGCCACGTAGCCGCCCACGCCGCCCACGCCAAACAGCGCCACGCGAACAGAGCGCAGCTTTTCCACGCCTTCCCAGCCAATCAGCAGGGCTTCCCGTTCAAATTGTTCCATCTTGCGCGACCTCCGTTTTCTGCGGGGTAGCCTTCATTATACGCCATTTTTCCCGCCCGCGCAACAGCGCGCGAAAAACGGCCCCCGTTTTCGGGGGCCGCGCAATTTTATATCTATATAATCCTCAGGCTTCCGGTACCAGCAGGCCCAGGTTGCCGTCCTTGCGCAGATAAAGCACGTTGGTGCGCTCGGTTTCGATGTTGACGAAGACGAAGAAGGTGTGGCCCAGCAGCTCCATTTGCAGGATGGCGTCCTCCACGGCCATGGGGCGCACGGGGAATTCCTTGGTGCGCACGATCTTGCGTTCGCTGGGGCCGTAGGCGCTGATGTCCTCGATGAATTCGGGAGTCTCTTCCTTGTAGGCGTCCTCCCGCAGGCGCTTTTCCAGCTTGGTGCGGTGGCGCAGGATCTGGCGTTCCAGCTTGGCCAGGGCGCTGTCGATGGACATAAACAGGTTATCCTTGCTGGAGGATTCGGCGCGCAGGGTCACGTCCTTCATGGGAACGGTGATTTCGCAAATCCGTTCATCCCGTTCCCGGCGCAGGCGTACAAACATTTCTGTATCGGGCTTCAAATACCGCTCCATGGTGGCGGTTTTCTTGGTGATCCGGTTGGTAATGCCCGGCGTCACGATCATGTTTTTCGCGGTGATGGTGGTCTTCATGTGGGAACAACTCCTCTCTCGTTATATGGCCGGAGCCCTCCGGCTTTTTTCTTTTTCCACTCTCTATTATATAATACGACGGAAAAAGGAAAATTCCTGCCACAAAAAACATGTTTTCATAAAATTTTTGCAAAAGCGTTCGTGATCATGCACAAAATCATCCCGATCGCCGTGGGCAGGGCGAAGGCGAAAGCCGTCCATTTGGCGCTGCCGGTTTCTTTGCGGATGGTAAGCAGGGTGGTGGAGCAGGGAAAATGAAACAGGGAAAAGAGCATCAGGTTCAGGGCGGTCAGCGCCGTCCAGCCCTGGGCCCGGAGGAGGCTGCCCAGCGCGGCTAAGTCTGCCGTTTCCTGCAAGGCCCCGCCCGCCGTGTACGCCAGCGCGATCATGGGCAGCACGATTTCATTGGCCGGGAACCCCAGCAGGAAGCCCGCCAGGATCACCCCGTCCAGGCCCATCAGCCGCCCCAGCGGGTCAAGAAACGCCGTGATGTGGGAAAGCAACGTCAGCCCGCCCGCCTGCACGTGGGTCAGCAGGAAGATCAGCACACCCGCTGGCGCGGCCACCGCCGCCGCCCGGCCCAGCACGAACAGCGTCCTGTCCAGCAGGGAGCGGAAAATGACCTTCCCGAACTGCGGCCTGCGGCAGGGCGGCAGCTCCAGGGTATAAGAGGAAGGCACGCCTTTCAGCACCGTGGCGGACAGCAGCCGGGACGCAAGCAGCGTCACGCCCACAGCCAGCGCCGCCAGGCCCGTCAGCAGCCCCGCCGACAGCAGCGCCCCGCCCAGCCCGCCGCCCGCGAAAAACAGCGTCAGCATGGCGAACAGCGTGGGAAAGCGCCCGTTGCAGGGAATGAAGCTGTTGGTCAGCAGGGCGATCAGTCGCTCCCGGGGGCTGTCGATGATGCGGCAGCCCATCACGCCCACCGCGTTGCACCCGCAGCCCATGCACATGGTCAGCGCCTGCTTGCCGCAGGCATGGCAGCGCTCGAACATCCCGTCCAGGGTGAAGGCCACACGGGGCAGGTAGCCCGAATCCTCCAGCAGCGTAAACAGCGGGAAGAAAATCGCCATGGGCGGCAGCATCACCGCGATGACCCGGCCCAGGGTGCGGAAGGCTCCTTCCGTCAGCAGCGCCGTCCAGAAGGGCGGAAAGCGCAGCGCGTCCAGCCCGCTTCGCAGCAGCGCTTCGGCCTCCCCGAAAGCCGCCGCCAGCCACGCGGAAGGCCAGTTGGCTCCCTTGAGTGTAATGAAAAACACCAGCGCCAAAAGCAGCAGCATCACCGGCACGCCCGCCCAGCCGGTCAGCTTGCGGTCCCATTTCAACTGGACTTCTTCGCCGCCCTTTGGCCTGCGCACCGCCGCGGCGCAGGCTTCCTCCGCCGCCCGGTAAACGCTTTCCGTCAGCAGGGCGGAGAGCGCCTCCGGGTTCAGGCCGGTCTGTGTGCGCGCCCGCTGAATCGCCGCTTCCACAGATGCGTGAATGACCATTCGCTTCGCCAGTTCCCGGCGGAAGCAGCCGTCGTTTTCCATCAGCCGCAGGGCCGCGAAGCGGGGATTCATCCCGTTTTCCAGCGGTTCCCGCAATTGCTCCGCCAGGCCCGCGGCGGCCCGCTCCACGGCGTTGGGGTATTGTACGCGGCGAGGCGCGGGCGGCGCGTCCATCACGCGCTTTGCCGCCCGCAGCAGTTCCTTTAACCCTTTGCCCTCCCGGGCGCAGGCCCCGGCCACGGGAATGCCCAGAGCTTGGGACAGGGCTTTCACATCCACCCGAACGCCCCGCTTTTCCGCCTCGTCCAGCAGGTTCACGCACAGCACCGTCCTGTCCGTGATTTCCATCACCTGGTACAGCAGATTCAGGTTTCTTTCCAGGCACGCCGCGTCGCACACCACGATCACCGCGTCGGCCCGGGAAAAGCACACGGCTTCCATCGCCGCCTCTTCCTCGGCGGAGTGGGCGCGGAGGGAATAAGCGCCGGGGGTATCGATGATCTGGAAGGTTTCTCCGTCCAGTGAACACGCGCCGCGGGCCGCCGTGACGGTCTTGCCGGGCCAGTTGCCCGTGTGCTGTTTCAGGCCGGTGAGGGCGTTGAACACGGTGGATTTGCCCACGTTGGGGTTGCCCGCCAGGACGATGGTCCGCGCTTCACGCATGTTCGTTTTCCTCCATTGCCACCTGCCGGGCGTCCCGCTGCCGCAGGGCGATCACAGCCCCCCGTATCCGGTACGCCCGCATGCCGCGTCCCGGCGCGGCGAACAGGCATTCCACCGCTGCGCCCCGGGTGAAGCCCAGGTCGCGCAGGCGGCGGCTCAGCGTTCCTTCCGCGCCGCGCACCCTGCCTCCTTCCCCAACGGAAATGTCACTCAGCGTCTTCATTCCGCCCCACCTCCTGTGCTTTTCAGCATATGCCGGAGCAGGCGGAGGGTTCCGGGCAAAAAAGGCCCCGGCCCGGACGAGCCGGATCGGGGAAGAAAACGTGCATGTTTACTTGATTTTCGCGATATAAGGATTGGTGTATTCCACCTCGTCTGTGACCTCGCGGATCACCTGGATGCCCTCCGGGATGATCACTTGCTGGTCTTCCTTGTACAGCTCGATCTCCATCAGCGCCTGGTCGGGCCACTGGGGATAGAGGTCAATGTTATAGTACAGCCCGTTTTCGCTCAGGCAGTAGCGGCGCTTGCGGATGGGGCGGTAGGCGGGATCAGCCTGCATGAGCAGGTCCAGGTATTCCTCCTGGGTCAGGCGCTCTTCCAGCTCGATGCGCTTGCCGCCCTCGATCTGGCGCCTGCGGGTTTTGTAGTAGATATAATTCCCGTTCTGCCCGCGCTGGCGGATGCGGATGAACTCGCCGGGCACTTCGCTGTGCAGGTACGCCTGCATGATGTCGATGGCCTGGCAGTTGGGCTTCTTTTCCAGCGCCTGTACGTCAGGGTATTTGATGAGGAACTTCCGGCCTGTTTCCACCGGCCGCGGCTCGCCAAGGAACGTGGAAATCTCGCCAATCAGGTTCAGCATTTTTTCGTCGAAGTCGAACCGGTTGTCGATGACCCGCAGGTGGGGGTGCCCCGTCCAGGATTCGATCAGCGAATCGTCCACCTTCACGGCTTCCTCCACGGTTTCATACCGGGCGGCGTTGTTGGCCAGGGTGTAGAACTGTTCCGCGCCCTTGGCCGCGGTGACCAGATGGAACACCGCGTCGTAATGGTCCCGAAGGGCCACTTCGTTGGTGTCCAGGCGCTTGAGCACATATTTGAACTCCTCGTCGCTCATATACGCCCGGTTGTCCAGCGCGCCCCGGTCGCACACGATGAGCACCTTGTCCGCGTCGAAGGTCTTGACGATTTCCGTAAACGCCCGCTCCTTGGACAGCATCAGCTCCGTCAGGCGGAATTGGTAATCCCGGTTGCATCTGGTGAATTTCCACGGCGCGCCGCCGCCGATCAGCTCGGTGGCCGTTTCGTCCACGAACAGCACCATATAGCCCTTCTTGGTGAAAGCGTTCTGTATCCAGCTCATGGCCGTGGTCTTGCCCGCGCAAGGCCCGCCGGTAATGACGATTTTGGTGATCTTCTGATTGGGATTCACCGCGCTTTTCGTATGCGTATCCATCAAATCTTCCCGCATGATCCCACCTCCGCCTTTATGATACAATATCGCAAAAAAGATTTCAAGATGATTCTTTTATTCTTTCGGGGGATTCAGGCAGTCCCTGCGCGGCTGCGCCGAGTATCAGCGCATAAAAGCCGAAGCGAAAGCACAGTTATTTTTTCCAGGTCTTTTCCACCAGCTTTTTCAACTGCGCCTCATCATCTTCCTCCCGGATGCGGCGGGCGGCAACCATGCGTCTGTCGCTGTCTTTTTCTGTGCAGGTAACGAGAAGCAGCAGCTGGTCTTCCGGGCGCACGTCGACAGCACAGCTGTGAACGGACGCGGAAATCAGCGCGTCGATCACGCGCTTCCGTTCCAGATAATCCGTGGAATGAAGCGCGAAGAAATTCACATTATGCCGGGAGCGCGGCTCGGTGCTGACGCAGCCCACGGCAAAGATCACATAGCGGCCTTCCTCATAGATCGTTTCCAGCGCAATAAACGGATGGTTGTGGTAGAAAGAAATGTTCTCGTAGTTGCGCAGGCAGCCGAACATGGCCCCGGTTTTCATATTGTGGCCGTAAATGACCAGCGAATAAGGACGGGTTTTCAGCGAAATGTCCGAATCCAGAAACAGCGCGCCGTTCACGTTGGGCTTGCCCAGGACATCGTGATCCATATAATAGGTTTCGTCCCGCTGCATCACCGGCTCGTCCAGCAGCGTATTCATAGACAGCCAGCCGATGATATCCTTGTTTTCCTTCCGCAGCGCTTTGAAGCGCCGGTTGATTTTCAGGTCTAGGTTGCCGGGATAGGACACCTTATCCATCTGTGGAACATCGGTGACGGCAGGCGCTGCCGTGGCAGACGGAGAAGGAGCCAACGTGGGCAGTACAGCAGGGGGCTGGGCGCTTCCGTGGCCGCGGCAGGCACGGTGGTAGGTTCGCTGTAATACACCTGGCGCAGTTCTCCGGAGGCGGTGATCGCGGAAATCAGTTCGCCGATATAGCCGAATAACTTCACGCCCCCCGACAATCACCAAAGCGGTGCAAACGACCGCAAGCGCCAAATGCTCCCAGCGAAACCGCCCACGGTGGGGACGGTGGTTTCCCTGATTGCCGTACATCCGTATTTCCTCCCACATTCAGAAAGCAAGCAGATCTTATCAGCAGGCTGACGTGGCTGCCGCATGGATTCTTTTCTTAGCAAACCGGAAGCTTCCCGCGCGGAGAAAAACGCCGCGTCTCCGTTCGTGCATTCACAAAAGAATGATACCAAAAGGGAAGCCTTCCACAGCATCCGGCATCAAATCACTCCAGCCTGACCGGCAGGTCGGTATCGGTGAAGGGATCGTTGGCATCAAATACGCTGTCGTCGTCGTTCCGCTTTCCGGCAGGGGGCAGCACCGTAAACACGTGGATATGCAGTTCATTCGGGGTAAACTCCAGCTCCGCGCGTTCGCGGGGCTTGGTGAGGGCCAGCACTTCGGTGTAGCGGGTTTTCCCCTTCCGGGCGAAGCTGGCCGCGACCTCGGGGCGGCCCTGCCAATGCATGGGAATAAACAGCCGGGGCTTTACCGCCATCACAAAATAGTTCGCGCCCGCGTCGTACAGCCCGCCCATGCGAGGGTCCACCGGGAACATGGCAATGTCGATGGGCATGCGTTCAATGGGGCGCATGGCTTCGTAGAAATCCCGCTCCGCCTGGGCGATTTCCCGCAGGCTGCTTTCCTCCCGCCAGTGCCACAGGTTCAGGTCGCCCGCGTGGAACACGCACACGCCGCCCGCCATCACATAAAAGGACACGCCCTTGTCCGTGCTCGAAAAAACGCGCACCTCCACGTCGCCGATTTCCAGCCTGTCGCCGGGCTGCACCCGGCGGCCCTGTTTCCCTTCCGCCGTATCGGAGGCGATGATATAGGTGATGGGATATTTGCGGGCGTTCCAGGTATAGATAATATCGTCCAGATGATCCTCGTGATCGTGGGACACGAATACCAGAATCCGCTTGTATCCTTCAAAATCCTGATCCTTCAGCTGGACGCTTTCGTCCAGTTCGCCATGCTCGCCGCGCCAGTAATCGAACACCATCAGGGTGTCGCCGATTGCCACCGTGAACCCGGAATGATAATAATACGTCACTGTCGCTTTGCGCTGCTCATCCATACAACCGCCTCCTTCGTCCGACAGACCCCATTATAAATCACGTGGGCGAAAATAGCAAATCATCCTGTTTTTCCGCGTGCCGATGCAAAGAGGCTGCGCCTGAATCACTCACACAAAAACAGAAGACCCGGCAAGCGCTCACAGCTCCCGGCGCCCAAAAACCCCGGGGAATGGCCGCTTCGCCGCAAGATTCTTTGCTGCGGCAGGACGTGTCATTTCCTGACTGCGTGAACCAGCGCCGACGCGCCGCGATACATATCAACGACTGCGAAACCATGGTCGCTCAGCACTTGACGAAAGGAGTTGAAATGAGCTTCATAGTCGTCCGATGATTTGGAAAGATAATAGAAGTCATCCGCTGTGAGCAGCCCCAGCTTATCAAGCGCTTCCGCCATCATCGCTTCATTCGTGGTTTCCCACCAAGGCGCGAGAATCACCTTTTCCTGGTAAGAATCGGAATAATCCGCATGGTGCGTCAGATAAAACTGAAACAGCGCATCGTCCCATTTATTCACCAGCGTCCGGCTTTGGTAAACCTCCTCGGCATACCACGCATCGACCGCTTCCCGAATGTCATCCTTCTTTTTTGTTGCCATGATGCTCCCCACACCGACAGCGGAATACAGGATCAGCAGGCAAAGCGCAAACGCGGTCATTTTTTTCAGGCCGATCCTTTTCTTCCATTGAGGCTTATCCACACAGGCGCAATAAACCCCATATACGATCATCACGGATAATAGCGGCGCAAACATCAGGGAATACCTTCCGCCGATATTTGCCGTGCCGACGCTCAGGGCATTCCAGGTGCCATTATACCCGTACACCGAGCACGCAGTGAGCAGATAATAAGCGGCCCAGCCCAAGGCAAAAAGCAGCGCCAGATTCAAGAGCGTCTTATTTTTTTGGGGAAGCGCGGAAAGCATCATTAATCCGGCAGGCGCCACAACCAACGGCTGTATCCATTTGCCTCCCCGAAAGGAGAAAGCGACCGTTTTCGCTAAACTCACAAAAATATCAACCGGACCGTAAACGAAAACGGGGACGTGAGAATTCATGGCGCTAGCCTGCCTGTTCATCTGCGGAAGCAGAAAATAAAAAACCAGCAGGCCCGCGGCCACAGCAGCCAGGAAAGAAAAAAGAATCAGCTCCCCGATCTTCTTTTTCTGCCTCAGGAAATGAATCAACAGGGACACATACATCGGCACGATCATAAAAACCGCGCCATACTGGCTGTATGCTGCCAGGCACGCAAATACAAAAAAGCCAAAGAGAGAGCAAGCATTCTCTCTCTTCCGGGCACGCAAATAAAAGCAGAGGGTCCAGCATAGCATACACATCATCAGGTTGTATTCTCCGGCCTCCAGCGCATATTCCGATACGCCGCCCGCCAGAAGGTACACCATGCTGCCCGCGGCGGCCCAGTCCCGATTCATGATCTCTTTTAAGGCAAAATAAATACCTGCGCCACCGATCAACGTGGTAATGATGCCGGCCAAACGAAACCAGAATTCCGAATCGCAAACCGAAATCCATCCATACATCAGCACATTATACAGAGGCGGTTGATAGGTGAGAAGGATCCTTTCGTACATACTGTAATCACGGTGCGCCCCCGGAACAGGCCCTCTCAGCGTGCTGGAGAAGTAAAACTCGATGGATTCATCAAACCACAGACCGGATGCGGTTGCCCGTAAAAGATAGACTGTCAGGACAGCGACGAACGCCAGGGCATAAACAAGCGCTTTTCTATGCTCTAAAGCGAATGATCGTTTCATTCTGTTTTCCTCATTTTTCTGCCGTGCGAGCTGTAAAAGTTCATGATGTTAGCCACAAGAAACGAAACATCATTTTTCATATTCATGCAGACCGCATCTTCAATTGTTGTAAACCGTATGCTTTCAGCATCCGTGTAGGCGTGCCATCAACGGCTTTGTAAAGGTTCAGTGTCCAGGCCCTACTCTGCGGGTTGCCAAAAATGGCCTTAAACAATCTGTCCCTGTACTCCCGATTCGCTTCGAGCATCCGATCCACCGCCTGCACCCCCGACTTCATTTTACCACATAAGCCCCCAAACATCAACGATTTTCAAGGAATCACAATAGAAAAAGCGGCAGCCGAAGCCGCCGCCAATTTGTCAATTGCAGTCCTCTCAGTCCCCATCCTCCGGCACACGATCGAACCCGTACATAGAGCAAACGAGGTGCTGTTCGCCGTTTTCACCGTCCGCTGACAGAGAACAGGCGCAGCGGGGCAGTCTTTTTTTCCTTCTTTATCCGTCCTTTTTCTCCTTCGTATCATTGATTTTCAGAAATGAAACTCGCTTCTACCTGAGCAAAAAGGGGATGTTAGCTTCTTCATAGCCGACGAGCTTTACGTCTACAAAATAAAGGTTACGTTAATGCACTGCAACCTCGTTGACAAATATATTCAGCACGACCTTCGCGAACTGTTTGCTTCCTTTGGTAAAGCTCCAGAATCTGGCCCGTTATCCCGGTTGTCACCTTTTTGCCGACGGCAATGCCGGAAGTATAGCAGACGCTGCCTTCCAGTATCTCCACATACTTCACGTCCGAATACAGCGCGCCGCCATAAGCTGTCTTCCGCTTTTCGCAACCAGGTGTATTCATCATCGTCTATATCGTTGCTGTTTCTGTTTGTATTATTCTCCATATTCTACACTCCGATTATTCGCTTTGAACTCGTAAACTATATTACCAGAAACCAATAAATACCTATAAAAAGAAGCATATTAGAAAATGCGGTCGCACCACGCTGAAATCTTGTTTCGTAAAGCTGTGTACAGCATGGAACAGAATATGCTATTGCTTCGGCAAGCAAAAGAAGGATGAGCCGAATTGAAAAGGCATTATACAGTAAGCTGACAGAAAGCGAAAGAAGCAGGTTGAGAATCATGGCCGTCATTCCGTATGATATGATGATCTTTTTTCTCGTAAACGGAAGAGCCAGCCCCAACTTTCGCTTGTCGGAAACCGTTTTTGCCTGCTTGATTAGTTGTTGATGTAAACCATTGAATGCTGCTGTTGTGCAAAATACTGCAATCACGCTGGTGATGGCAGGGTTGTCCAGCAAGGGAACGAAAGTAAATAGATTTGTGCTGCTGACAATCCAGCCGCCCAGCAGGAGCAGGGCGAGAAGTACGATCTGCTGCCTTTGCATTCGGATCAGCTCCAACAGGCTTTTAATCCAAAGAGCAGACTTCTTTGTGGGGTGTAAGTGATACAGCATAGGGCCCTTAACATAAGCGGGACGGTTTTCCTCTGTGAGCTGCTGCATCCTTGCGAAATCATTCTGGCTGATCGCAGTTGACGCCGCTTCAAGGCTTTGCATTCGTTCAAAAAATTTGGGCATGTTCAATCTTAAAAAACGCTGGGTATACATCCAAACAGCGTACAAAGAAAGGGCCAATCCTGCCGCTGAAAGGGGTGAGCGCCAAAAAAGCAGAAACGTACAAAAAGAAAACGCAGCGCAAACGCCTCCTCTGATCTTTCTGTTTGCGTGATAGAAGATCCACGATAAGAAAGAGCAGGTGCTGATATAAAGCGTAAGAATAAGCCACCGTTTCAAAAAGACAAGGTTGAAAAGAAAGCCACTCAAAACGCAGGCAATCATACCAGAAACAAGAGCTGACGCAAGCACGGAAAGAAGCTGCTTGCGGAAAAGGCTTTTTCTGAAATACCTCGTGTTGTATGTATGCAGCACGGACGCCGCTTCTATTCTGAGCACCGGCGTTTGATTAAGAAACACCCGAAAGAAATTGACAGCAGCCACAAGCAAGAATGTGTAGAGCACGCCCATTTCCGTAGCACCTGTCCCATATCCAGCTTTGGCGATCACGAAAAAGAATTGATACAGCAATACGCCACCAACGGCAGCGACGCCGATAAGCCCCTGCCATGCATGACGAAGGGTGCCTTTCACGCGCCGGAGCTTGTTCTTAAAAAGTAGGAGCTCAGCCTGATATTTCATCTTGTGCCACCAATTTCAAATACACGGCCTCCATCGTGCTGCCCTCAGGAAGCTGTGTTGCCGAAAGCAAATTTTGTTTTGAGCCGGATAACAGACACTTGCCCCTCTTGATCACAACGTACTGATCGCAAATATTCTCGGTCACGTCCAACAAATGGCTGGATAAAAGAACGATCTTTCCTTTTTCTTTCTGTTCCAGCAGCAGGGCCTTTAATGCAGCAATCTGTTTTGGATCAAGCCCAGAAAAAGGTTCATCGGCAATAAGCAATTCATATTCTCTCATGAGCGCCATGGCGATCATCAGCTTTTGCCTGGTTCCTTTGGACAGCACGGCGGGAATTTTATTCTGATGATCCTTCAAATCCAGCCTTTCCATTATTTCGCTGATAGAAACGCCACTCAGCGGATAAATGGCTTTTGTAAAATGAAGGTGCTCAAGCAAAGATAATTCCTCATAGAAAACAGGAATGTCGGGGATATAAGAAACGGGGTAGGCGTCAGAAGGATAAGAAAAAATGTCTTTTCCATCGAGCGTAATGGTGCCGCTGTCCGGCTTCAGGTAACGATATATATTCTTGATAATCGTTGATTTTCCTGCTCCGTTTTCTCCTACCAAGCCGACGATCTGTCCCCGGTTTGCGGAAAATGAAATGCCGTCCAAGGCAAGGACATCCCCGTAGGAATAGAAGACTTGTTTTACTTCAAAATCCATTCCCCGCACCTCACGCGCAGCCCTTATAAATAACTGGGCTTTGACACATTCATAGTAGCATAAAACATTGACTTCTGAAAGTGATTATTCGTTATGCATCTCAATAATCCTGCATAGAAAGAATCACCTATCTGTACAGTTTTCCCAGTTTAGTAGAAAAAAAGAACCCAAAAACTGAAATAGCCGCCGGTATGATCTTCCCGATCATATCAGCGGCTGCTTTGCTTACAGGGTATTGATGACTTCTTCCATGACAATTTCTTCGGCCCGGCTGCGAATACTGTTCATCCGGCCCACCCATATCATGGGCTGCTCTGCCTTGAGTTGGTCAGTAATTCCTTCTTGTTTAGCCATCTGCACAATCAGTCTTTCGAGCATCGCTGTCGCTCTTCCGTCTGCATAGGCAAGATGTCTGCCCATAGTTCCGTTTAGAATGAGTCGCTGATAAAGGCTCGGGTGCTGCTCCTTCAGGTATTCCCTGTGCATTCGTCCCCATTTCCCAATGGAGCGCTGATCAGTTTCATCAATCGCCAGGTTCGGATAGTACATGCCGTCTTTGCCCAGAGTATAGGTGCCGCCAAGTTCTTCAAACTGAGATTTCATTGTGTTTTCCTCCATAATTCAGTATTGACCAATCCAATACGCAGATGCCTTTCTTGAATTTTCTGGCTAATACTGTTTTATGGAAGACCCCCGTTTTCCCGTTGGTTTTATTTTGTCTTTCGGATTGGCAAAGCTCCCTGATATACAGAGCTGCGCGTTAAAAAACGGGCTAACAGCCGTGAAAGCCATTAGCCCGAACAAATGATAAGATTACAGTCTCCAGAACCGCATACCGGAAGCTTTCAATTCGTCCATGCGATAAAGGCTCTTCACATCCACGAGGACTTTTTCTTCATCGGGAATGTCCTTGTACAGTTCCTTAATCTGCATCATGGACATGCTCCGATATTCGTTATGCCCAACCGCAACGATCACACAGTCAGCTTTCGGGATTTCTTCCCAGGGAACCAGTTCAACGCCGTATTCATGCTTAGCCACTTCAGTGTCCGCCCAGGAATCGGTTACGACGGGATTGATGTCATATTCCTTCAGCCGGTTAATAATATCAACAACCTTGCTGTTTCTCGTATCCGGGCAGTTTTCCTTAAACGTGAGGCCGAGAATCAGAACAGTCGCTTTTTTCGGCGCCATACCCGCTTCAATCATTTCCTTAATAGCAGCATCCGCGACAAAAGCGCCCATGGAGTCATTGACTTGCCTGCCGTTAAGAATAATCTGGCTATGATAGCCCAGCTTCTCCGCAACGTTTGTCAGATAATAGGGATCAACGCCGATGCAGTGACCGCCGACAAGTCCGGGCTTAAATCCAAGCGCGTTCCATTTTGTGTTCATGCCGTCAAGCACTTCCGCGGTGTCGATCTTCAGCTTGTCGCAGATGATCGCTATCTCGTTCATGAAGGCAATGTTGATATCGCGCTGGCTGTTTTCCACAACCTTGACCGCTTCGGCGGTCTTGATATTTGAAACCATGAAAGTACCGGCTTTAATCACGATATCATAGACTTTCTTGATTTCGCGGGCAGATTCTTCATCCATTCCGGAAACAACCTTACGGATGGTCGTGAGGGTATGTACACGGTCGCCGGGATTGATGCGTTCAGGGCTGTAGCCGATCTTCCAGTCCACACCGCATTTCAGGCCGGATTCCTTTTCAATGATCGGGATGCAGATATCTTCCGTAACGCCCGGATAAACCGTGGATTCAAAAACGACGATCGTGCCGGCGGACAGATTCTGGCCAACCGTGCGGGACGCGCCTGCCACCGGGCGAAGATCAGGCGTGTTATCCTCATTTACAGGGGTGGGTACAGCCACAATAATGAATTTGGATTCCTTGAGCTTTGTCGGATCAGACGTAAATTCGACTGTCGTATCCTTGATCGCAGGCCCGACTTCATTTGTAGAATCGATACCGTTCTGGTATTCGTAAACGCGTTTTTCATTGATATCAAAGCCAATGACCTTCACATGCTTTGCAAATTCCACCGCGATCGGCATTCCAACATATCCCAGTCCTACCAGCGCCAGTTTTTCTTTCCCGGCAATGAGTCCTTGATAAATATGGTTGAATTCCATGTTGCTGACTCCTTTTTTCTTTATTTCAACGGACATATCAGAAACGAGAGTCTGCTTTTATATCCGTTTTCTGCTTTGTTTCGCGAACGCCGATGATCGAGGCATCCGCAATGTATCGGCGTGTGTTTTTAAAGTCAGGGCCCAGTAAGTCCGAGCGGATTTTTTCTTAATGCAAGGCGGAAAGCCGCAGGCTTCGCGGAAGCAAATCATGGTTTGACAACGCAGTCTGGGCGGAAAAGACGCCGAATTTGCTTTGCCCGGGACTTTGGAACACACTCAAATTCTTACAATGCTTCCTTCAATTTTTCAATCACTCTGCCGATCTCATCCTTTGTCTTATAAGGATCCAACGGCAGGCTGAGCACTGTTGCGCAAAGGCGTTCTGTCACTGAGCAATCCGCTATCGCGCTGTCCGTTCCGGCAAAAGCCTTCTGCTGATGCATCGGTTTGGCGTAGTAAACCATTGTCGGGATACCATCCGCACGAAGCTTTTCCTGAATTTCTTTGCGGTTTGCCCGCTCCGGCAGCTGCACCGTGTACTGTGCCCAAGAGCTGTAATAACCTTCAGGAATCATCGGCAACATCAGATCCGTATCCTTCAGGCCTTCGGAATACCAGGAAGCGACTTGGTTAATGTCCGTCAATTCATAATCCGCAAAAGCCTTGAGCTTGTGGAGAAGGATTGCGGCCTGGAGCGTATCCAGGCGGCTGTTTCTGCCAAGCCGGATATTGTTGTACTTCGCGTTGGGATCGCTTGGATTGCTCGTATCTTTGCCATGAACGCAGAAAGAACGAATCAAATCTGCCCACTCATCGTTATCGGTAAAGATTGCGCCCCCGTCCCCATAGCAACCCAAAGGCTTTGCGGGGAAGAACGAAGTCGTTGAGATATCGCCGAACGTACAGGTTTTCTTGCCGTGGATGCTGCCGCCAAATCCCTGCGCCGCATCTTCCAATAAGAGAAGACCGTATTTCTCGCAAATCGCTTGAATCGCAGGATAGTCGGCCGGAAGCCCGAACAGATCAACGGATACAACGGCTTTTGCCTTGTATTTCCCGTCGGCGATCACTTTCTTGACGGCTTCTTCCAGTTTTGCGGGATCCAGATTGTAGGTCCGCTGATCAACATCGACAAAAAACGGAACTGCTCCTTCCGCGGCGGGGCATTCTCCGGACGAAAAGAACGTAAAGTCCGGTACGAATACAGCGTCTCCCTTTCCAATCCCCCAAGCCATCATGGCGATTGAGATGGCGTCCGTTCCATTCGCGCACGTAATGCAATGCTTTACGCCAACATAAGAGGCAAGCGCCTTCTCCAGTTCTTTAACCTCCGGTCCGGAAATATAGTGCGCAGAATGTGCAACGCCGGTCATTGCAGCGTCTATCTGAGATTTAAGAACTTCGTATTGTTTTGATAAATCTCTGAATTGCATCTATCTGACCTCCTCAAGCCCTTCATCGGTTTCTTTGTACTTTCGCCCGCATCGTGCGCAGGAGAGCGTGTCTGGAAGCAATTCCCCGCATTCGCATGCCCAGCCTTTCCTGCGGGCTGGAACGCCAAGCATTAACGCGTGCGCTGAAACATTGGATGTCACAACGGCCCCTGCGCCGATCAACGCCCACTTTCCAATCCGATGGCCGCATACAATCGTAGCGTTAGCGCCTATTGACGCGCCTTCTTCTATCACGGTCTTCTTGTATCCGGCATGTCCTTTCGGATATTTCGCCCTGGGGGTCAAATCATTTGTAAATACGCATGACGGCCCGCAAAACACATAATCCCCCAATTCAACGCCTTCATAAAGAGAGACATTGTTCTGAACTTTGCAGCCGTTCCCGATTCTCACATTATTCGACACATTCACATTCTGGCCAAAGGAACAGTGTTCTCCTATTCTTGCGCCTGATTGGATGTGACTGAAATGCCAAATCTTCGTCCCCGCGCCAATCTCTACATCGTCGTCCACGACAGCCGTCGGATGCACGAAGTATTCGCCCATCACAGCACCCCTTCTCCGAATCTGCCGGTAAAATCAAGGGTAGAGCAGGATTCCAAAGGCAGCTTCACGGGCCGATGCTCCGCCGCTGATTTATAGATGGCAAGAACAAGCTCCAGCGCTCTCTTTCCATCTTCACCTTTAACATAGGGATCACGGTGATTCTGAATGGCATCTATCACATCGGCATAGAGGGGCGTATGGCCAAAGCCATAAACGTTCGGCGGATTCTCATGATAAGTTGCTTTCACGTAATCCGGATCGTCCAGATTGTCGCCAAAGCACCATTCTTCAATGATATTGTCGGATGTGCCGCCTGCCTTGACCGTTCCCTTTTCGCCAAAGATATACAGCGTCTCTTCCAGATTCTTCGGATAGACGTTTGTCGTGCCTTCGATTAAACCATAAGCCCCATTCTTAAACTTGACCAGCGCCATACCCAGGTCTTCCGCTTCCAGATACGGATGCTGGAGCTGGTCTGTGTAGGCCATTACTTCTTCGATTTCATCTCCCATCATCCACCGGAGAAGGTCAATGTTATGGATGCACTGATTCATCAGGCAGCCGCCA
Organism: uncultured Eubacteriales bacterium; assembly: GCA_902795275.1. Classification (GTDB taxonomy): domain Bacteria; phylum Bacillota; class Clostridia; order Christensenellales; family Aristaeellaceae; genus RUG563. The sequence goes on along the minus strand of CADBKQ010000004.1, from coordinate 7,810 downwards.
TCCTGCGCCCAGGTGCCGCGCCAGGGCGCCTGTTCATAATATCCTTTTCCACGGTTCCATCTGACATGCGCCGCGCCATGAGACAGTTTTCCAAAACGTCCCGCTTCAAGCGCTTTGCGGATATACTGAACCGATTTGTTGAATCGGTTCTGGTGATTTGCGCAGACAACCACCCCTTTTTCTTTCCCTGCCTTTATGATCGCATCGGCATCAGAAATCGAAAGGGCAATCGGCTTTTCGATGATTACATTTGCATTTTGACGGATGGGATAACTACCAGATATTGTTTCGACGGATGGGATAAATCTGATGGGAGTCTTTGACGGTTGGGCTAAAAGGGCTGACAGACTTCGGCGGTTGGGCTAAAACCCCGGTTATCCGTTCGACGGTTGGACTAAAAGCGCAAATAGCAAAAGCAGCCCACCAGGTAAGCTTCCACGTTACGATCTTCCTCGTAAGTTGGAAACAAACCCAGTGGGCTGCTTCAGTTCGATATTCAGTTTACCCCGGCCTCATTTAAAGCCGAAATCCTACGTGCCGGTTATATGCTCCGCCTCTTTCATTCGGCCCTGGTGTATTTCATACGCCTGTCGCATATCAAAATAAACCAGGTGGCTGTCTGGGGCATACTTTTCCCCCGGCACCCGGTAGGTCAGCTTCTTCTGCCAGCCGCAGGTCTTATACACAAAACGCACGAGGCCCTTGCTTTTTATGTCGTAGTGCTCCCGCGTGATTTCCTCCGGCAGCCTATGCGCTCCTCCATCATCAATACCACAAGGCTCTATCCCGAAAAACATATCCTCCGGACTGAACCGAAACCGGAAGAACTCTGGATATCCCAAAGCCACCAGAGTCGTTTTGAATATAGTGATCCTGCCAGTAACGATGTTGAAAGATATGCCCGGAGACGCGCTATCCCAGATTACATACTCTTCCAATGTGCTCCCTCCATCAAATGGACGTACTTCACTCCTTCTTCACTCCCGTGAAACCGGCGATCTCCACATAACCATCCATGTCAGTGATCTCCGTCTCCTTCTTGTACTGCGCCATCGGCACACCGAAGGTATTAGCGATATCATCGGGATAGAATCCCGTCCTGGTATCGACCTCTACAACCTCGCCGTTCTCGTCCAGCTGCTCCTCACCCTTCTTCGGTTTCTCGTTAAAGACCTGAGGCACATTGAGATCGAAGACAAAGTAAGTCTTTCCTCTGAACTCGATTTTATATCCAAGCACCTTATACCGGCATTTGCTACTCCAGCCCAGCTGCTCATAGAGTGGGCCTGTAAATTCTGGACAGCGCATTCTTCTGCTCTTTCGCTTATCCGTTCTTGCCACGCACCAGCGCAGGGCATGTTTGTCGTTCTCATCGCATTCCGTAACGGAAAGGAACCTTAGATCCTTATCGTAGAGCAGCTTGACATAGACCACACCATCAAAATCGTTGATGCAGGCTGTGTTGAAAGTGATGTTGCCATTCCGGATCGTAACAGCCGGATCTCGCAGGCTGGCAAAGAGCTCCTTACGTATAACCTGGCAGTTATCAGGATTGATGATTCGCTCTATCTCCTGTCGGCGCTCCTCTTTCTCGGAAATTACAATCTGCTCCTCATTCATGCTGTTTTGGTCCATCCTTCCATGATTGTTTCGGCTTCCTTCATCAAAGCGGCAAGTCTGTCCGTCGTGATAATATTCATATCCTCAAGTTCCTTTGCCGGGCGCAGGACATCCCAGTCTCCCGCATAGTGCTGCTGCTCAAGGTAAGAGACTGGCACGCCAAATGAAGTCGCCCAGGACGGCGGGTTGACCCTCACCTTTTCCCGGATGACAATTTCCTCCTGCTGTTCTTGCTCTGTATCTTCCCCAGCCTCGTCGGGCTGTTTCGGCACAACGATCTGCTCTACAGTTTTTGTGATCACCGGCTCACCCAGTTCGAAAAGAAGAAGTTTATTCTCCCCCTGAACCTTGAATTCGCCGCTGAAGCGATACTGCCCTTCATCCTCCCAGCTCATCATGTCAAAAAGAGTTCTGGCAAGGCCCCGGCAGCTGAGTGTGCTGACGACCCAGTGGTCTTCACGCAGCCGTCCCCAGTGGATGGCGTTGGGGTTATCCTTATCGCACGGACGGATCGCGATGCAATTCTTCACTGTGTTCAACAGAAGCTCCACATATTCCACGTCCTCGAATTTCTTCAGACAGGCAGTATTAAAGCGAATCTTGCCGTTGGTGATGGTCATAGCAGGCCGCTCATGGGAGGGGAAATAATCAGCCCGGACAACCTCATAGCCACCCATGAAAAGGCGCTTGCCTTCCACAGCCGGTTTCGGTTCCTCTGTTCCCACACTCTCACATGCCGCCTAGTACTCCTCCGGAGAAAAACCGGTCCAATTCTTATCGACCGGAACATAGCCAGAGAGGATTCCTCCGTCGATAACGCTCAGCGTAGGAAGCGGGCGGCACTTCGCTGCATACTGATGTGAAGACTTGAGTAAATTCGCGGCATTATAGACATCCCGGTCCACAATCGGCTCGTGATGATTCCGTTGTATGTACTGCTTCCGGTTCTGCCGGTTCTTCTCCGATTTGTGAGTCTTGAAATCAGGTGTGTAGGTTTTCCGGGCTCGGACATCACCGCAGTGACGCTCATTTTCTATGATGCCGTCGATGGAGCCATGCCTGAAAATGACCGGCAAACTTATGGTTACTGATGACAATAAACTCGTCAACCAGTTCCTTGACATCATCCATTAACCAGTCAAGGATGGTCTTCTCTCCAACCTTCAGCAGGGGCTTTGGAAAGTTCTCCGTCAAAGGATAAAGCCTTGTCGCGTACCCTGCCGCCAGCAGAATGCATTTCATAGCTTTACACCGTCCGCGCTGTCACACAGATGGAAGCTGTACTTTCCAGTCAGTTCTGGGTACATCTTCAGATACCTGTCTGTCACGGTCCTTTCGATTTCTTCGGCCTTGTCCGGGTCAATCAGTGCCATGCAGCATCCTTTGAAACCCGCCCCTGAGAAACGTCCTCCATAGATGCCTTCCGTCTCGGTCATGATGTTGTACATGGTGATCAGTTCCGGGCAACCGCACTCATAGTTCTCCACACTGCTCTTGCCACTGGCGAAGACCAATTTACCATACTCGTCAAGATCGCCCTTTCTCCACGCTTCCGCTCCAGCCTCGGCTCTGGCTATTTCGGAAAAGTAATGCGTGGCGCGCTTGCGGAAGTTTTCAGGAAGACGGTCCTTGTACATCTCAAACACATCTGCGGGAACATCACGGAGCCGGGTATCGATGAACTTACCATAGTCCATCCCGGCATAGGCCAGCAGACTGTAGGCCGCAGCCTTGCACTCATCCTGACGCAGATTATAGGCGGACGTTGCCAGGCTCCGCTCCAATCCGCTGAACAGCACAGCGATCTTAAAAGGCTTCATAGCAGGATTCAGAGGAATCAGCTCATAGCTGTCATCCTTGCAATCCATGTAAAGCAGGTGATCCTTCCGACTCAAAACCTCACAGGACTGATCCAGCTTACCGCAGTTGACGCCGACATACTTGTTCTCGGCAGCCTTCGCCATCATGATTATTTCCCAATCGCCTAAAGTGATGTTATTTACTTTCGCCAGTGCTGACAGGAAGGCAATAATAACTGCAGCGGAAGAGCTGAGCCCTCCCACAGGAAGTGTTCCTTCGATAACGGCAGAGAGCCCCATCCGCAGAGGGTATTTTTCAGCCAGCATCTTGGCCGCTCCGCGCATATGATCAGCCCAGTCGCCTACCTTCTCATCTGGAATACTGGCCACATGGAACTGTGCCCGCTTGGGGAAGTTCAGGCTCTTCAGCTCCACCACTCCATTGTGCTTTGGGCTGTACGCAATATGGATACCCTTGTCCAGCGCCAGCCCATTTATCTTCCCGTATTGATGATCAATGTGCGCACCAAGAGGACTGATCCTGTATGGACAAAATGCGAGTCCGTCCGGGTCGCGGTTATATGTATCATGAAATACTTCTTCACAACGCACGGTTTTTAATCCCTCCTGAACAGGTCGCGGGTGTAGACCTTCTCTTCCACGTCATCAAGGGCGCTGTCATATCGGTTGGCAATAATACATCCGCACATTTTCTTGAATTTCTTCAGATCGTTGACCACGACAGAACCAAAGAAGGTTGTTCCATCTTCCAGCGTCGGCTCATAGATAACAACGGTTGCACCTTTGGCTTTGATCCGCTTCATGACGCCCTGAATGGAGGATTGACGGAAGTTATCGCTATTGGATTTCATGGTCAAGCGATAAACACCGACCACAACTTCTTTCTGCTGCGTCTCCTTCGCTGCCGAGTAGGCTTCACTGTTGCCGTAGGTCCCGGCGATCTCCAGCACACGGTCAGCAATGAAATCCTTTCGGGTCCTGTTGCTCTCCACGATAGCCTGAATCAGGTTTTCCGGCACATCCTGGTAGTTAGCCAGAAGCTGTTTCGTGTCCTTCGGCAAGCAATACCCGCCGTATCCGAAGGAGGGATTGTTGTAATAGTCACCCACGCGGGGGTCAAGGCATACGCCCTTGATGATCGGCGCGGTCTTCAGATGCTTGACCTCGGCATAGGTATCCAGTTCGTTGAAATAAGAAACTCGCAGAGCGAGATAAGTGTTCACGAACAGCTTTGTGGCCTCTGCCTCCGTGGTCTCCATGAAAAGTACAGGGATATTGGTTTTTATAGCACCCTGCTGAAGCATCGCGGCAAAGGTCTGTGCGGCAGGCATATTAGCTTCATCGCTTCCCACAATGATCCGGCTAGGATACAGGTTATCGTAGAGCGCCTTGCTCTCCCTTAAAAACTCCGGGCTGAAGATGATGTTATCCATGCCCATCTTCTCACGGATATGGACTGTGTATCCAACCGGAATCGTGGACTTGATGACGACGGTCGGCTTATCTGTCCGATCCATCGTAGCCTCTTTGATAAGGCTCAGGACGCTTTCCACAGCAGAACAATCGAAGAAATTTGTCTTAGGATCATAGTTGGTCGGAGCAGACACAATGATATAATCTGCATCTGCATAAGCAGAAATGGCATCTGTGGTTGCATGGAGGCTTAAATTCCTCTCTTCATGTTCAGCCATGTATTTCTCTATGTACTCATCCTGGATTGGACTCTTCCACTTGTTGATCTTCTCAACCTTTTCGGGGATGATATCCACAGCAGTCGCATTGTGGTGCTGGGCCAGCAGAACGGCAAGGGAAAGACCGACATAGCCTGTACCGGCAACTGCAATCTTTTTTCTCCCAACAGCAACTGACTCTGCTACATCATCCACAATGACATCAGTCGGCTGAAAACCCAGTGCAGCCGATAGCGAGAGAAGCTGATCCACGGAGGGGCTATAATCTCCCGACTCAAGACGTGACAGAATAGAACGGTTTATATTTGCTTTCTCCGAAAGAGCAGTCTGAGATAGTTTGAGAGTCTTTCTCCTGCTGACCACGATTTCAGATAGTAGTTTGAGTGATAGATGCTTCATTACTGCCTCCTGTTGCTGATAGCGTCAATCCAACAAAATGCGGAACATGCTTATTGTAGCAATTACAGCACCAAGAATCAATAGTTTTGTTGCGATTTTGTGTGAAATCTTTTTGAATAAGAGCCATTAACTTCAATTTTTGTTGTTATTAGCGTCAGTTCATTTCATGTGATTGCCGCTACAAACGACAAAAAAGCCCACCCTGAAAGCAAAGCAGGTGGGCAATTACTCAGCATCGACCCCATCGAGTTTAATAACGATCCTTGCCGCCTTTTCATATTTCAGCAGTTCCTCTTCCTTCACGTTCCGGCACCAACAGCCAGAGCCTTTCCGCTTCTCCCGGCAGACCCAAATCTTTATTTTTCCTCCGCCAGGGCCGTTAACTGTCCTCCTGGTCATCGGGGCTCCGCATTCACCGCAGAAGACTTTCCCATATAAAAAATGTGGCTGACCACCTCTGTGACCAACCACTTCTGTGAGTTCCTTATTCTTTTTCAACTTGGCTGCTGCCGCGTCCCACACATCCCGTTCCACGATCGCTTCATGGTCATTTTCCAGGTAGTTGCTCTCGTACTTTGCGTCCGGGTCTGGCTTCTTTGTGATGAAGTTCTTCGGCGGCTGCTTCTGGAGCAGCTTATCGCCCTTGTAGGTTTCATTATTCAGAATGTACAGGATGGTGCTGCGGCTGAGCGGTTTTCCATTCCTGCTCGTCACTCCGAGATCCGTCAGCGTCCGGATGATCTCATCCACGTTCCTATCCTGCAGGAACAGCGTGTAGATGAGCCGGATGATGTCCGCGTCCTTGTTCGGCACCAGCTTCCCGTCCACACAGTCGTAACCGAGGATGCGGTTATTGCCGAGGTTGTACTCGCCGCGCTTGAAGCGTTCCTGATATCCCCAGCGGATGTTCTCGGAAATGCTCCGGCTCTCGTTCTCCGCAATGGCGGACATCAGGGAGAAGATGAAGGAACTGGTCGGATCGTCTGTTCTGAGGTGTTCTTTCTCGAACTCCACCGTCACGTTCCTGAGCCGCAGCATATCCGTGTACTTCTTACACTCGGCTACATTTCTTGAGAACCGGGATACGCTCTTGCAGAGAATCCGGTCGATCTTCCCTTCCTGCGCATCCCTAATCATCTGCATGAACTCCGGCCGCTTTTCAGCACTCAAACCCGAAAGGCTGTCCGAGTAGATGCCCACAAGCTCCCAGTCAGAACGCAGGCTGATGAGATCGGTATATGCCGCCTGCTGCGTTTCCAGACTCTCTTCCTGCTCTTCCATTTTGGTGCTGATGCGGCAGTACACCGCTATCCTCGTTTTTCCGTTTTCTCGATGTGCCGGAATTCTGGTTATTTGCATGATGATCCTCCTATAAAAAGTCAATAGTTTTAGGCTGTTTGTTGAAAGTTTTGATCAATGTTTTGCATCAAATCTGGATTGAAAGCTTCCCTCTTTGAAAGCATGACGAAGACGATTCGGGAAATCTTTCTGGCCAGGGCAATGATGGCGCGGCCGGAACCCTTATCATCCTTCTTCCTATGGTAGTGTCTCCTGAAAGCACCCAAAACATAGAGAATACAACATCCAGAGCCCGATACATGATATAATAGATGCAAAGAAAACGAGGGATACACGCTAAAAACCTTGCACCTACGGGAGGGCTCAAAATGTACAAACGGCATACAGGACAGGTTTCCATGCTGGAATCGCCGGAAATGTTCGGTTCATTGCCGCTTGAGCGGGAGTTCGATCTGAAGTATGCCAATAACTTCAGAAGCAAGAAAGGCCAGAGAGCGATCGACTCCAGAATGGCACTGGGTGCTCTCCTGATCAAACCGGCATACAAGGCCCTGTCTGATGCAGATATCACTATGGTAGTCCTTGATCAGTCGCCATTGAGAAGTTACTTTGGTTAGTCGAACCATGCCGAGGGCAGCCTGGACAAACGCTGTGCGCAATTCCTGAGGACCGTGCTTCGTGATCCTTCCAAGATGCTTTGTTTCATTGGAATTGTGGACGCTGGGCACGATCCCGATATAGGATGCAAACCGCTTGTAGTTTCCATCGAATCTTTCCAGGTTTTCCGTGTAGGCAGCGATTGTAGTCGCCGTATTGATCCCTACCCCGGGAATCGTCATCAGCAGTTCCACATCCTCATTTTTCATCACCATTTCCACAAGTTGCGCTTCCACCCTCTTGATTTCTTCGCTCAGATCGTCTATAATCTGTAGCATCACCTTGAGTGATGAGGCAGTGAAGGCTGAGTATTCGTGATCCGCG